>JBJTCD010000097.1:0-65500 GCA_046091665.1 Hyphomicrobiales bacterium
TGTCAAGGTCATGCTTCTAACCGGGCTACAAATACGGGCTGCACGCGTTCTATTAAAATGGACGATTAAAGACCTGGCTGCCGCAAGCGGGGTAAGCGCTCCTACGATCCAACGATTAGAGCAAGATGAAGGTGTAGCTGCAGGTCGAATGCAAACAATTGCAGAAATAATTAATGCATTTAGTAAATCTGGTATTGAATTTATTGGTACACCGGAAAATGGCGCAGGTGTTCGATTCAAACCAAAATAAGTACGATCTCAAAATGTTTATTTTTTTGGAAAGTTTTTCGTTCTGATCCAAGCTTTCGCAAATTTTTCAAGAGAAATCTCGCTATCATCAACTCCGACTGAACGTGACTTTGTCGGTGAAGAAAGTTTTTCAGATGCAGATTTCAGTGCTGCACGAAGATCGAGAGGAGGTTTCTTGCCGTTTGTCATCACTCTACTCGCTAACATCAGATCAACTGAATGACCTACCCCTTCAAAATAAGTTTTCAAATGGCTCTAATCTGATCCTTTTTTATGGAACAGCAATTAAAACCAAGAATTAATGACACTTTCAATCCAATCTCTTTGTGGGGAGATCAGAGCCCCTTGCGTGTAGACACCACAGTCAGATCGCCCCTTTCCTGTGGTCCATGCCGTAATTCCAATAACCGAACCATTATGGATCAAGGGGCCGCCGGAATCACCATGACACCCACCGGCACCCGCCGATAGCGGATCTTCAAGCCAGAGAATGATTTTGCTTTTCCCATAAGGTTCGATCACCGAAAGAGTTGCGCTTCTAAATTTTCCAAGAGCCTTAGAATTTTTTTCATCACTCAATCCGTATCCTGCCACGATAACAGGATCCCCAACCGATAATTCCTGAACATCCGAAAGTGCAATTGGCCAGAATTGTGAGGGCAATGGTTCTGAAAGTTTTACAAGCGCCATATCAATAGAAATGCTTCTATTTTTTATAGCTTTAGAATTATACTGCGGATGTATTTTTAAATGTTTTGGTTGCACGAGTATCGGGACATTATTCTCGTCACGCCAATGGATACGCCAATCTGATGCTGTTGCAACACAATGAGCGGCAGTCAAAACAACATCTTGACGAATAACGACGCCACTACAAACATTGCCGCGATTATCAAGAACCATAACTGAATTGTGAATAAAACTTTGATCAGCATTACCTTGAACAACTGCATGGACAAGACGATTTGAAAAAACAATAAAGAATACAGAGAGTCCAGCGGCAAAAATTAATTTTAAAAAACTTTGGAGAGTAGAAAACATAATTTCAATTCATATCCGCCAATATGCCATTCTTAACTACAGGCAAAATATCACTCAGAGCCTCATTTTAATAGTTTTTAAAATCTACGTCTGGATTTTCCAACAGAATTTATTAGTAAATTATATGACAGTTCCTATGGGTTGATTTTATCGTTTTCTGCTTTTTTGTTTTAATGGCCACGATAAAGGCCAATCTTTTATTCGATCAGGAAAATCTTCAAAGGGCAAATCGGTTTCAGAGGCAAAAAGACGTCCCTTTACAGAAATTCCAGCTTCTATCACCGTTTCGGATCGACCTGAAATCAAGGGATGCCAGTTTTCTAATGGTTTTCCTTCTGCAAGAAGGCGATAGGCACAAGTGGGCGGGAGCCATTTTAATGTGCGCGCTTCTTGAGGTGTAAGCTTTACGCAATCGGTAACATGCTCTTGACGGTTATGATAATTACTGCAGCGACATGTTTCTGGATCAAAAAGTTTGCAATATAAATCGGTCGCGTAATAGGCTCCCGTATCCTCATCTTCTAATTTAACAAGACAGCACCGCCCACATCCATCGCACAGGCTTTCCCATTCGGATTCCGACATCTCCTCGAGAGATTTTTGTTCCCAAAATGGAAAAACTTCAGTCATGGCAATCAAAGGCACCGTGATAAATTCGAATTTGAAGAGGACTAAAGCCTTAAATCTTAAGTTTCAACCTTTATGATTAATCCTAGTGCGTGGCTCTGCCCGGCGAATTATTATGAGCACCCCGGGTGTAATGCGTGGCAAATTAGAGATGGCGATGTAATTTTCTTGTTACATTTATCGCTTTTTTCAACCGCCACCGTTCACAGAAGAGGCAATTGTAACTGTGACGCATTCACGCTTTCCGCCGACGCGCCTTGGGCGATGATGACGAGTTGCGGATCTTTTTTCTTTTCCGGCCTGTCTCCGAATGTTCGTAATGTACGCCCGTGAATAAAATGATCTGGCACGGTGTCGCTACGGCGGCAATGACGCGCTTTCCCCTTCGCGCGGGGTCAAATTTCAGAATTTTCGCCACCGGAACTCTCCTCTCGGATCACGAGGTTAGAACCATCGTCACTATCCACCCGATATGGTTAACGCTTTGCTAACGATTGGCGCTCTAGGGTTTCAAAGTCGATTAGGGATTCGGCTTAGACCGAATTGAGGAATCCGATTGGGGAGGCGCGGTTAAAGCATGAGCTTGGCGTTTGAACGAGCTACCATTGAACCGCGCCGTGATTTGGACCTGTCACCTATGTTTCCGGGGTCGTCTCAAGATCAAATGTTCGCTCCTTCGGAACGGACTCATCTTGTTCCGTTAAAACCCGTATCCCATTTGGCCACTGAGGTTTATGCGCTTCTGCCACGCGCATCCGAAAAAATCGCGCGCATTTGCGCAGAGATGCTCACCTCTTCCGGCCATATGACGCAATCGCTTGCCTTTGCTTTTCTCGCGCGCAGCGATCGCTCAAGCTTGATTGCGCTCGCGGGTGCGCAAACATTACCGACAACACTACTCCTTCATCGCGCATCGTCAGGAACAACTGAGGAAGCGCGCGCGGTTGCCAGTCGCGCCCACCTTGATCCTTTACTTCTGTCGGCACTCTGTGATCGCCATGATCCGGTTCTTGATTATCTCATCGCCGAATGCCCGACGCTGACAGATGCCCATCGTGTTGTCGATCAATTGCTTCTGCGTGCGAAAAAAGATCAGAAACTTGCAAGCCAATTGTTAGGGCGCGACGATCTGTCTTTTCATCAACGCGCCAGACTTTTCGAAAACGCCACGGCCACACAAAGAACAATGTTGATCAGAGAAGCGTTAGAGGAAACCAATCTTAGCCAATATCAGGATAAGCCACGCTGCGCTCTACCAACCTCGCTCACCCATGCGATTGAACGCGGGGATCGCGATGATGTTCTCTCGGCCTTAGCGGCAAGCTCTGGCATGAGCACCACAATGTTAGCTCTGTGCCCGCGCCTTGATCAACCCGATGGCGCAATCGCTGCGTTGGCTGGTCTTTCTTTGGGGATGGATAAGAATGACATCCCTCTACTGCTCGATCTTATCGGGGTTGATCCGGTGATGAAATTGCGGCCCGGTGGCGCGATCGATCTGCTCGAGCAATTGGATCATGCATCGGCCAAAATTCTGCTTGATGCGATGAAGGCACCCTCGCTCACGAGACGAAATAAAACGGGGCAGGAGCATGCAGATCGCTCCCACCCCGCCAAATCTCTTTTCATGCACGCTGTGGCCTGAGTCTTCTTAACGCTGGTCGATTGATCAGCAAAAATCGATTTCACCGATCATGCATCGAAATGCATCGAAACCTTTCCCCCGGCAATCTTTGGCGCTTTGGCTTTTAAATGTCCCGCATGGGCCACAACCCATTCACGCGCGGCGGCGGTAATCGCATCGGATGCTTTCTCATTTTTCGAAACAGTGATCGTAAAGCCACCCGTTTCAGTCTTGATAATTGAATAGCTGATAAAGCCCTTCACCGCGCGCATGATTTTTTTGATATCTTTTTTACTGGCTATGATCAGATCAATCGTCTCGCCTGCGCCTTTTCCTGAATAGGTCCGAATAACCGTATGCATAGTGCCTCCCCTTCAACTCACTTTCACAAGATCATGGCCGACAATCATGAGATGCCTTCAAGGCCCATAATGGGAGTAAACTGCGGGAGAGTGTGCAGCCACGCAAGTAAAAAAACTGTCACAATTGAATTATGACAGGCACCTGCCCGATTATGACAATTAAAGGAGCGAGCCTGAGCAAATATTTACAGCAAAGCGCTACCGGCTCTTTGACGCATAGACGACCACGTCGCTTCAGGAAGCGCGATGATCCGTTCCCGATTCTCGTCGCGATGCCGCCTCTCACGCTCGCCCGGAATATCAACCCGCATCACATCTTTCGCAGGCGGGCAGTCTCTGAGTTCGGCAAGAATCTCCTCTGCCACATTCATCATGATATGAGGCTCGCGATAACGCGTCGTATCGATAGCCATAATGAGCCAATTCACTTCGGTGGTAACCGGCCCAAGCATCGCTTCGCAGATCAATTCGGCCATCACCGCCAAACCATAACCCATCGCGCCGCCTTTGGGTAAAATGGCGCCACCATTGAAATAATCATCTGGCTCGTCTGAGAGTTCACCGGCGCTGTTTATGATCGAACCAAAAGGCACTTTGCCACCCGCAGCCCGCGCCGCATAAAGCCACCCGCCGGCAATCATTGATGTCGCGAAATCAACAATCACCGGGCCGTGTTGTCCGCCAGGAATTCCAAAACAAAAAGGATTGGTCGGCAGCAAAGCTTTCTTGCCGCCATAAGGCGCAACCTGTCGCCAATTCTGTCGCCCGCCGCCACCAATGATCATCACAAGACAATTTTCATTGGCCGCACGCTCTGCATATGCACCCAAGCGTCCTGTATGCCCTACATGTCTTACAGGGAGAGCCGCGATGCCTTTTTCTTTTGCACTCAAAACACAGTGATCCACCGCAAGCCGCATCGCGGGAATGCCAATGCCACCGCGCCCGTCAACTTCATCGTCGCCCTTTTCATTTCGATGAATGATCGCTTCCGCATGCGGATCCATAACACCTTTGGTAAATTGATCCGCATATTGCATCACGCGCATCACGCCATGCGATTCAATTCCACATAATTCGGTATCAATGAGATGGTCAGCCACCTCGCATGCAACGGAATGAGAACATCCGGCATCTTTTAAAATTGTTTCAACGACCTCTTGCACCGTCTTAACCGAAATCGTCACTCGACCAGAAGCCAATTGCAATTTACTATGAGACCTAAGCGCAGCTCTTTTATCATTCATCGCGCATGACCTTATTGATTGAAATTCAAGACATAAAAAGTCGTTCTACTCTGCAAAATAACGACCTTGCCGATCTTCAATTTCAACCCACCATAGATCTGAGTCAAATTTGACTTCACGGGCCATGCGCTCACTCACGTCAAGCCCGCTGGCATCGCTCAAGAGGCGATCAAATCGTCTTGTACCCTCATCACTCTCATCAATGCGCGGCGGTGAAGGCCCGTAAAGGTCCATTCTGCCATCGAGATAATCGACCGAAATGAAAATCGCGCCGGCTTCTCCAACGCCGCGCCGTCTCAACACCGCGGTCGCGCCTGCGCTTTGCGCGCGTCTCAAAATGGCAGCAATGACAAGATCGGAGCGTAATCGCGCCATAGCGCTTAATCGACCGGCAAGCCCGACAATTTTTCGAGCTCCCGTTTTGTTGGCTCGTCAAGCTCGCCTGTTTGAGGCAAATGGCGATCTTTTTGGAAGCGCATCAAAGCCTCGCGATAAGAAGCGGATTTCAATCCTTCTGCGGGACCTGAAAAATAACCGACACGAATAAGCGCGCGTTCGGCTAACGCGATCGAGATGTCGCCTAAGGCCGGATCAGGACGACGCGGCGGGGCAGGAACAGCATTCGGATCAACAGGCGTTGCACCAATAAAAACGCTTCTCATCGACATCAAAAGATTTGGAATGAGCGTGGCGCGATTGCCTTGCTGGAAATAAAGCGCATTGGTTACAAAAGCGATCGTCACCAAAATCAAAATCGTCATCGGCAAGCTTCGTGCGGGCGATAGGTAATGCCGCAGACGCGATGCGTCTTCTTTGCCTCCCACATCATGATCATCTTGATCATGATAATAATAAGAGTCTTCGAGGATCGGCTCGCGTCGCGCCATGCGATCACGCATAACGGCGACCTCCCGCCATCACACGGCGTGTCGTGTGATAGACTTCCTGCGCTTGCGGTTCGAGCGGGAAATGAACGGTCGCTGAGAGACCTTCACCAGGGCGGCTATCCAGTGCGAGCCTGCCATCATGATGCGCCACAATTTCACGCACGATAGAAAGACCAAGTCCCTGCCCTTCAATCTGCGCGCTGCGGCTTGAACGACCACGGAAACGCGGTTCCGTCAGACGCGGCAATTCGTCAATCTCAACACCCGCTCCGTCATCGGCGATGGTGAGTGCGAGCATTGGTCCTTCTTGGCGAAGTGTCACAGTCACTTTGCCTTGCGGTGCAAATTTAATCGCATTGCTCAACAAATTGAGTGCCACTTGGCGAATACCGCTGCGATGGCCGATCATGCGCGGCAGATGCGGCGCAATATGCGCACGAATTTCTGTACCCTTTTGAGCCGCATCGGGCGCAATCATCGCCAGAGTTTCATTCAGAATGGCGGCGAGATCAAACCGATCTTCTGCTTCTTGCGGAACTTTGCCCTGTGAAAGCCCATCGACAAGATCAAGCATGTGATGCGCGGAAACCGAAATCAAACGCACATAATCCTGCCGACGAGACTCTTGATCAGCCATTAAATTCGGATCCGCAAGACAATCCGTAAATCCTACAATGGCAGATAATGGGGTACGCAATTCATGCCCCAAACGCTGCAAGGCGAAAGTCGTGGTTTCAACTTTGTCCGCTTTGCGTTGGACAAGCGGTGCTGGTGCAGCACGATAAAGCGCAAAAATTTCACCATCATCACCCTTGCCGCCAGGCGTTACTCGTTGAAACCGCACAATCGCATCGCGATAGGGATCGGACGCATCATGCCCTTCGGCTCCCGCCTCTGCGCGAATGCGAATGTGAACATCAACCGATTGCGCGCCATGGCTTGCATCAGACAGCGCTTTTAAAAATAAAGGCGCGCTTGAAAGATGCAGTCTCTCAATCACACTGCGATCAGAAAGCGTCTCCGCTTCAATACCGAGGAAACGGCAGAATTTTTCATTCGCGCCTTTGATTTTTCCAGAAACATCATGGCGCGCCAAGCCGCCGTCAACCAAGGCCGTTGCGCCACGCCAGCGATCTTCTTCACGCGTTGCCCGGCGATCCGCACCCACAATCAAATCAAGCGCAAAGAAAACGCCGAATGCCAACCCTGTTAGGCCACAGGCTGAAAACAACATCATGGCGAGTGGCGAAACAACTGGTCCCGTGAAGAGTGACACGATCGCACTTGCTGCGAGGCTGATGACATAGATGACGGCACCACGCGGGCCCTGCAACAAAGCGCCTTCAAGAATGAGCGGCATCAGTGAGGACAAAGACGCCGGACCACCAGCAAGCACCGGGATCAAAGATAGTGAAAGGAGCGAGAGAAAAATACCTGCTCGGAAGCCACCAAGGCGCGACACGCCTAACGCCACCACAGCTTGAAACAAAAAGATCACGCCGAGATAATGTAAATTCGAAGTCACAATCTGCGGCATGATCGTGAAAAGAGAAAGAGCGATGACACCGAGAACGGCCATCGCAAGGCGCGTGCCGATGAAATAGCGATGCGCGGTAAAGGCTGGCGTGCCTTCTATGATTGAGGGATGAACCAAAGCGCCGAATGCGTCGCCCAAGATCTGCTCAGCCTTTTTGATCATGACACCCCTCGAAATAAAAAGCCGGAACCACTTCACGTCCTGCTTCGATCCTCAAAGTGCCTTAACGTGCTTAAGCCTTCCCTAAACGCTTTCATCAATTTTGAGCGACATCAGTTCAATTGTTAACAACGCGCGGCGAAGCGTTAACAAAGCGCCTAAAAACGAGTGATTTATTCACCAAGCTTTAACCATCTTTACAATCTATGCGTGTCTCCGCATTCGGCATAACGCATTGTCGATTGAAGAATTTATGACAATCCCGTTTTGGGCTCCTGTCGATCATTCAAAACTTTCAGAAGCCGGGATTCGATTCGTTAGCGATGGGATTTGTTATTCGATCAGCCGCCGTGATTGGCCTTATCTATTTGGCATCGCCCTTACGGCCGCCCATGCCGGATTGGCTTGCGCGTCCCGCATCCATAGCAGCAGCAGCAAGCACAAACACGACATCAAAATCGCAAGACACAGCCGCACCGCGCACAACGTTTTCGAACGCGTCTTCAAAAGGTCCGGAAACAATCAGCATCGCCGCTTTAAAAGCGACGATGGAAACAGCCGGTCGTGCGGTAGCGACCGTTTGCGCCGGTCATGAAAAATCCTGCGTCGAGATGGCCATACGCGCCGCAAAGGTCACTGCGGATACCGATCCTCTCGCAGCTTTGATTGGACCCGACACCGCTCATGCTGCGCAAGCCACGCCGAACACGCATAATCAAGTGGCAGATGTGGCACCGACACCGGCGATTCCCTTGCCGCCGCGTCGTGAACCTCTGCCACAGAAAAAGATTTAATCTCGACCCCGACGCGTTTCGGTTCTAAACCCGTTTCAGTTCGGAGTCGGTCATGGCGTCACGCATCAATGAGATCATCGAGAATTTCGGCTTCCTGGAAGATTGGGAAGACCGCTATCGCTATTTGATCGAACTGGGAAAAGATCTACCCGAACTCCCCAAGAATGAACGCACCGAAGACAATCGCGTCAAAGGCTGCGCCAGTCAGGTGTGGGTGGTGACATTCGTTGATCGCTCGGGCTTAGAACCGGTTTTATCCTTTAAAGGCCAAAGTGATGCGCATATTGTCAAAGGACTCGTTGCGCTCACGCTTGCGCTTTATTCAGACAAATCAGCGCGTGAGATTTTAAGCATCGATGCGCTTGATCTTTTTCGCCGCTTGGGGCTCGCGGAACATCTGACCCCGCAACGCTCGAATGGTGTGCGCTCAATGGTCGAACGTATTCGCCGCGACGCCATCGCTGCAAGTGCATAAGAACGGGCTCGTCAATCAAAGCGCGTTCAATAAAGTCGTCCGCCCTTCGGCACATCGCGATCAGGACGGATCAACATCACTTTGCCGTTTTGGTCCGGCACACCAAGCGTCAACACTTCCGACATGAAGGGACCAATCTGACGCGGCGGAAAATTCACAACCGCAAGAACCTGTGTGCCGACAAGCGCGGAAGGACTATGATTTTCAGTAATCTGTGCCGAAGAGTTTTTGATGCCAATGGGCGCACCAAAATCAATCTTCAATTTAATCGCCGGTTTCCGCGCTTCAGGAAAAGGTTCCGCCTCAATGACAGTGCCAACCCGAATATCCACTTTTAAAAAATCGTCAAAAGAAATCACAGGCGCAACAACAGACGCATCAGACATATCATAATCCTCGAAGAAAACACTTATATCGACGGATCGAGATCCGCGTCCGCCCGACGAGCACCACGTTCTTTCTTGGCCATCGCCATGCCGCGTTCGACCATACGATGGAGCGCGCCTGACAAAGGTGCGGTCATCCGTTCAAGATCTTCAAGGCGATTGATCACCATGCCGCCGCGTTTCAATTCTTCATCGAGTGCCGCCATCGTGCGTGAGAGGCCGGGATCCTCATCACGAAACCACACATCCATGACCTTGGCATAAGCGAGAACAGCGCCTTGAAGTTTGATTGCGCCCATCGGCCCTTCTGTTTCAACATCCGCAGCCGCAAGCATAAAGCGCATCGAGTTCAATGCCGCCTGATTGAGAGCGGCAAGCGTGAGCGGATCACGTGCTAATGAAGGCGCCATGCGCTTCAACGCTTGTTTGTAAGGTGCGAGCGCATCAAAGCGACGCATGAGCACATCAAAAATCCGATCACGCGTTGATTCATCCGCGAGACTTTTATCGTCATCGCTCAAAACCTTTTGATCAATACGTCGATTGAAACTTCCAAGAATAGCGCCCTTCGAGGGAAAAGCCTCACGAAACTCAAGAAGTGAGACGCCCGCGCGCTCGGCAATCTCGGTGATCTCGATCCGATCCCAATCCTGTTCCGCAGCAAGCTCCATCAACGCGTCGACGATCCCGTCGCGGGTTGAATGTCCATGAGCGCTCATATTCGGCCCCCTCTTCTGATCAATTAGAGATGGAGGGGCTTGCCCCGAATGTCTAGCCCGGATCAGCCCGAGAGTTCATGAGCGCGACGCCGCGCCGCATGCACAGTGCCCGCGATCAGCTTTTGAAGCGCCTCATTGCCCATGAGCACGGTGAGCCCCGCGGCCGTCGTCCCGCCCGGTGACGTGACGTTTTGGCGGAGCATTTCGGCTGACAAATCAGACCGGTGCAGCAATTCCCCCGCCCCTTCAACGGTTGCGCGGGCAAGGCGCATGGCGAGATCCGGCGGTAACCCCTCGGCTTCGCCCGCTTTCGCAAGACATTCCACAAGGTGAAACACATAGGCGGGGCCCGAGCCCGAAAGCCCTGTCACCGCATCGATCAGATCTTCATGATCGACCCATTCGACCTGCCCAACACCCTTGAGGAGACGATCGGCCATCAATTTTTGGCGCTCGGTAACTTCGGGGCTCGCCACCGCGCCGGAAATACCCCGCCCGACTGAAGCCGGAAGATTCGGCATCGAGCGAACAATCGCGCGCGCATTCGGTAACCGTGCTTTGAGATTGCCGATGGTCTTTCCGGCCAGAATCGAAACAACCAACGTGTCGGGTCCGGCGAGCGGTGCAAGTATTGGCGCGGCCGCATCAAGCATTTGCGGTTTGATGCCGAGCACCAACGCTTCTGGAACTGAGGGTGTCTCTTTCGGATTAAGCTTCGCACCCACCCGCGCGCACAAAGCGCTCATTGCCTCTGAGGGCAACGGATCAATCACAGTGACAGAGGGACCGTGAAGACCGGCGTGAAGCCATCCTTCAAGCATGGCGCCACCCATTTTGCCGGCACCAACGAGAATGAGAGATGAGGGAAAATCAGCACTCATGATGATTTGATCTCCCTAATTTTAGGATCAAAAAACGTTACGCTTCGCCGACGGTTTCAAACATCGTAACAGCAAGCGCATCGACGGGCGATTTACCCGACCACATCACAAATTGAAACGCTTGGTAATGGCGATCACAAGTATCGACAGCGAGATTCATCAAGGCTTCGCATTGCGCGCCTGAAGGCTCGACGCCGCCCGACAACATCAGCGAATGCCGGAACATCACCACATCGGTTTCCGACCACATATCAAAATGGCCGATCCATAATTGCTCATTGATGCGCGTCATCAAATCGGCAATCTCGCTACGGCGGCGTTCAGGAATTTTAAGATCAAAAGCGCATGCCACATGCAGTGCTTCAATGCCTTCAAGCCAGGTGAAGGCAACATCATAAGACGTCCAACGGCCTTGCACGGAGATGGCGATCTCATCATCGCCCGAGCGCTCGAAGGTCAAATCTTTAAGGTGAGCGAGCCGCTCGACCATATCGAGCGGATGTTCGCCCCGCTCGGTTTCATGTGAATCAGTGATCGACATCATGCATCCAGTTGCCGTGACGGCCCGCCCCGACAAGGACGACTTAAAACCATCAGGCAGGGTGGACGCTCACGGATTCGGCTGAATCGCACAATCGCCGTAAACCCCTGTCCACAGACCTTTGCCCTCGAATCAGGAGTAAATCGACATTCGAATCAAATTATTTGCTCTGTTTTGATTCGAGTTCAGCAATTCGCTCGGCCAATCGCTCATTCTCTTCACGCGCAGCAATTGCCATTGCACGCACCGCTTCGAACTCTTCGCGCGAGACGACATCCATATCACGAATCAAACGTTCGAATTGCGACTTCATCACGGTTTCAGCCTCGCGCTTCATGCCGGTGGCCATGCCCGCCGCGTCCGTCATCAAACGGGAGAGATTATCAAGAAAGGGGTTATTCGTTGCTGTCATCTTCATGCCCTCAAAGAGTGAGCCGCCGTAACCGACGCCGTCATATGGTCTTCTTTTACCATGATGGTGTAACGATGCCACCCCATAGTCGCCACTTCTGTCTCGGCTTGACGGGCGAAAATGAAAAGCGCAAGCCTCGCCCGAAGTCTTCCACGTCTACAGGATCCCATGCCGTTTTTCGTAATTCCTTTCCCGCAGATTGATCCGGTTCTTGTTGAATTCGGCCCCTTCGCCATTCGCTGGTACGCGCTCGCCTATATTGCGGGACTCCTGCTTGGGTGGCGCTTGGCCATCGCACTTGTTTCAAGAGATCATCTTTGGGGTACACGTGAACATCCCGATCGATTGGCGATTGATGACCTCTTGGTCTATATGGCGTTCGGCATTGTGCTTGGGGGCCGACTTGGCCAAGTCATCTTTTATGACCTTGAATATTTCAGCGCGCACCCCGCAGAAATTTTTGCAGTGTGGCATGGCGGAATGGCCTTTCATGGCGGCTTTATCGGCGCCTTACTCGCGATGAGTTTTCTCGCATGGCATCGTAAAGTGCCGCTTCTGTCTCTCTTCGACATTGCCGCGATCGTTGCGCCCATCGGAATATTTTTTGGTCGCATCGCGAATTTCATCAATGGCGAATTATGGGGACGTCCAACCGACGTATCCTGGGCGATGATTTTTCCGCGCGCCGATGATCTGACGCGTCACCCGAGTCAACTTTATGAAGCGGGATTAGAAGGCATTTTGATCTTCGTAATCATCGGTTTCATTGCGATGAAAGGCGGATTGAAAAAGCCGGGTTTGCTCGCCGGGCTCTTTGGAATTCTCTACGCGCTCATGCGAAGCTTTGCTGAACTTTATCGTGATCCCGATCCGCTGACCGAAGCCTTGCCCGGCGGCTTCACAATGGGCATGGCGCTTTCATTACCCATGGCGTTGGTCGGCCTATGGCTGGTGATCAGAAGTTTCCGCGTCGAGGCGAAAAATCCATGAGCGCTTTGCGCCGACGCATCATCGAGATCATCCGGCAAGAAGGACCGATCAGTGTCGAGCGTTATATGGCGCTCGCTCTGGGTGACCCGCAGCATGGTTACTATATGACGCGCGATCCTTTGGGTGCGTCCGGTGATTTCACAACCTCGCCAGAAATTTCGCAAATGTTTGGCGAGCTCATTGGTCTGTGGTGCGCCGATCTTTGGCTGCGCGCCGGTCGAACGTCGATCTCCCTCGTTGAACTGGGGCCCGGTCGTGGCACTTTAATGAGCGATGTTTTGCGCGCGACAAAAGCGGTTACAGGTTTTCACGACGCGCTTCAGGTGACGCTTGTCGAAATGAGTCCGGTGCTCAGCGCCGTTCAAAAAGAAATACTTGCCAACGCCCATCCACGCATTGAATGGGCTACGACCATCGCCACGCTTCCGGAAAAACCGACAATTATTCTCGCGAATGAATTTTTCGATGCCTTGCCCATCAGACAATTTCAAAAACGCAATCAGGCATGGCATGAATGTTTAATCGGCGCGGATGACGACGACACATTGGTGTTTGGTTTAGCGCAAGAACCAATGCGCATGTCAGGTCCGGGTGGAAGTGAGGGTGATATTCTCGAATATGCACCGATCAGCGAAACGATCATGCGGGATCTCGCGCGTCATCTGGATCAGTTTGGGGGCGCAGGCCTCGTCATTGATTATGGCTATACGCAATCCGGTTTCGGTGACACGTTACAAGCCTTGAAAGCGCATGAATTCGTCAATCCGCTTGAAACACCAGGAGAAGCGGATCTCACGGTTCATGTAAATTTTGAATCGCTTGAACTTGCCGCGCGCGAGAGTGGCGCGCGCACCCACGGCCCCATCACGCAAGCGGAACTGCTTGATCGCTTGGGTATCGACACACGCGTCGAGACTCTCATTCGTAAAGCCTCTCCACAACAGGCCAATGATATTCGAAAGGCGCGTGAGAGATTGATTGACCCCACAACGACCGGCATGGGTCAGCTCTTTAAAGCTTTGGCGATTTCAAATAATGAATGGCCAACACCGGCTGGATTTTGATCTCATGACCGACGCGATGCCTCGCCCTCTTATGACGTCCAATCTGCAGCATAAAGGACTCGCGCATGGGTTCTTTACGCGCGAGGGTGGCGTATCGCAGGGCCTCTATCAAAGTTTGAATGGCGGCCTCGGTTCATCCGATGATCCGCAATCAGTCGTTGAAAATCGCGCGCGCATGGCCCACACGCTCGGCGTGAATGAACATCATCTCTTGTCTCTTTATCAAATTCACTCCGCCATTTGCGTGAAAGTCAATGAGCCTTGGTCGCTCGATCAACGCCCGCGTGCTGATGCGATGGTGACCAATCAGACGGGCATAGCGCTTGGCATCGGTACCGCTGATTGCGGACCGCTTCTGTTCACTGATCCTCACGCGCGCGTGATCGGGGCCGCTCATGCCGGATGGAAGGGCGCTCTTTATGGCGTCATCGAGTCGACAATTCACGCGATGGAAGAACTTGGCGCTCAGCGCGGAAGACTCCATGTAACGCTTGGGCCTACAATCAGTCAAAGCGCCTATGAGGTCGGGCCTGAATTCCGTGAGACATTTCTTTCAACCGATAAAAATTCAGATCGCTTCTTCGCCACACAAGCTGAAAGCGGAAAATGTCATTTCGATTTGCCCGCTTACATCGTCAATCGCTTAGAAAAAGCGCAGCTGGGATCAATCGAAAATCTCGCGCTCTGCACTTATGCCGATGAAAAAAGATTTTTCAGTTTCCGTCGCACAACGCATCGCAAAGAAGCAGATTACGGACGTTTGATCGCGGCGATTGCCCTCACTGAGTAAGAGAGCTCACTCTACGACATCGGGCGTTTTCCACCCGATCGCCTGCCCCGCATCAACAGGCAATAAAAAGCCGGTAACACTTCTTGCGGAAGCAAGATAAAGAACCGCATCAGCAATATCGCTT
This sequence comes from Hyphomicrobiales bacterium, assembly GCA_046091665.1. Lineage (GTDB taxonomy): Bacteria > Pseudomonadota > Alphaproteobacteria > Rhizobiales > Beijerinckiaceae > CAIUPE01. The sequence continues at coordinate 14,910 of JBJTCD010000097.1, forward strand.
GCATCGACCGCATGGCTCAACGGTACGCCTTCGACCTCATGACGAAAACCCGACTCGCCATCATGAGGATTGGGCAAAGTGGGTCCCGGACCAATGGCGTTGACGCGGATTTTTGGCGCTAAGGCTTGCGCCATGGTTTGCGTCGCCGCATGAAGAGCCGCTTTCGATAAAGTATAGGTGAAATGTTGCGGTGTAAGTTTCAACACACGATGATCGATGATATTCACAATCGATGGATTATTGCTCGAAGCCAGGCTCGCAAACTGCCGTGCAAGATCAATCGGTGCTTTCAGATTGATCGCGAGATGCATATCCAGAGTGGATTCTGAAAAGTCTTCAAATCGATCCGATGAAAAAGCCGCCGCATTATTGACAAGAAGATCAAGCGATCCGAAGCGCTCGCGTATGTCCGTCATCATCTTTTGACGAGCAGAGACATCGACAAGATCCGCTTCAACAAATTGAGCCACACCTCCCGAAGCCGTGATTTCAGCCATGAGTTGATCGGCTTCGACGGAGCGGTGCCTTACATGACAAATCACCTGAAAGCCCGAAACCGCGAGCCTCTTGGCAATCATAGCCCCGACACGACGCGACGCGCCGGTGACGAGGGCGATCTTTCGCGCGCGGGGGGAAGGAATTGGCTCGGTCATAAAATGCCTTGGTGAGAAGTGAGCCCGAATTTGTCGGGATCTGCTTGTGACATGAACGTCTCACGGATGAAACGGCCGATCGGTTTACCTTTTGTTGACCTTATTTTGAGGCTTCGCTTAGGGGCGCGCCCGGGGATTGATAAAATTCTCAGAGTTGGACGTAAGCCTTGTCACCCGTCCGCCCTCAGAGTGACCATAATGACCCGCCTGTTTAATCGATATGGCTTTGGAATGATTTTGGCCGCGAGCCTCTCGAGCCCCTCTTTTGCGGGCGGATTGTTCTCGACCGATGGCGTTTCAAATTGGCAAGGCGGTTATATTGGCCTTCATGGGGGCGCGGGCCTCGGCACCGCCGGCTCGCTGACAACAGGCGGCACGGTTTATGGCGCCCATGGTGGGATGAACGTCCAAAGCGGTCAGTTCGTTGGCGGGCTTGAAGGCGATTTTGACTCGTCTCAAATCAAAAACAGCTCAACAAGCGAAAGCTTCACTCAAACCTGGACGGGTTCAGGGCGCGGTCGCGGCGGTTATGCCTTCGGCAACAATCTCGCTTATGGCACATTGGGTGTGGCGATCAGTGGCAGCAATTACACCAATGTGAATTCAACAGACGCCATCAAATATGGCGTTGTCTATGGTGCGGGCATCGAAACTTTCGCCATGCAGAATGTCGTCTTACGCGGCGAATTCTTGCATTATGATCTCGCCGCCTCAAATTATCTCGCGAATGGATCGACCGTTTCTCTCGATACGAAAACAAACTTATTTCGCTTCGGAATCTCTTATAAATTCTGAGACTTGACGGTTACGAAGTCTCGTCAACCTTAGTCCCTTAAACATTCATTAACGATAAATCCGGGAACCAAATTTCTGCCCCGGCATTTCCTCTTTCGATCATCACTTTTCCAAAATTAAGCCCGCTTCTCATGTGAAACGGGCTCATGCACGTCGACGTGTCAGCGTCAGCGTAACCTTAAACTCATGAGCGCATTGCTCATCGGGTTTGTGAAATTCGAGGAGTTCATTCCATGTCTTTGCTATCGCGCCTCTCTCTCGCAACGGCCACGATTCTTGTTGCTGGTACCGCCGCTTATGCGGCGGATCTTCCCAGCAAAAAAGCGGTCCCCAAAACCATTCCGACTCCTGTTCAAAAAATGTCGAATTGGACGGGCGTATATGGCGGACTCAATGCCGGATTAGGCTTTGGTAACTTTACCAAAGACGGCAAGGATGTTTATGGCAATCCCACGGGCGGAACTTTGGGCGTCACAGGCGGCTATAATTATCAAGCGCCGAATAATTGGGTTTATGGCCTTGAAGCCGATCTTTCACTCGGCAACATCAAAGGCAGCAATACAGGTTCAAGCGAAGCGCGTTATCTCAATACATTTCGTGGCCGCATCGGTTATGCCATGAATGAGACCATGCCCTATGTGACGGCCGGTTATGCCGGTGCCACAACACATGATGATAATGGTGGTTCAACAGTCGATAACTATCACAATGGTTACACGCTTGGTGGTGGTGTTGAAACCGTGATCACCGGCCCTTGGACTGCAAAAGCGGAAGCGCTTTATATTCATCTTGAAGAAAAAGACATTCCTTCAGGTGGCGGATCATCAGGCGCGGATTGGGGCCTTGTTCGCGTTGGCCTGAATTACAAATTCTGATTTCAATCACGCGTTAAAAAAATAGAAAACCCGATTCTTCATGAAGCGGGTTTTTGTTTAATTTTGATCTCGAATTAGTGCGGCGCGGTTGCCGCAAATGAGGGCACGCGCGCTGCAAAATCGTCGAGCCATGCTACGAGGCGTGGATGTTGCTTTCTCCAAGCGCCTTCGAAACGGAAATCAAGATAACCGAGAGCGCATGCGACCGCGACGGTTCCAATATGCGGAACGGGTGACAGATGCGGCGGATGCGCCTCAAGCGCCGCGAGTGCGCGCTCAACTTTTCCAGCTTGATGCGAAACCCATTTTTGTTCGCGGCGATCTTCTGTGCGAAAACGCATTTCATAAATTTGCAAAATCGCAGCATCCATAATGCCGTCAGCCAAAGATTGCATGACGAGAACATCATAACGATCTTGACCTTGCGCGGGAATGATGCGTCCTCCGCCGCCAAGATGATCTATATACTCAACGATGACGCGTGAATCATAAAGCACCCGACCATCCTCAAGAATAAGGGTTGGAATCTTGCCAAGCGGATTTTGTTGCCTGAGATCATCTTCAGCGCTCAATGTGTCGGCATTCACAACCTTGATGCGATCGATGACCCCGACAATATGGGCCGCCATTTTCACTTTTCGACCGAAGGGGGACGCGGGCGCTGAACGCAAAATCATAAATCAGTCTCCTCAACCATTTTACACATTTGTTTTATCAGATCGGGAACCCTAGCAGGCGCGCGCTTTTTCGACCAGCACTCGGCTCTCGTTTATCTGCAAAGCTCACGTCGATTTTTCGGGGACCAACCAGTCGCAGCGGACTTTATGCCCCGGTCCCGCGCTCAGGATTTTATCGAGAAAGGCCAAAATACTCGCCATTTCATCTTTGAGTTTCCAGGGCGGGTTAATGATCAAAAGGCCCGATCCCGCCAACCCGTCTCCCGCCCGCTCATCGCGTATCCATTGTTCGAGCCGAAGAATTTTCGGAATCTCGGCATCCACCATGGCGCGGTAAAACGCATCAACAGGCAATCCCGCTTTCAACGGATACCAGATTGCAAAAATGCCCGTGGAAAATTTCCGATAGGCATGACGCACAGCCTCACCCACACGATCAAATTCATCGTGCTCTTCATAGGGCGGATCGATCAGAATGAGGCCGCGCCTTTCTTTCGGCGGCAATAATGCATTGAGAGCCTCATAGGCATCGCGCTCAAAGAGTTTAACGCGCCCGTCAAACGCGAAATTATCTTTTGCTTGGCGCGCATCTTCAGGATGTTTTTCAACAAGGATCAACCGATCTTCACCGCGCAGCAAACCGCGCGCGATTTCCGGAGAGCCGGGATAGACATCATCGCCGTGAAAAGCTCTGACGCGATCAAGTGCTTCCCGATAGGGCGAAAGAAGATCCGCGATTTCAGGCGGCAAGTCGGCCGCGAGTAACCGGCCAATACCGCTTTGCCATTCACCGGTTCGCTCGGCTTCTTTTGATGTGAGATGATAAAAGCCTAAACCAGCATGTGTATCAATCACGCGGAAAGGAGCAGACTTCTCTTTAAGGTGAATAAGGCACCGCGTAAGTACGACATGTTTTAAAACATCTGCAAAATTGCCGGCATGAAACGCATGGCGATAATTCATCAACAAAACCCAATGGGCAGCATCACATCACACAAAATCAATGTCGCACAGCTTGATCGGGAACACTCGAAATTTATTGTGGCAGAACAATCGAAACCTGATCTGACCGACAGCCTGAGCGATCCACTTCCGGACAAGTGCGAAACTCTTTCAAATCCTTTGTGAAGCAAATTCGGACTTCGCGCAACATCGCTTTGCGGCAGGACACGCTGATCATCGAGGGTTGAAGCCCCGGATTTGACTCGCTGAAATTTTTTTCGATGTCGCTCGGTGAGGGCTTGGCATCACTTACGAGCGCAGCTTTTGAAGGGTCAAGACTCGACGGCACTTTAACGCGATCACGCGCGGCCGCAACTGCATCAAGATAGAGTTCCGGATCAAGCCCCGTACATGACCCATGCCGACGCCATTCATATGTGGCGAGCTTCAAATCGGGAAAAATGGAAGCGGCCTTTTCAAAGCTCGATTTCGGCAAATCTTTTCGATCCGTCGGACAAGAAATCGGATAGCCTTTCTCATATTGCGGCCAAAGCCCATGAACGACAAAGCCCTTCTGCGCGCCGAGCTGACATTGTTCCGGACTGCGCTTGTCCCCGCCATTCGCGCAATAAGCGGGCGACCATGAAAGTGCCAAGACATAGAAATCGAACTGCCCCGGTTCGGCGCCTGTTTTCACTGATTTTGATTGCGCCAAACTCTGCGTCTGGGTCACGCCGATAAAAACCGTCAGCACAACAAACATCACCTGAAGACGTCTCATCGCTTTCATCCTCACATTCCGATCTGGCATCACGCGCCCCCCGCAAAACCGCATGGACAGACTATATCTGGGTCTGCAATAGACCTATCAGGTCTAACCATTGCTGGCCCCTGTCACATCTGACAGGGTAACAAAAGCATAGTTATGATCATGGCAATGTATGGACGCGGGATATGACAAAGCGGGTTTGGGATTTCTGGATCGACCGGGGCGGCACGTTCACCGACATCATCGGCCGTGCGCCTTCAGGAGAATTATCCGCGCGCAAAGTTCTCTCCGAAAATCCCGGCGCCTATCGCGATGCCGCTGTTCACGGCATCCGCCTCCTCCTTGGTCTGAAACCCGGTGATACGATTCCCAAAGGCGTGATTGGTGATGTGCGCATGGGGACAACGGTGGCAACCAATGCGCTTCTTGAACGCAAAGGTGAGCGGATGGCGCTCATCGTCACGCGCGGTTTTCGTGACGCTTTGAAAATCGGTTATCAGGCGCGGAGTGACATCTTTGCCCGCGCGGTGAAAAAGCCCGATGCGCTTTATGCCGAGACGATTGAAATTGATGAACGCGTGCGCGCGGATGGAACAATTGAACAAGCGCCCGATGAAGACGCGATGCGCCTCGCATTTCAAGCGCTTCGTAACAAAGGCTTTAACGCTGTTGCCATTGCCTTCATGCATTCATGGAAATTTCCGGCTCATGAAAAATTGGCAGCAGAAATCGCGCGAGAGACCGGCTTTTCTCAAGTCTCTGTGAGTCACGAGGTCAGCCCGCTCATCAAATTTGTGGGGCGCGGGGATACAACTGTTGTTGATGCCTATCTCTCTCCCATTCTCGCGCGCTATGTGGCGATGGTTGCGGAAGAGCTAGATGTGAAACGCTCAGGCGCGCGACTCATGTTCATGATGTCATCGGGCGGCCTGACCGCCGCCGATCTCTTCAAAGGCAAAGATGCTGTGTTGTCCGGCCCCGCAGGTGGCGTCGTCGCGCTGGCGGAGACAGGACGCGAAGCAGGATTTGATCGCGTCATCGGTTTTGATATGGGCGGCACTTCAACCGATGTCGCGCATTTCGATGGTCATTATGAACGCGCTTTTGAAACGGAAGTAGCGGGCGTAAGAATGCGCGCGCCCATGATGATGATTCATACGGTGGCTGCGGGCGGTGGCTCAATTCTTCATTATGATGGCACACGCTATCGTGTGGGACCCGATTCTGCTGGCGCTCATCCAGGTCCTGCTTGTTATCGCCGTGGCGGACCACTCACGGTGACCGATGCCAATGTGATGCTTGGCAAACTTGATCCTGATTTTTTCCCTTCCATTTTTGGGCCCGAACAAAATCAGAAACTCGATCGAGATGTGGTGCGCGAAAAATTTAAAGCGCTTGCATCTGAGATTGGTGATGGGCGCCGAGAAGAAGAAATTGCCGATGGGTTCATTCGCATTGCGGTGGCGAATATGGCCGAGGCGATCAAGAAAATCTCTGTCGCGCGCGGCCATGATGTCACGCGCTATGCGTTAAACGCCTTTGGCGGCGCGAGCGGTCAGCATGCTTGTCTGGTTGCCGATGCCCTTTCGATGGATACGATCCTTATTCATCCTTTCTCATCCTTGCTTTCTGCCTATGGCATGGGCCTCGCTTCGATTCGTGCGACACGTGAACAGGCAATTGAGAAAGCTTTCTCCGATGAAGCCCTTGCTCTCTTTGATCAAGAAGCCCAACGCTTGGGATCTATCTGTATCGCTGAAGTTGGAAGCCAAGGTGTAGCTGCACCCGAGATTACAATTCATGCACAAGCGTTGCTGCGCTATGCGGGTACGGATTCGGCAATCGCTGTGACGGTAATACCCGAGATTTCAAAATCTTTTGCTGAACGCCAGGCGACGCTCAGAGAAATTTTTGAAACTCTTCACCATCAAAGATTTGGTTTCTCTGATCCGACAAAGCCTCTTGTCCTGGAAGCGATCGCAATGGAAGCCATTGGCGGCGGGCAACCGATTGCCCCGCACGAAGTGATTTCAACAGATCAAGAATTACCCGCGCCCTATGCGAGAAAGCGTATTTTCAGCGAAGGGCGTGATCACGATGCGCCAATCTTCTTGAGGCAACAACTCAAAGCGGGCCATGAAATCAAAGGTCCTGCTCTCTTGATTGAACCGCATCAAACCATCATGGTGGAAACCGGATGGGCGGCCACCTTAAATGCGCGCGATCATTTGATTTTGAAACGTGTTGAACGCCGCGAAAAACGCGTAGCGGCGGGAACAGATGCCGATCCCGTGATGCTTGAGATCTTCAACAATCTCTTCATGTCGATTGCTGAGCAAATGGGTGTGACACTGCAAAACACGGCCTCATCTGTGAACATCAAAGAACGACTCGATTTCTCATGCGCAATCTTTGATCATGAAGGACGTTTGGTGGCGAATGCGCCTCACATTCCGGTTCATTTAGGCTCAATGGATCGCTCGGTTGAAACCATCGTTCAGATGAATGAAGGGAAGATTAAACCGGGTGACGTCTATATGTTGAATGCGCCCTATAATGGCGGCACGCATTTACCAGACATCACGGTCTGCACACCGATTTTTGATCAGGATAACAAAACGCTTCTCTTCTGGGTCGCGTCACGCGGTCATCATGCCGATGTTGGCGGTGTGGCGCCGGGGTCAATGTCACCACGCGCAACGACGATCGATGAGGAAGGCGTCTATATCGACAATTTCCATCTCGTCGATCAAAGCCGCTTCCGCGAAGCGGAAACACGTGCGCTTTTCGAAGGCGCGCTCTATCCTGCGCGTAATGTCACACAAAATATCAATGATTTGAAAGCGCAAGTGGCCGCGAATGAAAAAGGCGCGGCCGAGCTTAAAAAGGCGATCAGCGAATTCGGTCTTGATGTCGTTAAAGCCTATATGGGTTATGTGCAAGATAATGCCGCCGAACATGTGCGCCGTGTGATCGAGCATCTACGAGAGTCATCTTTTTCCTATGAAATGGATAATGGCTCGGTGATCAAAGTGAAGATCACGCTTGATCATAAAGCGCGCGAAGCGACTATTGATTTTACCGGTACATCGCCGCAACGCGACGATAATTTCAACGCGCCAGAACCTGTGACACGCGCGGCTGTGCTTTATGTTTTCCGCATCATGGTCGATGATATGATCCCGATGAATGCGGGGTGCTTGCGTCCCATCAAAGTCATCTTGCCGGAAGACTCGATGCTCTCGCCGCGCTATCCGGCAGCCGTCGTTGCGGGCAATGTTGAAGTGAGCCAAGCCGTCACCAACTGCCTCTTCGGTGCATTGCATGCCATGGCCGCCGCGCAAGGCACAATGAACAATCTCACTTTTGGCAATGCGCGCTACCAATATTATGAAACAATCTGTTCAGGCTCATCCGCAGGCCCCGGCTTTGATGGCGCAGCCGGTGTGCATGTTCACATGACGAATTCACGACTTACCGATCCCGAGATTCTTGAAAATCGTTATCCCGTGCTTCTAGAAGATTTTCATATCCGCGAGGGGTCAGGCGGCAAAGGCCAATGGAATTCGGGTGATGGCACAAGCCGCACCATTCGCTTTCTCGAGACGATGGATTGCGCCATACTCTCAGGTCATCGTCGCATTCATCCCTTCGGACTTGAGGGCGGTGAAGCGGGTGAAATCGGTCGCAATTTTGTCACGCGAAAAAATGGCGAGATCGAAACTTTAAAAGGTGCTGATCAGACGCTCCTCGAGTCCGGCGATAAAATCACAATCATCACACCAACAGGTGGTGGTTATGGTTCGCCGTCAAAGCGCGGTAAATAAAGTAAGATCAATAGACGCCTTTGAAGTCGCCATCATCATCGCTCTCAGGTTCTGGCGGCAAAAGCGCAATGACCTTCGGATCGATTGGACGGGCTGAAGGCACAGGCACCGTAACAGGCAAGCCTGAGGGCGCATTCATTTCCGCAACCGCAATCGCATTTTGATCGCTTGCGGTTGGACGATAATTGAGACCCGCAATTTGATTGGCGGTGGATGGCGCTTTGATGCGGCGCGCGAAATTCAATTTCGGCTGACAGATGCGTTTTTGATAACCTGTATCATGGCGCATCAAATCAAGATGCAAATGATCCGCGTGATAAGAATCTGATCCCGGTGCAAGAACCGTTGTGAAGTAATCGCACGCATTGACGGTGATCTCGCGCAAGAACGCCTGATCGGTTGCTGAACCTCTCCACGCTTCCCGCACGCTGATCTTACGACCATTGGCAAAGCGGAAACCCATAATATCAACGGCGTTACCAAATGAATGTTCAGAGATCCGCGCAAACCATTTCGAATCCCGATTGCGGCACGAGTAAGACCCGACCGTCATCGCCTCAACGCGTTGGCCATAATAAAGCTGTGCTGCGGGTTCAACGATTTCTTTCACCCATCGATCAACACTTGAGATGGCTGAGCACGACATGGTCGCGCGGCTTGTAAGTCCCACAGTGCCATTCGCAAATGCGGCAACTTTGAAAGGCTGTTGCATGCCGCATGCGCCCGGCCCGTCGATACGCGTTGCCGGTTCGATATAGGCAGAGGTCTGCACAGCGCCTGATGAGAGGCATTTCGCTTCAAGCTCGTCGCGCCAAGGCGCGCGCGTATCAAAACGCATGCCGCACCCGGCAAGCGCGAGAAGAAGCGCCACGGAAATGAGGCGCGCGGGCGTGAAAAATTTCATGGGCGTGACAATAGACGCCCATGGTTATTGCGAGGTTAAAGCGCTGAATTTTTCACCGCATCTGTTGAATGGCGGAAAGCATCCACGGGCCTGAACCGTCGCGGCGGAAGGTCCAAAGCTCGGTGACGTCTTCTGGATGGCCGCCCGAAACCACGCGACCGGACATTCGCTCGATCATCGTATCAATCAGCGAGAATTTCATCGCTACCGTCGCATAGTCGGTAGCGCCCTCGCCCCAAGCTTCGGCAAGATCGCCTTGCAGAAGTCGCACATCGCTCACACGATTGATAAGCCCCTGCCCGGCATTGCGCGCAAGGTCTTCGGCAAAATAGGCGACCATTTCGGGTGTTGCCACACCGCGCAATTCGTCGAGATCCTCGCGCGAATAGGCGTCTTGCACGGCATGAAGTTTTTCTTCGAACGCCGCGTAATCAGTTTGATCGATGCCCACCTGCCGCACCGATGGCGCGGATGATTGAAAACCCGAACCGCCCCCAAAACCAGTTGGCGCGGGTTGCGGGATCGGTCCAAAGCCCGCACCCATCGGCGCCACGCGGCGGGCAAAAAGGCCAAACAAAAATTTCACCGCGAAATAGATGAGGCCGAATTGCAGAATGAGCCCGAAAAAGGACATTCCCCCACCCATGCCGCCGAAGAAGCCGTTGCCGAAAAGCATGCCGAAGAGACCGGCACCCAAAAGCCCACCAAGCAAGCCGCCGCCGAAGCCGCTAAAAAGTCCGCCGCCAAATCCGCTCGCCGGTGCATAAGTGGGAGAGTAACTCGGCGCAGCTGGCTGAGTGTAAGATCGTTCAATCGGTGCCGCCGGTTTTGGGGCGGTCGAGGTTGAAGGCGGGCGCGAAAAAGTAAAAGACCCCCGGCTGCCGCTCGAAAAACCTGATCCGGCCCGCGCATCCGCAGGCGAATTCGCCGCTATGGTGAAAAAGAACACGGAGACCAGAAGGCCAAGACCGACCAAAAAAAAGCGCGACATCAGCGGAGTCCTCGAAAACCAACTTCCGTTATATGGCTACGCTTCCGCCAAAGGAAAAGGGGTCAGGGTTGGCTTGTCCACCGCGCAGCGGCGGCATCATCATCCGCTTTCGCCTCAACCCAATCGCCGATACTGCCATCCGCGCGATATTCCTTTTTCCAAAAGGGCGCGCGCGTTTTGAGATAGTCCATTAAAAATTCACACGCGGCGAACGCTTCCGCCCGATGCGTGCTCGCGGTGCCAACAAACACAATACCGTCGCCCGGTTTCATCAAACCATAACGATGGATCACCCTTACTGACGATAAAGGCCAACGCGAACACGCCTCATCGACGACGCGTTTAATTTCCTCCTCTGCCATTCCAGGATAATGTTCGAGCTCAAGCGCTTTGAGCCGTCCGCCTTCGCTGCGACAATATCCGATGAAGGTTGACACAGCACCAACATCCTCAGTGGGCGAATTCAACGCGTCTGTTTCTTTCGCAACATCAAAAGCGTCGGATTGAAGGCGGACCGTAATACGCGTTGCCATGTTTTAGCCACCCGTCATCGGCGGGAAAAACGCAATCTCGCGCGCGCCTTTGATGATATCTTTCGGCTTGGCATGAACATGATCAATCGCCGCGCGCACAAGTTTCGGATTTTCAAAAGCCGACGCATAGCCTTCATCGCGCAGAGAGAGCCATTCCGCCAGCGCTTCAACCGTCAAAATATTTTGAGGCACGTCGATGATTTCATCTGCTACGCCGACACGCTCGCGTATCCAGGCAAAATACACAATTTTTATTTCAGTCATCGGCTTCGACCACATGACGAATACCGGCTCGGAAATAATCATAACCGGTATAAAGCGTCAAAAGTGCAGCGATCCATAAAAGCACAATGCCAATTGAAGTGGTACCGGGCAACACACGCTCACCCGCGGGGCCCGCAATCAAAAATCCAACGGCTACAAGTTGAAGCGTGGTCTTCCATTTCGCAATTGTTGACACGGGTACGCTCACGCGAAGTTCAGCCAGAAATTCCCGCAAACCCGAAACAAGAATCTCGCGGCTCAAAATTACAATCGCGGCCCAGATGGAAAAACCGGAAATCGTGCGATCCGTGACCAGCATCATGAGAGATGCGGCCACAATCAATTTATCAGCGATCGGATCAAGCATACGCCCGAGTGATGATTGCTGCGCCCAAGCGCGTGCGAGATAGCCGTCAAAAAAATCGGTAATCGCGGCGGCGGAGAAAATCCCGAGCGCAATCCAACGCATCACATTTTCTTCCGGCCAAAAAAGGCAGCCCACAACAACCGGCACCGCCACAACCCGACCATAAGTCAGAATGTTGGGGAGCGTGAACGGGCCAAGACGCCGCTTTTTTTGAGGGGTTGTTTGCTGAGACATCGTCATGGCGTCAGAAAACAGACTGGCAGGGCCCGCGTCAACTGTTGGCGTAAAACCCCTATTTCACATGGCGAAATTCGCTCCAAGCGAGGGCGGCTTTAAACGGATGAGACGCGAATCGGCCACCGCCGCGAGAACAAGCGGGCTCAACGCCCACCATCATGAAAGAAATCATAAACCGCTTTCGCGGTTGCTTCATTCACACCGGGCGCTTTGGTGAGATCTTCAAAAGAGGCCTGCGCAATCGCTTTCGCGGTTCCGAAATGCAAAAGCAGCGCGCGTTTCCGGCGCGGTCCAATCCCCGGAATTTCATCAAGCGGATTGGCGGTGAAAGCCTTCTTGCGTTTGGCACGATGTGTACCAATCGCAAAGCGATGCGCTTCATCACGCAGACGCTGAATGAAATAAAGCGCGGGATCGCGCGGCGGCAAACGAAAAGGTTCACGACCCGGAATAAAAAACTGTTCGCGCCCCGCATCGCGATCAACGCCTTTCGCGACACCGACCATCGGCACATGCTCAAGACCAAGTTCGGCAAGCACGCTCAGCGCGGCATCAAGTTGCCCTTTGCCGCCGTCGATCAAAACAAGATCCGGCCAATCAGGCATGGCATCATCGGCGCCCTCTTGAGGTTCCGCTTCACGTGGTGATTCTTTTTGAAGACGCGCAAATCGGCGGGTGAGAACTTCGCGCATCATGCCAAAATCATCACCGGGCGTGAGCTCTTCGGATTTGATGTTGAACGTACGATAATGCGGTTTTGAAAACCCCATGGCTCCTGCAACCACCATCGCGCCCACCGCATTCGTGCCCATGATATGCGAATTATCATACACCTCGACGCGGCGCGGCGGCTTCTCCAATCCAAAAACCGGAGCGAGTGACGCGAGCAATTGTTTCTGTGAAGCGGTATCAGACAGTCGACGCGAGAGCGCTTCGCGCGCATTTGTTGCCGCATGATCCACAAGATCACGTTTCTCGCCCCGTTTCGGCGTGTTGACTTCGATTTTATGACCCGCACGCAAAGATAAGGCTTCAGCCAAGAGTGACGCTTCTTCAAGATCATGTGACAAAAGCACCAAACGGGGCGCGGGTTTGTCATCGTAAAATTGCGCGACAAATTGCGCAAGAATCTCCTCAGCCGCAATGGATTTATCCGCACGCGGATAATAAGCGCGATTACCCCAATTCTGATAATTGCGGAAGAAAAAGACTTCGATGCAGAATTGCCCCGCTTCTTCATGAAGCGCGAAGACATCCGCTTCTTCGACTGTTTGCGGATTGATATCTTGCGTTGAAACAATGGCTGACAAAGCAGCCAGGCGGTCACGAATGCGCGCTGCGGTTTCAAAATCAAGCGCGTCCGATGCCGCTTGCATTGTTTCAGCAAGACGCATCTTCACCGCTTGGCTTTTGCCCGAGAGAAAATCGCGCGCTTCGGTCACAAGCCTTTGATAGCCCGGCGCATCAATCTCGCCCGTGCACGGCCCCGCGCAACGTTTGATTTGATAGAGGAGACACGGTCGCGAGCGATTTTCATAATAGGAATCGGTGCAGGTGCGTAAAAGAAACGCGCGTTGCAAAGCGGCAATGGTTCGATTAACCGCCCATACACTCGCAAAAGGTCCGAAATAATGGCCCTGCCTTGTGCGCGCGCCGCGATGTTTTGTAAGCTGCGGCGAAACATGATCGGAGGTCACAAGAATATAGGGAAAGCTTTTGTCGTCACGCAACAGCACATTGAAACGCGGCTTCAGCTGCTTGATATAATTGGCTTCTAAAAGCAGCGCTTCGGTTTCGGTTTCCGTTGTGACAAATTCCATCGCCGCTGTTTCAGCAATCATCCGCGCGATGCGACTCGTATGCCCCACCCCGCGTGCATAATTCGAAACACGTTTTTTGAGGCTCTTTGCTTTGCCAACATAAAGCACCGACCCTTCGCCATCGATCATCCGATAGACGCCCGGCGCATTGGGTAAAGTTTTCAACGCGGTCTGAATAACCTCGACACCCGCCTTCAAACGCTGCGGCGTTGTATCCGTTTCAAGCCCGAGATCGAGCTCCGCCTCGCCATCCGGCAACGAATCATCCTCTGCCTCGAAGTCGAAATCTTCGGGCAGGTCGGAAGGCTGATCTGGCAGCGCGGTTGATTGGGGCGGACGAGAATTCATGAAATCCGATTTAGGCGTTTCGCATCAACTTGACAAATTGTAAGATTTTAAGCCTCTTTAAATCCATCGCTAAGAGAGGCGTGCGGTGCGCTCTGCCTCTTGTCATCCGGTCGTGCGGTTCCGGGATGAATGCGGGATTTCCAAAAATGACTGCTTGAGACCATAGGACCGCATCCATGATTTTTTCACGAAACAACCGCATGTTTTTTGTTGCGTTGGGTTTCGTTGCGTTTTTTATCTGCGGTTTTTTCCTGAGCATTGCTGTTGCGCGCGCTGAGTCCCTTCTCGTTTTTGCCGCCGCTTCATTGAAAGAAACACTTGAAGAGACGAGCAAATCTTTCAAGGCGGAGGCGGGCATCGAAGTAAAATTTTCTTTCGCTGCCTCTTCCGCACTCGCCAAACAAATTGAAGCGGGCGCACCCGCCGATGTTTTTGCCTCGGCCGACCTTAAATGGATGGATTATCTTAATGAGAAAAAACTTGTTCGCTCAGAAACGCGCAAAAATCTCATCGGCAATCGTCTTGTGATCATTGCACCGCAAGTATCGGCACGCTCATCTCTTGATCTCACCGAAGACAATTTTGCAAAAGCGTTGGGGGACGGAAAACTTGCCACTGGCGAAGTCAATTCGGTGCCGGCCGGAATCTATGCCAAGAGCGCATTACAAAATTTAAACCTCTGGAAACTCGTGGAACCAAAACTCGCACAAGCTGATAATGTGCGCGGAGCTCTCGCCTTCGTTGCGCGAAATGAAGCACCGCTGGGCATTGTTTATGAAACGGATGCGAAGGTTGAACCTCAAGTGAAAATCATCGCGCGATTTCCCTCTGAGAGCCACGCGCCGATTATCTATCCTTTCGCGGTAACGGCTCAGAGCAAAAATCCAGAAGCTGACCGCTTTTTGAACTATCTCTCCTCACCTTCAGCAAAAGCGATTTTTGAAAAGGCCGGATTTATCGTGCTTGCGCAATAATCGAGAAGGAAAAATCAACGCAACAAGGGAGCGAGCGCTTTGAAGTCGGGCGTGCCCGCGCGCTCCAACCATTCAAAAAAGGCCATTTCCGCCGAAATCACAGTCACGCCCGCTTTGTCCATCCGGCGCTTCGCCGCTTCAACATCTGACGCGCTGCGGCTCGAAACAGCGTCACCGACAACAAAAACCGAATAGCCTTCTGCCACGGCGTCAAGCGCGGTTTGTAAAACGCAGACATGCGCTTCCATGCCGACAATCACGAGGTGATTGCGTTGTTGATGCGTTGCGAGATGAGCTGAAATTGCCTCATCGCGCAAACAAGAAAAAGCCGTCTTTGCAAAAACGGGCGTTACATTGCCACACGCTTCATGCAGTTTCGCATCCGTTGTGCCAAGACCTTTCGGATATTGTTCTGAAATCGTAATCGGCAATTCAAATTGGCGTGCCGCCGCGATTACCAAACGCGCGCGATCCATCATCGCTTCGACTTTATGGATCGTGTTGATCAATTTGTCCTGAATATCGACAACAAGAAGTTGCGATTGATCCCGACGCAACAGAAGCGAGTGATTGTCCATCACTCACGCTTCATCCGGAATGAATTGAAGCACAGTTGCATTGATACAATATCGCAAACCTGTCGGGCGCGGACCATCAGGGAAGACATGGCCAAGATGCGCGTCACACACAGCACAAAGCACTTCGATACGGCGCATGCCGAGTGAAAGATCCTCGTGTTCTTCGATGAGGTCACGCTCAATGGGTTGGAAGAAGCTCGGCCATCCGGTGCCAGACTCAAACTTTGTGCGCGATTCAAAGAGATCCGTTTCGCAACAGACGCAACGATAAAGGCCTTTGCGCTTCTCGTCCCAGCCGGGCCCCGTGCAGGCGCGCTCGGTACCGTGTTCACGCGCGATGCGATATTGCTCCGGCGTCAGGCGCTTCCGCCATTCGGCATCACTCAAAACAAATTTCTGAACCTTTTTTCTGTCGCTCATGGCTCATCTCTCATTTTTAGGGATTGCCGGTGCAAATGACCCTTTGACGCCACAACATCATGCCAGCGGCAAAGCCGCAAGATACTGAAAGCCGCACCCCTCGCCCCGTTGAAATGCCGCATTGCAGGAGGTGAGATTCCTGCCTAAATAGGGATGTCGTTGGCTGTTTTGCACCCCCAACACGGGGAATTTACGGTCCGCTCCGAATTTTTAACCTCTGATTTTCAACTTATTCGACGTCACAAAAGGAGATAAACCCCGATGTTCTCACTTCCCGATCTTCCCTACGCCCATGATGCGCTCCAGCCCTATATGTCGAAGGAAACGCTCGAATATCATCACGACAAGCACCATCTCGCATATGTGAACAATGGCAATAATCTCGTGAAGGGCACCGAATTTGAGGGAAAGTCGCTCGAAGACGTGGTGCGCGGTTCCTACGGCAAACATGCCGGCCTCTTCAACAATGCGGGCCAACATTATAACCATATTCATTTCTGGAAATGGATGAAGCCGAATGGTGGCGGCGCGATTCCAGGCAAGATTGAAAAGGCGATCGTCTCCGACATCGGCTCGGTTGATAAATTCAAAGAAGAATTCGTTGCCGCTGGCACCACGCAATTTGGCTCAGGCTGGGCGTGGCTTTCGGTAAAGAATGGCAAGCTCGAAATTTCAAAGACACCGAATGGTGAAAGCCCGCTTGTTCATGGTGCCTCACCCATTCTCGGCGTCGATGTCTGGGAACATTCCTACTATATCGATTACCGCAATCGTCGCCCTGATTATCTCAAAGCTTTCGTCGATCATTTGGTCAATTGGGATTATGTACTCGAAATGTATGAAGCCGCGACGAAGTAATCGTTACGCTTCTATAACAAATCAAAAAGGGGCCGCGTTGGCCCCTTTTTTATTGCGTGCAATAATCTTGTATCAAAATGCTTCTTCAAGCATGGCAAGGTAATCCGCTTCTGTTGCTTGGCGCGGATTGGTCGCGTGCGTGTGATCAAGGCAAGCAAGCCGCGCGACATCAGTTAAAATTTCATGGGGAACATAAAGATCGCGCAAACGCAAGGGAATACCGAGCGAAGCGGCAAATCGATGCATGAAACCTGCAAAATCCCCTTGTGCTTCGAGGCCAACGGCGCGCTTCAACCGCGGATAGGTCTCAGCACTCACACTTTCATTAAAACGCAACACGGGTGGCAACAAAATCGTGTTCAACGTGCCATGATGCAATTTCAAATCGCGATACCCACCGAGCGGATGAGAGAGCGCATGCACCGCGCCCAAGCCTTTTTGAAATGCGAGCGCCCCTTCCATTGCCGCAATCATCATCTCGCGGCGAGCATGAAGATCATTCGGATGTGATACCGCTCGGGGCAGGGCGACAATCGCACGTTCCAACCCGTCAATCGCAATCGCCGCCGCCACCGGATTATCGACAGGCGAAATAAAGGTTTCAATGCAGTGGCTGATCGCATCCATACCCGTTGCTGCCGTCAGCATAGTTGGCAGACCAATGGTCAGCTCGGGATCGCAAATTGCGCGTTTGGGAATGAGAAAAGGTGAGAGCAATCCAAGTTTGCGACCATCTTTGAAACTGATGATCGCGCCGCGCCCGACTTCACTGCCTGTTCCAGCCGTTGTCGGAATGGCAAGCGTCGGCGCGGTCTTCGCCGTGATCTTTTGCATCCCGCCATTCACAACCGCGAATGAAGAAAGCGGCCCCTCATGCGTTGCAAGCACAGCCACCGCTTTCGCAAGATCCATAGCCGAGCCACCACCAAGCGCGATCACTCCGTCGCATTTCCCAGCGCGGTATAATTCGAGCGCCTTTTCGGCGGCCTCTTCTGTAGGATTGGCGGGCGTTTCGTCAAAAACTGGTAGGGAGGGATCAATGCCCCCCTCTTTCAGCACCTGATCGAGGAGGCCCACCGCGCGAATGCCCCGGTCCGTTACGAGCAGGGGGCGTGTAATTCCGGTCGCTTTCAGGTCCTCTGAAAGGTGTTTTCGAGCCCCCGCGTCAAGCCGGACCGTCGTCAGATAGGAAATCAGCGCCAAATCATCCTCCGACCGACCCTCTACAATGGTCCAAGTTGAGACTTCTCCGTATCAATGACATGTTGTTCTTAAGTTGCAGCTAAATAATGTGTCAAATCATTACAAAAAGGGGGATCGTTCAATGAAGAGACGTGATTTTGTTAAAGCAGCGGGACTGGGTCTTGCTGGCGCGACATTGGCCAAACCGGCCCTTGCGCAATCGGCACCGGAAATCAAATGGCGCCTGACCTCAAGCTTCCCGAAATCTTTGGATACGATTTACGGCGCCGCCGAAACGCTGGCAAAATCCGTTGCCGAAGTGACCGATAACAAATTCCAGATCCAGGTTTTTGCGAGCGGTGAAATTGTTCCGGGCCTTCAGGCCGCTGACGCCGTCACGAATGGTACGGTCGAAATGTGCCACACGGCACCCTATTACTATTTCGGCAAAGACCCGACTTTTGCTTTCGGCACGGCGGTACCTTTCGGCATGAATTCGCGTCAACAGAACGCATGGTTCTATCATGGCGGCGGGCTCGATCTGCTCAATGAATTCTTCAAATCCTATAATTTCTTGACCCTGCCCGGCGGTAACACCGGTACGCAGATGGGTGGCTGGTTCCGCAAAGAAATCAAGACCATTGAAGATTTCAAAGGCTTGAAGATGCGTATTGGCGGCTTGGCCGGTAAAGTGCTCGCCAAGCTCGGCGCGGTGCCGCAACAGATCGCAGGTGGCGATATCTATCCAGCGCTCGAAAAAGGCACAATCGACGCGGCGGAATGGGTCGGCCCCTATGATGATGAGAAGCTCGGCTTCAATAAGGTCGCGCCGTTCTATTACTATCCCGGTTGGTGGGAAGGTAGCGCATCGCTCCACTTCTTCATCAATAATGCGAAATGGGCCGAATTGCCGAAGTCTTACCAGTCCTTGCTGACAGCGGCAGCGGCGCAAGCCAATGTCGACATGCAGGCGAAATATGACGCCCGTAACCCGGCGGCCATTAAGCGCCTCGTTCAGCAAGGCGGCGCCCAATTGCGTCCTTTCACTCCGGAAATCATGGAAGCTTGCTACAAGGCGGCCGTGGATACCTATGCCGAAATCGCGGGCACCAACGAGAATTTCAAGAAAATGCACGATGCCTATATGGCATTCCGCAACGAAGAATATCTCTGGTTCCAGATCGGCGACTATACCTACGACAATTTCATGATCCGCCAGCGCGCCAAGGGCTGAGGATCAGAGCCAAGAGTGAGACAGGCCCCAGCTCTTCGCCGGGGCCTTTTTCCTGAGATAAACCCCTGAGCCAATTGTCTTTGGCCGCAATATCCGCTAGAGACCCTCCCGCACGTCCCAGACACCCTTGGAGGCAGGCGTGCACTCATCCGGCCGTCGGTCTCCGGCGGCCTTCGCTTTTTGAAGGAAATTGATCATGTCACAAGCTGCAAAGCAGATTGAGGCGACGGTCCGTGCGAATAGCGGCAAGGGGGCCGCTCGTGCAGTGCGTCGTCAAGGCCGCGTTCCTGCGGTCATCTATGGTGGAGGCGCAGAGCCTCAAGCCATTTCACTAGATTTCAACGCCACGAAGAAGTTGATTTTCGCAGGCCACTTCCTCACGACGATTTTCGAAGTGTCGGTTGACGGCAAAAAGACGCGCGTCATTCCGCGTGACTATCAGCTTGATCCTGTGCGCGACCAACCGCTCCATGTCGATTTTCTCCGCATCACTGCGGGTCAGAAAATCCGCGTCGATGTTCCGGTTCACGTCATCAACCAAGCAGCGTCCCCGGGCGTGAAGCGTGGTGGCGCGGTCAACATCGTGTTGCACTCGGTTGAAATGATGGTGCCGCCGGATTCAATTCCGGATGGCGTCACTGTTGATTTGACCGGAGTCGAAATCGGTAAATCGATCCACATCTCGCAGATTAAGCTTCCTGCGAATTGCACGCCCGTCGACAAAACAGACTTCACGCTCGTCACGATCGTCGGCAAAGGCCAGAAGGATGAAGAGCCCGCAGCCGCTCCTGCAGCTGCTGCAGCACCCGCTGGCGATGCAGCCAAGAAAGCTGCCGAACCCGCGAAGAAGTGATCTTTTTCGGGTCTCACTCTTTCAAGGCGCGTCGCGAAATCATCGCGGCGCGCTTTTTCATAAGATCACTTTCAACGCCGCAACCGCAGAGATGAGGCGATGCTGCTCTTCGTAGGTCTTGGCAATCCTGGATCACGCTATGCCGGAAACCGTCATAATGTCGGCTTCATGGCGATTGAGGCCATCGCGCGTCGTTTCAATGCGAAGGCATGGCGCAAACGTTTTCAAGGTGAAAGCACCGAATGTGTGATCGGCCCAGAGAAGGCTTTATTGCTGAAGCCAGAAACCTTCATGAATAATTCCGGTCAAGCGGTGCAAGAAGCGGCACAGTTTTATAAAATTGAATTGGCTGACATTATCGTTTTTCATGACGAGCTTGATCTCGCTCCGGGCAAAGTGCGTGTGAAACTTGATGGCGGCAATGCGGGTCATAATGGTCTGCGCTCAATCACGCAGCATTGTGGCAATGCCTATCGGCGCGTACGCATCGGCATCGGACATCCGGGACATAAGGATGCGGTTCATCCGTGGGTCTTGAATGATTTCTCAAAAGAAGAACGCGAATGGGTCAATGATTTATGTGACGCCATGGCTGATCACGCGGATCTTCTCGCCAAACATCAGGATTCAAATTTCCAATCCAAAATTCATCTCGCGATGGAAGCCAAAGGATGGGGGGAGGCAAAAGCGGACCCCGCTACCGACAAGTCTTGACATAAGTCCACGAAAACACGATATCACGATCTCACGGAGTTCGTGTCATGAAAAATGTGACCATCAGTATGGATGAGGAGACCGCCGCGTGGGCGCGGGTTGAAGCCGCCAAGGCGGGTAAGAGCCTGTCTCGGTATGTGGGTGATATTTTGGAAGAGCGCCGGACAATTCCAAGCGCACAAGAGGCATTGGAAAATTTTGAGGCCTTCATGAAAGGGCCTGGACTGAGCGGACTAAGAGAGGCTTGGCACAAGCGGGACGAACTTTATGCCGAACACGAAGAGCGGATTATTTCTCGACACCAATCTTCTCGTTTACGCACTTGATAATTCGGATCCCTCAAAACGGAACAAGATTGGGCGTATAATAACCTCCGCAATGGCCGACAAAACGCTTGTTTTAAGCCCTCAAAGCCTGAACGAACTCTATCGTGTGTTAACGGATCGACTGCGTCTTCTTGAGCGGGTTGAAGCGCGGGACATGATTGGAAATTTCTTGCCGTTTTGCAAAGCACCGCTTGACAGCGAGACCACCCGCCTTGCATGGACAGTGCAAGATCACACGCGGTTTTCATGGTGGGATTGTCTTTTGTTGGCATCTGCTCTTCGAGCAAAGTGCGAAAAATTTCTAACCGAAGACCTCCAGTCTGGGCGGGTCATTTTCGGAATAACAATTGAAAATCCTTTTATTGAAATAGATGATTTCGGAAAGACAACTTAAATGGGTTTCAAATGCGGTATCGTCGGATTGCCCAATGTCGGCAAATCGACTCTCTTCAATGCGTTGACGCAAACAGCGGCGGCGCAAGCTGCCAATTATCCCTTCTGCACGATTGAACCCAATGTCGGCGATGTGGCGGTTCCTGATCCGCGCCTTGATTCATTGGCAGAGATTGCTGGTTCGAAAGAAATCATCCCGACGCGGATTACCTTTGTTGACATCGCAGGCATTGTGCGCGGCGCGTCGAAGGGCGAAGGATTGGGCAATCAATTCCTTGCCTATATCCGCGAAGTGGATGCCATTGCCCATGTTGTTCGGTGTTTTGAAAATGGCGACATCACCCATGTTGAGGGTCGTATCGATCCTATCGCCGACATCGAAACGATTGAAACTGAATTAATGCTTGCCGATTTGGATAGTCTTGAAAAGCGCATTGTGCCGCTCGAGAAAAAAGCAAAGTCCGGCGACAAGGAAGCGAAAGAACAAGTGAGCGTGATGGAGCGTTGCCTCACTTTGTTGCGTGAGGGAAAACCTGCGCGTCTTGCCGAGCGTTCACATGAAGAAGAGCGCACATTCCAGATGCTTAATCTGTTGACGGCAAAACCTGTTCTCTATGTCTGCAATGTCGAAGAAGCGGCGGCCCATGAGGGTAATGGGTTTTCGGCAAAAGTTTTTGAACGGGCCAAGGCTGAAGGCGCGCGCGCGGTTGTCGTGTCCGCGCAAATCGAAAGCGAGATTGCCGTGATGGATTCCGCCGATCAGAAAGATTATCTCGAAGCGGTTGGCCTAGATGAACCGGGCCTCAACCGCGTGATCCGTGCGGGCTATGAATTGCTTGAGCTTCTCACTTATTTCACGGTGGGCCCGAAAGAAGCGCGCGCATGGACGATCACCAAAGGCACGCGCGCGCCACAGGCTGCGGGTGTCATTCATACGGATTTCGAGAAGGGCTTCATTCGCGCCGAGACGATTGCCTATTCAGATTATGTCACCAACAAAGGTGAAGCGGGCGCACGCGAAGCCGGAAAATTCCGTCTTGAAGGCAAAGACTACATCGTCGCTGATGGCGATGTTCTTCACTTCCGTTTTGCGAATTGAGAGTGAGTTAGGGTGTAGGACTCTATAGTTCGTTATTGTGAGTGAACGCTTCCATTTTTTCGTCATTGCGAGCGGTAGCGAAGCAATCCAGCTGATGATGGGCTTTGAAGTGCTATGAAGACATTGCGCCTTTTCTTTTGACTCCAACTGGATTGCTTCGCATTCGCTCGCAATGACGGAGTAAGGTTCGCTCGCAATGGCGGCTTATGTGCCTCACGCACGCAAAAACGGGTTAAATTAAATCCGCACCCGTCACGCGTCTTTCAATGTCGGGAAGTAACGCCTCGGTCTCACTAACTGACTCTTGCAATAAATCTGAAATCAGTGATGCCGTCTCAAGAACGGAATAATCCATCGCATCATGAAAGCGTGCTTCGTTCCTGAGCCACATCATCATGCAGTTTAATTCGAGCGTGAAACGCTGCAGACTTTCTTTAAGCGACCGTGGTGGTTTGAAATCATAGTCTGGCATGTCCATTCCCTATGTTTTCGAAATGAAAACGACCCCAGTGCGAACGCACTGGAGTCGGGGTGTTAACAAGCCAAAGCAAGATGGCCGCGACGCTTTTAGTCTCGCGACCTGAACATAACGCCGCCACCCCGACGTGATAGCGTCAGGGCAGTTTGGTCACGGCAGATGCACTGCCGCTTGCTTTGGAGTTGTTACGCCCCGAGTCATGATATGCATGACCTAAGGGAAGATTATCAGCCCCGCACTAAAACGCAAATCGCCCGACGTGATCCACGCGGACTTTGTGTTCTAGGCATGAGAGGATGAAGGGACGTGAAGGCGGGTGGGAGAGTTTTAGTAAAATGCGAGCAAATCTCAGCCTGGCATTGCGAGCAAAAATGACCGCTCCTTCTCATGGCCGGGCATGTCCCGGCCATCCACGACTTGTCGCACGAGGTAATCACTCTTAGGTAAGACGTGGATGGCAGGCGATATTTTTTAGAGTTTTTTGGCCTGCCATGACGGCGGAGAAAATGCGTTCGCTCGCAATGACGGTTAAGGGGTCTCACCCTCGCTATGACGGTGCTTTTATATCCCTCATCCTGAGCCGCCGCGAAGCGGCGTGTCGAAGGACGGGTTGATGTTAAGTGTGGTTCGAGACGCATCGCTCTCGCGATGCTCCTCACCATGAGGATCATGGTTCCTACACCCTACACTCTACTCCCTCGCACTCAATGCCCCTCAAAGGCGAGAAGCGTACGCACGGGTACGCCGAGCGCTTCAAGTTTTTTGCGACCACCGAGATCGGGAAGATCAATCACGAAACACGCGGCTTCCACATGCGCGCCTAGTCCTTGCAAAAGTTTCGCAGCAGCAACAGCGGTGCCGCCCGTCGCAATCAAATCATCAATAAGAATGACGGATTGGCCCGGCGTGATGGCATCTTTGTGCACTTCCATTTCATCAACGCCATATTCAAGCGAATAAGCGATCGACACTTTGTCGTGCGGAAGTTTTCCTTTTTTTCGGATCGGAATGAAACCCGCTGAGAGTTGATG
Organism: Hyphomicrobiales bacterium; assembly: GCA_046091665.1. GTDB lineage: Bacteria > Pseudomonadota > Alphaproteobacteria > Rhizobiales > Beijerinckiaceae > CAIUPE01. The sequence goes on from JBJTCD010000097.1 coordinate 39,052, forward strand.
CGCGACCGCGCCACCCAAAATAAATCCGCGCGCTTCAATACCTGCAACCTGATCGACCTTGCCGCCGGCAAAAGGCTGCACAAGCTCATCAACCGCGCGACGGAACGCGCGCGCATTGCCAAGCAGCGTCGTGATATCGCGGAATAGAATTCCCGGCTTCGGATAATCGGGAATCGTGCGGATCGCGTCGCGCAAAATATCGGAAATTGATGAGTTCATGGGTCTTTGATCCTTAAGCGAATACGCGTCTCTTCTCTGTTTATCTCAACTGCGGTCTGCTTTCAAAACCCGCCCCGCGACCGCGTCGAGTTTCACTAAGAGCACGGGATCACGCGCGGAAGGCGCCGTCATAATCGCATGCTCAAGCGCCTTGTGTGATTCCACCGGACACTCTTCACGCTCGCGTGGAAAATCTTGCGCGAGCCGCGCAATGATGCGCTTCGCCTTCTCGATATTCTGATGCATGACCTCGATCACGGAGGCAACATCGACAACATCATGATCCGGATGCCAGCAATCAAAATCAGTGACCATCGCAAGCGTTGCATAAGTGATCTCGGCTTCGCGCGCGAGTTTCGCTTCCGGCATCGCGGTCATACCGATCACAGAATAACCTGCGGCCTTATAAGAAAGACTTTCAGCAAGACTTGAGAATTGCGGTCCCTCCATCGTCACATAAGTCCCGCCACGCGTGATCGGCACCCCTTCGTCACGACCCGCTTTTGCAATATGATCACATAGGCGCGGCCCGACAGGATGCGCCATCGATACGTGCGCAACGCAGCCTTTGCCGAAGAAACTCGACTCACGTTTATGTGTGCGATCGACATATTGATCGACAAGAACGAAAGACCCTGGTGGCAAATCTTCGCGAAAGGATCCACAAGCCGAGAGCGAAACGAGATCGGTCACCCCTGCCCGTTTCATCGCATCGATATTCGCACGGTAATTGATGTCTGAGGGCGAGAATCGATGCCCACGACCATGGCGTGGCAAAAAGACAATCTCGGTTTCGCCAATACGCCCTGCACGCAACACGTCTGAGGTCTCGCCCCAAGGGCTTTCAATCGTCAACTCGTGCAAGCCTTCCAATCCGGGCAAATCATAAACGCCCGAACCGCCAATAATTCCAAGCACCGCTTTGGTCATCGCTAACGCCCCGTGAGAGAATCCATTGAACGCTTCATGGGGAAGCGATGCAAGAGCGATGAGTCAAAAAAGAAAAAGGCCCCGTTTCCGAGGCCTTTTTATTCATTCATTCTACTGAATGTCCTTAGGCGTGACCCTGAACATTCGACCAGATCTTCTTCTTTGTGAAATAGAGAAGACCCGCGAAGACGAGCAAGAAGACGAGTGTCTTGAACGCTATTTCCTTGCGTTGCTCAAGATGAGGTTCAGCGACCCACATCAAAAACGCAGAAACATCCTTGCCATATTGGACAACGGTTTCTGGCGCCTGCGGTTTGCCATCAGGACCCTTTTCATATGTCACTAGACCATCAAGCAGCGGAGGCGGCATCGCAATCACATTGCCGGGGAAATAGTGATTGTAATATTTGCCTTCCGGAACAGTGAAGCCTGCGGGCGCTTCTTCATAACCATGCATAAGGGCTGTGATGTAATCGACGCCCTGCTCTTGGAATTGCGTGAAAATATCGAACACGAAATTCGGGAAGCCGCGCTCATAAGTGCGCGCCTTTGCAATCACCGAAAAATCCGGAGGTGCTGCACCGCCATTGGCTGCCGCAGCCGCCTGCTTGTTCGGGAAAGGCGACGGCCAAAAATCAGCCGGGCGCGCGGAACGTTCGAAATAATCGCCATTATCATTCGGGCCGTCTTTTACTTTGTATGTCGCGGCAAGTGCTTTGATTTGCGCATCTGTGAAACCCGGACCGCCTTCTTGCGAGAGATTGCGGAAGGCGAGCTTATTCATCGAATGGCAACTTGAGCACACTTCGTGAAACACTTTGAAGCCGCGTTGCAATTGCGTTTCATCATATTTGCCGAAAGGACCCGAGAAGGACCAATCATTACGCGGTGGCGTTACCGCTGCACCCGAGGCGAAAACGGCACCGGTCATAATGACAGTCGCAAGTGATACAACCGCAAGCCGCGTTGAAAGGGACGAAATGAGTTTCATCGTTTTAAATCCTTTTCGTCCATTCACGCTTTGGTGTTCGGCTCATGCGCAGCGCCTTGCGGCATTGCGAGACCTGAACCTGATTTACCAAGAACCGAGTCTGCGATGGAAGCCGGCAAGGGCTTTGGCGTTTCGAACAGGCCCAGCAGAGGCAGAATGATGATGAAGTAAGCGAAATAATAGGCTGTGCAGATGCGCGATGCGATCACATAACCACCTTCTGGTGGCTTCGCACCCAACCATCCGAGTAACACGCATGTGATCGCAAAGAGCGCAAAGAACACTTGGAACACGGGACGATAACGGCCGGAGCGAACGCGTGATGTATCGAGCCACGGCAAGAACACCAAAATCGCAATCGAACCAAACATAGCAAGCACGCCAAGGAGTTTGTCGGGGATCGCACGCAAGATCGCGTAGAAGGGTAAGAAATACCATTCAGGAACGATATGCGCAGGCGTCACAGCCGGATTGGCTTCGATGTAATTGTCGGCGTGGCCGAGGAAGTTCGGAATATAGAAAGCGAACCACACATAGACCATCAAGAAGCACACAAGCGCCAAGGCATCCTTTACGGTGAAATAAGGATGGAAAGGCAATGTGTCCTTATCCGTCTTCTTCTCAATGCCTGCCGGATTGTTCGAACCCGGAACATGCAGCGCCCAGATATGGAGCACAACAACGCCCGCAATCATGAACGGCAAGAGATAGTGAAGCGAGAAGAAGCGGTTCAATGTCGGATTGGCAACCGAATAACCACCCCACAAGAAGGTGACGATCGTATCGCCCACAACAGGGATCGCCGAGAAGAGATTGGTGATCACGGTTGCGCCCCAGAAGCTCATTTGACCCCAAGGCAGAACGTAACCCATAAAAGCGGTTGCCATCATCAACAAGAAGATGATCACGCCGAGGATCCAGAGAATTTCACGCGGCGCTTTGTAGGAGCCGTAATAGAAACCACGGAACATATGGATATAGACCGCGATGAAGAACATCGAAGCGCCATTGGCGTGAAGATAACGGATCATCCAGCCATAATTCACATCGCGCATGATCGACTCGACCGAGGCGAAGGCCATATCCGCATGCGGTGTGTAATGCATCGCGAGCACAACGCCCGTCACAATCTGTGCAACGAGCATGAAGGCAAGAATACCGCCAAAGGTCCATAGATAATTGAGGTTCCGCGGATTGGGGAACACAACGAAGGAAGAGTGGATCAAACCAACAATTGGAAGACGGCTTTCAAACCACTTTCCGAATGCGCTGGTGGGTACATAGGTGGAGGGTCCGCTCATGGCTTTATCCCTAAGGCTTGGGTCCTTCGACCCGGAAACAATTCAAATGATGAAAGACGCTTCTTATCCGATGCGGATCGAATTATCGCTCGTGAACGCATAAGGCGGCACGGGCAAATTCGTCGGCGCTGGTCCCTGACGAATACGGCCTGACGTGTCGAACACCGAACCATGGCAGGGGCACATCCAGCCTTTGAACTCGCCTTCATTGCCGAGCGGCACGCAACCCAAATGGGTGCAATTGCCATAGACAATGAGCCATTGCTCTTTGCCCGCCTTCACACGATCGGCATCAGCCTGTTTATCGCGCAATGAGGTGATGTCGGTTGCTTGCGCGGTTTTGATTTCGTCCTTCGTGCGGTGACGCACGAAAATCAACTTACCGCGCCAGAACAATTTGACGATCTGACCTTCCGCCACAGGCGAAAGATCGAAGTCAACAGGCGCGCCCGCGGCAATGGTTGCGGCATCCGGGCCCATTTGGCTGATGAAAGGCCAAATCGCTCCTGCGATACCAACAGCGCCCACGGCGCCGGTCGCAATATAGAGAAAATCGCGTCTTGTAGGTTCGGCCGAGGCCGCTGCGTGTGTCGAAGCCACTGTGGTCATCCTCGCATCCGGCGCCCCCGAAGCGGAACCCTTTGCGGGGCCTCAACTCCGGCCATCACGGACTCTTCAAGCGACGCCGGTTGCCGAAAGAGCCCTCTCACTTGTCTAAGTATCGCGCTGCAATAAATAGCCTTTCGGCCACGGGCGCGCGACGGGGCCGTGTGTCGCATGAGGCGTTCCGCTTGTCTATAGTCCGGAAGGCGTGTCCCCCCTCGTTTCCGGCGCTTTTTTGACTGATTTCCATTCCTTTCTTAATGATCCCTTATGCAACTCGCGCTCTTCCAACCCGATATACCGCAAAACACCGGAACCATGCTCCGCTTCTGCGCCTGTTTGGGGGTCACCGCGCATCTCATTGAACCCGCCGGTTTCCCGATTTCCGACAAGAATTTCCGCCGCTCAGGGATGGATTACATCGATCAGGTCGATATTCGGCGCCATATCAGCTGGAGCGACTTCGAAATCTGGCGAAAAGCCTCGGGTGCGCGGCTCGTGCTCGCGACCACAAAAGGCGCGGTACCCTACCCGGACTTCAGCTTCAGACCGGATGACATCATCCTGATGGGGCGCGAATCGGCAGGGGTACCGGACGAAGTTCATGAGGCCGCTGATGCGAGGCTTCTCATTCCCATGCGCGCCGGATTAAGATCACTCAATGTCGCGGTGTCCGCTGCGATGATGATGGGAGAAGCACTCCGGCAACTGGACGCTTTTCCAAGATAAAAATGACGATGTGAGGAAAGTAAGTAATGACCGACGCCTTAGACGCCCGTAAATCGCGCGCTGAATCCTGGTTCCAATCTCTGCGCGACGCAATCTGCGCGTCATTCGAAGCGCTCGAAGACGAGGCGACCGGACCCTTCTTTGAAGACGCGAAAGAAGCGGGACGTTTTCAACGCACACCCTGGGAACGCACGGATCACTCAGGTGCCAAAGGTGGCGGCGGTGTGATGTCGATCATGAAAGGCCGCGTGTTCGAAAAAGTCGGCGTGCATTGCTCAACCGTCTATGGCGAATTCGCACCCGAATTTCGTGGCCAGATTCCGGGTTCGGACAAGGACCCGCGCTTTTTTGCAACGGGTGTGTCTCTGATCGCGCATCCATGGAATCCGAATGTGCCGACCGTTCATATGAACACGCGTTTTGTTGTGACGACTAAAGCGTGGTTTGGCGGCGGCGCGGATTTGACGCCCGTGCTCATGCGTCGTCGCACGCAAGAAGACATCGATACAAAAAATTTCCACGCGGCGATGAAAGCGCCATGCGACAAACATTCAAAAGTTGCCAATTACGACAAATATAAAAAATGGTGCGATGAGTATTTCTTTTTGAAACATCGCAATGAACCGCGCGGCATTGGTGGGATCTTTTATGACTACCTCGAGTCGGGCGATTGGGATGCTGATTTTGTCTTCACACAAGATGTCGGCCGCGCTTTTGCCGAGATCTATCCGAAAATTGTGAAGGCAAATGTATCAACACCTTGGACGGACACCGATCGCGACGAACAACAAATCCGCCGCGGCCGTTATGTCGAATATAATCTGCTCTACGACCGCGGCACGATCTTTGGTCTCAAAACAGGCGGCAATGTCGACTCTATTTTATCAAGTCTACCGCCGACGGTGCAATGGCCGTGAGGCATACGATCCTTATCGGAAGGTGCGCCGCTCTCTGTTCCTCATGGTGAGCCGCGCCGAAGGCGCGTGTCGAACCACGTCCTTCGAGACGCGCCTATCGGCGCTCCTCAGGATGAGGAGTATTATGGTCACGTCCTTCGACACGCATCGCTATCGCGATGCGGCTCAGGATGAGGACGTAATTTAAGCGACGGCTCAGTAAGCATAATTGCTTCACTTCGAATGTGCGAAATCTCTATAAAGCTCACGCGCTTTTCTGTAGATCGGGCCCGGCTGCAAATTACGATCATCGATGCGTGTAATCGGCTGCACTTTGCCATAATTGCCGGCTGAAAAAATCTCGTCTGCCTTCAAGAAATCGGCATAGGTCAAACGCGTTTCAACAAGCGCTTGGCCGTCCTTCTTGAAAAGATCAATCACACGCTGCCGTGTAATGCCATTCAAAAAAGTACCATTCGGCATCGGCGTGAGTACAACGCCATCTTTCACCATGAACACATTGGCGGTGGCGAGTTCGGCGACATTGCCGAGCATGTCGGTGAGCAGGCAATTATCAAAACCATTCGCGCGACATTCCATCAAAGCGCGCGCATTATTGGGATAGAGACATCCTGTCTTGGCTTCTGTTGGCATCGTCTCCGGTGTCGGACGACGAAAGCGTGAAAGAGTGATCGACGAGCCCGCACCATCCGGCATCGGCGCTTCATAGATACACAGCATTGAACGCGTCGACTCCGGATCCGGCGCCACTTCCCCGCGCGTGCCAGTCTCCGGCCAATACATCGGCTTGATATAAAGCGCTTTATCAGGAGAAAAATTCTTCAATCCCTCATGGGTTAAACCGATCCATTGATCGACACTGACATCGGGCTTCAAATACATCGTCTTCGCCGATTGATTGACACGCTCGAAATGGCGCTCAAGGTCCGGCATCACGCTGTCGAAATAACGCGCGCCATCAAAAACCGATGACCCCAACCAGAATGCGTGACTGCGCGGGCCCAAGATCGGCGGATTACCCTCATGCCATTGGCCATCGATAAAGGTCCATGTGGGGGAGAGAGTCATGTGAAGGTTTCCTCGTTTGTAATTTCTATATCTTTTCTATTCTCCTCCACCTGCAGGGGGAGGTGTTCGCGAAGCGAACGGAGGGGGCTACTTTCTGATTTTCCCCACCCGTCAAACGCTTTGCGTTTGACACCCTCCCCTGTAGGGGAGGGAAAAAATCGATTGCCGATTGCCGTTAATTAGCCAACGCCGCAAGCACACGCGCCCAAGAGCGCGCGCCTTTTTCAAAACTTCTGACATCATATTTTTCATTTGGTGAATGAATACGATCGTCATCAAGCCCGAAGCCGATGAGAAGCGTATCAAGTCCCAATGTTTTTTTGAAATCACCAACAATCGGAATCGAACCACCTGAACCGAGTGTTACCGCATCCACGCCCCATTCATCATGCAATGCGGATTTCGCCGCAACGAGATCAGGCATATCAAAAGGAAGTGTAATCGCGGGCGAGCCCTTATGGCTGATAAACTCAACCGTGCAATCTTTCGGCAGTCTCGCGCGCATATGCGCATGAAACGCGTCACGTATTTTTGCAGGATCCTGATCACCAACAAGACGGAAGGAGACTTTCGCGCTCGCTTCCGCGGCAATGACGGTCTTTGCGCCGATACCCGTATAGCCGCCGATAATACCATTCACATCACAGGTAGGACGCGATTGCACCATCTCGATCAACATGCGGCCTTTCTCACCTGCGGGCTCCGAAAGACCAATGGGCTTTAGGAATGATTCTGATGTAAGACCGAGCGAGGCCCATTGATCAAGAACCTGTTTCGGTGTTTCCGGCACGCCGTCATAAAAATCTTTGAGCGTCACGCGCCCCTCAGCATCATGAAGATCGCCGAGAATTTTAGTGAGCACACGAATTGGATTTTGTGCCCCGCCACCATAGAGGCCTGAATGCAAATCACGATTTGCGGCTTTAATTGTCACTTCTTCATAGACCATGCCGCGCAAACCGGTTGTGATTTGCGGCGTCGTTTGATCCCACATCGACGTATCGCATACAAGCGCAAGATCTGCCTTTAATCGATCACGATGAGACTTCAAAAAATCAGGAAGATGTTTTGAACCATCTTCCTCCTCGCCTTCGATCATAAAAGTCACACCAATCGGTAAAGATCCGGTCACAGCTTTCCACGCTCGGCAGGCTTCGACAAAGGTCATCACCTGGCCTTTATCATCCGCCGCACCCCGCGCGCGAATGACTTGACGCCCGTCATCTAATGTGACGAGTTGCGGATCAAAGGGTTGGCTCTCCCAAAGATGAAGAGGATCGACTGGTTGCACATCATAATGGCCATAAAAAAGCGCATGCTTTTTAGCTTTTCCTTCGCTGCGCCCAAGCACAACAGGATGACCATCCGTGGGCGCTACTTCGGCGCTGACACCAAGTGAAGCAAGTTCCGCCTTCAACCACTCAGCCGCTTTGACGCATTCGCTCTTATAGGCAGGATCAGTAGAAATCGATTCAATTTTCAACCATTGAAACAGACGCTCTCGCGCTTCAGTCCGATGCGCATCGAGATAAGCAAGAACATAATCAAGGTGAGACATAGCTGCAATCCAAGTTCAGAACATTGAACATGGAGTTTAGAGGATCATTCTGTCATGAAGCAAGGGTGCAAAAGTGCAGCCCGGATCTGCAGCAGAGGTTTATATGGCCTTTTTATCCACCGGATGGGCCATCAGCATGGCCAAGGCGCAAGACGCCACTCTTGACGCCTCGCTATCCGCGCGGCTTGTGAGAATAATCGGGACGCGCGCGCCGACAACAACACCCGCCGCTTCCGCATGAACCATGAAAGAAAGCGTCTTTGCCAAAATATTGCCCGAAACAAGATCGGGCACGACAAGCACATTTGCGCGACCCGCAACGGGTGACACAATTTGTTTTTGTTTCACCGCGCCCATATCAATCGCATTATCAAGCGCGAGCGGACCATCAAGCGTTGCGCCTGTGATCTGTCCACGATCCGCCATCTTACATAAAGCCGCCGCTTCAATCGTTGAAGGAATGGCGGCATTCACCGTTTCTGTAGCAGAGAGCAACGCCACACGCACATCGTTAACACCTATGGCATGGGCGAGATCAATCGCGTTTTGTACGATGTCGGCTTTTTCGGATAGTGTTGGCGCGATATTGATCGCCGCATCCGTGACAATCAATGGATGATTATGACCTCTCGTCGCCATCACAAAACAATGGCTGATGCGTCGCTCCGTGCGAAGACCCTTTTGGTGATCGACAATCGCGCTCATCAATTCATCAGTATGAAGCGAACCCTTCATCATGGCTGCAACACGACCTTCGCGCACGAGTTCAACAGCGCGTGCAGCCGCTGCGTGACTATGTGCGGTTGGCTCTATCGGTAAACCAGAAAGGTCAATCTTCGCATTCTGTGCAATGTTACGAATTTTCGCTTCAGGCCCGACAAGGATCGGATCAATCAGCCTTTCCTCTTTGGCGCTCACAACACTTTCGAGACTTGTTGCGTCACAAGGATGAACCACCGCGACCTTTATAGGCTCATGTCTTTGCGCCTGTTCGATCAAATTTTTGAACACGGGATGCGGCACCGGTAGGTCGTTCATCTCTAAAAATCCTTATTCTTGTTTTTATGCTTGTGCGCTTGGTCGCGCATTCACTTCGTTATACCACCGCCAAAGATGTGTGTGATCCTCCGGCACTTTGATCTTGGTTGGCTTCATGAAATCCACCGCACAGAGCAAAGTGATATCGGCAATTGAATAGGTCTCACCCGCGATAAAAGGTACTTCACCAAGCCGATCATTGATCAAGCGCAAAGACGCCATCATTTTTGGTTTGTTGGCTTCCGCCCATTCATTCACTTGCGGGATTTCATGGGTCGCCATTCCCGGATGGCCATGACGAAACACCATTTGCACTTCCGTCATAAATCCCAATTCGACACGACGGTTCCACATTTCAACGGTCGCTTTTTCTAAAGGCGTACGACCGAACAAAGCCGGCTCGGGATAAAGCTCTTCAAAATAGCGCGAGATGGCAACAGATTCCGTGATCACCGTGCCGTCATCAAGTTCAAGCGTTGGCGTGCGGCGCAAGGGATTAAGCTTGGTAAATTCATCCGAGCGATGCTCAAAGGCTGCAAGATCGACCATCACACGCGGCACTTCAATGCCCTTCTCAGCGAGGAAAATCCGCACGCGGCGCGGATTGGGGGCACGGACACTGTCAAAAAGCTTCATCACATCACTCCGGCAATCACCGACACACAGTCACGCACAAGGGGCTTTGGGTCAACCTTAACGCGATTTTCAAGTTGAATCGCATTTGAGCGAATTGGGGAAAGCTCCTTTAACCTGACATACGTAAATCTCTGGGGAGAAGAGAGTTGACCCATGGCCTTGTCCCGACGACTCACAATCACCCCCGAGCTTGCGCGACCCGCCCTGCGCCTCGTGCAGCCACATGAAAAATTGAGGCAAGCACTCGCAACTCATAGTGGCGACGCTCTTCTTTGTTTGCCGGTCATCGCGCTTGCTTTAATCGCGCTGTCTGATGACGCCGGACGGTCTCAGCCCGCACTCATTTTAATACTTTTGGCGTTGTTTGGAGTTATTCTGTTGTGGCGCATGGCACGCAGCAGCGCCGAACGTAAAGCCTTACGCGACAATCGCGATGCCCTCATCGCCGGCCTTGAAGAGGCGCGTCTTCGCTCGGAAGAAGCGCGCCAACGCGCGGAAGATTTGAACACCGCGAAATCGCGTTTTCTAGCGAGCATCAGCCATGAATTGCGTACGCCTTTGAATGCGATTCTCGGTTTTTCCGAAATTATGGAAGCGGAACTTTTGGGCCGTCATCGTGTCAAAGCCTATCGCGCCTACGCGCGCGATATTCATGAGAGCGGCCGCATGTTGCTCGGATTGATCGACGAGCTTCTGGATCTTTCACGTATTGAAGCGGGGCGATTTGATCTCGTTGAGAGCGAACTATCGCTTGCCGATATTGCCGCAGATTGCGCGCATCTTGTTGAATTGCGCGCGCAAAGCCGCGATCTGTCATTGCTGTTGATGGTCGATCCTGCGCTCTCGTCGATCACAGCAGATCCGCGCGCGATCAGGCAAATCATTCTCAATCTTTTATCAAATGCGATTAAGTTTACGCCTGAAGGTGGCGAGATCACGATTGAAATTGGCGCAACAAAATCAGGCGGGCAATTTATCAAAGTGGCGGATACCGGCCCAGGCATTCCCGCATTTGAAATCCCGATCATTCTTGAAAGTTTCGGGCGTGGTACGCTCGCGATCAAATCGGCGAAAGAAGGCGCTGGGCTTGGCTTGCCCATTGTGCGCGGATTAACCTCGATGCATGGCGGCGAATTTTCTCTTGCCGCGCGCGAAGGGCAAGGCACCGTGGCTTTGGTCACACTGCCCGCGGACCGTGTGATTCACAAAGCAAAGCCCTCAAAACTCATTCATCAACAAGCGGCGTGATGATCATATTTCTGATGATCACTCTTTGCGATCATCCACTTTCGCTTCGCCAAATGTGGCCATTCCATCATGGCATGCAAGCGCGGCTTTGATCACGCCAATCGCGAGTGCTGCACCCGAACCTTCTCCCAAACGCATGCCGAGTTCGAGCAAAGGCTTTTTGCCGAGGCGCTCAAGCACATCGCGATGCGCGCCTTCTGCTGAAAGATGTCCGGCAAAACAATGATCAAGCGCTGAAGGATGAGCAGCATGGAGAATAGCCGCCGCAGCGGTGGCGACATAACCATCAATCACCAGAGGAATGCGCTCCATTCGTGCGGCTAAAATCATACCCGCCATCGCCGCAATCTCACGCCCGCCAAGATGTTGCAACACAAGAAGCGGATCGTTCAGAATAGACGCATGGGTTGAAAGCGCTTTTTCAACAGCAGCAATTTTGCGTTTCAGACCCTCATCATCAACACCAGTGCCACGCCCGACCCATTTTGAAACAGGTCCGCCATAGAGCGCAGCGTAAAGTGCCGCCGCGATCGTTGTGTTGCCAATGCCCATTTCACCAATGGCCAAAAGATCGTGATTGCCGCCAATCGCTTCCATGCCGAATGCCATTGTGGCAACGCAAGTCTTCTCATCCATTGCGGACTCAACCGTGATGTCACCGGTTGGAATTTCAAGCGCAAGATCATAAGCTTTGAAACCGATGTCGAATGTCTTGCAAATCTGATTGATCGCCGCGCCACCCGCTCCGAAATTATCGAGCATTTGCTGCGTCACCGTTGAGGGATAGGGCGACACGCCTTGCGCTGTCACACCATGATTGCCCGCAAAAACCGCGACCAGCGGCCGCCGCGCGGTGGGACGCGCCGTGCCTTGCCACCCGGCCATATGAGAAACAATCTCTTCGAGACGACCCAGACTGCCCGGCGGCTTCGTCAAAAACCGATCGCGCTCACGCGCGGCATCAATGCTCGTCTGATCGGGCGACGGCATTTTGGCCAATAAAGAACGAATATCATCAAAAGGGCGGGCTGAAGCGGTCATGATCGACTCACAAACTACGAAGACAAAGTGAGGCCGTTAGACGCCCACGACATCGTCAACGCAAGTGAAAAACAGACCTCATTCACCCCAGACGCGACATGGCACTAGAACTCTACGTCCAGCCGTTCAAGTCCATGAAAATGATAGGCATCACGATAGACGGGCGCGCGCGCGAGCCTGAGCCGGGGTAAGCGTTCAAACAAGACTTTCAATGCCACGCGCATTTCTAAACGCGCGAGCGGTGCCCCGACACAAAAATGAATCCCGCCGCCAAAGCTTTGTTGTGGGTTTGGATCGCGCAAGGGATCAAGCCGGTCAGGATCACCAAAGCGCACCGGATCACGATTGGCTGCGCCGAGCATCAACCCGATCTCATCGCCTTTTTTGAAACGAAGTCCCCGCCACTCCAAATCTTCAAGAACATAGCGCGTGAACAGATGAAGTGGCGCATCAAAACGCAACAACTCCTCAACGAGTCTTTCACCGCTCGCTATATCAGAAAGTAACGAGCGCGCATCAATCCCCTCTTCAAGAACCGCTTTCACGCCATTGCCAAGCGCATGAACAGTGGCTTCATGACCCGCATTCAAAACGAGAATGCACGTCGAGATGAGCTCTTCTTCCGTGAGCGTATGGCCATCTGATTCCGCTGCAATCAGATGGCTCATGAGATCATCATGAGGTCTCTTTCGACGTAATACGATATAGTCTTTAAGATAGGCAACAAATTCATTTGTGGCTTTAACCGCTAAATCTTCCGCTTCACGCGTGCGACCAAACTGATACATGGTCACCATTTTATGGGACCAATCTAAAAGTTGCGGCGTCATCTCCGTCGGAACACCGAGGAGTTCCGCAATCACAATCACGGGAATGGGCGTGGCAAAGGATTCGATCAGTTCAACGCGGCCTTTCGACTGAAAGCCGTCAATCAATTCATGCGCGAGTTGTTCAATTCGTGGCGCCAAGCGCTCGACTTGCCTTGAAACAAAAGCGCGATTGATCAATGTGCGCAACCTTGTATGATCCGGCGGCTCAAGCGAGAGCAGAGAATGATCTTCAACATCGTAAAATGCTCTGACGTGAGAGGGCAATTCAGGCCAGCCCAATTCTTCACGCGTCGCTTTATGTAAAATCTGCCGCCCGAATCTTTTATCGCGAAACAAGGCGGTCACATCGGCATGGGCTGCAAAGCACCACATGCCAAATTGCTTCCAGAAAAACACCGGAGCACGTTGCCTGATCGCGTGGTAGGCGGGATAGGGATTGTTGAAAAAAGTTGGGTCGCGCGGATCAAGATCAAGATAAAGATCAGAAGACAAGTGATCCATCTTAATCAGAAGGCATGGCCTTACGAAGGGCGGTACGAAATGTATCGATCAAAATCAATTCATCGCGACGTTCCAGATGCCAAAAGCTCCACCCATTGCAGGCCGGAAGCCCTTGCACCAAAGCGCCGATTTTATGGATCGAACCGGAAACAGGGCCAACCATCAAAGAACCATCGGCTTTGACAAGGGCTTTGTATCGCTTTTGTGAATCAAAAAGATGATCCCCCGGCTTGATGTGGCCGGCTTCAATCACCGCAGAAAAAGGCACACGCGGTTCGCTGCGTTTGGTCGGCGCCAACGCAAGTGCGTGATCTTCAAGCGGTTCAATGACAGCAATACGTGCTTCAGCAGCGTCAGCATAAGTGGCATCGCGTTCAATGCCAATAAAATGACGGCCCAACCGTTTCGCTGTGGCACCCGTCGTTCCCGTACCAAAAAACGGATCAAGGATCACATCGCCCGGATTGGATGACGAAAGGATCACACGCGCAAGAAGCTGCTCGGGCTTTTGGGTTGGATGAACCTTACTGCCTTTTTGATTTTTCAACCGTTCACCACCGGTGCACAGCGGCAAATACCAATCGGAGCGCATTTGCGTGTCTTCATTCGCCGCTTTGAGCGCTTCATAGTGAAATGTGTAACTCTTTGACGAGGCGTTACGCGATGCCCAGATCATCGTTTCATGCGCATTGGTAAACCGACGACCCCGAAAATTCGGCATGGGATTGGCTTTGCGCCAAATCACATCATTCAAAATCCAAAAGCCGAGATCTTGCATGATCGCGCCCACGCGGAAAATATTATGATAAGAGCCGATGACCCAAAGCGTCGCATTCGGCTTCATCACGCGCTGTGCTTCAGTCAGCCACGCCTTTGTAAACGCATCATATTCAGCAAAGCTTGAAAACTTGTCCCACTCATCATCAACCGCATCAACCAATGAATGATCCGGGCGATTGAGAGCGCCTTCAAGCTGAAGATTATAGGGCGGATCGGCAAAAACGAGATCAACGCTTGCTGAAGGAAGAGCCTTTAAGTGCTCGATACAGTCGCCCCGCAAAATGCGATTTCGAAAATCCTCGGCGGGACGAAGCTGCGAATTTGCCACACGCGGTGAACGGCGCACCGAGGGAACAACCGCGCGAGCGGCAGAAATTTTACGCAAAGACGGCATCTAATCCACAATCCCCGATCAAGTGACGCGGACGGTAGGATCAGCATGGTAAAGAAGCGGTTTAGCGAATGCGTCGAAGCGCCGAGAATAAAATAAGCTTCCGTTATGGTTACTGAGTTTTAAAAAAACACAGTAAATGAAAGTTTAACAAAATTAGTTTTTCAATGGCGCAAAACTCATCCGATGGATGGGTGTAGGTCCGATGCGTGCAATCGCTTCAAGATGAGCGCCTGTGCCATAGCCTGCATGATTTTCAAATCCATAACCGGGCCAAAACTGCGCCGATTGTTTCATCAAACGATCACGCGTCACTTTCGCTAGGATCGATGCGGCTGCAATTGATAAAGACAGCGCATCACCTTTGATCACCGCTTCACCCGCACAAGGCATATTCGGCCAATCGCGCCCATCAACCAAAACCGCGCCGGGTTTGACAGCAAGTGCATGAACCGCTTCGACCATCGCTTTGAGAGTGACTGCACGAATATTGCTGCGATCAATTTCCGAAGCCGAGAGAGAAATCACCGAACAATGCGCATGTTCTAAAATCTCATCGAAAAGTTTTTCGCGTTTCGCAGATGTGAGCTTTTTGGAATCATTCAAGCCTTGAGGGATATGATCAGAATCAAGAATACAGGCGGCAACAACCACGGGGCCCGCAAGAGGTCCGCGCCCGGCTTCATCAACGCCCGCCACAGGACCAAGCCCGCGCGCGCGATATAGCTCCTCGCGCGAATAATCAGGGGCTATGTTCGGCGGTGATTTCTTCGGCATCATAAACGCTCAAAACAAACTCATTTGGTCACCCGCTTTTGGCGGCACTTGAAAGAGATCGGTGCGCACACGCTGGCGTTCTTGATTAAGCCCCAAGCGCTCGCAGGCCACTTTGAAACGTTGCGCGATCAAAGTGGCATAAACACCTTCGCCATGCATACGCTCGCCAAAACGCGGGCGATAATCAACGCCGCCATGCGCATCCTTCACGAGACCCAAGACGTGATTGAGGCGTCCCGGATAATTGTCTTGCAACCATTCACGAAAGAGATCTTTGAGTTCCAAAGGCAAACGTAAAAAAATATAATTGGCTTCTTGCGCTTTCGCGACTTTTGCCGCTTCAAGAATTTTTTCGATTTCGTGATCATTCAATGAGGGAATGATGGGCGCAACCATCACACCCGTAGGAATGCCCGCTGCGTTGAGTTGCTTTACTGCATCGAGTCGCTTCATCGGCGTCGAGGCGCGCGGCTCCATGCGCCGCGCAAGCGTGCCATCAAGCGTCGTGACCGAGAGATAGACTTTTGCGAGTCCCTTCTCAGCCATCGGTGCGAGGAGATCGATGTCACGCGTGACAAGCGCTGATTTCGTCACAATGCCCACCGGATGATTGAAACGCGACAGCACTTCGAGAATCCCGCGCATAATTTTGCGCTGTCGTTCAATCGGTTGGTAGGGATCCGTATTGGTGCCGATGGCAATCAATTTCGGTTTGTAATTTTTCGCCGACAATTCTTTTTCAAGCAGAGCGGCGGCGTTCTCTTTCGCAAAGAGGCGCGATTCAAAATCAAGTCCGGGCGAGAGTCCCATAAAGGCATGCGTCGGTCGCGCAAAACAATAAATGCATCCATGTTCGCAACCACGATAGGGATTGATCGATTGATCAAAAGGAATATCGGGCGATTCATTATGCGTGATGATGCTGCGCGGCGTTTCCACCGTGACATGAGTTTTGAATTCCGGCAGCTCTTCTGAGGAGCCCCAGCCATCATCTTCATCAACACGCGCAATCGGTTCATAGCGGCCAGAAGGATTGGTGACCGCCGCGCGCCCACGCCGCCGATCAGACCCGACACCACGCTCGGCCAGTCTCTCGATGACAGGCATGCGCTCATCAATGCGCGGCATCGCCTACTCCAAAAAAATCATCACTTGAGAAAAAGAGAACATTTCAAGAACAAGCAGGATTCCGCGCGTCGATCAAGTGCAATATCGGCAGCAAAACCGATTATGCCCGCAATTTCGGCACCAAGAATGGATACACGCGTGTTAAAGCCTGATCCATGATTTCCGTTGTGATCCCCATGCCTGATGATGACCCGGCGCTCATTGAAACGCTTGCAGCGCTTGTTGCGGGCATTGCCGAGGGCGTATTGCGCGATGCCGTCATTGTGGGACCGCCCTCAACCCGTGTGGATGACATGGCAGAAGCGGCAGGCACGGCACGTGTCGTGGTCGAAGGGACATGGGCCGACATGGTCAAAGCGGGGGCTTTGGCCGCGCGCGCGGATTATTGCTTAATCATCGGCGCGGGCCTTGTGCCGACGGGCTCTTGGCCGATCGCTTTGTTCGACGGGATCGGCCAAATTTACGAGGCCAGCGAAGCGGGCTTATTGCCGCTTTCACCGCGTCCGGGCCTTATTGAAAGCATGAAAACTACATTTTTAACGCAAAAAGCTCTCCTAACGGGCTATCCGGATCCCCGTCATGCGGTCTTGGCGAAGCGGTCTACCCTGCTCGCAGGAGCCACAAAATTTAGGCTTTTCCGGCTAGGAGCATCCGTCAACGACCGGAAAATCCACAGATCGTCCCGCTGATATCCGATGCCTTTCAACAGGCTCTTCCCCGTCTTTCCTCGGATTTTCCAAGAGTTGTACGACCCCGCGCAAACAGGTTTTCCACAACCTGTCCACAGATCTATCCACAGCTTATAAAAAGGCGGGTGCAGCTCGTTAGTGGTGCTTCAGTGCCTCGCCGGGCCAAAGCGCTTTGCGCGCACGGTCATATTGCGGCGGGCGTTTAAGATCGACACCCAACGCATCGGCCGCGTGCCACCCCCAACGCGGATTATCGAGAAACGCACGTGCCAATGCGATCTGATCAGCCTGTCCGTTTTCAAGAATCTCTTCCGCTTGCTGTGGTGAAACAATCATGCCCACCGCACGTGTTGTGATACCGGTTTTCTTTTTGATCTCATCAGCAAAACCGACTTGATAATTCGGTCCCACTTTCACATGCGCTGCGGGATCCAAACCGCCTGAACTGACACAAGCATATGCAGCACCACGCTCTTTGAGTTTTGCGGTGAAGGTGACGGCTTCATCAACCGTCACGCCGCCCTCCATCCAATCGCTTGCGGCGATGCGGACACCCACAGCCGTGCTTTTCGGAACAGCGGCATAAACCGCATCCATCAATTCAAGGCCAAAGCGCATGCGGTTTTCAAGCGAACCGCCATATTTGTCAGTCCGCACATTTGAAAGCGGAGAGAAAAATTGATGCACGAGATAGCCATGTGTCATGTGTAGTTCGATCACATCAATACCAAGACGCACAGAGCGTTTCGCCGCTTGCACAAAAGCTTCAATGGTTCGCACAATGCCCGCTTCATCAAGCGCTTCAGGCGTGTGCCAATTCGCACCAAACGCTTTTGCCGATGCACTCACCGTCTGCCAAGGATCGTGCTCTGCTTTTAAGGCAGCGCCTCCGTCCCAAGGCCTTTGCGCTGATGCTTTACGACCTGCATGCTGCAATTGAATACCCATCAACGTGCCCGGCAGTTGCACCGCGCGCGCGGCAGCGAGAACACGCGCCATCGCGCGTTCATTCGCATCTGAATAAAGACCAACACAATGATGGGTGATGCGGCCGCGACGTTCAACGCCCGTCGCTTCAATCATCACAAGGCCAGCACCCGACATCGTCAAATTCATCAGATGTTGCAGATGCCAATCTGTCATCGAGCCATCATCGGCTGAATATTGGCACATCGGCGCCACCGCAATGCGGTTTGGCGCGGTGACGGGGCCGATTGAGACAGGCGTGAAGAGTTTTGGTGTGGTGGACATTGGGGACTCTGGTGAGGGTGTAGGGGTTAGGGTGTAGGGTGTAACGTTTATTCAAACCGTCATTGCGAGCGAATGCGAAGCAATCCAGTTGATGATTCAAGAAAGGACTGGATTGCTTCGTCGCTTTGCTCCTCGCAATGACGGTTCAGGTTCGCTTCCGCCTCTCCTCAATCGCGATATCGACAAGGCTCAACAACGTAAACATCACTTGCGCTCCCGCCTGCGCGGTGTTCGTCGTCGCATCATATTGCGGCGCGACTTCGACAATATCCGCGCCGACAATATCAAGCCCTTGGAGGCCGCGGAGAATTTCAAGCGCTTCACGCGTAGTAAGGCCGCCCACTTCCGGCGTGCCGGTTCCGGGCGCGAAGGCGGGATCGAGTGAGTCGATATCAAATGTCACATAGACAGGACCATTGCCCGCAACAGCGCGCGCTTGTTTGATAATCGCTTCAATACCGAGCTTCGGAATTTCTTCGCCGTGAATGACGGTCATGCCGCTCTCATAAGAGAATTCCCACAGATATTCCGCACCACCGCGAATACCGATTTGTATGACACGCTCGGGATCAAGTACACCATCGAGCACCGCTTTGCGAAATGGTCCGCCATGATGAAATTTCGAACCTTCATATGGCCCCGACGTGTCGCAATGCGCATCGATATGAATCATCGCAACCGGTTCTTTGCGGCCAATGGCCTTCAAGATCGATCCCGTGATCGAATGATCGCCGCCGCATGACACCGGCACAACACCGGCATCAAGCACGAGATTGTAATAGGCTTCCAAATCTTCGTGACATGATTCAAGCGAATAGCGCGAACGGAACGGAACATCACCGACATCCGCCACGCGCAAAGACGCCACCGGCATTCGCCGCAACACATGTTCGAACGGACCGACACGTTCAACCGCGCGTACCGCACGCGGACCGAGCCGGGCGCCAGACCGGTTTGTGACCCCCAAATCCATCGGCACGCCAATGAGCGCCACATCGAGATCTTTGAATTTTTCTGCATAAGCCTCAGGCCGGTAAGGCGCGCCACAAAATGTCGCAGGTTCAGCGAAAGGCCATTTGCGCCGCTCACCGGTAAAAACCGTATCCGCCACGCGCTTGAATTCGGGATCGAAAATATCACCACCCGACGCCGTGGCATATTTTGCGCGCAGCGCTTCAAGTTTTTTCTGATCTGGCATTGATCTCGTCCCTGTCATTTGCAGCCACTTTATCGCCGAGATTACGGAATTGGTAGACGAGTTTCCACGACAAAGCGCGTTTTGATCATACATAATGCCTCGCGCAGAAAGCATGGCTCGGCTAAACAAGAAGAGCTCGAGTATCGATAGGATTCGTCCATGACGCCGTTTAACACCCTTGTCCGCGATACAGGTTCGCCGCCCATCCCCGAGGCGCAAGGCTGGGCACGGCGTTATGACGGATCGCGGGGGCCGTTGATCGACATGTCGCAAGCGGTGCCCGGCTATCCGCCGCATGAGGATATCCTGAAACGACTGAGCGAAGCCGCAGGCACACTTGCTGCCGCGTGTTATGGCGATATTTATGGCGACGAAAATTTACGCCAAGCACTCGCAGCGGATGTGTCGGCACGTTATGCGTCGCAGGTGCAAACGAATGAGATTGCGATCACATCAGGATGCAATCAAGCCTTTGTGCTGATCGCCATGACGCTTGCCAAAGCGGGTGATAATTTCATTCTCCCAGCGCCTTGGTATTTCAATCATCAAATGACGCTGGATATGCTTGGCGTTGAACCACGCGCACTACTCTGCAAGGCGGAACAGAATTTTATCCCCGATATTGATGATGCGCGTGCGCTGATTGATAAGAAGACTCGCGCGATTATACTCGTCACGCCGAATAATCCGACGGGTGCCATCTATCCGCGCACCGTTATTCAAGCCTTTGCAAAACTTGCGCGTGAGAAAAATATCTGGCTCGTGGTTGATGAAACCTATCGCGATTTTCTGAACGAGTCTTATGGCACGCCACATGATCTCTTCAATGAGCGTGATTGGCAGAACAACGTCATCTCGCTCTATAGTTTTTCGAAAGCCTATTGTGTGCCGGGTCATCGCGTCGGCGCCATCATCGGTGGGCGTTCGATTCTCGATGAAATCGGCAAAGTGATTGATTGTGTACAAATCTGCGCACCGCGCGCGGCTCAACACGCGCTCGCTTGGGCGATTCCGCACACAACTGAATGGCGCTCGGCAAATACAAGCGAGATCGAACGCCGTGCGAAAGCCTTCACTTCAGCCATGACAAAGATCAATGGCTGGCGGCTTGATTCCATCGGCGCTTATTTTGCCTATGTCGCGCATCCCTTCTCCGATACACCGGTCAGGCGCGTTGCCGAGCGGCTTGCCGAAGAGCGCGGTGTACTCGCACTGCCCGGCCCCTATTTCGGTCCGCATCAAGAAACGCATTTGCGCGTCGCCTTTGCCAATGTCGGCGTTGAAGCGATTGAAACTCTCCCCTCCCGCCTTTTAGGCTTCGCACCGTAATCTCTCGCATTGCATAAGGATTAACCCTCATCATGCATCGCCTCGCCACACTTGTCGCACTTTTATCGCTCACGCTTTTTGCGCTGGCAGCACTTCATCAAACCACAGACGGACTTGATCTCGCTGTTGTTGGCCTCTTGTTGAGTTTAACAACTTGGCGCAGTGCCTTGATGTCGCGTTTTCTTCAAATTCTTGCGGCGATCTTTGCCTCTGAATTTGTTGTTTTTGGTACGATCTTAACTTTGGCCGAGCGCGGCCTCTGGCCGGAGACCTTCGCGTCATTTCTGCCGCCTGACAGTCTTCCCATCACTGTGGGCGTCTTCGGCCTCATCATTCACGCCATCTCGTATATTCCCGGCATCGCCGCGATCATGCGGATTGCGGATCGCTATTTTGACGGCCTTACAAAAGTCACCATTCGCCCTTGGCCACTTCCCGCATTTACTATCCGCGAACAAACGCTCTCGCGCGGCTTTGTTGTGTTCTTAGTCCTCATAAACCAAGCGCAAGTCGGAATTTCTGTGCGTCTTTCCTATTTCAATCGCGATTGGTTTAACGCGTTAGAAGAAAAAAACAGCGAGCTCTTCTGGCGGCTTCTCTATACGGTGTTTCTCTTCTGGGCGCTGATTTATATAATCTCGGCAATCGTAGAATATGTAATCCAATCGCAATTAATGATCCGCTGGCGGCGCTGGCTCACAGAACGTTATGTCGGAGATTGGCTCGGTGATGGCGGTCACTATCGGTTGGCTCTTCAAGGCAACAGCGCCGACAATCCCGATCAACGTATCGCCGATGACGTCGATATGTTCATTAGCCGCACTTATAATTTATCGATCTCATTGATCGCAACGCTGAGCTCACTCGTTTCCTTTTCAATCATCCTGTGGTCGATCTCTTCGAATTTCACTATCCCCGGCACCGATGTTGCGATCCCGGGCTTTTTGTTCTGGGTTGCTTGTCTCTATTCAGGTTTTGGCACACTGATAACCCATCTCATCGGACGCCGCTTGATCGGACTTTATTTCAACCAGCAAAAATATGAAGCGAGCTTCCGCTTTTCGCTCGCGCGTTTGCGTGAATATGCCGAACAAGTGGCGCTCCTTCGCGGCGAACCGACTGAACAGCGGCTGCTGATGTCACGCTTCGGTGATGTTATTCGAAATTTTTTGGCCATCGTTTCAGTCAGAAAAATCTTGATGGCCTTCACTGCTTTTTATGGACAGATCAGCCCCTTTATTCCCTATATTGTTGCCGCTCCCTTTTATTTTATCGGTAAGATTCAGTTGGGTGTCCTCACCCAAACAGCAAGTGCCTTTGGCCGCGTTGAAGGCGCATTGAGTTACTTCATTGATGCCTATACATCGGTCGCGGATTATCTCTCGGTGGTAAAACGTCTCACAAGTTTTGATCAAGCGCTTGAACATGCGCGTTCACTTGGCACAACGCCACCTCATATTGAACGCTTCACAGTGCCTTCAACCGATCTTCACGTTGACGCGCTTCGACTTTCCTTGCCGCATGGCGTGACCATTCTTGAAGCAGATCTCACTTTCCGCCAAGGCGATTCCGTTTTGATTTCGGGTCCCTCGGGTTCAGGCAAATCGACCTTGCTTCGTGCGCTATCAGGCATCTGGCCTTACGGACAAGGATCAATTCGTTTACCCGAACACGCGTCATTGATGTTGCTTCCGCAAAAGCCCTATCTGCCACAAGGCACATTGCGTGCGGTGATCTCCTATCCCGCCGCTCCTGATTTTTATTCTGACGATGCAATCCTTGCCGCTCTCACACTTGTAGGACTCGGTAAATTATCCGGCGCACTTGATGAAGAGGCGATCTGGGCGCAGCGTTTGTCAGGCGGCGAGCAACAACGCATCGCGATGGCGCGGGCTCTTCTTGCAAAACCTGAATGGCTCTTTCTTGATGAAGCCACAAGCGCGCTCGATGAGGAGAGCGAAAATCGCCTCTATGAAATGTTGAAAGTGAATTTGCCTGGCGCAACGATCATTTCGATCGGTCATCGCTCGACTTTGAAAGCGTTCCATGCTCGCTCGATCCGACTCGAAGGGAATGACAAGGGACTGTTCACACCGCGCGAGCTGTGAGGCGCTTTGATGTGAAGCCTGAAATCGGCTCAGAACAAAGCCCGATCGAATTTCAATTCGCCTGCTTGGCCAACAAGAATGAGACTGCCTTCACGTTCTTCCCATTTCGCAGTCGTGCGTAAAGTGAGCAGATAGGCTTTTTCAAGATCCATTTCGGCTTTCGCGCATTCCTTGCGCGTAAGCGCGAGCGGACCAACCGCTAGACCTTGGTTTTTGAGCGGATAGGCAACGGCTGAAAATGTATTGCAACCGCCAAAACCGCGCATGCGCAATTGCGCATCAAGCTGCAAGGTTGGTTGATTGAGTCCCACTGATTTTCCATTGAGCGACACGAGCACCCATTGCACGCCCACTGGAAATTGCTTGGGCTGCATCGGTATTAACCCACCCGATTTGCCCGCAGGGGGTTGCTCTTGAGCAACCAAAGACGCAGTGAAGATGATAGAGGCAAGAGCCATCATAAAGCTCAACAGAACCAGACGATTGTGCTTCATCGCTCTACCTCTTCTCTTCTTCACCACATCACCCAATACATGATTCATTGACGCTGGAGACGCGCTTCCAACCGATCTGCCAAGAGATTGGTTGATGTAAACACATAATCAAGATGCGCCACCGCCACACGCGCCGCGCCTGACGCGATCAACCATTCACTGACATCGAAGATTTTCTTTTTCGGACAATGAAACGCAATTTCATCATCCTGTGACGCGACAACCACAACGCCAAAACGCGCCATCGCTTCCGCCGCCAAATTTGAAGGCACAGTGCGAAATGCAGCCCTCACCGCGCGGTTTGTGCGTGCTTCTTCTTCTGCAGCAATGCGCGCCAAGATCGAGCGCGCAATACGACGCTGCGCGCTTGTCCATGAAGCAGATAGGGACGCTACGAGATTAGCTTCGCTTTTCAGCATCACACCATCATCAAGCACTTTAAGCGCATTGGCTTGAAGCGTTGCGCCTGTTGTCGTGATATCGACAATGAGTTCTGCAGTGCCCGCCGCAGGTGCACCTTCAGTCGCACCAAGGCTTTCAACAATACGATAATCCGTAACACCATGCTCGGCAAAATAGCGGCGCGTCAGATTGATATATTTTGTCGCCACACGCATTTTGCGGCCATGCCGTTGACGGAAGGCGGAAGCGACATCTTCAAGATCGGCCATTGTGCGCACATCAATCCAGGCTTGCGGCACAGCGACAACCACATTCGCATGGCCGAAACCAAGCGGTGCAACAAGTTCAAGCCGTTGATCCGCATCCGCAATCGACTCGCGGATCAAATCTTCGCCCGTGATTCCGAAATGCACGCCACCTGACGCCAGTTCACGCGCAATTTCTGAGGCCGATAAAAAGAGAACCTCGACATCTTTGAGGCCTTCGATGGCGCCCCGATAATCACGCGCACCACGCGATTGTTGAAGCGCCAAGCCCGCGCGCGCAAAAAAGGCAAAAGCGTTTTCTTGCAAGCGGCCTTTTGACGGCAAAGCGATCAAAAGAGGGGTGTCTTGACGCGTCGCATTCATGCCGCGCCTCCTTGCAATCGATCAATAAACACCGCGCAGCCTACAGCCGGAATAACGTCCGCAGCGCCAAGCAATTTCAACAGTCGGTCATAACGACCGCCACCGACAATCACGCGTTGATCACTCTTGCGGCGAATTTCAAATACTGCCCCGGTATAATAATCGAGATTGCGGCCAAATCGCGCCGAGAAAAACACGTCATTCAAATTAACACCGCGGGCAGCATAAAATCCGGCACGCGTTTCAAACGCGTCAATGACGGGATCAATGTGAAGGGCGGCCTCATCATTTAACAACCGCAAAGAATGAGCCACAGAATCGGGATCCCCTTCAATCGCCAAGAACCGCTGAAGCACAGAGCGTGAGTCTTCGGAGAAAGACCCTTCATCTTCACGCGAAGCTTGCGACAAAAAACGTTCAGCAATCTCGCCAGCACTCCGTCCGCCAACCGAAGAGATGCCCGCGATCTTCAAAAGATCTTCAACAAAGCCACGCGCGGCACGAGGATCTTGTCCCTGCATGGCTTTTAACAAACCTGCATGTTCACTCGGTTCGATTTCTTCATTCGCAAAGGACGCGAGCGAAGAGGCATCAAGCGCGCCTTTCGCAAAAGCGCGACGCAAACGACGTTGCCACACCGCGGGCAACCCGAGCGCTTCAAGCAAAGCGGTGAAGAGACCCATATCACCCAAACGGATTTCATATTTTGTTTCGTCAACTGCACGCAACGCTTCAAGCGCGCGCGCAAGTATTTCAGCATCGGCGGCTTCAGCGTCGACGCGGCCAAAAGATTCAATTCCGGCTTGAATGAATTCACTCGGCTCACCCGAGCGCGCACGAAATACAGGCCCGTAATAGCTAAAACCCGCTTCTTTGAGAGTACCGGAAGCGAGATAAGCCCGCGCAACGGGAATGGTGAATTCGGGACGCAAAGCCCATTCACGCCCCTCATTGTCAGTGGTCAACAGCAAGCGATGACGAATTTCTTCGCCCGATAAATCGAGAAAAATATCGGCCGGTTGCAGAATATCGGGCTCGATCCGGTGATAACCGGCCGCCTCGAATAGATCTGTCACGGGCAAAGCTTGGGACGGGGTGGACACGACGCCTGATCCTTATGGTGCGGGCGCGCTTTTAGCAAACCTATAGCCTCAACGCGACAGAAAATCGCATTGGCAGATGTTCATTTTTGCCCGAGGCGCAATTGTTTTCAATGACTTAGCGAGGGTTGCCTGAAAAAGTTTGACACTTTTTCAAAACGAGTTTGACGCTTTTGTTCGGATCTTGGACTTTTCGACTTCTATTTTGCCCTCAATTTCGGCTCTGAAACCCCGCCCGTTTCTTGGTCATTTGCGACGATCGCCAGACGCCTGACCACGGGGCTCATCTCGTCGGAAAGACCCGCTTCTTTGCGGAAATGGCGGGCCAATCTTGGCACCTTACTTGGAACCATAATAACGATGTTTCAATGATCGGCCGATCAAGGCGGCGTTCGTCACATATCAAACTAGTTAAATTTATGCGCCGCCTTTGATATTTCGCGGATTGAAGTTTCGATGATGTCGAGCGCTTCAGTAAATACCGAATCTTGAATCGTGATCGGTGACAAGAAGCGGATGACATTGCTGTAGATGCCGCATGTTAAAAGAATGAGACCCTTCTC
>JBJTCD010000098.1:0-13631 GCA_046091665.1 Hyphomicrobiales bacterium
GCAATCTTTGCGCGCGAAAGCCGACGTAAAAAAGAAGTGTAACAGCAAAAACCGTGAAGATCAGCAAAATGCCGATGGCCAATTTAAATGCGGTTGTCCGAAAAATTCTACCTATTCGTTTCACGGATCGTATATCCCGCACCACGCACTGTATGAATTAATTGAACATCATGACCTTTATCGATTTTCGACCGCAGGCGTGAAACATGAACATCAATGACATTGGTTTGCGGATCAAAATGATAGTCCCACACTTGTTCCAACAGCATGGTCCGTGTCACGACCTGTCCCGCATGTCGCATAAGATATTCAAGCAAGCGAAATTCGCGGGGTTGTAATTCAATATCGACACCCGCCCGCGTGACGCGATGCGAAAGGCGATCAAGTTCCAGATCCGCCACTCGAAAAATTGTTTCCTCGGTAGGGGTGACCCGCGCCCGGCGAGAGAGAATTTCCACACGCGCAAGAAGCTCGGAAAAAGCATAAGGTTTGGGAAGATAATCATCGGCACCGGCGCGAAGCCCCTTCACGCGGTCATCCACCTGTCCGAGTGCGGAAAGAATAAGAACAGGGGTTTCAATCGATTGTTCACGCAAGGCGCGGATCAGCGCGAGACCGTCCATACGCGGAATCATGCGATCAACTATCAACACATCATAACGGCCATCACTCGCCATTGTGTAACCGTCTATGCCATCCGGCGCATGGTCGATCGAATGGCCCAATTCCCGAAAGGCTTTGACCAGATAAGCCGCAGCCGAGGCGTCGTCTTCGATGAGCAAAAGCTTCATAATAACCAACACTTGGTCTGCTTTCTTTGCAAGGGTCAAGAAAAAAGCGGCAGAGCCGGATAGACAACCGGATCTGCCGCTTGATAACGGGACCTCGCCCCGGAGGACTTTTAAAGCGAGTCCCGCTTAGAAGAACTCAGCCCTTCGGAAAGGCTAGCGCAACGAAGCGCATTCCATCCTCGCCCTTCACCCGAAGAACCACAGCCTTACGCCCCTCCTTTTTGGCTTCATCAATCGCGGCCCGAACGTCAGAGGGCTTCATCACGCTCTTGCCGGCCACTTCGAGAATGATGTCACCTTTCCCGATTCCCTTTTCGGCACCGATACCATTGGGATCAACATCCGTTACGAGGACTCCGCTGCCGTCTTTAGCCGGCGCCAATGCAAGGCCGAAGGCTGGTGAGGCTTTTGCCAAAGCGGAATCAGCGGTCTGCATCTTTGCTTCAGGCAAAGCCGCTAATTTAATCGTTGCGACCTGTTCTTTACCTTGACGCAAATAAGTGATTTTTGCGCTGTCCCCTGGCTTGATTTGCGACACATGGCGCGTCACATCGCGCGGGCTCGCCATCGCTTCACCATTGACAGCGATGATCGTGTCACCGGGTTTTAGCCCAGCATCAGAAGCGGGCGTTCCCGGCTGCGTTTCCGCAATCAACGCGCCCTTTGGTTCCTTCAACCCAAGACTATCAGCCAGCTCAGGCGTTACGGGTTGAATCTGAACACCAAGATATCCGCGAGCAACTGAACCACCCTCTTTCAATGATCCAATAATGCTCCCAACCGTTTCAGAGGGAATTGCGAAGGCAATACCGACACTTCCGCCTGAAGGCGAATAAATTGCCGTATTCACGCCAACGACTTCACCTTTGAGATTGAAGGTTGGACCGCCGGAATTGCCGCGATTCACGGGCGCATCAATTTGGATATAGTCATCATAGGGACCCGAGCCGATATCGCGACCACGCGCGGACACGATGCCAGCCGTCACAGTTCCACCAAGTCCAAAAGGATTGCCAACAGCAACGACCCAATCACCAACGCGCGGTGCAGAATTCGCAAGGGGAACGAAGGGGAAATTCCCGCCTTGATCTGTTTTCAATAAAGCCAGATCGGTTTTCGGATCACGGCCGATAATCTTGGCATCAAGTGTTTTGCCATCATCGATTGTCAGTGTCACAGTAACAGCATTTTCAACGACGTGATTATTGGTGACGACATACCCATCGGCAGAAATGAAAAAGCCGGAACCTTGTGACATTCCGAATTGCTTAGGACCATTTTTATGACCACCGCGCCCGTCACGAAACTGTTTGAAGAATTTTTCAAGCGGGTGCCCCGGTGGCAAATCAGGGATCATCATCGATCCCTCTTCGTCATTAGAATCTGCCGTAGCCTCAACTTTGACTTTTACAGACACGACTGCCGGCCGAACGCGCTCAACGATATCGGCAAAAGAAGGCATTGCCGGCGCGATATTTTGTGTGTCGGCATAGGCCGGTACAGGCTTCAATTCAGAAATAAAAGGAACAACGACACCAAGGCCCATCAGAATGGCTGCGCCGGCCATGAGGCGCGCACGAAGTGCCGGGCGCTTTTTTGAAATATTACGAAGAGTCTCGTTCATTTCGCTCACTCCATGTTTCAAAATCGAGTTCCGGCATTAGCTACCGGACTATGAGAGCGATTAATGACAAGTGACACCTTACAGCGATGTCACTCGAGTATGAAAAATTGTTAAGGTTTCAGCGGCTCCGGTTTTTGTTCGCAAGAATCCGGTCCAGACGCGCCTGTTCGTCATCCGTTAATGGGGCATCCGACCGCAAAAGAGCGCCGCGACGTTGCGCCGCACGCCAAATAAAAAAACCGCTTAGCAAGAGTGCCAAAAACGGTGCGCCCCACAGAATAATCGTATCGGTTGCAAATCTTGGCTTCAGCAAAATAAATTCGCCGTAACGTTCGACGAGATATTGTCGAATTTGATGATCGCTTTCCCCGGCCTTTAACCGATCACGAACGAGCAATCGCAAATCACGCGCAAGCGGCGCGTGCGAATCATCGATGGATTGATTTTGACAAACGAGGCAACGAAGTTCTGCAGAGATTGAACGCGCGCGCGCCTCAAGCGCCGGATCTTGCAATATTTCATCTGGCTCAACGGCGAACGCAGCAGCATTAAAAACAACAATAGCAAAGAGTAAAACAATACGCCGGATCATGCGGGTGCTCCGCGGCTCTTTCCTGGTGCACGTGAAACGCGCTCAGCCGCAGTGATCCGAACACGCCGATCCGAAAGGGACAGCGCGCCTCCAAGAGCCATCACAAGAGAACCGCCCCAAATCAATGTCACAAGGGGTTTCCAATAGAAATGGACGCTGACGCGGCCATCGGGAAGAATTTCATTCAAGCTCGCATAAAGTTGACCAAACCCAAAAGTCTCAATCCCCGCTTCAGTCGTAGGCATCTCGCGTCCCGCATGAACACGTTTCGATGTTTCAAGCTCACCGAGAGCGAGATCATCGCGCGTGATCAGAAACCGAGCGCCCTCTTCGCGAAAGCCTTGTCCGGATCGGTTAAAGCTCGTCTCCAAAGCCACAGTGTAAGGTCCAACAAAAATCTTCTCTCCGGCTTTGGTGATTGAAATATGCTCAACACCCCACGCAGTGGCAGCAATACCGATAACCGAAATTCCCAGCCCCGCATGCGCCAAAGCGGTTCCCCATGCCGAGCGAGGCAATCCCCATGCACGTGAAATCATTATGCTGATATCAAACCGACGCGGCCAAATACGAATAGAAACATCTGTTACCGAACCGAGGATCATCCAGAGACCCAATCCAATACCCACCGGGGCCATCACGGGGCCGCCTGTGGTAAATGCGAAAACAATCAATGCCGCAAGGACAGACATCCCGAAGGCAAAGAGAAGTCTTTGCATGACGCCAAGAAGATCGCCGCGCTTCCAAGCGAGTGACTGGCCAAAAGGAACGAGAACCAAAAGAACAATAAACAAAGGCACTGCGGTGAGATTGAAATAGGGCGCACCGACAGAGATTTTTGCGCCTGAAAAAGTTTCAAGCACGAGAGGATAGAGCGTTCCCACAAGGACGGCCACCGTCGAAGCCGCAAGGAAGAGATTGTTGAGAACCAATGCGCCTTCACGTGATACGGGCGCAAATAAGCCACCCTGCCTGAGCGATGAAGCACGCAAAGCAAACATCAAAAGACCGCCGCCAATGAAGACAACCAGAATGCCCAGAATAAAAAGACCGCGCCCCGGATCGCTCGCGAAGGAATGAACGGACGTGATGACCCCTGAGCGCACCAGAAATGTGCCCAGAAGAGACAGGGAGAATGTCAGAATTGAAAGTAAGATCGTCCATACTTTTAGCGCATCACGCTTTTCCATCACGATGGTCGAATGCAATAAGGCTGTGCCCATGAGCCACGGCATCAAGGATGCATTTTCGACAGGATCCCAGAACCACCAGCCGCCCCAACCCAACTCATAATAAGCCCAATAGGACCCCATCGCGATGCCAAGCGTGAGAAAGATCCATGCGAGTAACGTCCAAGGGCGAACAAAGCGCGCCCAAATCGCATCAATTCTTCCATGAATTAAAGCGCCAATCGCAAAAGAAAAAGCGACCGAGAAACCAACATAGCCGAGATATAAAAGGGGTGGATGAATGGCGAGACCCGGATCGGCAAGGATCGGGTTTAAACCTTGACCATCGGCAGGTGGATCGCCAACGCGCAAAAAAGGATTGGATGTAAGAACAATAAAAATTAAAAATGCAAAAGCAATTGCGCCCTGAACGGAGAGAACGCTCGCAAGAAGACGCTCAGGCATCCCCTCGCTACGAAAAGCAACGAGGGCGGCAAAGAAAGTGAGGATTAGAACCCATAGCATCATAGAGCCTTCGTGATTGCTCCAGACGCCTGAGATTTTATAGATCAATGGTTTTGTGGAATGAGAATTCAAGACAACATTGGCAACAGAAAAATCTGAACTCAGATAAGCGTAAGTCAATGCGCTATAACTCAACACAACAAGCGCGAATGTAACAAAGGCCGAAATACGCGCCATGCTTTGTAGCCAAGGATCTTGGCGGACCGCGCCCCATAATGGAAATGCGCATTGCACCAAAGCCGTCATCACCGACAGAATGAGCGCATAATGTCCAAGTTCGATGATCATGACGTGCCTTCATTCATTTTGGTATACCACCTTGCCAGACACCTTTTTCTTTCAAGGCGTCCGCGACTTCTTTCGGCATATAATTTTCGTCATGTTTTGCGAGAACCGTATCGGCTTGCAAAACATGATCCGGCGTTATGACACCTTCTGAAACCACACCCTGCCCCTCGCGAAAGAGGTCCGGTAAAGAACCTTTATACACCACGGGTAATTTCGCATCACCGTCGGTGATCGCAAATTTAATCAGAGGCAAAGCGGATTTATCAACACTTCCAACATCGACGAGACCACCGATCCGCACGCGCGTCCCCGGTCCAATAACCTGTTTGGTTAAATCGGAGGGCGTATAAAAAAAGACAATCCGGTCATTGAGCGCGTATAGAATCAACGCGGCAGAACTCGCAAGAATGAGACCTGCGGCTACAATTAAAGAAAGTCGCTTTTGTTTACGCGTCATCTCTTTACCTTATTTCAATCCCAAATCGCGAGCGGCTGCATCGATTTTTGCGACGGCAGCTTGGTCATTGGTGAAGGCATTTTTGGCACGATCACGTGCAGCTTTCGCTTTGTCGCCATCACCTAAGACTTGGTAAGCGCGCATCAATCGCAACCAGCCGTCAAGATCAGAACCGTCTTTCGATAATTTATCATCAAGGCGTTGAACCATTGAACGGATCATCGCGCCCTGGTCGGTTGTTTCATCCGGCAGCGCAGATTGCGCCTTCCCCGTCAGCGCATCGATACGACGCGCAATCAATTGTCCTGGTTCGGAGTCGGGCGGGATATGAGTTGCAAGCGCTTGATAAAGCAATAGCGCACGTGGCGTATCTCCATCCTGCTCAGCAGCAACCGCCTGGTAATATTGAGCACGTTGATTTTTGGGGTCAATCGCCAGAGCTTTTTCTATATCTTTCAAAGCCTCAGCCGTGACGATTCCGTCGGCAGCAGCCATACGCGCTTCGCCGAGCCCTGAGCGAAGATCTGCACTTTCCCCTAAAAGACTGATGGCCTTCGTGTAAGCGGTGATTGCTTCACTAAAGCGACCCGTCGAGACATAAACCGGCGCAATCGTTGCCCAGCCAATACCATCCTCGGGGTGGGTTTCGAGCCGAGTCTCTACTTGCGTGATTAATGTTGAAAGATCGGCGTCTTTTGCAAAGCCATCTAAACGCGCCGAAAGCGGCTGATCCGGCAAACCAGGTGAACCAGTATAGGTGTAGAGCGAATAGGCCCCGAGTGGCACCCCAAAGATCAGGAGAACAGCCACAATTCGGCGACGTTTTTCATTGGAAAAATCAGATGGGGCGATTTTTCGATCGGTCTCAGAGGCAAGTAACCGACGGGCCGCTTCCCTACGCGCCTGTTCGGCGGCGTCGGGCGCAATGAGACCGCGCGCGAGATCTTGATCGATATTCGCAATTTGAAGGGAATAAAAATCGCGATCATCAATATCGGGTGTATGACGCAAAATCCGCGAGAGCGGCCACAGCAATCCGAAGATGGTGAACCCAGTAAATGAAGCGACGAGCAACCAGAAAACCATGGATATTTGTTAGGCTGAGAGACGAGCAAGGTCACGAAAAAAATAAAAAAAGGGGCGAGGCACCTGTGTGCCCCGCCCCGAAACTTGAAAAGATGCGTTCGCCCGCGTCAGTTTACGATATCCCAGGTACCGTCGGCAGCCTTACAAGCCGTGCCAGTGCCGGTTTCCGGCTTGCCGTTGATATAGATCTTATGGGTGTAGGAGCGGCAGGTACGGCTGTTCTCAGCGTAAACCGGTCCAGGCTCCACAAAACCGTAAGAACCACTCGGTGCCTGCCATTTGGTCTGACGACCGCTGTTCAAAGCTAAGGATTGAGCACCAAAGGCCTGACGCTTCGCTTCCTCGTCGAGGCCACGGCCGATAGAGCTCCCAATCATGCCGCCAAGCATCGTACCGGCGATAATAGCTGCCGTGTTACCGCTATCTTTGCCAATCTGGCTCCCGATCACGCCCCCAGCGATCGCTCCAAGAATCGTACCGCCCGACTCATTCGGGCCCGTCGTCTGCGAACATCCCGCGACGCCCAGTGCCAATCCAGCTGCTAAAAAAACCGCAATCGCCGATTTCATCGACATTTAAACCCCCGAAGCCCTTGTCCAAATCTCGCTCGATAAGTGAGTTCGTGACGTTGCGCCACATAAATCTCCCACCAGCATTGCGCAGATTACATGAGATTCCGACAATTTTCAGGCATTATTTCGATTAAATCACAAGGAGGGTAATCGTAAACGCGTGCGCAATCCGCCAAAATCGGAATCTTCCAGAGACAGCGCCCCGCCATAGAGACTGGCCAGATCAGACACAATCGCCAATCCGAGTCCTGATCCTGGGACGGTTTCATCAAGCCTTTGCCCACGGCGCATCACATCTGCTCGCTTCTCCACAGGGAGACCCGGCCCATCATCAGACACAATCACTTCGAGAAAATTACGACCATCAACAACAGGAAGTGCCATGGCTTGAATCACGATTGAATGGCGCGCCCATTTTGCAGCATTATCAACGAGATTTCCGACCATATCGTCAAAATCGCGACTCTCGCCTCTGAAGCGAAGGTCGGTGGGGCAATCCACTTTTATCGCAAGACCTTTTGCGGCGTAGATTTTTAAAAATGTGCGCTGCAAACCGGCAAGCAAAGGTTCGATATCGGTTGCGACACCGATGGCACTCGCGCGCGCAGCGGCACGCGCACGTTCCAAATGCCAATTGACCTGATCACGCATGATGTCGGCCTGCTCACGAACCTTATCTGCCAATAAAGTCGATTGTCCGGAGGCCTCATTCAAGATCACACTTAAAGGAGTTTTGAGCGCGTGCGCCAGATTGCCCACTTGCGTACGGGCGCGTTCAAGAATGTCGCGATTGGACTCAATCAAAAGATTGATTTCACTCGCAACAGGCGCGATGTCATCGGGAAATTCGCCTTCCACATGATCACTCAAACCACGTCGAATGGAACTAATTTGTAAAGACAGGCGTGAAAGAGGAAGCAAACCAAATCGAACTTGGAAGATCGTGATCACACCGAGGACACAAGCCAAAAGAGCAAAAGCTGTCCATAATGCATTCTTGAAATTTTGGATGGTTTGCTCGATCTCATCCGCATTACCCGCAATTTGAACGAGATAACGAGCGCCATCCGGCAATTCAAGCGCGCGCTCCACAAGCCGCAAGCGGCGTTCGTCAGGACCTATTATATATCCCTCGCGACTTGCGCCATCATGCGCAGGGACATGAAGATCTTCAAGTCGGGGGAGACGCCCACCAAAAAGCGAGAGCGAAGAAAAAACATTCTGTGGCGCAGAGCCTTCAATACGTATCTGCCAGTACCATCCAGAGAGAGGTAACGTAAAACGCGGATCACCCAGTCCATAAGGATCAAAAGCATTCGCCGTATTCTTAGAGGCAATACTTGCTGCCATCGACTGGATATAGACATATAGTCTCTCGTCAAACGCCCGTTCTGCGGCGCGACGATAAATCTCAGACAACACGAAAGCTGCACCAACGAGAATAATGATGCTGCTTAAAACCGATGTCACAACAAGGCGGACACCAATTGAAATGCGGGAGAAAGGGAAAGAAGACGGACGCATCACCGATCACGATGCCGGTGGCGGTTCGATCAAATAGCCAAGACCACGGATTGTTTTGATGACATCTACACCAAGCTTCTTGCGCAGTCGGCCAATAAACACTTCGATCGTGTTCGAATCACGATCAAAATCTTGATCATACAAATGTTCTACAAGTTCAGTCCGCGAAATAATTCGACCAATATGATGCATCAAATAGGACATCAGTCGATATTCATGTGACGTGAGCCTAATGGGCTCACCATTAACGAGCACCCGCCCCGCACGGGTATCAACCCTGATCGGACCACAAACAAGATCAGATGACGCATGGCCTGTCGCGCGTCGTACAAGTGCGCGGAGGCGGGCGAGAATTTCCTCGATATGGAAAGGCTTCGTCACGTAATCATCGGCGCCCGCGTCAAAACTGCGAACTTTGTCGCTCCAGCCATCACGTGCGGTTAGAACAAGGACCGGCATTTTACGTCCCGCCACACGCCAGGCTTCAAGCACACTGACGCCATCTGTTTTTGGTAAACCAAGATCCAAGATCACAGCGTCATAGGGTTCCGTCTCACCGAGAAATTGCCCCTCTTCACCGTCGAAGGCCGAGTCCACCGCATAGCCCGCTTGACCCAGCGCTTTAACGAGCTGCCGGTTCAAATCCCGATCATCCTCTACAACTAACAAACGCATAAATGACCACTAAATCCCTAAGGCGTAAGCGGCTTGCCAGTCACCGCACTGATATCAATTCGGTTAAGCTTACCGTCTTTAGAAAGAGTCGTGATCATATAAACCAATTCGGCCTCTTTGGGGCACAAAGACGCCCGGACGACCTCCCCTCCCGTTTGGGTCCGCGCCGTACGAAACGCATAAATCTGAGGAACAATCTGCCCCGAATTCACCAAATCCCGCAATTCCGCGTCGGAAAGACAGGCCGCGCCCGCTCCTTCGGCCCGAACAGGCGAAAAGGACAAAAAGGCCCAAAAGACGGCCAAGGAGAGGGAGGGGTAATTAAGCATACCTCCCCCTATAGCGCTTGCC
Source organism: Hyphomicrobiales bacterium (assembly GCA_046091665.1). Classification (GTDB taxonomy): domain Bacteria; phylum Pseudomonadota; class Alphaproteobacteria; order Rhizobiales; family Beijerinckiaceae; genus CAIUPE01. Next base: position 9,655 of record JBJTCD010000098.1, read on the forward strand.
GTGAACGCTCGCTGAACAAAATCAGACACGAACCCGATCAAGTCGCTTTGAAAAAATACAGGGAATTTACAGGGAAATTCCTTCGAGGTGACGCGGCGGAATCGAAGCTTCTCTGACTTAAGAATACATGCACTAACTTCACCGTTTAGCATCACAATCAACTCTTCTTTGTCCTCCTGATTTGTTAGTCATTTATCCATGCCACAATCCACGGATTGGAATGACTACTACATGCAATCAAAAACACAGCCTGTCACGATACATAAAATTCCGGACATTATGTCCGCTTTTCACACCAACTTTTTATCAGCCCACTCGCAACGAAATAGACGCTTAAATCCTCTTTCCAATTTGGAACAAATAGTGTACAAGGTAAATGAAAAATCGACAACCGTTTCATAGCTGTGTCGATTAAGATTTTCATTTGCGAAACCTTCAAAATTCAGAGGGCACGAACAACTATTGTTGCTCGTTGTATGGATGATTGTGAGTTGAAATTAAGTCATGATTATTCAAGCAGCGCAAAAATCCCCCTCTAAATTTTTTGGAAAGTTTTGCAGAGATTCGACGAAAGCCTTTTAAGATGCAGAAGAAAAAATTTAATACCGCAGCGATATACGATGTGGGGTATGGGAAACCACCAGAAGCAACACAGTTTGAAAAGGGAAAATCTGGAAATCCCAAGGGTCGCCCAAAAGGATCAAAGAATAAAAATCCACTCGTCAAACTTGATCAATTCAATCTACAGTTCTCCCAATCGATGCAATCCTTTATCCCCGCAAATGATGGGACGGGAGATCAACCAAAAACGATCTATTTAGCTTTGCTGGATTTGATAAAGAAAAAAGCCTTGAGCGGGGATATGAAGGCACTGCAATTTTTGATCAAGACAAGCCATCAAATTGATTACACGGAACGTTTAAGAAGTGAAAAAATTGTAGAAAAAATGCAGGAATATAAAGCCATTATGTCTATAGAAATTGAACTAATGAAAAAGAAAGGGTTTTCCATTGATCATGTTCTGCCTCATCCCGATCATATTCATATCGATTTAAGAACGGTAGAAGTATTTATTCGAGGCCCAAGCAACAAAAAGGAAAAGCAATTATGGGACATTGCACACGCAGCCATTAAAGACTTGGTAGAGAGCATAAAATTAAGCGCTCAAAAATATCAAGACTGTAACTCTACAAAAGAAAAAAATAAATTAGTCGATCTCATTAAAACTGATTTAGATCATATCGCCCAAATACGAAAATTTTTTGAAGGATGGGATATTGTCATTCCTGGCGATGAAATTTGGTCAATACTAAAATCGATTGGAATCATCGATTTTTATTAATCCAAAAAAATTGCCAATTCTAACTTTGATTTAACATCTTAGCTATATGAAAATTGATTTTACTGCCTACCACTAAATTCTACACAAATCTTTTATGAAGCAAGTTATATATTTTTCAAGGCCATAATAGTTACATGCAATATAAAATTTGATAATACGACTATGAGATTGGAATTCAGACAATTCGTAGACCTACGGTTGCAGATTGTACTGCTTCAAGAATTGCACGCGTATCAATTTCGAAGTGACGATAAAGATCACGAATGGTGCCGCTTTGTCCGAAATGTTCAACACCTAGCGACACCATGCGATGACCGCGCACACCGCCGATCCATGACAAGGCTGCCGGATGTCCATCGAGCACCGTAACGAGGAGTGTATGTGGCGCAAGTGAAGAAAGATGTCGTTCAATTGCTGGGGGTGTTACATTATGGCCTTTCGCGCGGGCTCTTGTTGCGGCGGTCCATCCCGCATTCAAGCGGTCTGTCGAAGTCACCGCGAGCAACCCGACATCACGTCTTTTATCCGCGAGCTGGCCGACGGCTTCAATCGCTTCTGGTATTATGGCTCCCATCGCAATAATCACGCAGTCCGGATTGGGACCCGGTTTTCTTAGCCAATAGGCCCCATCAATCATGTCGGCTTCGATTTCAGGAGACAGCGTGCGCGAGATTTGTTCAACGGGCCTTGTTGATAAGCGTAAATAGACAGAGCCACCACTCTCTTCTCTTACCCATGACGAATTTTTGTCTTTTTCTTTCGAGGGAGACTTTTGAAGATAAGCGAATGACCAGCGCATAATCACTTCTAGCTCATCAACAAAAGCAGGTTCGAAGGAAGCGAGGCTGTCCTGCGCCATGCCGATCAGCGGTGTGCTGATGGATTGATGAACGCCGCCTTCAGGAGCAAGCGTTACACCTGATGGTGTGCCCACAAGAATGAACCGGGCATCTTGATAACAAGCATGATTGAGGGAATCGAGGCACCGCGCAATGAAGGGATCATATAGGGTACCTATGGGAATCAATCGATCGCCATTCATACTATGCGAGAGACCAAGTGCGGCGAGTAACAAACAGAGATTATTCTCTGCGATACCAAGTTCGAAATGCTGACCCTGCGGAGAAAAGTCCCAAGAAAAAGTAGAGGGGATTTTTTCTTTTTTGAAAAGATCGGCTACTTTCTCATGAGCAAAAAGGCCACGGCGATTGACCCATGGTCCGAGATTCGTTGATACCGTGACATCGGGCGAACAGGTGACAATGTGATTGGCAAGTTGATGTTCAGAACGCGCAAGATTTTGTAAAATGGACCCGAATCCCTGTTGGGTAGAGAGCTTCTTTTCGCTTCGATAATCAAGCTTCTGCGGAACGGCGATGACTTCTGAAGGCAACCGGCGTTGAGTTTTGAGCGCTTGCGCGCGATCATGAACCCATTTTTTGATGTCGTCTTGAGATTCTTTAATAGCTTCGAACGGATCCCATTCACTACCTTTGCGAATCCCGAGATCAGTTTGGAAGGCTTCAATCTGCGTAGGGGTCATCAGGCCCGCGTGATTGTCCTTGTGCCCCTGAAACGGCAGACCAAACCCTTTGATTGTATATGCGATAAAACATTTTGGCTTATCGCATTTGGCATTCTCAAATGTATTGATGATCAAAGGAAGATCATGACCGCCGAGATTCGACATTAATGTTAGCAAGTCAGCATCGCTTCTTTTTTCGATCAGCGCTGTGACGGGACCTTGATCGCCAATATCATCAAGTAATTTTTTTCGGAACGCTGCACCTCCTTGAAAACAGAGGGCGGAGTAAAGTTGGTTGGGACATGTGTCGATCCAATTGCGTAAGGTTTCGCCACCCGGCTCTTCAAAGGCCGCTTCCATCAGAGATCCATATTTTAGGATAATGACGTCCCAGCCGAAATTTCTGAAAATTGTTTCGATCTTTTCCCATAGACCTTCGCGGATCACGGCATCAAGACTTTGCCGGTTGTAATCAATAATCCACCAGCAATTGCGTAACCCCTGCTTCCATCCTTCAATTAAAGCCTCATAGATATTGCCCTCATCAAGTTCAGCATCTCCTACAAAAGCAATGATGCGTCCCTCAGGCTTATAACTTTCTTGCTTCGTCAAGCGGACATAATCTTGAACGAGTGAAGCAAAAATAGTCTGCGCGACGCTTAGCCCGACAGAGCCGGTTGAAAAATCAACATCTTCGCCATCTTTCGTGCGCGAGGGATAGGATTGAAGACCCCCAAAGCCTCGATAATTCTCGAGCGCCTCTCTGTTTCTATTACCGAGAAGATAATGAATAGCATGATAGACGGGTCCTGAATGCGGTTTGACCGCGATCCGATCCGCCGGCTTCAAAATATGAAACCATAACGCTGTCATGATCGTGACTAGCGAAGCCGATGATGCTTGATGTCCGCCAATTTTCAATCCGTCTTCATTTACGCGGATGTGATTGGCATGATGGATCATATAGGTCGAGAGCCAAAGAATTTGTCGCTCAAGCGCCCGCAAATGAGAAAGTGATGCGGTAAAACCTGTTTCTTTCATGCGTCCCCCCTCTGTTTCGATACGTCACAGAAGAGACTAATCCAACGGAGCGAAAAAATTGAACTAAAT
>JBJTCD010000099.1:0-7029 GCA_046091665.1 Hyphomicrobiales bacterium
GTTTAACCTTAAAGCCCGTCGATCCGCATTTCAAAGTCACGCGATAAGGGAGAAAACCGTGCCCAAATTCCCGATCATTGATACGCATCTTCACATTTGGGATCAGACGCGGCTGAAATATTCCGCCTTTGATGGGCATCCGCTTTTTGGTCATCCCTATCATATTGAAGATTACCAACGTGATTGCGGCAAACTCAAAATCGAAGCGATGGTGTTTCTCGAATGTTTTGCAGACTTCTGGGACGGTGGCGGTCAATATATTGAAGAAGTTCAATTTGTCGAAGAGGAAGCCAAGCGCGATCCACGCATCAAAACGATCATCCCGATGGCGCCGGTCGAATGGGGTAAAAAGGTTGAAGTGATTTTGCAAAAAATGAAGGATCACCATCCTTCTGTTCATGGCATTCGCCGCATCATGGAGTTTGATAAAGACCCGCGCGCGTTGACTTTGAGCGCCGAGTTTATCGAAGGCGTGAATTGTTTGGAGAAAGTCAATTATTCTTTCGATATCAATCCCAACTACACGCAGATGGATATTATCCGCGAATTCGTGCCGAAAATTTCTTCTCAGATTCCCCTCATTCTCGATCATTGCGGAAAGCCCGGCATCGCCCAAGGCGCGCTCACCCAATTCCGCGATGATCTTCGTGATCTCGCGCGTTATAAAAATATGTGGGTGAAACTCTCTGATCTCCCACCCTATGCCGGACCAACATGGAATCGCGATCAACTCTTTCCCTATATCGCTGCCACGATCGATATTTTCGGACCCGAACGTGTAATCTATGCGGGCGATTATCCGATCCTCTTACAATCCACCACCATGGAGGAATGGGTTGATGTGCTTGACGAAGCCTTCGCGAAACTTGGCCTTACAGACTATGAAACGCGTTTGATCTATCATGAAAACGCAATCAAATTCTACAAGATGAAACTGTAATCGGCACATGGCACGCGCACCGGCAAAACTCGTTGGAGACGCGATAGCGGCAAGACAAACGCCGCTTGAAAGCGATCTCGATTTTTCAACGCTTTTTGCGCAAGCGCGAAAACCCACACCAAAAGCGGAAGCACCGGGCGTATCGGGTGAGCGCCGGTCAATCTCCGAGCAAGTCGCGCATCGTCTTTTGTCCATGGTGAAATCTGGCAATTTGCGCCCAGGCGATCGTTTGCCGACAGAACAACAAATGGGCATTGCTTTTGGCATTTCACGTCCTGCTCTTCGCGAGGCACTGAAAGCTCTCTCTCTCATGGGCATTCTTGAAAGTCGTCAGGGCGGGCGATATTCGGTCACTGATCTTTCACCAAGCCGGTTGATTGCGCCTTTCAATGTCATGCTCTCGACCAATGATTTTGATGTGAACGAACATTTTGAAGCGCGTTTGGTTGTCGATCTCGAATTGGTGCGGCTTTGCGCGTTGCGGGCAACTCCTGAACAACGCGAACGCATCATGAAACATGCGGTTGATGGCCGCGCTTTTTTTCAAGATCCAGTCGGGTTTCGCTTGCTCGATATCGAATTTCATCAATCGCTGAATGATGGCGCGGATAACCGTATGCTCTCGGCTATGGCGCAAGGGCTTTATGATGTGGGCCTTGATATTCGCCGTGTGGCGAGCGAGATGAAAGGCAATATCAAAAAGAGCGTCGCGCAACATATCGAAATCGCCGAAGCGATTGTCCATCGCGATCCTGTAAAAGCCAAACAAGCCTATCGTCGCCATCTCGAACATGTACGCGACACAACGATTGCGGCCATGCGCAAGGTCGAACAGAGTTAGGAGATTGAATTATGCCCAAACAAATCGCGTTTCGAATGAATTTGTTCCCTGGTCAAGCGGCCAAATATAAAAAACGTCATGATGAGGTCTATCCCGAATTGAAAAAGGCACTCAAAGACGCCGGCGTTTCTGATTATTCAATTTGGCTCGATGCGGAAAGCTATCATCTCTTCGGCATTCTTACTTTATCGGATGACAACACGCTTGATAAAGTCGCTGAACTCGAAATCACCAAGAAATGGTGGGCCTTTATGCGCGACATCATGGCGGCTGATGCTGATAATGTGCCGGTTCAAATTCCGTTGAAGCGCGTTTTCTATCTCCCCTAATCTTTTTCCAAGCGACACACGCGGATCATTCATCATGACGGGATCAGCCACCTATCGGATCAAAGCGGTACGTGCTTACACGCTTGATCCCTCAGCCAATGCAGGGGCTTATTTCAAACAAGAAGCCAATGCACGCCATTGGCTCGTTGATAGTCTCATCTCCAATCCGATGTCAGGGCATGAACGCTATCGCGAAAAGCGCTCAAGCTGGGGTATCGGGACGATTGGTTCGCTCGTTGTTGAGATTGAAACCGAAAGCGGTCATCGCGGTGTGGCATCGGGCACAGGGGGCGTGCCCGCTTGTTGGCTGATCAAAAATCATTATAGCCGTTTTCTTATTGGGGAAGATGCACGCAACATCAATCGCATCTGGGATCAACTCTATCGCGCGTCCTTGCCTTATGGCCGCAAAGGTTTGCCAATCATGGCGATCAGCGCCGTGGATCTCGCGCTGTGGGATCTTGTTGGCAAGATCCGAGAAGAGCCTGTCTATAATCTCATCGGCGGCTTAAGTCGCGATGAGATTACATTCTATTGTACAACGCCCGAACCTCTTGCGATCAAAGAACTTGGATTTTGGGGTGCGAAAGTGCCGCTCCCGCATAGTCCCTTTGAAGGCCGCGAGGGTTTGAAAAAGAATGTAGCGTTTCTCGCAAAGCATCGCGCAGCCATTGGACCAGATTACCCACTAATGGTTGATTGCTATATGTCGCTGACGGTGCCTTACGCGATTGAACTCGCTGACGCTTGTAAACATCTCGATATTTATTGGTGGGAAGAAGTGCTCTCGCCTGATGATACGGATGGTTATCGCGCCATTCGCGCCGCGCATCCCACGCTCAAATGGACAACGGGCGAGCATGAATATACGCGCTTCGGTTTTCGTCAGATGATCGAAGAGCGTTTGGTCGATATCATCCAACCTGATGTGATGTGGGTTGGCGGGATGACTGAATTATTGCGCATCGCCGCGCACGCTTCCGCCTATGACATCACAGTGGTGCCACATGGCAGCGGGCCCTATTCTTATCATTTCATCGCAAGCCAAACAGGTCCCGCCTTCTGTGAATATGTGGCGGCAAGCCCCGATGGCAAATCAATCGCTCCGGTCTTCGGTCATCTTTTCACCGGCGAAGATGTTCCTGATAAGGGTAAGCTTCACGTTTCGAATCGTCCGGGCTTCGGCATGGAGATCCGAGATCCTTCGATCTTGAAAGAGTTCGAAGGTTAAGAAAGCCGCTCTGGGGAAGCTAAAAGTAACCCCTTCCTTATCGGGCAAAAGCGGCATTCACAGGTTTCAATTGCTCATAAGCGAATTGATAGGCCTGATAGCGCGCTTGATGATAGGCGCGCTCTGCACTTTGCGGTTCAAACACGCGATCAAAGAGAACGAACGCTTTGGTGGCGTGAGTGAGTGAAGAAAAAACCCCCACACCGACGCCCGCCATGAGCGCCGCACCCAACACACCGGCATCACTCGTTGCCGTGCGCTTTAACGCTTTTCCCAAAACATCACTACGAATTTGACACCAAAGATCAGAGCGTGAACCTCCGCCAGAATGATGGATGATCAAAGGCGCTTGTCCACCCGACTCTTCAAGTCTCTCAAATACAAGCCGCGCGGAATAAGCTACACCCTCAAGCACCGCACGCGCGAGTTCTCTTGGCCCTGTTGCTGAGGTCAAACCGGTGAATGATCCTTTCGCAGAGGCGTCCCAAAGAGGTGCGCGCTCGCCTTCAAGATGCGGCAAAAACAATGGCACGTGATTGAAATCGGCATGCGCAGCTTCCGAAAAAAGTTCCGGCAATTTCATGCCCAATAATCTCGCGCACCAGGCTGCTGACGCACCGCCCGATTGCGTCGGGCCAGCATGAAGCGTGAGCCCCTCGCAAGGCGCGAACGCAATCACGCCAGGCGTTGGATGTTTTTGCGAAGAGACGAGACCCAAAATCTCACTTGTGCCGCTGAGATAAAGTCCCTGCCCCTCTTCACTCACGCCTGCGCCAAAAAGACCGGACCAGGCATCCATTGCGCCGGTCACAATCGGAACACCAGCACAAGGAAGCCCTTGCTTTATGAAACCAATTTGTCTTGTGAAGGGCTCAATCTTTGGCACGCGCTCTTTTGCGCCGGGAAGTAACGCCATCAAAGGATCAATCAAAGACAGTGATTGATCAAGAATACCGAAATGAGTCATCGGATCGGCGACAACTTCACCCGTTAACGCGGCGAGGCAATAATCCTTCGGCGCCAAAACAAATTTCGTGCGCGCCCAAAGATCAGGAGCGGTTCGCGCAATATAAGCCATGCGCGCCACCATATGACTTGCATCAATCGGCAGGGGCGCCCCCCACCATTTGATTTTGTCGTCCATTTTAATTTTTGAATCAAGCGATGCCGCATCAGCTGCGCAGCGCATATCTTGCCATGTGAATGCGGGACGAAGCACTTCCAAATTCTGATCGACAAACACATGCGTATTGACTTGCGAACAAAGTCCTATCGCTTTGATCGATGCATTTTGACTGAGTTCGAAAAGCGCTTTGGTAACGAGGTCCATCCAGATTTTTGGATCTTGCTCGACATGTCCGGGCTCCGGCCGCAACGTCGGATAGATCTCGCCAAAATGACGTAACGCATGTCCCGCCTCATCGAACAGAGCGGCTTTAACCGCCGTTGTTCCCACATCAATACCAATCAACATGAGGCCATCCTTGTCACAACCTTATGATTATGCTTTCTTCGCCCAATTGACGCAAATGTTCAATAAATCGGAGGAACAATGTTTCGGAAATCAGTCATCGGATTAGGTGTTGCAGCTGCATCACTTCTGGCGGTCGCAAGCGCCCAAGCGGCAGGTGAAAAAGTCACCATCGTAACGCCTTATCTCGCCCAGCCCGGCACGCAATTCTATGTCGAAGCCTTCCAAGCGAAAGCCAAGGAGTTTGGCTGGCAGGTCAATGTCGTTGACACCAAGGGCGACGTCGCTGCGGCGGTTGGTCGCATCGAGGACGCCGCCACACAGAAAGTCTCAGCCATTGTGATCAATGTTGATCCGTCGCAAGTTGCTGCTGGACTTGAAGCGGCAAAGGCAGCGGGTGTTCCCGTTTTCGGAATGGACTCAGGCGCGACGCCGCTTCTCGTCACCAATGTCACGAGCAATGGTTATGCAATGGCCGCCGACACTGCGTCTTATGTTGCCAATCGTATTGGCGGCAAAGGCAATGTCGTGATGTTCGTGTTTGATGCCTTTCCGCCCGTGCAACAACGCGGCGTGATTGCCGATACAATTTTCAAAAATAATCCGGATATTAAAGTTCTCGATCGTGTCACGCCCGATGTGAAAGACGGCGGCATTGCGGATAGCCGCGCGAAGATGGAAGCCATCCTCGCTGCCAATCCAAAGAAGGGCTCGATCGCCGCTGTATGGGCCGCGTGGGATCAACCCGCTCTTGGCGCACTGCAAGCGATTGAAGCAGCCGGTCGCGGCAATGAAGGCATTGTGATCACCGGCATTGATGCCAATCCGCAAGCGCGCGAAGCGATTGCAAAGAACGGCAATTTTGAAGCCTCGATGGCGCAAGACTTCAAAGGCATCGGCGCGACAACCGCCGAAGCGGTCAAGCGCCATCTCGGCGGCGAAAAAATCAAGCAAAGCGTGATTTATGTGCCCACCACATTGATCACCTCGGCGAATGCCGGAAAGTAATTCGGTTACGATGAATAAATCAGTGAGGGTTGTTATGAGTGCTTTAAAGCATCATGCAACCCTCACTTCTTTTTTGCTTCTCATTCTCTTTTTCTCCATTCTCCTGCCCGAGACATTCTTAACGGGCCGCAATCTTTTCAATATATCCCAACAAATGAGCATGTTGATGGTCACGGCATCGGCGATGACGATTGTTATGGCGATGGGTGATTATGATTTGAGTGTCGGCTCGATGGCGAGTCTTGTCGGCATTGTCGCCGCGATCATTTTCAAAACAACGGGAAGCGAAGGTGCGAGTCTTTTTTTAGCGTTGGCGGTTGGCCTTATGGGCGGCGCCTTTAACGGATTTTTGATCAGCACGCTGAATATTTTACCCTTTGTCGCAACGCTCGGCTCGCTCACAATTTTCAGTGGGCTCGCTTTTTTGATTGCCGGTGGCAAAACGCTTTTTGGCGGTGAGATCCCGCCACATTTCACAGCATTTGCGCGTGGAGGCATTCCGCTTTTCAACGGTGAAGCACTGACACTCACTCTACCAAATCTGACAATTGTTGCCGCTATTACTCTTTTTCTTGTGTGGTTTCTTTTGCAAAAAACCGTCTTTGGCCGTCATCTTTATGCGATTGGCGGGAATACAGAAGCAGCACATCTTGCAGGCATTGATGTCAGACGCACGCGTTTGATGGCGTTCATGCTTTCTGGTTTTGGCGCGGCGCTTGCAGGCCTCATGTATATGAGCCGCGTGGCGTCTGCCAATCCGACGCAAGGTGCGGGGCTTATGCTTGATGCGATTGCCGCCGTCTTTATTGGCATGACCATGAATGCGCAGGGTGAGCCTAAAGTGCTCAACACCATCATCGGCGTGTTGTTTTTGGGCGTCTTGTCGAATGGATTGACGCAATTAAATGTCGACAGCTATGTGCGCGATATTCTGGTCGGTGCGTTGATCATCATCGCTGTGTCTGCAAGCCGTCTTGAAAAACTATCGAGATAGAGTTTTAAAAAAATCCCGCGAAGCGGCGTGACCCTGCCTCGCGGGATATGATTTCAACCAATTAAAACTTACTTCGCCGCCTTTGATATTTCGCGGATTGAAGTTTCGATGATGTCGAGCGCTTCAGTAAATACCGAATCTTGAATCGTGATCGGTGACAAGAAGCGGATGACATTGCTGTAGATGCCGCATGTTAAAAGAATGAGACCCTTCTC
>JBJTCD010000100.1:0-4306 GCA_046091665.1 Hyphomicrobiales bacterium
TCGTCATGTTGAGCTGTTGAATGCCGGTCACTGTTGAGAATTGTGCCATTTGCGCAATCATTTCAGTGTTTGATTGCGGCTGGAACGGATCCTGGTTAGACATTTGCGCGGTCATCAGTTTCAGAAAATCTTCTTGACCCAAAGTTGTCTTCGGTGCTGTTGAGCCTTGCGCATCGGAGAGTTTTTTCGCGCCGATCTTCGAGAGAAGAGCGTCGAGAGACTGCTGGGCTTGGGTCGAGATATTCGAAGTGGCCATGGCGACGTGTTCCTAAGAATTACTTACCGACATTGAGCGTTTTAAGGAGAAGTGTTTTCGCGGTGGAAAGCACTTCGATGTTGTTTTGATATTGGCGTGATGTTTCGAGCATATCGACCATTTCAGCGTTCTGATCGATTGGCGGCGCAAAAATATATCCGTCTTTATCGGCGAGCGGATGGTTTGGTTGATAACGCTTTTCTGGCGGTGCATCCGATTGTGAAATGTTCGCAACATCAACGGTCGCAATGCCCGTTTTTTCCATCACATCATGATATTGCGTTTCGAAGACGGGTTTGATCGGACGATAGACTGTATCCGGGCTACCTGAAACGGATGCCGCATTGGCAAGGTTTGAGGCCACTGTATTGAGGCGCACTTGTTGCGCTGCCATTGAGCGCCCAGCAACGTCAAATATGGTAAGTTTGTTGGCCATTATTCACCCTTCAATGCTTTGCGCATCGTGTTGATGCGGCCATTGAGGAAATTCAGCGTCGCTTCGTAATGGGTCGCGTTTTCGGCGAACTGAACTTGCTCGACATGAAGCTCGACCGTGTTGCCATCGAGCGAAGGAGAAAGCGGTACGCGGTAGCGCACTTCAGCGGAATCGGCCGTGCCCCCCACGTCGATATGAGCCGACGCAGTTTTGGTCAGCTCACCGCTGTTCATTGCGCTCTTGTAAGCGGACTCAAAATCAATATCGCGCGCTTTAAAATGCGGCGTTGCGGCATTCGCAATGTTCGAGCCGAGAATTTCCAGCCGCTTCTGTCGCAAGGACAATGCGGTGGCATCGGCTTTGAAGAGTGCGTCTAGACTTTTCATAGGTCCTGTCTCGTCGATCCTTAAGGAGCGCGTTTCGAGACAGTAGCAGCAACTTCTGTGCCAGTTTTATTCCGCGGGCGATGGTTAACGCCCGATGGGAAAGATCAGACGAACCCGGCGGGAGGGTTTTTCTTGGTGTCTTGACCCATGATTTGGCGAAGCGCTGCAGCAAAATGGCTGGCACCCCGGCGACGCTTCTCTTCGCCATTGAGATCGCGACGTAAAATCACATCGCCGGCCCAATCCGGGCCTTCAAGCGTGTATCCGCCATATTCTTTAAGAAGCGCCCGAATGGCGTCGAGAAACTCTTGTTGGGTCATGCGAACCTCACCACGTCAGGCGAAGAGGTCAAAGGCCACGCGTCGTTCTGCGGGCGTCGCGGGCATCCGCGAGACCATGGCATAAAGCGTTGAAGCATAATGCTGCATAAAAATCGGCTCAAACGCGATCCGCGCTTCGAGGCGGGTGAGGGCCGGGATCGCGTCAGAAGGCGCTCCGCGTGGATTATAGACAAGCCGAAGCGGGTCATCGGGGCTGATGCTCGGGCGGGCTGGATCGCTATTCCGGGGAGCCGACTTGCGCCGCGCTTCTGGAGAGAATGGTAGAACGACCGCGGCGGCGTCAGTGGGAGGAAGATTGTCGGGTGAAGGCGCGCCGACCTCGACCAAAGGGCGGGACGTGATGGGTGTGTCATCGATAGCGGCAACCCGTTGCACGCCCGAGAGGGGCGGCAATACCGAGTTTTGCGCAAGGTTGCGCACTGATAGCGTATCCGCAATCGCCATGTCGGTCCCGTGGGAGGGCCGCGCCGGGGAAGCGCAGTTTTTTCACTAAGGACTACTTTTAGTTGAATCTTCGTCATGACGCTACAAAAAAGGTTAACAGCCCCCGATACCGGACCCGAAGGCCCCGTTTCCACCGACGGCTCTTGATGAATGTCTCCGGTTAGAAAAGCTTAACCGGTTGATTTTAAAGCGGTTTAACGATTGGCGAGAGCCTCCTTTGGGATTGCTTTACGGTTCACGATCAACCAATTTGTTCGGCGGCCGTCCGGATCATCTCGCTGCCTGCCTGAAGCGCGCGCGAGCTTCCATTATAGGCCTGTTGAGCCGAGATCATATTCATGAGCTCAGATGTGATATCGACCTTGGATTGTTCGAGATTGCCTTGGGCAAACACGCCCAGACCATCGGAGCCACCTCGACCATATTGCGGCGCGCCTGAATCGGAGCTTGTGTTGTATCGTGTATTGCCGATGGCTTTGAGGCCATTGTCATTTTCAAAGCGTGCCACGGCAAGATAGGCGACCTTATTGATTGAGCCGTCGGCGGTATTTGAGACCGAGACGAGGCCTTGAGCATCAATCGTAATGGAGCCAAGATTGGCCGGATAATTGCCGATCGCCTTAAAAATATTGATCGCTTGGAGGTTGGGGTTTTGCAGCGTTCCCGAAAGGGCCGGATTGCCCATGACAGGCGCGCCGCTTTGATCAACCAGAAAACCATCAGCCGTGATGGTCAATGCGCCTGAGCGCGAAAAACTCATATCCCCTTCGCCGGTTGGATTGGCGGGGTCACCAAACACCATATATCCCGCGCCTTGAAGCGCGACATCAAGGCTGCCGCCCGTTTGCTTGAGCCCACCTTGTTCGACAGAGCGCCGCATCGAAATTGCCATGACGCCCTTGCCGGCTTCTGAACCTGGCCGGGTGGCTGTGCTTTCCCCCATGAAATCAGCAAATTGTGCCATCGACTTTTTGAAGCCGGCCGTGCTCGCATTCGCGAGGTTGTTTGAGATCGCGTTGAGCTGTTTGGAGGCAGCGGTTAATCCGGTCAGCGGCGTACGGAGCATGGTCAATCCCGATTTCAGCAGTCACGATGCGCCCGTTTGCAGACGCAATAATCCAAAGCTATTTCAGCAAGTCTCATGCCATCAGGGTGTAATTTCTCTTGCTCGAGAGGAATTGCCGTCTCAAAAACCTGCCGTTAAAGTCCCGCCGCTTTTAGTAGGTGAGTGTGCGTCATGATCAGCCCCAAATTATTGCAAGGCTTCAAAGCGAAGTCGCGGCAGATCGTCCCGGTTCCGACCCCAATTGCCGATGTGCGGGCCGAACTCATTGCCCTCATCGATGATTACTGGCGGTTTTATTGCAACCCGAATGATTACTCCTATCTCGAAACGCGGTTCGATCCGCGAAATGGTGAGGCCTATGAGGTTCATGTGCCTGGTCGCTGGCGCCATGCTCACAACATTGTCGAGCGTCGCGATGGCATGACCATTATCTCGATTGAGTGGCAGGGGCGCTTTTTGCCTTTAACACGAAAGGGCGATCAGGAAATTGTTTTGGGCGTTGCGACGCATGAAGTCGTCGAACAAATCTTGGCCGAGATCAAACATGCCGTGAAGATTGGCAAGCTTGATCAATGGCTTTTGCGCGAATTGCCGCCACCCTCTTAATCTTCATCCATCCAATGGCGCAATTGGCTGATGGCCGCCTTCTTGATCTGTGAAACGCGACCGATCGAGATCGAAAGGGTCTCTGCGATTTCTTCGAGATTTAATTCTTCAACATAATAAAGCTGCAAGACCATCGCATCGCGCTCGTTGAGCTTTTTGAGATTGTTTGCCAATCGATTGCGTAATTCGCCAGATAATAAAATATGTTCTGGAGTCGGCCTTTCATCAGCGAACCATATCGAATGATCATCGTAGATCTCGTCGAGTGATTTATCGGCCGTTTGCGCTATCTGTCCGTGCCAAATTTGCAATTCAGGAACACCGATGCCAAGTTTTTCCGCAATCAGAGTTTGATTTTCAGCATCTTTGCCCTCGCTTAAAAGGTCGCGACGCGCTTGCGCAATACGATCGCGACGTTGCACGGTTGTGCGCGTCAAAGTGAGATTGTTTCTGACATGGTCAATGAGCGCACCACGCACGCGGATGGATGCATAAGCACCGAATGTCGCTTCCCCCGTATCTTGAAATCGTTGTGCCGCTTCGACAAGCGCTGTCATTCCAATTTGGATGAGATCATCAATATCTAGAAGATCACGCACGCGGCCATGAATTTGCCAGGCGATTTTACGAGCAAGCGGCATGTGAAGCCGCACCCGTTCATTGATGTCTTGAACGCTTAAGGCTTGAGATGGATAAGCTTTGCGGGCCATGGCTCAGGCTCCCACCGCTTTTCGTTCTGTTGAAATTGTTGGGCGGAAAAAGCCAATGGCC
>JBJTCD010000101.1:0-9368 GCA_046091665.1 Hyphomicrobiales bacterium
TGGCACGCTCGCAGCTCGCAGAGCTGAAGGCTTTGGAGAAGGAGAACCAGCGGCTGAAGAAGATCGTCGCTGACCTGGAGCTCGATAAGCTGATCCTGAAGGAAAGCCTCGATTTTTTAAAACCCAAGATCTGACAGCGGATGACCTGCGGGGTGCGGTTATCCAGGCCCGTCAGAAGCTCGGAACGTCCGAGCGACGGACGTGCCAGGTTCTTGGGATAGGGCGCAGCACCCTGCGCTATGAGATGAGGGAGAAGAACGAGGACGATCTGCGCCTCGCCCTGATCCGCTTGGCCAAGCAATACGGGCGGTATGGCTATCGGAAGGTCGGTCAGCTCCTGCGGATGGAGGGCTGGCACATCAACCATAAGAGGGTTGAGCGGATCTGGCGGGAAGAAGGGCTACAGCTCCCCAAACGCCATCAGCGTCGCAAGCGCCTTTACCACCACGATGCCTCAGTCATTCGCCTCCGGCCCCATTCCCCAAACCACATCTGGTCGATCGACTTCGTTCACGACAAGCTGACCAATCATCGGCCCTATAAGATGCTCACAGTGATTGATGAATACACGCGGGAAGCTCTCAGCGTGACAGTCGCCAATGCCATGGGCTCATCAGAGGTCTTGGAAGCGCTTTATCCACTCCTGCTCAAGCGTGGAAAGCCGGAGTATCTCCGCTCCGACAATGGCCCTGAGTTCTCGTCAGAGCCCTTCAAAGACTGGCTGACCAAGGTAGGCATCAAACCGATCCGCATCTATCCAGGGTCGCCCTGGGAGAACGGATACAATGAGCGCTTCAACGGCACGCTTCGGCGCGAAGTTCTGAACGCCGAATGGTTTGGCACAACACGTCAGGCTCAAACCGTGATCAATCAATGGCTCAAACAATATAACCAAATCCGGCCTCATCAGGCCCTGCGAATGCGTCCGCCAGCACCAGAAGCAATCTTAGAAAACCATCAGATCACCGGTACATAACAAGGGGGCTGGACAACTCATTACACGCCCTTTGAAACTCTTTTTGGCGTAGGCGGGGCATTGGGCTCCTTGGCTTTCTTTTCGACTCTCGGTTATGGCGCACGATTTCTCGCGCCCATTTTTGTCAAACCGCGCGCATGGGTTGTTTTAGAACTCGTCATCGGCCTCACAATGTGGATCATCGCATTAAGCCTTCTCACGGCTGACTTGTGATGATGCCCACACATGGCTCAGGATGAGGTGCGGCGGAACAATAAATCTTTTGCAGCGATCACAGCACCCATTGTGATGAGAAGACAGGCCACGCCCACCGACCAATGCGCTGGCGCAAAGCCTGTTGCAACAAGAACAAGCGTTGAAAGAAGCGGTGACGCATAAGATGCTGCACCAAGCACCATGATGTCTCCTTTTTTGACACCATAATCCCACGCGTAGAAAGCGGCCCCCACAGGCAAAACACCGAGACCGATTATCGCTGCCCATTCACTTAACGATGCCGGCCACACTGTGTCCTCAAAAGCAAAATGGCAAAGCATCGCGAGAAACGCGGTCATGAAACAAAAGCCGACAACCGCATCAGTGGGCACATCACCCAATTTTCGCGAGAGAAGTGAGTAAGCGGCCCAGATCACCGCGCAGGTCAGTGCTAAGAAATGTCCGGGCTTTAAGCCTTCCGACAAGGAGAGTTGCTCGCCTTTTGTGATCACGAGAACGGCGCCAATGAGACCAAGTACGACTCCAATCACGTGATGCGGGCGCAATTTTTCGCCGGGCAAAAAAGCAGACGCGACAACCAGAAACAAAGGCCAAAGATAGGCAATCAAACTCGCTTCAATTGCGGGCGCTGAACGCAGCGCACTGAAATAAACCGCATGATAGCCAAAGAGCCCGCCAATGCCGACAAGCCACGCACGAGGCGATTGTTTCAAAGCCTTTCTTGCGCCCGGACGAAAAGGCCATGTCAGAAGACCAATCATGCCGCCGATGAAAAAGGTGATCGCAGCCAATTCGAATGGCGGCACGTAACCGGAAGCGGTGGTCAATAGAGCCAGAACGGCCCACATCAGCACGGCAAGAAAGCCGATGCCTGTCGATAGTTTTCGTGACATGTAAATTAACCCCAGAGCACCGCTCTCATATGGTCAAGGATAAGAGATACGCCCCGCTCGCCTAAGTCTTTTGAAGCACCTTCTGCCGAGGCCGAATACCATTCTTCTTTATTCAATCGCGCCATATCGACAGCCTCGGGACAAAGCGCCATCATCAATGATGTTTCACCAATGCCGGCGTGATCAAAAGGATATTGAGCGATGATCTCTTTTGTCATGAGGGGATGAATTTTGATCCAGTTGAAAGGATCGCTGCCCGCCGCATGTTGTGCATAATAATCGGCCATGGATTTATTACCCCACCATCCCTCGCCCCGCTCCTTTTCAAGAATTTCAAAAATTGCCTGACGTCCGGCAAATTTGAAAGCGAGATCGGTGGGCATACCTGCGGTAAAATTTTCGCTTTGATGATGAATAAATCCATGAATGTTGCGAAAGCCAACGCGCAAGAGGCCACGAAACAAGGATTTGGCAAAAGGCGTAATCGACTCGGAGTCGACATGAACCGACCCCTTGCGTTCGGGCGCTTCCACTGCATAACTCGCCGCACCATAGTAAAAGGGCGGCAAGATCACCACGGGTTTTTCTTTCTCAAGGCGATCAAGAATGCGAATAACGGCGAGCGTATCCATACCCAGGCCCAAATGTTCGCCGTGATATTCAAGCACGCCAAGCGGCAAGATGACGGGCCAATTTTTATCAATCGCTTCACGAAGCTGATGCGGCAACATCAATTCATAACGCATGACTTTTTTGTCCTCTAAACGGGTCGAGCATAAAGCGCATCAGGTCGGCCACGCGGTTCATTACGATAAACAACCCCTTTGGGCGAGAGCATCGCATTGGTCAGCGCTCGCTCCGCATGCAACATGCGATGACTTAAGAGTCGTTGCGCATAATCGGCAATTACGTGGCCATAAGCGGGATCATCGGCAAGATTGTGAAGCTCATCAGGATCGCGTTTGAGATCAAAGAGCAAAGGCGGCAGTGCCGTGAAATGCACATATTTGTAATGATGATCGCGGATGACATTGAGCGTGCATTCATCGGATGAAAGTTGAAGCGCCGTTTCATAACGCTTTGTAACCGGATTTCTGAAGTCAAATTCCCAGAATACGGACTTTCGCCAAAGATCAGGCGTTTCACCATTGATCCATGAGCGAAGCGATGCGCCATTCGCTTCGGTGGGAACCGAACACCCCATCCATTCAAGAATGGTCGGCATAAGATCAACGGACTCGGTCAGTGCATCCACTTTTCTGCCGCGCGCGGCCTCAGGCATATAAGGATCTCGAATGATCAAGGGCACATGGTTCGACGCATCAAAAAATCCACCCTTGCCCCATGACCAATGATCGCCCAACATTTCACCATGATCTGATGTGAAGATGATCAGCGTTTTATCATATTCACCTGTGGCTTTGAGATGATCAATGATACGGCCAATTTGATGATCAACTTCATTGATCAATCCGAAATAGACCGCACGCATCTCCTCATAATCTTGTTCCGGCAATTGATGAAGATCGAAGGGCGCATCGAAATAGCCGGGCACCGACATTTCGTTGAGCCATTCGCGAAGATAAGGGTGACGCGTGGCTTCACGCTCACGCGTTTCGCGGCGCACAGGCTTTGGCACGAGATCGCGATCAATCAATTGATCATAGGGTGCGGGCGCAATCAAAGGCGGATGCGGACGCAAGAAGACAGCGTGAACAAGCCAGTCTTCTTTGCGACGTAAGCGCATATAGTCGATCACCTTATCGGCGATATAGGCTGTGTCACTGTCTTCCGCTTTATAGCGCGCAGGACCGCGCCAGAACCGTCGTGGATCAACAGTTTCGGGCGGCGAATAAATATCAAAAAGAACTTCCGGCACCTCATAGCCTTTGCGTGCCAATTCGGTGAGCCAACCGGAGAGTGCATTTTCATTTAATGTGGCTTCAAGACGAAAGCCCGGCAAAATGCCTTCGAAACTTTTCAAACGCGGATCATCAGGCGCCATCTCACGCGGATCAGCCGATGAATCCGTGTAACCAAACAAAACGGGATCACGTCCTGCGCGCCGCGCTTCAAGCGCCAAATTTGTATGGCGCCGATCAAGCGGCGTGCCGTTGCGCACGGAGCGATGAATGAAGGGATAGAGCCCGGTCAACAAGGTTGTGCGCGCGGGGCCACAAGGCGCAGAACATGTAAAATGCTTGGTAAAACTCACGCCTTCCGCCGCAAGGCGATCAAGATTTGGCGTGCGTGCCGCAGGATGACCGAGAAACCCCAGAGCATCACCGCGCCATTGATCGGCCGTAATAAAGAGAACCTTGCGATCAGACATCATTCACTCCGAGACTCATTCATACGAGGCGATAAAATTTTTGTGCATTATCGCGAAATAACTTACGCCGCTCTATTTCAGTGCATGAAGATGTCAATTGATCAAGTAGTCCTATCCACGCCGTATAGGGCCCTGCGAGTTCAGAGACAGGCCAATCGCCGCCATACATCAATCGATCAAAGCCGAAGACATCGATCACATGTTCGACATAGGGTTTCAATTGTTCAGGCGTCCACGAGTCGTGATCCGCTTCTGTCGTCACTCCGGACAATTTGCACACAACATTGGGAAGCGCCGCCAATTCGCGGATTTCTGTTTTCCATGGCTCGACCAAGCCGGCTTTGATGCCGGGCTTCGCGATGTGATCCATGATGAAAAACACATCGGGGCAGGCCTTCACATAGGCGATTGTATTTTTCAATTGATGATGAAAAATGCACAGATCAAAAGAGAGATTATATTTTGCAAGACGCTTTGTGGCGTCAATCACATCCGCGCGCAAAACAAATTCGGGGTCAGGTTGATTTTGAATAAGCCGTCTCACGCCTCGCGCAACAGGAATCGACGCAAGCTCAGCGATTTCATCCTCAAGTGCGGCGCCCTTTTCAATCGGCAGACAAGCGACACACCCCTTCATGCGAGGATCACGATCAGCAAGCGCCTGCACCCAGCGCGCCTCTTTCATATAATCGGGATGATCGACATCGACTTCGACAAAAACCGTGCTCTCAATTGTGTAGGGCTTGGCTGACGTGGCTAGATCATCAAGCGTCCAATCGCGCGCGAGTTTTGGCGCACCTTTTGCCCAGGAATATTTGAAAAGCTTCTGGTCCAGAAGATGGACATGCGTATCGATTACCGGAAACGCGATCATGAGACTCCCCCCGCTTTGTCGTAAGAAGGAGTGTGCCACCCCCTCGCCTCCTACGCCACCCCGACGCAGGAGTCTTTTTAACGGGAAAACTCTATCAATTCGCGCGTGAGGGGGGAACCCAAGGCTTTGGCGCTTCGCCAAAACTCACATGATAAAACTGCCCGGCATCGATGGTGTACCAAGGCCCTTCTGTGCCATCGGGCCAGATGACGCGAATCTCGGCCGATTTCGCATCACCGAGACCAAAATGCCAGTACCCATTTTGTCCGCTCGCATGGCCGCCGCCCGAAGTGATCTCGCGCCGCTGAACGCCCAAAGCGGTTTTGACCTCAACCCATGCACCAATCGCATCACGATTTGACGTTGGGCTTTGCAATCGTAGCGCGATGAATGAACCAAGATCGTCAGAAATATTGCGCCAGATTTTTACATTTTCACGACGATTGACGACAACGAGATCCACTTTGCCGTCAAGATTGAAATCGGAAAGCATCGCACCGCGTGCGATTGAAAAACTGGCAATGCCTGCAACATCACCGACTTCAACAAAATACGCGTCAGGCTTCTGCAAGAGAAGATTATTGGGATCCTTCTGAGCAAAATCCGGCATACGATCCACATTACCTTTTGCGACGAATAAATCCGGACGTCCGTCATTATTCACATCTTCAAATTGAGCGTGCCACGCTGTGCTTGGCTTTAAATCATCACCCATATAAGGCCGATAAGCGACAACACCGCGATCATAGGCAATATCACGATAGAGTGGTTTGGGTTTTTGATTAGGCTCAGGCGCACGCAAGATCTGCAATTTATTGTCAGACATGCTTGTTAAAAAATAAGACGGATATTGCTCATCAGGAAAAGTTGTTGCGGCAATGCCCATGCCCCAAATTTTCAAAAATTTCCAACCCTCAGCATCAGTATAAAGGCGTGGCGCTTGCTCTGGCTCCAAATGCCATAATTGCTCTTGCCCACCCTCATAATATTCTCGATCGTTGGACACGCGCAGCGACGCGGTGCCTGAACGATTCCAATCCGTAAAAAGAATCGACAAGGCGCAATAGCTTGGTTTCAGCGGAAGTGAGTCAGCATAGCCACCACTTTCGCGCGGCCGATAGAGAAGATTATCCGTGCATGAACCCCACGGATTTAACTCCTGAGCAGGATCGATATAAGCACCAAAAGCGAGCGTCGGCCATGAATTGCCTTTTTCCCATGTCGCTGAAAATGAGGTCCACCAAGCATTACCACCATTAAAGTTCCAAAGCTCATTCGCGCGCTCAAATTGGCACGCGCCCTTGCCACGCAAGAGAATAATCTCGCCCACGCGCAACACAACGAGATCCATGATCCCGTCACCGTCAATATCAAGCGGATAAAATCCGGTGACATTTTCAAGCGCAGCCATGCCATCAGCCTTTTCAAATCGGAGTGCGCCGCCCTTTTCGCTTTTGTTCACATAAAGAGAGGAAACAGCTTCACCACCCGCGAAAGCGAGATCAGGATAGCCATCATTATTGCAATCAAGAGCGGCTACACCGCCTCCCACCATATATTGCCACTCGCCTTGATAGAGGCTTGAGATACCCGCTGTTGCTGTCTCCTCAGTATAGTGAGGCACAATGAGTTTTTGCTGCGCCATCGCTGCGCCTGTCAAAAGGAGAGAGACGCCAAAAGTGGCAAGTGATTTTGAAAAGATATGACGTATAAAAATCACCGCCATGTCTTTATCGCCATGTCTTCAAAGCGAGCGCATAAGCACCGATACATTGACCTTGTTCATAACCACGCTCAATCGCCGAGCGGAAATGAATGCCGCCATAAAGACGAGAGGTGCCCGCTTCTTTGGCCGCGTCGATAAAACCATTAAATTTGCGCGGGATGGCACCATCTCTCTCACGCGTCTTATCACTGAAGGGATAGGGTTCGCCCAATACCGAGGCGAGTACTTTCGATGCCGCGCTTGATTGAACACTATGCCCGCTCGGATATTCGGGAAAAGGTGGCGTGAGAATAAATGGCATCCATTCGGGATCCATCACACGCTTGATATAAGTGATAGGTCGCAAAAGATCGTGGCGGAATTTTTCTTTCCAACAACCGATAAAAGCATCGGCCATCGCCACATTCATGCGCATCAAAACATCAACAAGTTTTTCAATCGGAAAGTGATCAGCATCCGCGATCTGCAAAACAATTGAGACCCAATGCCCTGCGGGCGTGGGTGATGCCATCGCATCATCAATCCAAAAAAACCCAATCGCCTTTTGTTCGGGCGTTAGAGATTTAGACGTCGTATAAACTTCTAGCGCTTCGCGATAGAAAGCTGAGTCTTTCTCTTCACTATAAGCAGGTGGTGGCGGCAATTCGCATGCATGATCAATTGGCATCGCAAAAGGACGGTTCTTGCCCCAATTGGGAAGCAAAGGCAGTTGCTGCTGCCGCGCGAGCGGATTTGTCGGCACCCAATGTCCGGGACCCGGCGTTAATTGATAGGTCCAAGGGAAACCCATATTCTCGATGACATCGCCACCATCATTCTTCGACCAGTCAAGAATATTCGCTGCTAAAGCACGACCATAATCCGAACTGCGTGATAGAATTTGTGGATCGATACCTGACGCAGTGACCGCTTTATCAAGCTCATCGGTTAGTTTTTTGATCGCCTGCTGGCCACTCGGCCCCGTATTCGTAAATAAAGTTGTAATCGCCGTGGAGAGCGCCGCCTGCATTACGGCGACTTCGTCATAGGCTTGGCCTGCGTCACGCTTGGGGAGACCTGACAGACCGTTTAATTGCCCATCAAGCGATTGCAAATTCTTCGAACCCGAGGAAACGGCTTCATAAGATGCAACCCCAATATAGGCTAATGCGCGGCTTGCAACCGGAGGTGAGTAAGTGGGCGTATGACGGATCAAAAGAAGGCTTAACGAATACCATTTCCGCAATACTTGATCTTGCGTAAGGGATCCGGCCTCTGCTGGCCTCATCGTGACTAAAAATACGGCAACGAAAAAACCGATAAGGATATGACGAAGAGCTATGGAATTCAGGGCGGCACCCGCCTGCGGCGATGCCTGCCTCGTTTTTGGAAAAACAGCTAAAAAACCAAGTATACTAGCGCTCGTCTCCTTATTTGGCACAGTATTTTCGAGATGCTGAACCTTCATTTCACTCCCTCATTTCAACCATAAAGATTGTGCGACTGATTGTCGCGGAAGGGAATGAACCAACTTCCAGCGTCACCATTCCAATTCCCTCTCATTTTCGACAATGAATTGGGAAATCGGCTATGCAAACTATGTTGACTTGCCCTGCATTTTTGGCAAGTAGTTTCTCAGGCATCACTTCATGAAGCCTGCAGATTTAACTGCATTTTCAAAATGAACCACAAAGGGGGGTTTATCCCATGTTCAAAGCAACCGTTGCTGCGCTGACCGGCGCCCTGATTTTGGGCGCGGCTGTTCCGGCGCTGGCCAAGGACAAGACCATCGCCGTGTCCTGGAAGACATTCCAAGAAGAGCGTTGGAAGACCGACGAAGCAGCGATCAAGGCTGCCGTTACGGCCGGCGGCAACAAATATGTCTCGACCGATGCTCAAGGCTCAGCTGAAAAGCAAGCCAAGGACATCGAAGGTTTGATCACGCAGAAGGTCGATGTGTTGATCATCGTTGCCTATGACTCAGACGCGATCCTTCCTTCAATCAAGGCTGCTCGTGACGCCAACATCAAGACGATGGCTTACGACGTTCAGTTCGAAGATCCGTCAGCTCTCTATATCACCTTCGACAATATCGGCGTCGGCCGTTTGATGGCGAAGGAAGTGCAGAAGGTAAAGTCAACAGGCAACTACGCCTTCATCAAGGGCGATAAGGGTGACCCGAACGCAACCTTCCTCTTCAACGGCATCATGGAAGTACTCGGCGACTCGATCAAGGCTGGCAAGATCAAGAATTCTTGCGAAACCTTCACCGATGGCTGGAAGCCTGACAATGCTCAGAAGAACATGGAACAATGCCTGACCTCGACCGGCAACAAGATTGATGCAGTCGTGTCACAAAATGACGGCATGGC
>JBJTCD010000102.1:0-6991 GCA_046091665.1 Hyphomicrobiales bacterium
TATCCATGCAGTACTGCTGATATGAAAATTCAGAAAACTGCATTTCGGAACTGAAATGCCTTAACAGATAACCTTCACAATCAATTGTATCGCCATAGCGCTTCTTGATAATTGAATGCAAAATATTTTCATCAACGCCAACTAACGCAAATACCTTTTCGATCGAAAAAAAATGCTTTACAGTTTCAAGAACTTCCATTGCAAAGTCAGGTCTGCAACGATCTAATTCATCAATTAAGAGTATTATCTTCTTTCCAGAAAGTATATCAAGTAAGCTTTTGAGAGAACTTTTGACGGCATCAATTGTTGAACTATTTTGTTGTAGTTCTGCAAACTTTTCGTCCATAAGTTTTCGGATTTCTTGTTCGGGTTTAACAGCATTAATGATATTTTCTAACGCCTCATGATCCCGAAAAATTACGCGCGAAATGACTGCGGTTCCTGCTGATGCAATAAATGGGAGAATGGCTTTCTGATATTTTAAAATTGACGATTGAAAATTTTCTTCCGTATTCAGATTCTGGATTTCACTTAATAACTTGAGACACAAGCTACTCCGTGCATCGAGTGAAATTTCTTCTTCCCATGCATTATAATAAATAATGATAAACTTATCTTTATCAGCCGTCTTTTGAAGTTGATCTAGAAAAGTTGTCTTTCCCGTTTCATACGCCGCGTTAAGGCGGATTGATAATGGACCTCGCGAGTTATCAAATGTTGTTAGAAGACCCTTTATCGACGCACTGCGATCAATAATTGGTGCGGGTGTCTCAGCGGCCGTATTACGTTTATGCTCCGGAACGCCATCAAGTTTCATTTATGCCTCCATCGCTTTGCTTAATCAGGCGGCGATTCGGGAGAGCGAAACAATCAATCAGCGGTTGTGTTGAAATCTTTATTCTTCGTCATTGCGAGCGTGAGCGAAGCAATCCAGCTGATGATTGGCTTTGAAGTGCTAAGACGACATTACGCCTCTTTCTGAGACTCCAACTGGATTGCTTCGCGTTCGCTCGCAATGACGGTTTATGCGTCTTCTCCGTATACAATTTTGTATCAGATTTAATTTATATCCCACCACACAACTAAAAAGCGCATAAACCTCTCCCCACTACCTTCCGCCCCCTCCGCGCGTTGCGCGTGAGGGTGGTTTGCGTTTTGGTACGGGGCTGATAGTCTTCCCTTAGGTCATGTGCATCATGACTCGGGGAACTGAAAAACCTCATCGAAAAGCGGCAGAGCCTCTGCCGATACCAAACTGCCCTGACGGTGCTTAACGTGGGGGTGGCGGCGTTATGTCCAGGTCGCAAGGCTAAAAGCGCTGCGGCCAACTTTTCGATGGCCTTTTCAGCACCCCGACACCAGTGCGTCACACTGGTGTCGTTTTCATTTCGAAAGCACGGGGAATGTAAATGCCGCGGAAATTGAAATTTGACACGAGCAAATTTAAGCCGCCGACATCATTGAAAGACGCGATGCAACGCTCGGCCTTGGAGCTGGAATGTTTACTCGTCTGGATGCGCAACGAAGCGCGCTTTCATGATGCGCTCGATCCTCGCGTCTTGGATGTCGCGAGCCTCGCTGTCGAAATGTTTGAAGACAAGCTCAGTGAAATGCGCGCGTTGTTGCCTGAAATTGAACGACGCGTGAGCGGCGCGGATTTGGCACAATAACAAAACTGAAATTTAGAAACTCAATGCAACACACGCTTTGTCTCTGGGATGTCTAAAGAGAAAGCGGGTATTTCGACGGGGAATAATTCGCCCGCCTCTGACTTGAAAATATAAGATCCCTTCATGATCCCTTGCGTCGTCGTCAGCGGGCAGCCGCTCGTATAGGTGAAGCTCATGCCGGGGGCGAGTGTCGGCTGTTCGCCCACGACGCCCTCGCCGCGCACTTCTTGGGTTTTGCCGTCACCATCGGTGATGATCCAGTGGCGCGATAGCAATGTCACCGTCTCCTCGCCATCATTCACGATTTCAATCTTATAGGCCCAGAAATAGCGACCGCTGCCCGGATCGGATTGTTCCGGCATATAGCGCGGCTCGGCAGTGATCGAAATGTTGTGGGTGACCGCGCGATACATGTTTCTTACTCACTTCAGCAAAGATGCTTTGAATTTAGACGCAATCTTTGAAGGACGGTCAATCAACTTTTCATGATGAGAGACCAACAAAAAAACCCGCATGGTTGTCCACGCGGGTTTGATTGTTTTTAAAGAAGAGTAAGCGACTTATTCGCCGTCTTTCTTCTTTTTGAGCGCGGCACCCAAAATATCGCCTAGCGATGCACCGGCATCGGCTGAACCATATTGAGCAATAGCTTCTTTTTCTTCGGCCATTTCGAGTGCCTTGATCGACACCGAGACCTTGCGCGCTTTGCGGTCGAACACGGTGACGCGGGCGTCGAATTTTTCGCCCGCGGCAAAACGCTCAGGGCGTTGTTCAGCACGGTCGCGCGCGAGATCAGCACGCTTCACGAAGGTCGTGAATTCGGTGCCGACGATCTTCACATCAAGACCTGACTCTTTCACTTCCGTCACTTCACAAGTGACGATCGAGCCCTTCTTGATGTCGCTTGCGCCTTCAGCAGGCTCAGCGAATTTATCCGCGCCGAGTTGCTTAATGCCGAGCGAGATGCGTTCCTTCTCGACGTCAACATCGAGAACTTGCGCCTTTACCATATCGCCCTTCTTGTAATCTTCGATGGCTTGTTCGCCAGGACGATTCCAATCGAGGTCGGAGAGATGCACCATGCCATCGACATCGTTTTCGAGGCCAATAAACAGACCGAATTCGGTCTTGTTCTTGACTTCGCCTTCGACAACCGAGCCGACAGGATGTTTCTCAGCGAAAGCTTCCCATGGATTCTGCAAGGTCTGCTTGAGGCCCAAGGAGATACGACGCTTTGACGAGTCGACTTCGAGGATCTGCACTTCAACTTCTTGCGATGTTGAAACGATCTTGCCCGGATGCACGTTCTTCTTTGTCCATGACATTTCTGATACGTGGATCAAACCTTCGATACCCGGCTCGAGCTCAACGAATGCACCGTAATCGGTGATGTTCGTTACGCGGCCTTTAAGACGCGATTGAAGCGGATATTTTGCTTCAATGCCTTCCCACGGATCGGTGAGAAGCTGCTTGATGCCGAGCGAGATGCGATGCGTGTCATGGTTGATCTTGATGATCTTGACCTTGAGTTGCTGACCGATGGTCACAACTTCTGAAGGATGATTCACGCGACGCCATGCCATGTCGGTGACATGCAAGAGACCGTCAATACCACCGAGATCGACGAAGGCGCCGTATTCGGTGATGTTCTTGACGGTGCCGTCAACGGTTTGACCTTCTTCCAAATTCGAAACGAGTTCGGTGCGGGCTTCTGCGCGTGTCTCTTCAAGAACGGTACGACGCGAGACAACAATATTGCCGCGACGACGATCCATTTTCAGAATTTGGAAAGGCTGCGCGATATTCATCAGCGGGCCGACATCACGGATAGGACGAATATCAACTTGTGAGCGCGGCAAGAACGCGGTTGCGCCATCAAGATCAACAGTGTAGCCACCCTTCACAACATTGAAGATGACACCATTTACCTTTTCACCGGCTTCGAAAGCCTTCTCAAGCTTAACCCAGCTTTCTTCACGACGGGCTTTGTCACGCGAGATGACGGCTTCGCCGAGCGCGTTTTCAATACGATCGAGATAGACTTCAACTTCATCACCGATTGTCGGTGCGCCTTCACGGCCAGGGCCTGTGAATTCGCGAAGAGCGACACGACCTTCGGTTTTCAAACCGAGATCAACCACCGCCATATCTTTTTCGATGGCGACGATCTTGCCCTTGATGACTGAACCTTCAAGCGAGTCGCTCTTGTTAAACGACTCTTCGAGCATCGCTGCGAAATCATCGCGCGATGGATTTGTATGTGTCGATACCATTGGGTCTCCTGAAAGGTCCTGCAAATGAGGACCGGGCGCCGGCAACAAAGTTTTAGGTTAAGCCTTCTTTGCATCGATGTTTCATTCGCATGAATGAAACCACCGCTTCTTGAAAAGCGGGCCGGCGCTGGACCGACCAAAGCAGACTTTCGGGATTATCCCTTTCGCGAAAGGCTTGTCTCAATCAGACGCAGCGCTTCGCGCGAAGCCGTCTCTATATCCATTCCGCTCGTATCGAGCAAGCGCGCATCGTCCGCTATTTTGAGCGGCGCATTCGAGCGGTTTGAATCGCGCTCATCACGACGGCGAATATCGTCAAGCACTGACTCTTCGGAAAGCGAAGGATCGGCCTTGACCAATTCGAGCCAGCGCCGATGCGCCCGGATCTCGGGCGCGGCTGTTACATAGAGTTTGGCTTCCGCTTCCGGACAGATCACCGTGCCGATATCGCGACCATCAAGCACCGCGCCGGGCATTTTTTGCGCAAAAAGCCGCTGGCCGTCGAAAAGCGCCTGTCTCACACCGGGATAGGCTGACACAATCGAGGCCGCATCGCCAATTTCGCGGGTTCTCAAGCGGCTTTCATCAAGCGCCGCAAAATCGAGTTTTTGCGCAACAATAACCGCAGCATTTTCATGTTGCAGGGATTCACCCGCATCCAGCACCGCACGCGCAACCGCGCGATAAAGCAGGCCCGTATCGAGCAAATGAAACCCGCAATGCGCCGCCACGCGTTTGGCGATTGTGCCTTTGCCCGACGCGGTCGGCCCGTCGATTGCAATAATCATGAGCGGAAGTCGGCGCCAAGATCGCGCATTAAGCTTGTAAAGCTCGGAAAGCTTGTTGCGATCATGCGCTCATCATCAACCGTCATCGGTTTATCCGTCGCCATGCCCATGACGAGAAAACTCATCGCAATGCGATGATCGAGATGGGTTTTGACGGTACCACCGCCGCGCACATCGCCGGATTGGCCTTGAACGATGAGATCATCGCCCTCAATCGCGTAAGTCACGCCCGCTTCCGCCAAACCATCGGCAACCGCTTGCAAGCGATCGCTTTCTTTGACGCGCAATTCATTCAAACCGCGCATTCGCGTCTCGCCTTTGGCAAAAGCAGCGGCCACGGCCAGGATCGGATATTCATCGATCATCGAGGGCGCGCGGGCAGCGGGCACATCGACGCCTTTGAGCGAGGAGGCTTTGACGCGAAGATCAGCGACATCCTCGCCGCCCTCATAACGGGGATTTTCGATGGATATCGATGCGCCCATTTCCAGAAGTGTGGTCAAAAGTCCGGTTCTGAGCGGATTCATCATCACGCCTTTGATGGTGATGTCTGATCTCGGCACCAAAAGCGCCGCCACAAGCGGGAAAGCGGCTGAGGAGGGGTCGCGCGGCACAATGATCGGGCGCGGCTTTAATTCGGGGCGGCCTTCAAGCTCGATCCGGCGGCCATCATGGCCTTCAGCGCTCACGCGAACAGTGGCGCCGAAATAAGTGAGCATTTTTTCCGTATGATCGCGGGTTGCCTCCGTCTCGATCACGGTGGTGCGACCGGGCGAATTGAGCCCCGCGAGAAGAATGGCGGATTTGATTTGGGCCGAGGCCACCGGCGTCCGATAGGTAATCGGCAGCGGATCGCGCACGCCGCGTAAAGTGATGGGGCAGCGTCCGCCCTCAGCCTGCGAGACAACCTCAACGCCCATTTCCGCGAGCGGATCAAGAATGCGCCGCATAGGGCGTTTTCTAAGCGACGCGTCGCCATCAAATGTCGCTTCAATCGGATGGCCGCCGACAACGCCCATCATCAGCCGCGAACCGGTGCCGGCATTGCCAAAATCAAGCACCGCATCAGGCGAGCGCAAACCACCAATACCGACGCCATGAACGCGCCATTCGCCCTCGCCGATTCGGTCGATTTTCGCGCCGAGCGCCCGGCAGGCTTCCGCCGTTCTGAGCACATCGTCACCTTCAAGCAGGCCAGTGACATGGGTTTCGCCAACCGACAAAAGCCCGAAAATCATTGCGCGATGCGAGATCGATTTATCGCCGGGAAGATGGACGAGGCCCGAAAGCGGCTTCGATTTGACGGCGGTTAAGGGTTGGGGTGAACCCTCATGGGACTTGGACATTGCGGATTTCTCTGGAAGAAGGGCTTGACGCGGCTCGCCGTCTGGGATGAATACCCGCGCACTATCACAGTCGAAACGGCCCGTCATCCCGCAAGGCGCGGATTGCCAGCGAGATGATGAGAGCCGCAGCCGCCCCGGACATGTTTGAAAGTCCGTTGCGCGAATTTTGAAAGAGAAGAGGTTTCCCTTGGCAAAACCGGAACTCGGCACCAAGCGTCTATGCCAGAGCTGCGGCGCTAAATTTTATGATCTTCATAAAGATCCAATCATCTGCCCGAAATGCAGCACCGTCTTCGTGCCGGCAGTCGCAGCCGTTCGCCCCGAAATCGCGGCAAAAGCCACTGAGGACGACGATGCCGATGTCGGCGTTGCCGCTGATGCTCCCGAGCTCGTGTCGCTCGACGATGTTGAGGCGGAAGAAGAGGGCAAGGATCTGCCGATCGACGATGTCGAGATTGAAGACGATATCGAAGAAGATGAAACCTTCCTCGAGGAAGAGGAAGAAGGCGATGATGATGTCGCCGATCTCATCGATGGCGACCTCGAAGACGACGAGGAAAGCTGAGTTTACAAGAAGGCTGCGGGGTCCTGATCCGGTTTAGGCTTGAGTTGCCTCAGCCGGAGGGCTATAGACCCCGCGGTTCTTGCGGCCTTCGCGTCGCAAGGGGTTCGGGAGCCCATTCCTGAAACCTGAATGGAATAACGGGGTCATAGCTCAGCTGGGAGAGCGCTTGCATGGCATGCAAGAGGTCGGCGGTTCGATCCCGCCTGGCTCCACCATTTTCGTAATGAAATCAATGTGTTAGAGAGACACCAACCCAAAATCGGTGTCTAACGAAAAGTTATAACGAGTTATAACGGCGGTTTCGCAGTGGTGGACGCTTCGATGTCCGACTTTGTGGACGCTTTGAAAA
>JBJTCD010000103.1:0-8765 GCA_046091665.1 Hyphomicrobiales bacterium
CACGCGCCTTTGCGCCCTTCGTCCCCTTCACGATTGCGAAAAAGATCAGACGCATAATAACCTAGCACTACTCCGAAGGCGGTGGCTACAGTGAGAAAAATCCCTCCGGCGTCTTAAATCAGCGCCGGCGCCATGCCCACCGGAATAAGCGCGAGCGAGTAGATCAGGATTTGCCAACGCGTGGCATCAGGTCCTGCAACAACAGGCAACATCGGCACGCCTGCGCGCGCATATTCATTGCTCTTCACAAGCGCTAAAGCCCAGAAATGCGGTGGCGTCCATACAAAAATTAAAAGAAAATAGAGAAAGCTCTCAAGGCTCACATCGCCTGTAACAGCCATGTAACCAATCATCGGCGGGAACGCGCCCGCAGCCCCACCGATCACAATATTTTGTGCGGTCCAATGTTTGAGCCACATCGTGTAAATCACGACATAGAAGAAGATCGTGAAAGCGAGAAACGCCGCTGATTGCCAATTCGCAATCAATCCCAAAAACAAAACGGATCCGATCGAAAGCGTCATGCCGAAAGCGAGCGCTTCATCGGGCTTCACGGCGCCTGCCGGAATCGGCCGCTTCGATGTGCGCGCCATCAGCGCATCAATGCTCGCGTCATACCACATATTGAGACAGCCCGACGCGCCCGCACCGACCGCAATCGCAAGAAGACTCGCAAAGCCAAGAATCGGATTGATCGGTTCAGGGGATGTGAGCATCCCCACGAGCGCCGTGAAGATCACGAGCTGCATCACGCGGGGTTTTAAAAGTTCGTAGTAATCACGCGCAGTGCCAAAAGCGATTGTCGGCCGCTCTTCATCATAAGCGGGTGAAGCGGGATCAAGACGTTCTGCGGCAATCGTCATGGCAAGCGTTGTTGTTCCGTAACAGGAAAGAGCGGGGGTGCCCCCGCTCTGATTATTTTAAAAAGATCCCATCGAAGGCGGTGGCCCGCCTCACGAATTCCCTTAGTGACCGCTTCCGGAGAAACGCGGCAGCGTGTCAAATTGATGATGCGGAGGCGGTGAGCTCAAGGTCCATTCGAGCGTCGTCGCCCCTTCGCCCCATGGATTGTTCGCCGCACGAACCGGGCTCAGATAAGCGCGCAGGATGCCATAGAAGAAGATCAGCAAGCCGGCAGCGAAGATATAAGAGCCATAGGACGAGATGCGGTTCCAACCGGCAAAAGCTTCCGGGTAGTCAACATAGTGACGCGGCATGCCCGAAAGACCGGTGAAATGCATGGGGAAGAAGAGCACGTTTGCGCCAATAAAAGCG
Source organism: Hyphomicrobiales bacterium (assembly GCA_046091665.1). Classification (GTDB taxonomy): domain Bacteria; phylum Pseudomonadota; class Alphaproteobacteria; order Rhizobiales; family Beijerinckiaceae; genus CAIUPE01. The sequence continues at coordinate 1,276 of JBJTCD010000103.1, forward strand.
ACCCAGAAATGAAGAATGCCGATCGACTCTGGAATGATGCGGCCAGACATTTTCGGGAACCAGTAATAGAAACCCGCAAAGATCGAGAACACAGAGCCCAGCGACAATACATAGTGGAAGTGCGCCACCACATAATAAGTGTTGTGAAGATTGCGATCGATACCCGCATTCGCAAGCACGACACCCGTCACACCGCCCACTGTGAAGAGGAAGATGAAACCGATTGCCCATTGCATCGCAGCCGTGAAACGGATCGAGCCACCCCACATCGTTGCAATCCACGAGAAGATCTTCACGCCTGTCGGGACCGCGATCACCATCGTCGCGAACATGAAGTAACGTTGCGTGTTAAGCGCGAGACCCGCTGTGTACATGTGGTGCGCCCACACGATGAAGCCGACAGCGCCAATCGCCACCATCGCATAAGCCATGCCGAGATAGCCGAAGATCGGCTTCTTCGAGAAGGTCGAGATGATGTGGCTGATGATGCCGAAGCCCGGCAAAATCATGATGTACACTTCAGGGTGACCAAAGAACCAGAAGAGATGTTGATAGAGAATCGGATCGCCGCCATTGGCCGGATCAAAGAAAGCCGTGCCGAAATTGCGGTCCGTCAACAACATCGTGATCGCACCGGCGAGAACCGGAAGCGAGAGAAGAAGCAAGAAAGCGGTGACGAGAAGCGCCCAAGCAAAAAGCGGCATCTTGTGCATCGTCATGCCCGGCGCGCGCATGTTCAAAATCGTGGTGATGAAATTGATCGCACCAAGAATGGAGGACGCGCCCGCCAAGTGAAGCGAGAGAATGCCGAAATCAAGCGCAGGACCCGGATGGCCCATGGTCGCAAGCGGCGGATAAACCGTCCAACCACCACCGAAACCATTCGAACCTGGCGCACCTTCAACAAAAAGCGAGATGATCAAAAGGCCCAAAGCTGCAGGCAACAACCAGAACGAAATATTGTTCATGCGCGGGAACGCCATATCCGGCGCGCCAATCATCAGCGGCACAAACCAGTTGCCGAAGCCGCCGATAACCGCAGGCATAACAACAAAGAACACCATGATGAGGCCGTGACCGGTCACGAACACATTATAGGTTTGCGGATTGGTGAAATATTGAAGGCCCGGCTCTTGAAGCTCGAGACGCATCGCAATGGAGAGGAATCCCCCGACCAAACCCGCGATGATCGAGAAAAACAAATACATCGTGCCGATGTCTTTGTGATTGGTCGACATAACCCAACGCTTCCAACCCGTCGGGTCACCATGGTGGGTATCATGTGCTGTCGCTGCGTGTGCCATTCGTTTGTTCCTAAGGATCACTGATTGCAACAAGGCGGCGATGATCGTCGCCCGGCTTCACTCAATTGAATTATTCATTCGCCGCAAGCGCGACAGGCTTTGTCTCATTCGAAGCGAATTTCTTTTTCGCCTCTGTGAGCCATGCCGCATATTTTTCTGCGCTCACGATACGGACCGCAATCGGCATATAGGCGTGATTGGCGCCGCACAAACGCGAGCACTGACCGTAATACATGCCTTCTCGGTCGGTCTTAAACCAGGTCTGATTCAAACGACCCGGAACCGCGTCCATACGAACACCGAAGGACGGAATTGCGAAATTGTGGATCACATCACCGCCAACAACTTGCACGACAACCGTCTTGCCAGCTGGCAACACGAGTTCATTATCAACGGCAAGCAATGCAGGTTGATTGGCTTTCACTGCATCTTCAGGCGGGAGCATATAAGAATCAAAGCCGAAACCACCGCCTTGATCTTCCGGATATTCGTAAGACCAGTACCACTGATGCGCGACGGCCTTCACGGTGATGTCGGCTTTCGGCAATTGAATCTGCATCGTCAAAAGACGGAAAGACGGGATCGCGATACCGACAAGGATCAAAGCCGGAATGAGCGTCCAGGCAATTTCGAGTCCGGTGTGATGGGTTGTCTTCGAGGGAACCGGATTGGCCTTCTCATTGAAGCGGAAAACGACAATCACAAGGAGCAGAAGAACAAAGGCCGAGATCAAGCCGATCACGATATTCACACTGTCATGGAGCGTGCCCAAAAACTGGGCCATCTCAGTGACGGGTGTTTGCATATTCATCTGCCAAGGCGAGGGCTGGCCGGTTCCGGCGAGAGCCGCACCTGCAAAACAGGCCGACAACAGAACGGCGAGCGTGGCGCCGAAAGTCCAACGGGTCATGATCGTGTCTTCTCCATCCAGGCGCGGGAGGCGTCTCTTTGTTGGATCGCGAACGGGAGGAGTCATAACGATTCCTCGGTCCGGATTGCGCCGCCCGGCCCCAAAAATCACAAACAGGGACAACGCGCAACGTCCAAGGCGACAATAATGTGCGTTTTCATGCGAAAGTCATAGGAGATGCGACAAAATAAACCAATTTTTCAGCACAAAGTTTGACAGGCTCCGCCGCGCCGACTTAGGTGACAGAAGATCCGCATAGGAAGCCAAAACCGGGGGTAAACCATGGCCAAAAACTGGTTGAAGGGGGCATTTCTTGTCTTCTTGGCCCTCTGCCCCGCTCTTCCGAGCTTCGCCGCGAATACCGCGACGCCGGACCCTGCTATTCGAGGCGTTTATGGCGAATGGGCGCTGCGGTGCGATGTGCAGGCGGGTTCAACCGCGGAACAATGCGCCCTCGTTCAAAATGTCTATGCCGAGGGCAAACCGGATCTTCAGCTCGTGGTTGTGATCCTGAAAGCCCCCGAAGGTGGTTATCTTTTGCGGGTGGTTGCGCCTTTGGGCATCATTTTACCGGCGGGCCTCGCGCTCAGAATCGATGGCACCGATATCGGCAAGACCGGTTTTATGCGCTGCCTTGGCAATGGCTGTATGGCGGAAGTCGCAATGGATGATGGGCTTATCGGCCGGTTCAGCACCGGTTCAACCGCGCTGTTTATTATTTTCCCAACCCCGGGCGAAGGAACGGGCATTCCAATCCCGCTTGCAGGCTTCGCCAACGGACTTGCAAGACTGCCCTGATCCACCAATCTCTATCGAAACGCTCTTTAATGGAGACGACCCAATGAATCTCTCTTCGTCGCGCTCAGTGAGTCTCGCCGCCCTTCTCTCGCTCGGCCTAGCGGGGTGCATGAGTTCAGGCGGCACGCAAAGCCCAAGCGGCACCGCGGGCGGCTCGTCATTATTTTCGAATTGGTTTGCCGCTCAAAAAACGGAACCCGCGCCGCAAACCGCAGCGGTTGCGACTGAGCCGGAAGTCCCCTGTCCCAAAATTGAAATTCGCGAGGGCGGTTCGACATTACGCCAAGGCAAAGGCAGCGATGTGAGCTTCCAATTCTCGCTCCGCGATGTCGCGCGTGAATGTTCGGCTGGCAAGAATGGCGCGATTGTCATGAAGATTGGCGTTGAAGGCATCGCCGTCATCGGCAAGGCCGGTAAGCCCGGTGGCGTTTCAGCCCCGCTCGTTGTGACAGCGACCAAGAACGACAAGGTGATCGCGACAAAGACCTTCACGCTGAAAACAACAATTCCCGCTGATGAAAATCAGACACAATTCCGCTTCATCGACCAAGGCTTCACGCTTCCCGCCGGTTCAGAAGATGCCGATGTGACGATTGGATTTAAGGGGTAAGTGAAAATTCGTTGTTGGAAAGGGCTATACTCTTAAACAAGCATTGTGAATGCGAAGCTCTTAAACTGTCATTATGAATGTTAAGCTCTTAAACCGTCATTGCGAGCGGGAGCGAAGCAATCCAGCTGATCGCTGGCATTAAGGCGCGGCGTTTCCATTGCGCCTTTTCCTTTGACTCCAACTGGTTTGCTTCACATTCGTTCGCAATGACGGGCGAAGTTTCTGTTGCATTTTACTAAAATTCTCTCACGCAACTTCACCTCCCTTCATCTCCTCATGCCTATGGTCGCAAGTCCGCGCGTCACGCGTCGGGCAATTTGTGTTTTGATGCGAGTTTGATACTCTTCCCTTAGGTCATACATATCATGACCCGGGGAACTCAAATTCCTCACCGAGAGCGGCAGTGCATCTGCCGACACCAAACTGCCCTGACGTGCTTTCACGTCGGGGTGGCGGCGTTATGTCCAGGCTGCAAAGCTAAAAGCGCTGCGGCCAACTCTTGGTGGCTATTTGAGCACCCCGACTCCAGTGCGATTTTGCACTGGGGTCATTCTTTTTTGTAGGGAGTGACGGGGGATGGAAAGGCCGCAAATCGATTTCACTCAACCCATGACATTTCAAAACGCGCTGCAAAATTTCGCGCTGTCTTTGGCCTATGTAATGGTGCCTCTGCGCGACGAGGCGTCGTTTCGCGATGACCCCGATAATACAATTTTGAATGCTGCAAATCTTTTATGCTCAATGCTGGACGATTCTCATCGCGAATCGATGGTTCTGGCAGAGAAACTGGAGAAGAAATTTTCTAAATCGTCATTGTGAGCGAACGCACACTCCCCTCGTCATGGCAGGCCGTGTGCCTGCCATCCACGACTTAAAGCGATGCTCAAAGATTAAAATAAGTCGTGGATGACCGGGACAAGCCCGGTCATGACGGAATAAAATAATGCTCCCGCTCGCAAAGACGGAACTAAGCCGAACCCTAAATACAGCCACCCTCCCCTTCCGCCGAATCGCGCGCTAGAATGCACGCCTGATGGCAGAAAAAAACGACTCCAACCTTGCTGAATGGTCCGTCTCCGAACTTTCGGGCGCGTTGAAACGCATGCTTGAGGGCGAATTCGGCCATGTGCGCATTCGCGGCGAAGTGTCGGGCTATCGCGGGCCGCATTCCTCCGGCCATGTCTATTTCTCAATCAAAGACGCGACCGCCAAAATCGATGCGGTAATCTGGAAAGGCGTTTTTGGACGCTTACGCTTCCGACCCGAAGAAGGACTCGAAGTGATTGCCACCGGCAAGGTCACATCCTATCCGCTGAAATCAAGTTATCAGATTGTCATTGAGTCGCTTGAACCCGCGGGAGTTGGCGCGCTACTCGCGCAACTTGATGAAAGACGCAGACGGCTTGAAGCGGAAGGACTCTTCGATCCTGCTCGCAAACAGCTTTTACCCTTTCTCCCCACTGTGATCGGCGTTGTGACATCACCCACAGGCGCGGTGATCCGCGATATTCTTCATCGGCTTGAAGACCGTTTCCCGCGTCATGTCATTGTGTGGCCGGTACGTGTGCAAGGCGAGGGCAGCGCAGAGGAAATCGCGCGCGCGATTGAAGGCTTCAACGCTCTGCCCGAAGAAGGTGCAATACCAAAACCGGACTTGTTGATCGTCGCTCGTGGCGGCGGTTCGCTTGAAGATCTCTGGAGCTTTAACGAAGAAATTGTTGTGCGCGCGGCGGCTGACAGCATGATCCCTTTGATCGCCGCTGTCGGTCATGAGACTGATACAACGCTGATTGATTTTGCAGCTGACAAACGCGCGCCAACACCAACAGGTGCCGCTGAAATGGCAGTGCCTGTGCGGCTTGAGCTTCTTGGACAAACGCGTGATCTTGGTCGTCGCGTGATGCAATCCGCACAACGTCTTCTCGATCGTCGTAAGACGGAACTCCGCGCAGCCTATCGTGCGTTGCCGTCACCGGATGCGCTTGTGGCAATCCCGCGTCAACGTCTCGACCTTGCAAGCGAACGTTTGGGACGCGGACTTGAACGCAATGCCTCTCGCCATCGCACGCGTCTTACCGATTTATCGCGTCGCTTGTTGAAGCTCTCACCGCAAGCGCGGCTTTCCGGCTATCGTGCCCATATCTCGGGATTGCAGGGACGTTTGGGTGCTGCGAGAGGTGCGATCTTACGCGCTGAAAAACATCGTCTCTCGCGCGAACACGAAAAACTTGTCGAATTATCCGCTCGCGCGCGCAAAGGTCTTGATCGTCTTGTCGAACGCAAACGCACGAAACTTATGGGATTAACGCCCCTTCTGAAGAGCCTCTCCTTTCAAGGCGTTCTCGAGCGCGGCTTTGCGCTGGTTCTTGACCCGAAAAGCGCGCCCATCCGCTCCGCCAAAGCCATCAAAACGGGCGATGAGTTGGGGATACGCTTTGCCGACGGTACCATCGACGCGATTGCGAAAGGCAAAGCAAAAGCGTAAAGAAAGAGGAACATGCTCAACCGGATCGACCCCCCAGTCTCGCGCGATGAAGCCGTTGTCGAATTTCTCGACGGCGATTTTCGTGTGATTAAGCCGGGTAAATATGTGCGTTGCGCGATCACCAAAGATCCCATTCCGCTTGATGAATTGCGCTATTGGAATGTCGCGCGGCAAGAAGCCTATGTGAGCCGCGATGCGGTGCTGATGGCGATTGGCGCGAAGCCGAAGCCTTAACCGGCTCTGAGACGCGTTTTCAAAATCTCGCACATATGATCTTCATGATCAAAAATAAGTGTCACCGGTAACACAACAATCTTATCAGCAAGATCGGGAGCCGCGGCCACAATCCGCACATGATCCTTCGCGGTAGTAATCGGCAAAGCGTGAGCGCGCCGCGCTTCGGCAACAAGCCTTTCAATCTCGATGCGCGAAAACATGTGATGATCAGGATAGGCATCGCTGCGAATAAGTTTGACGCCGCAATCACGCAAGGTCTGTTCAAATTTCTGCGGTCGCCCAATGCCGCAAAAAGCATGAACGGCACGGCCTTTGAGGGCGCCCGCCATCCCCGCGTCCGGTACGAGCCGCGCGGACATCACATGCTCTTTAAAATGCTGAGTTATGCTTTGAGGGGCTTGGCCCCCAACCACAACACAGAGATCAACAAGCGGTAATTGAGATTGAAGCGGCGCACGTAGAGGGCCGGCAGGCAAACAGAAACCATTGCCGAGAGCTTGGCCGGAATCGATCACCGCGAGGGTCAAATCTTTTTGCAGTGATGGATTTTGCATTCCATCATCCATGATGATGATTGTGCCGTGACGCGCGGCAAGCATAGCCCCCGCGACACGATCACGCGCGATGATGGTTGGCGCAGAACGCGCGAGCAGAAGTGGCTCATCGCCAACGTCGTGCGGACCATGTTTAACTTCATCAACAAGTACGGGGCCCGTGAGTGTGCCGCCATGACCGGCACTTAAGAAAACAGGTTTTTCACCTTGCGCTTTAAGAAGCTGCGCAACCGCCAAAGCGAGAGGTGTTTTACCCGCGCCACCCGCAACAAAATTGCCAATGCAAATGACGGGGCATGGTGCGCGTGTTCCCGTCAGTTTCAAACGCGAAGCGGCAACCGCACCATAAAGCGCGGCGAGAGGCGATAAAAGATGAGCGAGCGGTCCCGGCTTTTTCCACCAAAACGCTGGCGCTTTTATCATGGCCGATTTCCAAGATGCATTTTGAGGAGATAGGGAGCGATCTCCATCATGGTTTTGCGAAGCGCGCCACCGAGTGCCATCACGGCTTTTGTTCCGCGTTGAGCCACATCTTCACGTGTGGCTTGATCATCAATTAGAAGGTCAAGCGTTGCCGCAAGTTCATCAGAAC
>JBJTCD010000104.1:0-15984 GCA_046091665.1 Hyphomicrobiales bacterium
CTACAATATAATTCACAAGGATGACGCTGCCGACGAGCAACATGGCTGTGCCCTTAATCAGCGGTAGATCGCGTTGCGTGATTGCTTGAAAAATCAAACGCCCCAAGCCCGGAAGCGAGAATACGGTTTCGATGATCACTGTTCCCGCAATCAAAAACGAGAATTGCAAACCCATGATCGACAAGACAGGCAACATCGCATTCGGCAAAATGTGATGCCAAAGAATTTCTTTTTCTGAGAGACCACGCGCGCGCGCGCCGAGCACAAAATTTTCTTGCGCTTTATCGCGCATTTCAGCGCGCACAATACGCGCCAATATAGCGGCCTGTGGAAGTGCCAAAGCCAAGACAGGAAGAAACAAAGACTTTAAGCCTAAAATGAGCCCGCTCTTCCATCCCGCAAAGCCACCTGCGGGAAACCAATGAAGGCTCACAGCAAAAATCATGATCAATAAAAGCGCGAGCCAAATATTGGGAAGTGCGAGCGTTAGTTGAAACCCTGTTTTGATCGCGTGATCGAGTCGAGATCCGTAATGCTGCGCGGAAAGCGCACCAAGCGGAATGGCCAAAAGCGTTGTGAGCGTGAGCGCCATGACCGCAAGAGGCAGGCTCACGGGAAGGCGTTCGCCAATCAATGCGAGAACGGGCGTCGCATAAGTCATGCTCGTTCCGAAATCGAAGCGCAGCAGCCCGCTGATCCACGAAAAATATTGAAGGACCAGCGGTTGATCGAGACCCAATTGATGACGCAGGGCTTGCAATGTATCGGCGCGTGCATCCGTGCCGAGCATGAGTTCAGCGGGATCACCCGGCAACACATCGACGATCAAAAAGATGAACAGACTCGCAAGCGCTAAGAAGAGCGCAAGGCCTACGAGTTTTCGGATGAAGAGTCTGATCACCATTGACGATGCACGAGGCTCACAATCTGGGTCTGGCAGAGGGTCAAGGCTTTCGGCATGGCCGAGTGCCTTCTGTCAAGCCTTTGACCCTGCGAGCCGGTCTTTCGTTGCCGCGATGATGGATTTGAGGCCGGGCTCAAGAATGGCATCCTCCGCGTCGTCAAAGCCGAAGCGCTCGATTTTGCGGAGGCCCTTTTCTTTATAGTCATCAACCTGTTTGCGGACATCCATCAGATAGACATCGACGCGCGCCAATTCCCAATGGCCCGAGCGCCGTTTCCAGAAAACATAAGAGCCGATTGGCTCATCGTCGATGGTTCCGGTCAATCCGCCTTCTTCAAGAGCTTCCTGAGCCGCCACTTGAGAAGGGCTGAGCTCCTTCATCGGATTGCCCTTGGGGATCGACCAGCGGCCCGAATCCCGTGTCGTGATGAGGATCACGCGCCAGGAGCCATCAGGCGCCCGCTCAACCGGCAACGCTCCGACCTGTTTAATGGTCGAAGGATCGAGGTCAGTTGAGGGGCCCGTCGCATTCGTCATGGGTCTATCGGAATCCAATTTTGCCCGTCGGTCAACCTTGGGGGCCTTGGCGCTCCGAATTCTAGGCAAAAAGCATCCCCCTCTTGGCTGAAACGGGGTTGCACTCCCCGTCATTGCAATGAATGATATGCTTCCAAGGCATCGGTAACGGATGCCTCTGTTCAGGGAGGGTTGAGTTGACGGATCACACGATTTTGATCGCCGATGATCACCCGCTTGTCCGTGGCGCGCTTCGCGAGGCGGTTTCCGCGATCCTAAAAAATCCAAGCGTGATTGAAGCCGGCTCTTTTGACGAGCTCGTTGCAGCGTTTCAATCCGATACCGAAATTGATCTTGTTCTTCTCGATTTAACGATGCCGGGTGTGCAAGGTTTTTCAGGACTTCTCTTTTTGCGCGCGTCTCATCCTGAAGCGCCGGTGGCGGTCGTCTCGGGAAATGAAGACCGCACCGTGATCAGGCGCTGCATTGAATTGGGTGCCTCCGGCTATTTGCCGAAATCACTTGATCCAGGCGCGATGAAAGCCGCGATTAAATCCGTACTTGATGGTCAAGTTTTCACGCCGGATGATGTTGACCTTTCTGAGACGCCTGATCGTGAAACGAGTGATATGGTCCGGCGCTTGGCCACACTTACACCGCAACAAGTGCGTGTGTTGATGATGTTGTCGACGGGGCTCCTCAATAAACAGATTGCTTATGAATTGTCGGTTTCGGAAGCCACGGTCAAAGCCCATGTCTCTGCAATTCTGCAAAAGCTTGATGTTGATAGCCGCACACAGGCGGTGATCGCCGCGTCGAAAATTGCAGCCGGTCAATGGACCGGAGTTTCGCAATCCATCACCTAGTTGGTTGCCACCGGTTCTGAAAATTTCAGAGAAAACTTTCAATCGGCCATGTTTGCCAATCTTCAACCGCACGTCCAACAAGTTGAAGCGGTGAGGAAAGACCATCTTTCTCCATCCGTTCAACAAGACCTTTTTTGATTTCATTGATCAAGCTGGGGCCTTTATAGACAAGCGCTGAATAGAGTTGAACGAGACTCGCGCCAGCCTCAATTTTACCAATCGCGGTTCTTGCCGAGTCGACGCCTCCCACCCCAATCAGAGGGAATTGTTTTTCAACGCGGACATAGGCTTCCGAGAGCATTTTCGTTGAAAGCGGATAGAGCGGCTTTCCGGATAGACCGCCACTTTCCAATCTTTGTCTTTTATCATGCAAAGATTTTGGTCGTTTGACTGTTGTGTTAGAAATGATCAGCGCATCAATCCCGCGGTTGCGGGAGATTTCAACCACATCATCAAGGTCATGAAAAGAAAGATCCGGTGCAATTTTCAAGAAGACGGGCTTTTTTGGGCCATGCTTTGCAGCTTCATCGCGCTCGTTTAATGTCCAAGCAAGAAGATCATCAAGACTGTCGCGATTTTGCAGCGTACGTAAGCCTGGCGTGTTTGGCGAAGAAATATTGACCGTGAAATAGGAAGCAAGAGAGGCAAAAGCGCGGATGCCTTTGACATAATCGGAAACGCGATCGGTTGAGTCTTTATTCGCACCGACATTGATGCCGACAATTCCTCCCGTCATTCCGCGCGCTTTTAAGCGATCCGCAACAATATCATGCCCGTGATTGTTGAATCCGAAGCGATTGATAACCGCTTCATCAGGCACAAGGCGAAACAAACGCGGTCTTGCATTTCCTTTTTGCGGGAGAGGCGTAACGGTGCCGCATTCGACAAAACCGAAGCCCAAACCCAGCATCGCATCAGGCACTTCGGCATTTTTATCAAAGCCTGCGGCAAGGCCTATAGGATTTGAAAAATTCAAACCAAAAAGCGAAACGGCCAAACGCGGATCATCTTCGATGGGCTCGCGAGGCCCGAAGCGCTTTAAGAGATCAATGGTGAGATTATGCGCGTTCTCCGGATCCATCCGATGAAGGAGGGGCTTTGCCAGTGTGAATAATAAAGTCATGGCAAGAGTCCTGCAAAATCATGTGTGCCATCGGTGAGAACAGATAGAGGAGCAACCCGCATCACATGCATTGTCGAAAGCGGTGCATAAAGATGCGGAAAAAGATCACCGCCACGTGAAGGTTCATAAATCAGAGCCTCACCCAGTTCCTGATCATCAAGCGTTAGCAAGAGAAGATCGCTCTGTCCTTTGAAATGGCGGCGCGCTGTTTCTTGCACTTGGGCAGCGGTTGAAAAATGAATGAAGCCATCGGCGAGATCAACAGGCGCTCCCTTAAACACGCCCGTCTTTTCGGCGTCCTGCCAGAGCTTTTTCGAGATGATTTTATAGATCAGCATGAGCAAAGCCACGGGCAGAAGAGGCAGGTGAACGCCTGATGTTATCGAAAGCGCAATGCGCGTTAAGAGCCATGAATCGGGCGCTTTCTCAACCCCAACCGGCTTGCCAATAAAGAGAAAATAAACCTATAAACAGTCAAATTTCAGATTAATATCCTTGCTCGGGGGCGGTTGATGCTGACGCATGAACGGATCTGGAAGGCGGTTGACCTTCTGGCGGCGCGGAACGGCCTCTCGGCTTCAGGGCTGGCTCGTCGCGCGGGCCTTGATCCCACGGCCTTTAACAAATCAAAGCGCGTCTCTTCTGATGGGCGCCTCAGATGGCCTTCAACTGAATCGATTGCGAAGATTCTTGAATCTACCTCGACGGATCTTGAAGTCTTCATGGCGCTCGTATTGGCGGATCGTCCTCCCGCGCCGACACGTGCGATCCCTTTGATTGCGATGAGCGATTGCGCAGAAGCTTTTGACGGAGAAGGCCGACCGCTGGGTCCTAAATGGGATGAAGTGGGTTTCCCGGAATTGCCCGCGGGCGATCTCTTCGCGCTTGAACTGACTGATGACCGGATGATGCCGATCTATCGTGAAGGCGATATTCTTGTCTGCACGACAACGATTCCGGTGCGCCGTGGGGATCGCGTAATTTTGAAAATGAAGACCGGTGAAATTCTTGCCGGCACGTTGCGTCGCAAGACGATTGCCGGCATTGATCTTCAACCCTTCGGCGCTAGCGCCGCATCAGAGACACTGATTGCTGCGAATGACAAAAATTGGATCGCCCGTATTCTTTGGGCAAGCCAATAGTATCAACGCTTAGCGCCCTTCGCGCGTTGCTATAAAATGCGCATGATCGGCAATCAGCGCGCCTTCTAAACCCTTGCCAATCAGCGCGCGCGTTTCTGCGACACCATAAAGCGCTATGAAAGAACCAAAGCGCGGTCCACGTTCCGCGCCGAGCAAGACGCGATAAAGCGTCGAGAACCAGGCTTGCGAAACGCCGGGCCGACCATCGGGGCTTTTTGATTTGCCTGATAGATCGGGAAAATGCGCTCGACCAATTTCATACACAACCGCTTGCAGGGCATCACTATCGGTTGAACCTTCATGCGCAGCGAGCGCCTTCGACAGATCAGAGAGCGCTTGATGTTCTTCCGGTGTCGGTGCGTGGAAGACTTTTCCGGGGCGCACAAAATCACGATAATAAACGAGCGCGTAAGAGATCAAATGATCAAGTGTGGGATGATTTTCTGCTGATGCCGTTGGCGCATAGCGTTTTAAGAAGCCCCATACAACCTGCTTGTCATCGGAATTCGCGACCGCCACGAGATTAAGCAACATCGCGAAATTGACGGTGGTTGAATGCCCTGCCGAATCATTCAGCACTTCAGCCTCAGGCGGATGGCCGGCATGAATATGAAAAACCGGATTGCCGAGCTTTTCTTTCCATTCCTGCTTTGGATATTTTTCCAAGAAGGTCAGATAGTCATCCACCTGACGCGGAATGACATCAAAATAAAGTTTCTTCGCTTCGCGCGGCTTTGAATACATAAAGAGTGCTAGCGATTGCGGGCTCGCATAGGTCAACCACTCGTCAATCGTAAGGCCATTGCCTTTTGATTTTGAAATCTTCTGGCCTTTGTCATCCAAAAATAATTCATAGACAAAATGTTCCGGCGCTTCGCCGCCCAGCGCACGACAAATGGAATCATAAACCGCGGTATTCGGTTGATGGTCTTTGCCATACATTTCAAAATCGACGCCAAGCGCTGCCCAGCGCGCTCCGAAATCGGGCTTCCATTGCAATTTCACATTCCCGCCGGTGACCGGAACCGTAACATCGGTTCCATCTTCATCGGTAAAAGTCACTTCGCCTTTTTTACCATCGACATGTTTCATCGGCACATAGAGCACGCGACCGGTTGAAGGCGAGATCGGCAAGAAGCAACTATAGGTCGCCTGCCGCTCTTCACCGAGCGTCGGCAGCATAATGTCCATCAAGGCTTGATAGCGTTCTGCTGCGCGCAGCAAAATCGCATCGAATTTGCCTGAGGTGTAATAATCGGTCGCACTCGCAAATTCATACTCGAAACCGAATGTATCCAGAAAGCGGCGTAGCATTGCATTATTGTGATGGCCGAAGCTTTCATGCGTGCCAAACGGATCCGGCACGCGCGTCAAAGGCTTATGGAGATGGTCGAAGAGCGCCTCGCGGTTCGGCACATTCTCGGGCACTTTGCGCATTCCATCCATATCGTCGGAAAAAGCCAGAAGCCGTGTCGGGATTTTGTCTTCGGTCAAAATGCGGAACGCGGTGCGCACCATGGTTGTGCGTGCGACTTCGCCGAATGTGCCGATATGCGGCAGGCCCGAGGGTCCATAGCCCGTTTCAAACAACACGCTTTGGCGGCCCGTCCGGGAGAGACGGTCGACAAGTTTACGCGCTTCCTCGAAAGGCCAAGCGGCGCTTTCGCGCGCGGCGGTGAGGATGGCAGGGTCGGTGAGCAAATCGGCAATCGAAATCATGGTGTTCAGCCACAAAAGCGGAGAGGAAACGGGAAAGGCGCGCACCCTAGAGCAGATCGTGCTGACGGGGAAGAGGAGCCTGTGGGTTTATAAAGCGGATATTCCGCATCGATGCCGTTTGGAGTCGATGAGCCGACTGTCTTATAGGACAGGTGCTTTTTTTCAAAGGTAACGCAATCTACGCTTATGAGCGTAGATCGAAAGCATGTTGCATCGGAGACCGAGTCTTCTGACAAAGCGAGGCATCGGAAAAGTCAGGCGGACTCTGTGCATGCGTTAGATCATCACGCTATTTTGCAACGATATTTTCAGCTTGATGTTGAAACACTCGCTGACGCCATCGCCTTAGCGCGGGTTGAGCGCGTGACGCTTGATGCATTTTTATTGGCGCGCGGCTTGATTGGGGAAACTGAACTCTATCGTGGTCTGGCCGAAGCGCTTGGGGCGCAATTTATCAATCATCCGTTTCGTTTGACCTCCGGCTACCCTTTCGAAGTGTTGTTGTCGTCGGGTGTTGCACGATTTGAAGATGGTCAAGGCGGAACCTCGGTGATCGCCGCGCCTCGCGGTGTGTTCTTTGAAGATTTATTGATGCGGATATTCACGGGCGAAAGAGCGCCACCGATCATTTTGACGACGCCCTCGAATTTCAGGCGATCATTACTCACGCAATTTGGAAAGACGCAAGCCAATCACGATGTGAAACATCTTGAACAATCGATGCCGGAATTTTCTACGGCTGATTTGAAGCGCGGGTCATTTGTCGGATTGATGGTCATTGTGCCAATCTTGTTTCTGTTGGGTCTTGTGATGAGTGCGGAGTTCTGGACAGCCGGCCTTTATGTTTTTTCAAGTCTATTTGCCGCTCCCTCTTTGCTATTCAAAGCCGCCGTCACGCGTGTGAAACCCGACGCCCCTCCTGATCGATTATTAGAGGATTCAAAACTTCCTCTTTACACGATTCTTTTGCCGCTTCACCGCGAGGTTGAGATCGTTCCGCGACTCTTGGATCATATGCTGAAGATCGATTATCCACGATCAAAACTGCAGATCATTTTCTTGATTGAAGAACATGATCAAGCCACGCGCGAGGCTATTAAATCATCCTCGCATTTTTCGCATTTTGAAACGGTGATCTGTCCTGAAGGGCAACCAAAAACCAAACCTCGTGCATTGGCAATCGGCCAATTTTACGCACGCGGCGACTATATCGTCGTTTTTGATGCGGAAGATTTACCTGAACCACAACAATTGCGCCGCGCGGCCACTGTCTTTGCTCACGCATCTCCGCGTCTCGGGTGTATGCAGGCTTCACTTGCGATTTATAATCGAAAAGATTCATGGCTCACGCGCATGTTTTCCTTTGAATATGCGGTATTGTTTGATGTTGTAATCCCCGGCATGGCGCGCTT
This sequence comes from Hyphomicrobiales bacterium, assembly GCA_046091665.1. Taxonomy (GTDB): domain Bacteria; phylum Pseudomonadota; class Alphaproteobacteria; order Rhizobiales; family Beijerinckiaceae; genus CAIUPE01. The sequence goes on from JBJTCD010000104.1 coordinate 7,683, forward strand.
TTCCATGCCGATTCCCTTAGGCGGCACGTCTAATCATTTACGCCGCAGCGCGCTTTGTGCCGTTCAAGGTTGGGATCCATGGAATGTCACCGAAGATGCTGATCTCGGAATAAGGCTCAGTCGTTTTGGTTATGAAACGCATTATCTGCCATCAACGACATATGAAGAAGCGCCGAACGAATTTTTGGTCTGGTTTCAGCAAAGAACGCGATGGTTCAAAGGGTGGATGCAAACATCGATCATTCATTTGGGTCGTGCAAAGCGTCTCGATATACGGCAATCGGTTTGGTCGCGACTGACGATTGCCCTTATTGCGACCACGTCTTTTGTCACATCACTTTATCATCCGCTTTTGATCATTCTCGCCACGGCATTTGTTGATTTTATCAATCATGATCTATCGGGGCAGCTCTTTCGAGAAAATGGCGTGTGGATGATGTTGATTTTACTTCTCGCTCATATCGTGATCAGCTTTATCATGCTCCTGCGTGCGGCGCATCTCCGCTCTTATCGCTTAAAATGGAGCGATTTTCTTTTGCAGTTACCCTATTCGCTGTTGAAAACGGCGGCGGCCTGGTTTGCGCTTTTTGAGTTGATGGTGGCACCCAGTCATTGGCGTAAAACACCGCATGGGCGAGCGAAGAATTTTGAAATGCAAGACGCGAGTACGAGAGTTTAGAAAAGTTCCGCGATCCGTTTGGCATTCTCTTCCGGCGGCCGCTCGAAATTCATGCTTGAAACGAAGCGGCCTTTCTTGTCCATGAGATAAACAAGCGCGGTGTGATCCATCACATAGCCGCCGCCTTCAAGCGGCACTTTACGGGCAAAAGCGCGATAGGCGCGGGTAGCGACGTCGATCTCCTCGCGCGTTCCGGTGAGGCCGATGATTCGAGGGTCGAAACTCTCAAGATAGGCTTTGAGCACCTCCGGCGTATCCCGCTCAGGGTCAACCGTGATGAAAAAGGTTTTGAGTTGATCGCCCTTTGGGCCGAGCGCTTTATAGACTTCGCTGATCTCAAAAAGCGCTGTCGGGCAGACATCGGGGCAATGGGTGAAGCCGAAAAAGACAAGGCTCGGCTGACCTTTGAGCGCCGCTTCCGTCACGCGCGCGCCCCGCTGATCAGTGAGTGTGAACGCGCCACCAATGGCGTCGGTTGATGAGCGTTCGGGGTTGAGCACGAACAGCGCCATAACGCCGATCAGCACCAATCCGGCTAAGGCAACAATGAGTGATAATCCAAGACGGTTTTTCATTGCGACTAAAAACAATAAGCCAAAGCCAGATCAACAAGCTCGGTGAAAACGACCGATCCGCGATAGGCCCAAAATCCCGCACCCACCAAAAGGGTGATACCAACCACAATGCCGATCATCACCCGATGCGTTGCCGTCAGGCCACGCATGGTGTGTGAGTCAGAGTTTGTGTGGTCGGATAATGTTGTCATGAGACTTGTTGGCATTAACTTTGTAATTCAACTCAACCAATCCGCGGTCGAGCAAAGTCCGGAGCGGATTGGTAATCAAATATGGAGCGGGCGAAGGGAATCGAACCCAGATTCTCTACCGATCCGCTCCGGACCAGTCCGACCGCGGATCGGAAATAAAGTCGAGGGTTCGACTCGCGGACGGTAAATGTTTTGGAGCGGGCGAAGGGAATCGAACCCTCGACATACAGCTTGGGAAGCTGTCGTTCTACCACTGAACTACGCCCGCTTAACGGGCTTTGCCTGACGATCTCAGACAAAGCGTAAGATTATGCCGCGCGACCGGTGAAGAAATTCTTCAATTTCTTGAAACGCGTTGAAACACTGTGGCGGCGCTGTTCGCGATTGACGACATCTTCATCGAGAACCCAATTCATCTGCACCACGCGGCGTTGACCTTCGAAAGGATTATGCCCATGCCATGAATTGTCAGAACGGCGAAACACAAGAAGTGTGCCGTTCGATGGCGGCACTTCAGCAACATAATCTTCAAGGTCCGTGCCAGAGCGCAATATACGCAACCGTCCGCCATCAACGCTCCAATTATCATTGAGATAGAGAAGAACGGTGATGATTTTTGTTTCGCTGTCGGTGTGGATCGAACCATCATTTTTGCGTAAAAAACCGCGCACGGTGTACATGGTCGGCCGACCCGTGAGATCGATTTTGAATTTGTCTTCGATCGCTTTGCGAAAGGCGTCATCCTGCAATTCGTCAAGCAGCGCGCGGAAGCGACCGGAGATGTTTAATTCCGATGGTGGATGCGATCCGGGGCCCGGCACCTCAGGAAAATCGGCCATGGCTTCCGCGAATTTTTCTGGTTTCACGAAATTCTCGACAATCAGATAGTCGTACGGGTCGGTCTGAAGGGGCGCCTGTTGAAGCGCGCCATAGTCGAGATAGGTCATGGGAACTCCCTTAGTCACTCTGGGCTGGTTCGATGCGAATGCGCGCGTCATAGCATGTCTCGGCTCGGGACAAAACCGGCCTTGCTTGCCGCGCACGCTTCTGCCTGATAGAAGTTTGCCACGAAATTAAGGCAATCAAGCCTCTTTCCGCCCCCTTTTGGCAGGTTTTCGTCTTTCCGAATGAAGTTCACCTCTCCCGAAACGCGAGATCGCCGCCGCCGCCGGAGCGTCGCCCGCTGGAACAAGCCTCTCGACACGCTGTGGCGGCGTTTCCGGGCGTGGATTCATATGATTTTTGTCGATCACGGCATTTTCCGTCTGGTTTATCTCAATCTCCACCCCGTTTCTGAGAAATTCTGGCGCGCGGCGCAGCCCACGCCGGGGCAATTGCGACAGGCAGCACGAGATGGGTTCAAGACCGTCATCAATTTGCGTGGCGGGCGCGAATTTGGCTCATGGCCGCTTGAGCGGGAAGTGTGCGAATCAAAAGGGCTTGTCCTTGTCGATTTTGTGCTGCGCTCGCGTGGGGCGCCCGACCGTGAGCGGATTGCCTCAGCCGCCAAATTCTTCGAGAGCCTTCATTATCCGGCGCTCGCGCATTGCAAATCGGGCGCGGATCGTGCGGGGTTCATGTCGACCCTTTATTTGCTTGTTCATGAGAAGCGCCCGCTTGATGAAGCGCTCCGTCAACTCTCTTGGCGTTATGGTCATTTCAAATTTGCAAAGACCGGTATTCTTGATGAATTTTTTGAACGCTATCGGCGTGAGGGATTGGAAAAAGGTATTTCGTTTCAAACCTGGGTGGAAACCATTTATGATCCCGCAGCGCTTGAACGAGATTTCAAATCCAATTTATGGGGCGATTGGATTGTGGATCGCATATTAAGGCGCGAATAGAGCACACTATCCAAGTAAGCCAAGAATTTGTTCGGTGAGTTTCTCACGCACAGAACGATAGGCTTCAAGCTTTTCCTCGCGACTGCCTTCAATAATTGAGGGATCCATCGTCGGCCAATAGATGACATCGACCGCCAGCGTGCGTGTGAGTTCAAGTGCGGTATGATGCGCTTCTGGACTCAATGTGACAATCAAATCGAAATTGAGCCCCTCCCATTCCGCAAGCTCGTCAAGCGTGTGCGGTTTATGCTGTCGCGCATCAATGCCGATTTCATCAAGAACGGCGATGGTAAACCCATCAATATCACCTTTGCGAATACCTGCGGATTGGATGAAATGAGTCTTTCCGAAGTAATGTCGCGCGATGGCTTCTGCCATCGGGGATCTGATCGCATTCATCGCGCAGGCAAAGAGAACCGCTTGAATTTTTCCGCGATGTTCCTCCGCCACGGGCGCTCACCCTTTCCAATGCAGAGAAGAGATCAGCGTGAAGAGACGTCGCGCGGTATCAAAATCAACACTGATCTTACCTTCGAGGCGATCAATGAGAAGCTGCGCCGCCTCATTGTGAAGTCCGCGACGCCCCATATCAATGGCTTCAATTTGTGAAGGCGAAGCGGAACGGATGGCGTTGTAATAGCTTTCGCAAATCAAAAAATAATCTTTTATGACTCGACGAAACGGCGTGAGTGACAAGATATGAACAATGACAGGTGCGCCGCCATAATCTTTGATTTCAAGCGCCAATTTATTGGTGATGAGACTCACGGTGAGCGAATAAGGCCCCCCGTCATGATCGGGAATGATGAATTGGTTGGATTCAATCAGATCATAAATGGCAATGGCGCGCTCATGTTCCTGTTCAGTACCGGCGCGACCGATCGATGCTTCATCAAGCGTCACAGACACGAGGCGATGTCTCGGATCCTGACTCATGACACGCCATCACTCCAGATTTAATCGGATCGCGACAGAGCGCGCATGGGCACCAAGCCCTTCGCTCTCCGCAAGCGCCAAGGCTGAAGGCGCTAAAGCGCGAAGCGAGTCCGGTGTGCATGATAAAATCGATGTGCGCTTCATAAAATCGAGCACGCCAAGGCCTGAGGAAAAACGCGCCGAACGTGCGGTCGGCAAAACATGGTTTGAGCCGCCCACATAATCGCCAATCGCTTCCGGCGTATGCGCGCCGAGAAAAATAGCCCCTGCATTGCGGATCGCTGCCGCAAGCTCATCGGCATCATCCGATTCAATCTCGAGATGTTCGGGGGCTAAACGATCAACAAGTGGAATTGATGTTTTGAGTGATGCCACTTCGATGATGGCACCATGGTCCTGCCAACTGCGACGCGCGATCTCGCTTCTTGCCAATGTTTTCAATTGATGCTCGACAGCTTTTTCAACCGCATCTGCAAGTTTCGTTGAGGATGTAATCAAAATTGATTGCGCGGCGACATCATGTTCGGCTTGCGCGAGTAGATCGGCTGCCACCCAATCGGCATTGGCGCTTTCATCCGCCATAATCACAACTTCGGACGGACCTGCGATCATATCAATGCCGACGGTTCCGAAGACGCGACGTTTCGCGGCGGCGACATAGGCATTGCCGGGGCCGACAATCTTCGCAACGGGCTTGATCATCGCGGTGCCATAAGCCAAAGCCGCCACCGCTTGCGCGCCGCCAATGCGATAGATTTCATTAACGCCTGCGAGTTTTGCCGCCGCCAAAACGAGCGGATTGATCTCGCCCTTCGGTGCGGGAACAACCATCACAATGCGCGGCACACCGGCAACACGTGCGGGTACCGCATTCATCAACACAGATGAAGGATAGCTCGCCGTGCCGCCCGGCACATAAAGGCCTACCGCTTCAATAGCCGTCCAGCGATGGCCAAGCGTGACGCCGAGCGCGTCCGTATAACGATCATCTTTCGGGATTTGACGCGTGTGATGAGATGTGATGCGGTCATGCGCGACGCCTAGCGCATCGAGCGCATGTTTCGAACAAGCGGCTTCCGCCGCTTTGATTTCATTTTCACTCACACGCAAAGATTTTGCTGAAGGATCAAACTGGTCAAAGCGTTTTGTATAGTCAGCCAGCGCATCATCGCCGCGCGCGATCACATCGGCAATGATCGCAGCAACTGCATGATCAACATCTTCCGATACTTCGCGCTTGGTCGCGAGAAGCGATACGAAATCTTTTTCAAAAGTTGGATCGGAAGCGTTAAGTCGTTTGACCACAACAATACCCTTTCAGGTCTTGGGCAAAAGATCGGAGAGCGCCACTTCAAGACACTCAACCGTGAGTTTGATGGCGATGTCTCCTTCAAAGGCAAGGATCACATGGCCTGAGGGAGGCTCAGCCGGATTGAACATGATGCCAATCAGCGTGAGCGCGGTGTTTGACGCGCGTTGCGGCAGGCTGATGGATTGAACCTTTGTTACGCGATCAAAATGGAGACCCGCAGTGATCGACGGGGGATGTGATGGATCTTCTCTACGCGTGAGCACGGTTACAAATCTCTGTTCGCGCGATTGGTAGGTCATATCGGATACGTTAAACCGCGCGCCCTCGAGCAAGCTCGACAGCACGATCAGGTCTTCCGCGTCCAAAGCCGCCATTTTCATCGCTTGAACAACTCCATTTCCGCGACAAAAGTCGCGTGGCCCGTCTGACGCGGTCATAAATCACGCCTTGGCGTGGCCTGCAAATCCCGACCTTGGTCGCTGGTCAAGAACAGGGGTTCTACGTATGAAACAAAGGGCGGATCGGGTCAGCCTTCGCCGGAAATCCGTTCGATGTCAGCGCCACAACGGCCAAGCTTTTTCTCAAGCGCTTCAAAACCGCGATCAAGATGATAGACGCGGTTCACCGTGGTTGTACCTTCCGCCACCAGCGCGGCAACAATCAGCGACACAGAGGCGCGTAAATCGGTGGCCATCACCGGAGCGCCTTTCAAACGGCTTTGACCTTTGACAATCGCCACATCGCCTTCAAGCTTGATCTGCGCGCCAAGCCGCGCGAGCTCCTGCACATGCATGAACCGATTTTCAAAAATGGTTTCGTGAATGCGTGACGGACCGCTTGCCCTTGTCATCAAGGCCATGAATTGCGCTTGCAGATCGGTTGGAAAACCGGGGAAGGGTTCAGTCGTTATATCGACAGGCGCGAGCAGACCTGGTGAACGCGATACACGAATGCCATTGGGCTCGATGTCGATTTTTGCGCCCGTTTTTTCAAGATGATCAAGCGCGTTTTGCAACAAATCCGCGCGCGCGCCTTCCAGCAAAACATTGCCACCCGTCATCGCCACCGCAATCGCATAGGTTCCCGTTTCAATGCGATCGGGCAGAACCGCATGATGCGCGCCATCAAGACGCGACACGCCTTCAATGATGATGCGCGATGTGCCTGCACCTTCAATCTTCGCTCCCATTTTTGTGAGGCATTCGGCGAGATCGGCGATTTCCGGTTCACGTGCGGCGTTATCAATAATCGTTGTGCCATCGGCCAAACTTGCGGCCATCAACGCGACATGCGTGCCACCGACGGTCACTTTTGGAAAATCGATTTTGCCGCCCTTCAAACCTTTCGGCACTTTGGCGATGACATAGCCTGAATCAATTTCGATATTCGCGCCGAGTTTCTCGAGCGCCATCAAAAGAAGATCGACAGGTCTTGTGCCAATCGCGCAACCGCCCGGAAGCGATACGCGCGCTTCACCCATGCGCGCGAGCAAAGGCGCAATGACCCAAAAGCTCGCACGCATGCGCGAAACAAGTTCGTAAGGTGCGGTGGTGTCCACAATGTCGCGTGCGGACAGCGTGATGGTTTCACCGCTCTCTTCCGATTGGCCCAAACGTTTGCCGCTGATCGCGGCATCAACACCATGATTGCCAAGAATGCGCATAAGCAAACGCACATCGGACAAGCGCGGCACATTATGCAGTGTCAGAGTTTCGCGCGTGAGGATGCTCGCAATCATCAAAGGCAGCGCGGCATTTTTCGCGCCCGAGATGGGGATGAGGCCTTCGAGCGGGCGGCCGCCGGTGATCTTAATTCGATCCATGATCTCTTTTTCTTTGTCTCGTCTTTTAGCGCGTATCGCGTGTCGGGGTGGCGGTTTCATGGCCAGAAGGACCGGCCGAGGTCTCTCGTCCAGCGTCGGACCCCTGTTCAGCCCGGCCACGGCTCTGCGCCTTCCGGCGCTTTAAATTTTCACGCAAAGCGGCCGCAGCAGCTTCAAATCGCGATTTCCGAATGTCTTTTGGCATTGGGCAGCAGAAAAACTAAGAATTGAGGAAGACAACAGCCTGAACACACGCAATCATCGTCAAGTCTGCGTCGGATAATGCCTCTTGGCCGATTGGCCGCGAGTTGGCAAGTCCGCAAACAACCGTCCAACAGCCGCTTATCCTCGCCCCGTTTAAGCCTGCCAAAGCCTAGAACGCCGCGTGTTGGGGCGCCGTGGCTTGCCACCCCGCACCCCATATGGCATACCCGCGCCGCTTCCCGAGTGGCGATCTCGTATCAACCCGCTCATAAGGGCCGCGTTAATTTGTGCCACGTTAAGGTGCGTCACACTCTTGTGTGCCCGATGCTGCCGTAGCTCAGTGGTAGAGCACTCCCTTGGTAAGGGAGAGGTCGAGAGTTCAATCCTCTCCGGCAGCACCAGCAGAAAGCCTTGCTAACGCTCGTCTTTCGGCCAAATGATCATCAAAGACCAACGTCGTTTTTCCCGCCCTGACACACCAGTGACGCAATGGGACCGAACGACATGGCATCTATCCGTAAACGCCTTTCAAAATGGCAGGCACAAATCCGCCGCCAAGGGTTTCCAGCCCAGATAAAATCATTTGTGAAAAAAGAAGATGCTGTCCGTTGGGCAAGGCAACAGGAGTTGCTGTTGGATAGGGGTATTGTCGATACTCACGCAAAATACCGCGAAATGCCTTTGGCGGCACTACTAAACCGATATTTGTTAGAGATTGCCCCGACTAAACGGTCTAAAG
>JBJTCD010000105.1:0-12248 GCA_046091665.1 Hyphomicrobiales bacterium
ACGCTTCTCAGCGCGCTGATCAGAGATTTAGGACATTCTCTCTGTGGAATTGCCCGCACCGCCGATGAAGCCCTCCATGTCGTTGAAACCAGACAACCGGGACTGATGATCAGCGAGCTTTTATATCCGGACCCCTCTTCGAATAGTGAATTATTCTACAAACTTTTGAAACATAATGATGTGCCCTTCATCATCATTACAAGACACCCAGAATTATGGACCGAGACCAAATGCCTCTCTCCTGCAGGATTGATCACCAAGCCCTTTTTAGACGAGGTTGTGCGCGCGACCATTAGCAAAGCACTTTTCTTTAATAGGCGAGCAAAAGTACCTTATTGGGATCATCAAAAAGAGACGCAGATCAATCATTAAGTTTCTCGTGAGCCAAAGATTGATCTCTCCGACTAAGGTTGATTCCGCATTCCCCCAGACGGAACCTCTGCTAAACGATGGCGTTTGTCTTTCAGCCATTTTTGCATGAGGAGAATTCGTGATGAAATTAACAACTCTAAACGATCTCTATCTGCGTACAATTCATGACGTGTTTTATGCCGAGAAAGAAGTGTTGCGGGCCAGTGAAGATTTAGAGAAAAAGGCGACACAAAAAGATCTCAAATCGGCAATGAAAAAACACAAGGATGACGTGACCGCACGCCTCAAACGGCTTGAAGTGGTGATGAGCACCTTGAAACTGAAGGCGAATGCCCATCATGCCGCGGGCATTGAGGGCCTCTTAAAGGAAGCCAAATCACTTGCGGATGAAATTAGCGATGATGATACGCGTGATGCTGCGCTTTTGGCCTCCCTTCAGGAGATTGAACATTATGGCATCAATCGTTACGGCACATTGATCGCATGGGCCGAAACACTCGGCCAAAAAGAAACAGCCCGATCTTTGCAAGAGAGCTTGGCGACGGCGAAAGATTTCGACCACACGCTTTCGAAAATGGCAACATCGAAGTTAAACCGCCAGGCCGCCATTTAATCTCACTTTCAAAAGCGCTCCCCCCAGTGTTTTGCGGGAGGGTGATCAAAATGGCAAAAGATGGTGCACGGCCAATCGCGCGTCCACGCGGTTTCGCTGCGATGGACGCTGAACGCCAACGTGCGATTGCACGCAAAGGCGGCGAGAGCGTGCCGAAAGAAAAGCGCAGCTTTGCTCGAAATCCGGCTCTCGCCGTTGAAGCCGGACGCAAGGGCGGTCAAAGCGTCGCCCCCGAGCAGCGAAGCTTTTCAAAAAATCCTAGCTTAGCTGCAGAAGCGGGACGTAAGGGCGGCGAAGTCACACAAAAGGCGGCGCGCAAAAGTCGTGATGATACAATAGCGGACCATCATGATGAAAGCACACGCTCAAAAACTTAGGAGCTTCTTGGCAGCAAGACATTTTATGATCGGCTTTGGAGTTTTTGTTCAAAAGCCAAGGCATGTTTCACGATTTTATCAAGATCATCATAGCGGGGCTTGAAGCCGAGCACGGATTTGATCTTCCCTCCGGTAGCGACAATTTCAGGCGGATCACCCGCGCGACGCTGTGCGCGATGAACGATAAAATCTACCCCTGAAACACGTTTAACGGCATCAATCACTTCATCGACGGTTGATCCATGCCCATAGGCACAATTGAGCATCACGCCCTTGTTACCCGCACGCAGATAATCAAGCGCCAAGCCATGCGCGGCAGCCAGATCAGACACATGAATATAATCGCGAATACATGTGCCATCACGCGTGGCATAATCGCTGCCGAACACGCTCATCGATGCGCGCTTGCCGGTCGCCACGTCACAAGCGGTTTTGATCAGATGCGTCGCGCGCGGTGTCGCTTGCCCGGAACGCGCCTCAGGATCAGCCCCTGCCACATTGAAATAGCGCAAAATCATGGACTGCAATCCATGCGCATTACGCGCATCTTCCAACATCCACTCAACCATTAATTTTGAGCGGCCATAGGGCGAAACGGGATTGGGCCGCGTGTCTTCACTGACGGGCATTTCATCGGGCTCGCCATAAACCGCTGCGGTTGACGAGAAGATAAATTTCTTCAAGCCATTTTTGACCGCACTCTCAATCAAGCTTCGTGCTTTGACTGTGTTTGACTCATAATAGCCAAGCGGATCGCTCACAGAGTCAGGCACGACAATTTTAGCAGCAAAATGCGCGATCGTATCGATGTTATGATCGTCAATGATTTTACGGATAAGGGCTTGATCAGCCATATCACCGCGGATCAAGGGAACCGTTGCCGGCAAAAGCCATTCGAAGCCAGTCGATAAATCGTCAAGCACAACAGGCGTTTCGCCGCGCGCCAAGAGATCAAGCACCATGTGGCTGCCGATATACCCGGCGCCGCCTGTGATCAAAACAGTCATAGAGACCTCTCTCCCCGGCAATAACCAACCCGCAAAAGACGGAACATCTTTGGACACTCAACGTTTCTCCTATCGGTTTGGTGCCATGGGAGCAAGCAGATGAGTGTGGATCGCGATTTTTCCGAACGTCAGGCCGAATGCGCAACCATGCTCGTGGCCATCGCCCAGCTTCTCCTCAATTCCCCGCCCACTGAATTTGCGTGCTGGCTCCGCATGATTGCCGATGAGATCGATGCCAAAGGTGTGGACGAGGGGCTTGGCCTCACTTTAGCGGATAATGATGATGAGTGATGATTGAGACCTGTTACCTCAATCAGCGTCATCCCCTTCGCTCCCTCAATTGCATCGCCCCGGTAATTTGTTGTATGCGACACATCATGGGTGAGCAGCCAGACTTTGATCGAAATATGCCGATCGCTGGACAGAGTGAGCGGTTAAGCCCGCTCGTGCAGCGTATCATTGCGCCGAATCCTGGACCTTTTACCTTCACAGGAACCTGCACTTATATTGTGGGCGATCGTGATAGGATCGTTATTGATCCCGGACCGGATGATCCGGCGCATCGCGATTTGATTCTCAAAGCCATCGGAACCTCACGTCTCTCTTCCATTCTTGTCACGCACACCCATCGTGATCACTCACCATTGGCTGCCACATTGAAAGCGCTAACCGGCGCGCCGCTTATAGGCTGCGGACCACATCAGCTGGCGCGTGCGTTAAATGAGGGGGAGATCAATCCGCTCGATGCGTCTTCCGATCATGATTATCAGCCTGATCGAGTTTTAATTGATGGCGAGCGTGTAGATTTCGGAGATCTAGAAATTGAAGTGATCGCAACGCCCGGCCATACAATCAATCACCTCGCCTTCGCATTGCTCAACGAGAAAGCGCTTTTTTCGGGCGATCATGTGATGGGATGGTCAACAAGCATTGTTGCGCCCCCTGACGGCGCCATGCAGCCTTACCTTCACTCGCTTGAAAAGCTGATCACGCGTGACGATCAAATTTATTATCCCGGTCATGGTGAAGCGGTGACGTCGCCCTCACGCTTTGTGCCGCAACTTTTGGCCCATCGTCGTTTACGCGAAACAGGCATTCTCGAATCTATACGCCAAGGCGTTTCAACAATACCCGAACTCGTTGCTAAACTTTATCGCGGGCTTGATCCGCGGCTACATGGTGCTGCGGGACTTTCGGTTTTTGCGCATCTCGAAGACCTTGTTTCGCGCGGGCTTGTGCAGGCGGAGCCCTCATTATCGCTCGCCGCAAAGTTTTCATCGCGTTGATTTACGCACGTGAAAGTGCAAGCACTTTACGAAATACCGTCGGTAAAGCTTCGCCCTCTGGTCCATTGGCTGATGACCACCGATGAGTGGGCTTGATCTTCAAAGACTTTGGTGCGTCGGCGTGATAAACACTCAATGTCAGATGAAAATGCGTAAACACATGTGTAACCATGCTCTCAAGCTTTTGCCATCGCGCTTTCACGGGAGCTGATTGAAGAAGCGTTTCCTCGTCGAGCACCATCTCTTGCCATGCGGTTGTCGGCACGCCCGTCATACCGCCAAGCAGACCTTGATCCGGGCGAGCCTCGAGGAGCACAGCGCCATCGGATCTTCGGAGCAAAAACGCAGCGCCATGGCGATGAGGCTTTGCTTTCTTCGCTTGTTTCACAGGATATCTTATCGGATCGCTCGCTTTAAAAGCTGAGCAGTTTTTCATGAGTGGACAAAGCGAACAGCGCGGCGCTTTCGGAATACAGATCGTTGCGCCAAGATCCATCATCGCTTGCGCGAAATCACCCGGTCGATCATCAGGGATCAGCGCTTCCACTTTTTTTCTGATGTCATCTTTGATTTCAGAAACCGGTTGATCAAGCGCATAGAGTCGGGTGATTACGCGCTCAACATTGCCATCAATTGCCGCTTCTTTTTGATGAAACGCAATCGATGCAATCGCGCCGGCCGTATAAGCCCCGATGCCGGGAAGCTTTTTCAAATCCATAATTGTTTTCGGAAAACGGCTTTTATGATCACTCACTAATTTTTGTGCGCATGCATGAAGATTGCGCGCGCGGGAGTAATAACCAAGCCCGGCCCATAAACGTAAAACTTCATCTCGTTCAGCGCGTGCAAGATCATCAATCGTTGGAAAACGCGCAACAAAAGTTTCAAAATAAGGAATGACCGTTTTCACGACCGTCTGCTGCAACATGATTTCGGAGAGCCAAACCCGATAAGGATCAGGCCGCTTGCCGCGCGTCATCCGCCACGGCAGCACGCGCTGATGCGCATCATACCAGTCAAGCAGGCGCTCGGTGGGCTTTGCGCCCGTCTTGTGATTGCGTCCCGTGCCGCTGCGTTTCATAATGGAACCAGAATCTACATCTCGCCTTTATTTACCCATTTTTTCACATAAGTCTTGAGTTCATGAAACGGCCCCGCGCTTTGGCAGAGTTAATCGATGAGACGATTGCGCCCGTTTTGGCGGCGCAGGGCTTTGCCTCATCCGACATTGTGGCGTCATGGCCAGAGCTTGTGGGCGAAAAACTCGCCGAGAAAAGCGAGCCCGTGAAAATCAATTGGCCGCGTAAAACGGCGTCAAGAAATGAGGTGGAACCCGCGACCCTTGTAATCCGGGTTGAAAGCGCCTTCGCGCTCGATCTTCAACATCTAAGCCCAATCCTGATTGAGCGGGTAAATGCCCGTTATGGCTGGAAAGCCATCGGAAAAATCCTGTTGAAACAAGGACCCGTCCGGAAAACCGCGCCTCACCGTCCGTTACCCCCGCCGTCCCCCGAATATGTCGCGAAAGCGCGGGACGCCGTCGCCCCCCTCACCAATCCGGCACTTGAAGAGGCGCTCATACGCCTCGGCGCAGGCATCCTCGCCCGCAAGGACCCTCGCCCCTAAACCACCTTGCCTTTTTGTGGGCACCCCTGTTGATAGACCTTACATCGCGCATTCGAAGAAAGACCTGATCCCATGACCAGCCGCCGTTCCGTCCTTCTCTCCCTCGCCGCTTTGAGCGCCTTTGCCTCTGTGATCGGGGCAGATCCCGCCGCGGCTCAGGCCGCCAAGGCGGAAGAGCTCGCCGTGCCCGGTCCTTTGGGGGATGTCTGGCTCGGAAAAGAGGACGCCAAGGTCACAATCATCGAATATGCCTCAATGACCTGCCCGCATTGTGCTAATTTCCACGAGAAAATCTTTCCGGTTTTGAAGGAAAAATACATCAATACGGGCAAAGTCCGCTTCACTTTGCGGGAATTCCCATTCGATCCACTGGCAACCGCCGCCTTCATGCTCGCACGCTGCAACGGGAACGACAAATATTACGCCATGGTCGATCTGCTCTTCGCCCAACAGAAAGCCTGGTCATCCGCCCCGAAACCCGCCGAGGCTCTGCTTGCGACGGTCCGACAGGCCGGTTTCACACAGGAATCTTTCGAAGCCTGCTTGAAAAACCAGTCCATCTATGACGCCGTCAAATCCGTTCAGGAACGAGGCGACAAAACATTCGGCGTCGACTCGACGCCGACATTTTTTATAAACGGGCAGAAGAGTAGCGGGTCGTTAAGCGTTGAGGAACTTGATAAAATCCTCTCCCCTCTGGTTGGGGGCTAAGGGCGCACGCACTCCCCTTGGAGCGCGGCAATGAAATTGACTGCCTTAAAGATCACGGGGTTCAAATCCTTCGTTGATCCGACAGAATTCCTGATCGAACCCGGCCTGACTGGGGTGGTCGGGCCGAATGGTTGCGGCAAATCCAATCTCGTTGAGGCCCTGCGCTGGGTGATGGGCGAAAGCTCGCACAAGAGCCTGCGCGCCTCGGGCATGGATGACGTCATTTTCAACGGCACGACCGGTCGTCCGGCCCGCAATATGGCGGAAGTCACTCTTGCCATCGACAATCAGGACCGCAAAGCGCCTGCCGCCTACAACGACACCGAGACGCTCGAAGTCACCCGCCGCATCGAACGTGAGGAAGGTTCGACCTATCGTTTGAATGGGCGCGAAATCCGCGCCCGCGACGTGCAGCTTCTTTTTGCCGATGCCGCGACCGGCGCGCGTTCGCCGGCGATGGTGCGGCAAGGCCAGATCGGCGAAATCATCAATGCGAAGCCGAGTGCCCGCCGTCGCATTCTCGAAGATGCCGCCGGCATCGCCGGATTGCATGGCCGTCGCCATGAAGCCGAGCTGCGGTTGAAAGCAGCAGAAGACAATCTCCAACGTCTTGATGACGTGATGAGCCAGATCGAATCACAGATTGATGGATTGAAGCGTCAATCGCGTCAGGCCGAGCGTTACAAAACCTTGTCAGCCGATATTCGTCGCACCGAAGCGATTTTGGCGTTACGCAGTTTGCGCGATGCGCGTTTGCATGTGACAGAGTCTGAAATTAAGGTTGAAGAAGCACGTGATGCGTTAACGCGCACTGGCTTGCGTCAGGCAGAAACTGCAAAAGATCAAGCGGTCGCGGCTGCCGCCATGCCGCGCTTGCGTGAAGCGGAAGCGGAAGCCGCTGCAGCGCTTCAACGTCTTGTGATTGCGCGTGAAACATTAGATGCCGACGAAGCGCGTGCGAAAGCGCGTGCTGATGAATTGACGCGCCGCGCGGAACAAATGCGCCGTGATCTTGAGCGCGAGAAACAACTCGCCGCTGATGCTGTGAAAGCGATTGAAACATTGGATGCCGAACGCGCATCCCTTGAAGCCGAGCGCGAAGCGACCGCTGAAAAACAATCTACCGCCGAGCGTATGAAGCGCGAACGCGAAGAGCATCTTGCGCGCGTTGAAGAAGAGTTTTCATCGTTGCAACGTCTCGTTGCTGAATTGCAAGCGCGTCGTGAATCAATCGCCTCGCGTTTGCGTACCGAGCGTGAACGTGTTCAGCGTTTCACCGAACAGCATGAACGTAATGCAGCTGATCTCGCAGCGCTCGATCAAGAAGCGCATAGCGATCTTGAAGGCATCGCGCTTGCGAGCGAATTAAACGACGTCACTGAAGCGCTCGCCGAAGCCGAAATCGAAGCCGAAGAACGCCGCGCGGCACATACCGAAGCGCGTGATGTTGAGGCGGCTTTGCGCACGCCGCTCTCGGAAGCGGATCGCCTTGTGCAGCGATTAGAAACTGAAATTCGCACACTAACGAAACTTCTCGCCAATGATGGCGAAGGCCGTTGGCCCGCGCTTGTTGATCAGATCACCGTGCGCAAAGGTTATGAATCGGCTCTGGGCGCCGCTTTCGGCGATGATCTCGATGCGGCTCTCGATCTCGCGGCGCCCGTGCATTGGCTCAATCCGGGCTCTTCCGAATTTGATCCGACATTACCGGAAGGCGTGATATCGCTTGCATCGCTCGTTGAAGCGCCCTCAGAATTGCAACGCCGCTTGAAACAGATTGGTCTTGTCGATGTGGAGCAAGGGGAGCGACTTCGCGCTTCATTGAAGACCGGACAAATTCTTGTCTCGACCGATGGTGCCGTGTGGCGCTGGGATGGTTATGTTGCGTCAGCGGGCGCACCCACACCGGCCGCGCGCCGCTTGGCAGAACGCAATCGCTTGGGCGATCTTGAAACAGAAGCGGATGAAGCGCGTCGTAACCTCGCGCGTCTCAAAGCCGATATGGATGAAGCCTCATCGCAAGTGCGCGTTGCAGCAGAAGCCGAAAACGCAAGCGTTATCGCGTTGCGCGAAACACGTAAAAAACTTGAAGGGCTTCGCGAGCGTTTGGCTGTTGTCGAAAAACGCGATCGTGATCGTATGGCGCGTCGCTCGGCTCTCGTTGAAGCCTCTGAGCGTCTTTCAACGTCGGTTGTTGAAGCACAAGCCGCGTTGAATGACGCTGAACAGCAAGAGCGCGATCTTCCCGATATGGCGGAAAAAGAAGGCGCCTTGATGCATACACGCGCAAGCGTTCAATCGCTTCGCGTGGCGCTGGCTGATGCCACGGCCGCTTACCAAAGCATCCAACGTGAATCGGAAGCGCGCGAACGTCGTCTCTCGGCCATAGCTTCGGAAAAACAGGGCTGGATGGATCGCTCGCAGCACACGATCGCGCACAGCCAAGAAATCGAAGCGCGTTTGGCGGAAGTGATTGCTGAATCAGACGAGCTTTCTGGCGCTCCGGCCATCTTCAACGAGCGTCGTTTGGCGCTCGCCGGCGAAGTTCAAAACGCAGAAGAAACTCGTAAAGCGCGTGCGGATGAACTCGCGATTGCAGAAACCGCTCTCGCAGAAGCCGATCGTCATGCGCGCGAAGCACTCGCCGTTTTCACCGCTGCGCGTGAAGAACAAGTGCGCAGTGAAATGCGCCTAGAAGCGGCACAACAATCTTTGGCCGCACAGATGGCTTCAATCGAAGAGCGCTTTGAAGAACCCGAAGCCGCTTTGGTTGAACGCATCGGTGAAGACGCGATTGAAAATGTCGATGATCCATCTGAGCTCGCGACAAAACTTGATCAATGGAAGAGCGAGCGTGATCGTTTGGGTGCCGTCAATCTGCGCGCTGATGATGAGTTACGTGAAATTGATGAGCGTCGCACCGCGATGGAGACCGAGAAGGAAGATCTCGTTGAAGCGATCCGTCGTTTGCGCTCTGCGATTGGCACTTTGAACAAGGAAGGTCGCGAACGTTTGCTCGCCGCTTTCGATATCGTCCAAGGCCATTTCGAAAAGCTTTTCACCTCGCTCTTTGGCGGTGGCACAGCGAAGCTTCAATTGATCGAATCGGATGACCCGCTCGAAGCCGGTCTTGAAATCCTTGCCCATCCGCCGGGCAAAAAGCCATCGACCCTCTCATTGCTCTCGGGTGGTGAACAGGCTTTGACCGCCATCGCGTTGATCTTCGCGGTGTTCTTGACGAACCCGTCGCCGATCTGCGTGCTCGACGAAGTCGACGCGCCGCTCGATGACGCCAATGTCGAGCGCTATTGCGACCTGCTCAACGATATGGCGCGCTCCACAGAGAACCGTTTTGTCGTGATCACCCATAATCCGATCACGATCGCGCGGATGGATCGCCTCTTCGGTGTAACCATGGCCGAGCGCGGCGTGAGCCAGCTTGTCTCGGTCGACCTCGGCACGGCGGAATCATATCTCAAAGCCTCGTGACGCGGTGCAACACAAAGCCCGTGTGAGACCAAAGGCGAAGCCGCTCTAAATCCTTGAAAATATTATGATTTTCAATGGGTTAAGGAAAGGAGCCGTTGCCTTGACAGGCTAGGGGTAAAAAACTACGGTGCTCGCGCTCGAAAGGGCGAGCCAGACCTCGGCTCAGTCGTTCTTCACCGGCAGGGTTTTACTAAACGCAATACAGCCGATAGACGCGAAAAACGAGTTTCGCGGAACAGGGTCCGATGGAAGAGGTGGATCACGAAAACGATGGAGACCACGCTCTTCAGGAGCGGCTCACGAAATTGGGAGGTGCGATTGAGAAGAAGCGAGCGGGCTCTTTCGAAGCGGATCGCAGACTGGCGGAAGCCGCGTCTGTGGTTGGAGAAACCGGTAAAGCCATGGCGCTAGGGTTCCGTGCACTATCGGAGTTGATTGCGGGAGTGGCTGTGGGGGGGTTTATTGGGTGGCAAATCGACCGATGGTCAGGACTTTCACCCATATTCCTGTTAGTATTCTTGATGCTTGGTTTCGCCGCCGGCTTCTGGAACGTCGTCAAACTAGGGAGCGGCAAAAGCTCCACCCGATCGATGGGCTCGAATATGAACGGCCGTAGCGGCTAAGGAGGGGTAACAAAGTGGCAGCTGAAAGTCCCATTGATCAGTTTGTGATTAAACAGGTGTTTGATGTCGGCTCCTTGCCCGTAACCAACTCCGCTATCTTCATGATTTCCATTCTCGTGGTGGCGAGTTTCATTATGATCTTCGGTACTTCCTCGCGCGCACTCGTTCCAGGGCGGTTACAATCGCTTAGCGAGTTGGCCTATGAGTTTGTCGCATCAACCGTTCGCGGTACCGCTGGGCAAGATGGGATGCGTTTCTTCCCAATGGTCTTCTCTCTTTTCATATTCGTATTATTGTCAAATTTGATCGGCATTATTCCGTATACATTTACAGTCACTAGTCATATAATTATAACTTTCGCTTTGGCTGCGCTCGTAATACTGACAGTGATATTATATGGCCTTTATCGACACGGTACTCATTTTTTTCATCTTTTTGTCCCGTCGGGCGTGCCGATTTTACTTGTACCTCTGATCGTGATGATTGAAATTATTTCTTTCATATCACGTCCGATCAGCCTATCGGTGCGGTTATTCGCAAATATGCTGGCTGGTCATATCACTTTAAAAATGTTTGGCGGTTTTGTAACAATGCTGTTAGTATCTGGCTCGTGGGCGGCATATCTTGCACCCATCCCTTTTGTGTTCACCATTGCCCTAACGGCTCTCGAATTGCTTGTGGCATTCTTACAGGCTTATGTGTTTGCAATTTTAACAAGCGTTTATCTGAATGACGCGATACACCCTGGACATTAGAGGACTTTACGATCTTACTATTCAATTGAAAAATATACGAACAGGAGCAAACATGGATCCCCTATCTGCAAAATTTATTGGCGCGGGTCTCGCCGCGATCGGCACTGGTATTTCCGCTGTTGGCGTCGGATTAATCTTTGGTAATTTTTTATTGGGAGCATTACGGAACCCCTCCGCTTCCGACGGCCAATTTGGTCGCGTCTTCATCGGAGTGGCTCTCGCGGAAGGCCTCGGTATTTTCGCTTTCCTCGTGGCTATCCTCTTGCTCTTTGTGCTGTAATAAAGACTTCGGGCAACAGTCAAACTTTTGTGTTCGATAGTGTTGTAATAAAGGCACAATAAATTTATGTGGGGCCTCAATAGCTAAAGAGGCGCGAGCCTACGAATTTTATGAGAGAAACTTGGATGGCAACGACACCAGAAGCCGCTAAGACTAGTTTTCCTCCCTTCGACCAATCGACTTTCGAGCCGCAGCTTGTTTGGCTAGCGATCGTGTTTGGCATTCTTTATCTCCTCATGTCGAGGGTTGCATTGCCGCGTATTGAAGCGATTTTCGATGCACGGCGTGTAGCTCGGGAGGCAGATATTAGCGAAGCCGCTCGTTTGCGCTCTGAAACCGAGTCGGCGATTGCGTCTTTCGAGAAAGCACTCGCCGATGCGCATGCACGTGCGGAAGACATTAGCAACCAAACGCGTGATCGTTTGAATGTAGAGATCACAAAGAAGCGCTCCGTATTCGATGCTGAACTCACTGCCAATCGTGATACCGAAGAACGCACGATTGCTGAAAGGAAGGATAAAGCGATGGCGAATGTTGGTGAAATCGCATCAGAAGCAACTCTCGCCATTGTGCGTCAATTGTCTGGCGTTACACCAGTTACAAGCGAAGCGGCAGCCGTTGTAGGCCGTGTTTTGAAGAACTAATAAGGAGCGCACGATGAACGCTTCATTCTGGGTTGCCGCGGCCTTTGTCGTTTTCATGGGTGTACTTTGGTATCTCGGCGCCTTTAAAACGGTGATCGCCGGTCTCGACAATCGAGCCGAAGCGATCCGTAAAGAACTCGAAGAAGCCAAGGCCTTGCGTGAAGAAGCACAGCGCGTGTTTCAAGAATACAAGAAAAAATTTGCTGCCTCCGAACATGAAGCGGATGAGATCATCGCGCGTGCGAAGTCAGAAGCCGCGCGTTACACTGCGGAAGTAGATGCTGAATTCCAAAGCTTCATGAAGCGTCGTCGCGAAATGGCAGAAAAGCGCATCGCGCAAGCTGAAGCCAATGCGATGGCCGAAGTGCGCTCGGCTGCTGCTGATGCGGCAATTAAAGCCTCTGAAATTATCTTGCGTCAAACAGTTGTGGGAGCCACGGCCGACAAATTGCTTGAGCAAGATCT
>JBJTCD010000106.1:0-5061 GCA_046091665.1 Hyphomicrobiales bacterium
CCTCAATACCTGTCTTGAAAGAATTTTTAAAAAAATAATTTACAAAAAATCCTCTTTGTGACTAAAATTTAAATGGGCGTCGGGTAGAGTGGCTTAAACCGCACTTCCGGCAGCCAAAACTGAAATAGGTCTAGCCTTTGGGCTCATGGGAGGTCCCTTCAAATGTTTAATATTCCAAAGAACGCAATTTATAAGCGCATCAACCGCCGCAAGTTTCTTGAACTCGGTGGGGGTGTTGCAACGGCGCTCGGCACGGGTTCGCTCGCGGTGGGCTTGAATTCGACAATCATGAAAACTTCGGTTCAGGCTTCCTCATCGCCTGAAGCGAAGTGGAAGCAGTATGCGGGCTCGAAACTTGTCTTTATGTCGGAAAATACGCCGCCTTCGTTTGCAATTCGTGATACCATAAAAGAATTTTTTGATTTAACGGGCATCACGGTTGAAGTTCTTACAGACGATCTTCCTGTTGTGCTTCAAAAAGTAGGCATTGACGTTAGGGGTGGAAAAGCCGACTTCCCTGTTTTCTATTCTCAAGATAAGCCGATCGGCGCAGCGCTTGCCGATTATTGCGCCGATCTTGGTAAATTTATCAAGGACGATACGCTTCCGCAGGATCCGGAAGGGTACGGAGCTGATTCGTGGTTCGATAACTTCCTTGATGCGTGTGGCTCCATGTATGAAAAGGGTAAAATTGTCGCGTTACCTTATGACGCCGCGATTGCCTGTACCTTCTACCGCCAAGATGTATTCGAAAAACATTCGAAAGACTTCGAGAAGGAATACAAGTACCGCATGGAATTTAACGCAAAAACCACATGGAAAAATGTTCTCGACTATACGACCTTCTTGCAGAAAATGAAGAAAGCGGGTCAAGATGTACCTTACGGTTATGCCCAACACCTTGGAACATTTGCTTGGACCACTCAACTCGATATTCAGCGTATGATGTACTCACACGGTCAATGGCTGGACTTCAAAATCGATGATATACTTGGTTCGAAAAAGCCCGGCCCGACAAATTGGGGCGATGCGGCGTCAATTGAAATGATGAAGCAATACAAGGCTCTTGCGGATGTTTGTCATCCTGACAATCTCGCCAACGGCACACTTGAACTGAACACAGTTTATCAATCAGGCCAGATCGCCATGCAAATTCAGTATCATGAATTTGCGGCCTCTGTCGAAGACGAGAAGACCTCGAAGGCTGCTGGTGGTAAGACGGCTTATGCGCCATGCCCGCTCGGTGAAGCTTCCTGGATCAAAAATGGTGGCAAGGCCGTAAATGGCACGAATTGTGGCATTGGAGGTATTGCGATAAATAAGAATGCTTCGGAAGACATCCAACGTGCAGCTTTTATATTCGCGACTTACGCTACTTCGAAAAAGCTTCAATACAATGTGTTAAAAGGCCTTGGTGGCACGCCGACCCGGAAGTCAGTTCTTGCGGAGCCGGATGTGGTTGCAGCTCGTAAGCGTCCGACTAAAATGCCAAATGCTCTCACTTTCGAACCTGTTTATGACTTCGGAATTAAGGCGCCAAACTTTGTGCTTGGTCCAAAGATCCCAGAAGTGAACGAGTATCATAAAATTCTCCACGCCGAAGTTTCGAAATGCGTTGCTGGCAAGCAATCCCCTGAAGACGCTTGCAAAGCCATCAAGAAGCAAACGGATAACGTCCACGACATCTGATGATTACTGACGATCATTGATTTGTTCCGGCTTGTTTTGGGCGGGAGGATGAAACATGGTACCGACTGGATTAGGGAGTGCGCGTCCAACGACTCATAATGGTGAACATTATGTTGATGGGGCGAGGGTTATCGAATATTTGCCTTCGTCGCTGAACGCGCTCCCCTCCAGCCGGTACTATTTATGGTTGATGGCGCCAGCATTAATCTTGCTTGCAGCAATTACCCTTTATCCATTTTTCTGGTTGATATGGATGAGCTTGCAAAATGTAGGCGCTGGGCCAGAGACCGAGTTTGTTGGGTTTAAAAATTATATCCGTCTATGGGCAGACGACAAATTCTGGACTGGATGGGTTTTGCTTTTCAAATATAGTTTCTTTTGTTTGTTATTCGAAATAACGATTGGAGTATTTTTAGCTGTCGTTTTAAACGGTCATCGCTTTGAGAACATTTTGATAACAATTTTTCTTATGCCGATGATGATGGCACCTGCTATCGCTGGCCTCGTTTGGTATTATCTTTTTAATTCCACCTTCGGGTGGTATCACTGGCTCTTCCAAAGTCTAGGCATTTTGGGAGAGACATCGATTATCGGATCAACCGAAACTGCTATGGCCGGTATCGTTATCGTCGATATTTGGCAATGGACGCCTCTAATAACGCTTATAACGCTTGCAGGAATGAAGCGCGTGCCGCGCGATCAACTTGAGGCGAATATGGTTGATGGAGCAAGTGCGGTGCGTAACTTTATCTCGATCACATTACCCAATATCTATCCTTTCCTTTTGATCGCCATCATGCTGAGATTTATGGATAATTTCCGCTTCATCGACGTGATCATGCGTCTGACGGGTGGTGGGCCTGCGGAAGTCACAAAAGTCCTGCCTGTCTATTTGTTCGACGTTTCCTTTGTGTTTTTCAAACTCGGACGCGGCTCGGCAATCGCTCTCACACTTCTGATTGTCACGATCATTTTTGGCAAGCTTTTGGTTAAAGTATTCGAAAACCCAGCCAGTAAGCGCATTGATCAAGGAAATTGAGCATGTCTTCGCGCGACGCCGTTGTTTACAAAACACCATTATCCCGCATTTGGACCATTTTTACAGTGATCTTCATAGCGTTCTATCTGTTATGGACCTTACTGCCTTTGGTGATCATGACCTTCTCGTCATTTAAAGATCTCTTAGCAGCCTTCCAATTACCACCGGTTGGTGCTTTTTCAGAAATCGGTCTTTTCTTTGATTTCACTCCGACAACGAAACATTACTATAATCTTTTCGTGAACTTGGGGTTCACGACGTATTTCTTGAACAGTATAATTGCGGCAGGCGGCTCTGCAATTATATCGGTCGTATTAGGCTCAATGTGCGCGTATGCATTATCGCGATATGAATTTCGTGGCAAATCCGATTTGTTCTTTTGGATAATTTCTACCCGTATGGCACCAGTTGTCGCAGTTCTTGTTCCGCTTTATGCAATTTTTCGTGGTATGGATTTAATTGGTACGCAGGCAGGTCTCATTCTTGCTTTTACCACCTTCAATCTTCCTTTTGCCATTTGGATATTAAAGGGATTTTTTGACAACGTGCCTTACGCGATTGAAGAAGCATCCATGGTTGACGGTTCAACGCGATTTCAAGCCTTCCGTGCCATTTTACCACTGGTAGCTCCCGGCATTGGCGCTTTTGTGATCTTATGCATTCTCTTCGCCTGGAATGATTTTCTTTTTGCCTCAATCATCGGATCGGGTGGCGCAAAGACACTGCCGCCGGCAACGGTAGAGCTCGTTCAACCACAAAATATTCAATGGGGAAGCATCATGGCTGCGGGTGTGATCACGACATTGCCAATGATGTTACTTGGTCTTTTGATCCGTCGCTATCTCGTCACGGGCCTCACCATGGGCGCGGTTCGCGAATAGTTAAAAGAATTTGCAGGGAAGGATAATCCCAATGGCTTTAGTAACCATCACCAATGTCTGGAAATATTACGGCAAGACGGTCGCCGTGAAAGATTTGAACATCACCTGCAAAGACGGCGAGTTTGTCTCGGTGTTAGGACCCTCGGGCTGCGGTAAGTCTTCAACCTTGCGTATGCTTGCGGGTCTTGAACATATTTCGGCGGGCGACATTCGCTTTGGCGATACACGCGTGAACGATCTCGAGCCAAAGGATCGCGACATTGCAATGGTATTCGAAAACTACGCGCTTTATCCGCACAAGACCGTTTATGAGAATATGGCGAACCCGCTCCGCCTTAGAAACGAGTCTGAAGACACAATCAAAAAGCGGATCGCTTTTGCGGCTGAAATGCTCGAGATCGAACATCTTCTTCAGCGTAAGCCCATGGAATTGTCTGGTGGCCAAAAACAACGCACCGCGATTGGGCGCGCGATTGTCCGTGAGCCGAAGCTCTTTTTATTCGACGAGCCGATTGCCCATTTGGATGCAAAATTGCGTGCGCGTATGCGCGGTGAATTGAAAATCATGCAGCGCCGCCTTGGCACGACCATGATCTATGTGACGCATGACCAGCTCGAAGCCATGTCGATGGCCGACCGGATTGCGGTTATGAATAATGGCGTGTTGCAACAATTCGGCACGCCGCAAGAAATCTACAATCATCCCGTGAATGAATGGGTTGCCGGCTTCGTTGGTGAGCCACCAATGAATTTCATCGACTGTGATTTGATAGAAGAGGGCGGTGGTTTCTATGCGGTCCATTCGGCTTTCAAAGTGGCGGTGCCTGCCGATCAAGCGGCGAAACTTCGTGGCGCGTTGAAAAGCAGCGGCGTCCGCATGGGCATTCGTCCCGATCAAATGGCGATTTCACTCGCTCAAGAGGGTGCTGCCAAAGGAAGTATTAAGATCACGGAGCCCCTTGGTGGTGACACGCTTGTTGATGTGGATCTCAAGGGTGCGCATCACGTGCTCGTGAAGACGGATGCTGATTTCCGCGGGCAGATGAACGACTCCTGCTCGTTGAATTTTGACACCTCGCGTTGGCACTTCTTCTCCAAGGAGACAGGCGTTGCCTACTTCTAACATTGCGCGTGCAATTGGGACTCCCACATCCGATTTGACGGTCGATTATACGACAGCGCTTGATCACTTCATTGAGCGTCATGTCGATCTCGCACAAGACTCTGCTGTCATATCTCTTTTTCCTGCAGTCAGATCTATTCCCTATTTTTCGAGTGGCGATCGTTCACCCGAAGCGGTGCTGCGTGACAATCGCGGAGCCTGCACCGCAAAACATCTTCTCCTGCGCGATCTTTTGAGACGTTGTGGTGAGTTGGCGGATGTTGAATTGATCGAGGGCGATTTTGCGGCCTCAATGCCAGTGGTCAATTCGATGCCGGACGAATTAAAAA
>JBJTCD010000107.1:0-13228 GCA_046091665.1 Hyphomicrobiales bacterium
ATATTTGTCTTTGATATCGCCATAATCTTTCGAACGCTGATCGGTGTTTTCAATCATCAGCGCAATCGGCGTGCCGGTGGTCAATTGCTTGCCAGTGGTTTCATCGGTGAAGACGCCCGAGAGAATTTTCACGTCATCGGCTTCGCGGCGTTGCGTGGTGAAACGCGATTGGCCGGGCTTTCGGCGATCAAGATCGTGCTGGATGTCTGACGCGTCGATTTCAATACGCGGCGGGCACCCGTCGACCACGCAGCCAATCGCCACCCCGTGGCTCTCGCCAAAGGTCGTGACGCGGAACATGTGGCCGAATGTGTTGAAAGACATGAGCTTAAACGCTTGGTGAGTTCGGAGCGCCCTTTCTAGGGCGCGCGCGCGGCAGGGTCAAACCAAGGCGAATAAACAGGGTTAATGCCAGCGGAAACGGCCTTCCGCGAATTCCAGCACGCGGCCTTGGTGGATTTCGTGGCGCGGCGCGTCTTGCGGCGAGAGCCCAGCGGCCAGCACCATCAAAGCGCGTGCGACACCGCCATGTGACACGGCGACGATTTCGCTTTTCACAGTTTCAAGCCACAGACCAATCCGGTTGGTGAGCATTTCATAACTCTCCCCTTGAGGCGGCACATAACCCCATTTGTTTTTCATGCGCTCGGCTTCAGCGAGTGGTTCGGATTTTCTCAACTCCGCCCATGTGAAACCTTCCCAAGCGCCGAAGGTGATCTCTTTTAACTGGTCTTCGGTTTGATAGGCTTTTGGATCAAGCCCGAGCGCGCGGCGTGCTATTTCCGCCGTTTCGCGCGTGCGGCCCAAAGGACTGACGAGCCATTTTGAGTGCGCGGGAGTGTCGATGAGTTTGGCGAGACGGCGGCCGACATCCTCGGCTTGAATGCGGCCAAGCGCATTCAATTGTATATCGGTTTGCCCCTGCAAGCGGCCTTCGACATTCCAGTCGGTTTCGCCATGACGGACAAAGAGAATGCGCGGCCGCGCCGACATTGATGCTTAGCCTTTGTCGAGCGTGATATCAGGCGCTTCGGGGTTCTTCATGCCAACGACATGATAGCCGGCATCAACATGCTGGATCTCACCCGTAATGCCGCGCCCCATATCGGAGAGAATGAAAGCGGCCGCATCACCGACTTCTTCAATCGTTACTGTGCGGCGTAACGGCGAATTCAATTCATTCCATTTCAGAATATAACGGAAATCACCAATGCCTGAAGCGGCGAGCGTTTTGATGGGACCTGCTGAAATTGCATTCACGCGGATATTTTGCGGACCAAGATCCGCTGCGAGATAGCGCACAGAGGCTTCAAGCGCGGCTTTCGCCACACCCATCACATTGTAATGCGGCATCCATTTTTCGGCGCCGTAATAAGTGAGCGTTAGCATCGAGCCGCCATTCTTCATGAGCTTTTCGGCACGTTGTGCGACCGCGGTGAAAGAATAGCAGGAGATCAAGAGTGATTTTGTGAAATTGGCTTCCGTTGTGTCGATATAGCGGCCGGTTAATTCGTCCTTGTCAGAAAAGGCAATCGCATGGACGAGGAAATCAAGGCCGCCCCATTGTTTTTCGACTTCCGCGAAAACGGCATCAATCGAGGCCGGGTCGGTGACATCGCAATGGCCCACCACAAGGCCGCCGACTTCGGCCGCCAGTGGGCGAACGCGCTTTTCAAGCGCTTCGCCTTGGAACGTGAAGGCCAGTTCCGCGCCTTGGTCGCGCGCCGAGCGGGCAATGCCCCAAGCGATCGATTTATTATTAGCCAGGCCCATAATGAGCCCGCGTTTGCCGCTGAGAATGCCGGAAGGAGAAGTGGACGTCATAATGAAGAGAGCCTGACAAAGAAAGGGGGTGGTCCTTGGGACCTTGCCCCCTCCTTAGCCCAAGCCTTTCCCCGATGAAAGCGCCAAGGCGTCACGGCTCTCATCCAATTGCCTAGGGGGTAACCGGAAAAGAGCGGGGGCGTCCCCACTGGTAATCGATGCGGAAAGTGCTATAGACGCGCCGCCCCGCACTGAGCCGGGGCTCGTAAAGAGTGGTGTCACCATGCCTCCCCATAGAATCGATTTAGACGATGCCGCGCACGGTCACGACCGTCATCATGATGATGATCACCATGGTCACGGCGGGCATCACGGCGGGCATGGCCAAAAACATTTCTGGGGCTTGGCAATCGGCAGTATCGGCGTTGTCTTCGGCGATATCGGTACAAGCCCACTCTATGCGTTTCGTGAGGCTTTGCTGGCTGCCGTCGGCGCTCATCATTTTCAAGAAGGTTCAGTTTTGCCTGAAGTTCCCAAAGATGCCGTCTATGGTGTTTTGTCATTAATCTTCTGGGCGCTGCTTCTGGTTGTCACCGCAAAATATGTGATCATTCTTCTGCGCGCCGACAATAATGGTGAAGGCGGCACACTCTCTTTGATGGCGCTTTGTCAAAGAGCGGTGGGCAAAGGCGGAAATGGAATCTTTCTCTTAGGTGTGATAGGCGCCGCGATGTTTTATGGCGACTCGATCATCACGCCTGCGATTTCCGTTTTATCGGCGGTTGAAGGTGTGAAGCTCATCACGCCCGCGCTTGATCCCTTCATCATTCCCATCACGCTTGTCATTTTGATTATGCTCTTTGCAGTGCAAAGCCGAGGCACCGCGAGTGTGGCAACATTTTTTGGTCCCATCATGATCATCTGGTTTTTGATGCTCGCGCTTGGCGGCATCATGCATATCAGTGATGATATTTCGATATTGAATGCGCTTAATCCGATTTATGGCATTCGCTTTGTGATCGAACATCGGGTGATTGGTCTTGTGACATTGGGCGCGGTGTTTCTTGCGGTCACAGGGGGTGAAGCGCTCTACACCGATCTCGGTCATTTCGGTAAGAAGCCCATTCGCTCTGCCTGGTTATTTTTTGTTCTTCCGGCATTGATGCTCAATTATTTTGGTCAGGGCGCGATGGTGCTCGCCAATCCCGAATTGGCAACCGACCCTTTCTTCCATCTCTATCCGACATGGGCGACGGTGCCTGTTGTGGCGATGGCCACATTGGCAACTGTGATTGCGAGCCAAGCGGTGATCACCGGCGCCTTCTCATTGACGAGCCAGGCCATCCAGCTCGGACTTTTGCCGCGTATGGAAATTCGCTTCACATCGGAAACCCATGCGGGTCAGATTTTCTTGCCGCGCATCAATTCGCTTTTGTTGATCGGCGTTGTTGTTCTTGTTGTTGTGTTTAAATCGTCGAACGCGCTTGCTTCTGCCTATGGCATCGCGGTGACAACCACAATGGTGGTGGATGCAACGCTCGGCTTTATTGTGCTTTGGAAATTGTGGAAGTGGAGCCCTTGGCTTGCGGGCATCACCATCATTCCGTTCCTGATGATCGACTTCACCTTCTTCTCGGCCAATTTGCTCAAACTCTTTGATGGTGCTTATGCGCCTTTGACCTTCGGCTTCTTGTTGATTTTGCTCATGGCCACATGGCGGAAGGGCACGCGCATTCTCTCGGAGAAAACGCGCCAAGGCGAAGTGCCTTTGGAAGTGCTCATTCATTCACTGGAAAAGAAGCCGCCGCATATTGTTGCCGGGACAGCGGTGTTTTTGACCTCCGATCCTGAATCCGCGCCGACATCACTCCTGCATAATCTCAAACACAATAAGATTTTGCATGAGAAGAATGTTGTGTTGACGGTATCAACCGGTGACACACCTCGCGTGAGCGACAAAGATCGCGTGCATGTTGAACAGTTGAGCCCACGCTTCATTCGCGTCTCGATGAAATTTGGATATATGGAAACGCCGAACGTGCCACGCGGTCTTGCGATTGCGCGCAAACATGGTTGGGTGTTTGACATCATGTCCACGTCCTTCTTTGTGTCACGGCGGTCGATCAAAGTGGCAGCGCAGTCGGGTATGCCGATCTGGCAGGATCAGCTCTTTATTGCACTCGCGCGCAACGCCTATGATGCAACGAGCTACTTCCAGATTCCGACCGGACGCGTCGTGGAAGTCGGCACACAGGTTTCTGTTTAACTTTAGAATTGCGCGCGGCGATTATTCGCCTCGCAAGAATCGTTCGCGATGCGGCCACGCTTCTTGCGTGGGTATAAAAACGCGGATCGTATCGCCAATCGCAATCGTGCCGCCTTTTTCAGTATAAGCAACCACGCCGCGTTTTTTCATCGCGACTCTCGGAAAAGCGAGTCCTTTGCCCGGGTGATGGTGTTCAATCACTTCTGCGGGATATTTGCACGGATGATTTTCGAGATCTACAATCACGGTTGCCCCCGACGAAAACATCAATCGAGATGACGGTGGTAGCAGCGTGAAATGCGGAATGTCTTTCACGAGAAGATTGGCGCCGATCCATTCGGGCTTTACTTCCGGAATCTCCATGCGCGTGGCGACTTCGGTAAGCTCTTCGATCGAAGCGATTGAGAATTGACGACTGTTGAAAATATCAATGCCGCGCGGATATTGCTTTAAGGTACGGCTGTCGGAGGCGCGTGTGCGGCCGGAATGACAATCGCCCACAACACCGTCAAGCGTGATTTCAAGGCGGTCTTTCGCTATTTTTTCGAGGCTAGGTTTGCGATCATGAGAGAGATAGCAGCCAACAACGCGACCGATACATGAGATTTCTTGAAGCTGTGCCATCGGCCACTTTCTCACTTTTCCTAGCGCGGTTTACGATCACGCCAGCGCTTCATGAGCATTTCTAATTCGAGATCGGGCTCTTTCGGAATGGTCACTTCAAGCGTGACCATCAAATCGCCCGCGCCGTCCTCTGCGGGAACGCCTTTACCGCGCAGACGCAAAGTTTGTCCGCTCGAACTATAGGGCGGGATGGATAATTCAACCGCGCCTTCAAGCGTCGGCACCCGCACGCGGCCGCCAAGCACCGCGTCTTCAAGCGGAATTTGCACGCGCACTTTCAGATTTTTTCCCTCAACCTGAAAGCGATGATCTTGCGCGATGTGAATCGTGACATAGGCATCGCCCGGGGGGCCGCCCATCGGGCTTGCATGACCTTGTCGTTTCAAGCGTATCACTTTGCCTTCAGTTACACCCGCAGGCACTTTAACTTCGATCGTGCGTCCCGTTGGAAGCGAGACGCGCGTTGTTGTTCCGGTGAGCGATTCCGCAAGCGTGATTTTCGCAACCACTTTGATGTCGGGTCCGGGTTCTGGTCCGCGCTTTTTTGCTCTGGCTTCGCCCGTTCCCGAGCGGAAAAATTCGGCAAAGAGATCGGACGCATCAAAGCCAGGACCACCAAAACCGCCTCCGCCAAAACCGCCGCCACTGCCACCAAATGGCCCGCCTGCAAAACCGCCTGCGCGACCACCCCGCGCGCCGCCAAAAGGTCCGCCTGCACCGAAAGGCGCGCGGGGTTTGCCTTCGGCATCGATTTCGCCGGAGTCGAATTGTTTGCGCTTTTTGTTATCGCCCAAAATTTCATAAGCCGAATTCAATTCGGCAAATTTGTCTTTGGCCTTCGGGTCCGTTTTGTTGCGATCGGGGTGAAGAATCTTTGCCTGTTTGCGGAAGGCCTTCTTGATATCGTCATCACTGGCGGTCTTGCCGACGCCGAGGACGGAATAAGGGTCACGCATGAAGCAGGTCCTGACGCAGTCTCTTCTTTGTAAATCCAGAAAAATGGATCTTGTCTTATTTAAGGGCCGCGTCATCTCTCTGCAATGTAAAGCGACGATGATGTCAGCTTTTTTGCGAAGCCGTATCGACAATATGCCAAGCGCCCGCCACGGAACGACAGGCCGTGCCTTTGGTCACTTGCGGCTCTTTGCTGGTGGTTTTGATTTCTGCTTCAAAGGCGCGGCAGAGATCGCCATCGCGCATAAAGGCCATGCCCAGCGCCCTGAACGAGCCTTTTGATCCGCTTTGGCCACTCCAGAGTACGGTGGTGCCGGAGTTATCGGGACCGAGTGCCGAGGACAAAGCCAGAGAGGCCTCATTCCAATCATTCGCGGTGAGGCCCGGCGAAAGCGCGGCGGACTCCGACCGGATGGTGCTTGTATAAAGCGGGCCGCGATCCGGGATCAGTTCTGAAAAAATCGGCAGACTCGTGCCGCAGCCCGCAAGAGCCACGAGCATCGAGAGGGCCAGAAGCTGGCCGAGGGGCCGGAAGCTCCGGCGGGCAAAGTGAAGAAAAACCATTGGCAGTGTTGCGCCGTATGTCCTATGCGACCGTCTGGCCATGTTTCAGCAAACGAATGTCCGGAGCATTAGAATCGTGAAAAGTTTAACGGATGGTGACTTTACTGAAGCTTCAGAGCCTTTTGCTCTGTTTGAGCGCTGGTTTTCTGACGCCACAGCCTCAGAACCCAATGATCCCAACGCCATGGCGCTCGCAACCGTCGATCCCGATGGCCTGCCAAATGTCCGCATGGTCTTGATGAAAGGCTGGGATGAAGCGGGCTTTGTGTTCTACACAAACACCGAATCAGCCAAGGGGCGGGAATTGCTGAGCGGCAAGAAAGCCGCGCTTGTCCTCCATTGGAAGAGCCTCAAGCGGCAGGTGCGCGTGCGGGGTCCGGTGGAAATCGTAACCGATGCCGAGGCGGATGAATATTTTCACTCGCGTCCGCGTGACAGCCGGATTGGCGCGTGGGCAAGCCAGCAATCGCGCCCGCTCGAGAGCCGTTTCGCGCTCGAGAAAGCGGTGGCAACCAATGCCGCCAAATATGCGATTGGGGATGTGCCGCGGCCGCCGCATTGGACGGGCTTCCGCATTTGTCCTGTCGAAATCGAATTTTGGCACGACAAAGCTTTTCGCTTGCATGACCGGATCGTGTTCCGTCGTCCCGCACCCGAAGGCGGTTGGACCAAGGCTCGTCTCTATCCCTGATTTTGTTTTTTCAATTTTTGTTTTGCGTGTGAAGGATGAACCCGATGACACAGACTGGCGATAACGCCCCGCGCCGTACGATGCTTCTGACCGGAGCCAGTCGCGGCATCGGTCACGCGACGGTGAAACGATTTTCTGCTGCCGGATGGCGTGTGATCAGTTGTTCGCGTCAACCTTTTCCGGAAAATTGTCCTTGGGAAATGGGCGCGCAAGATCACATACAAGTCGATCTTGCCAATCCACAAAACACGCTTGAAGCGATTGCCGAAATCAAACGACGTCTTGAGGATGGTCGGTTGGATGCGCTAGTGAATAACGCGGCCATTTCACCGAAAGGTGAGGGGGGATCGCGGCTCGGCACCATCGATACAAATTTTGAAACATGGAGTTCTGTGTTTCAGGTCAATTTCTTTGCGCCCGTCATGCTCGCGCGCGGGCTTCTTGATGAATTGAAGAAAGCCAAAGGCTCGGTTGTGAATGTCACTTCCATTGCAGGGTCGCGCGTTCATCCTTTCGCGGGTGCGGCTTATGCAACATCAAAAGCCGCTCTTGCGGGCCTTACGCGTGAAATGGCCTCGGATTACGGTCCGCTTGGCATCCGCGTGAATTCAATTTCACCCGGTGAGATTGACACATCGATCCTTTCACCCGGTACGGAAAAAATCGTGGCGCAGATTCCGATGCGTCGTTTGGGAACGCCGGAAGAAGTGGCGAAAGCGATTTATTTCCTTTGCACTGAGCAATCTTCTTATGTGAATGGCGCTGAAATTCACATCAATGGCGGTCAACACGTTTGAGTTTGTTCATTTATGAGTGATCGTCTCTATCCTGCTCGTCCGATCATTGCCGCTTCGATTGCGGTCTTTCGTGACGGGAAAGTGCTTCTGGCTGCGCGGAAGGAAACGGCAGAAAATCCGATCTATTCATTACCCGGTGGCCTCGTAGAGACTGGCGAAACATTGCATCAAGCTGCGTTGCGCGAATTGATGGAAGAAGTGGGCGTTGAAGCGCGCATTATCGGCTTTGTCGATCATGTCGAATTTATCGAGCATGATGACGAGAAAAAAGTGAAACGCCATTTTGTCGTGAATGCTTTTGTGGGCGAATGGGTTGCGGGTGAAGCGACAACAGGGCCCGAAGCCCCGCATGTCATGTGGGCCGATCCTCACGCGCTTGGCGGTATTGCAACGACCAAAGGCTTAAACTCTATTCTCGATAAGGCGTTGGCGATCATTAGGAAATGAATGT
This sequence comes from Hyphomicrobiales bacterium, assembly GCA_046091665.1. Lineage (GTDB taxonomy): Bacteria > Pseudomonadota > Alphaproteobacteria > Rhizobiales > Beijerinckiaceae > CAIUPE01. The sequence continues at coordinate 8,112 of JBJTCD010000107.1, forward strand.
CATGAATTTACCTCACACGCATTTATTTCACACCAACGCGCAAACCCGGTGACGGACGTTCTTGCAAGACATCTCTGCGAAAACGGAAGAGAGCGGCGGGTCTTCCTCGCGTGGTTGTTTGCTGACCGGTGGGTTCAACTAGCGCGGATGTTTCGACAAGCCGTCTGAAATTTTGCTTGTGAACATGGCGACCGGAAATCGATTCAAGCGTTTGTTGAAGCGCTGTCAAAGTAAAATCTGACGCCATCAATTCAAACACAACGGGGCGATATTTAAGTTTTGCACGCAAGCGCCCCATCGCCGTTGCCAAGATGCGACGATGATCATGGCGCATAGGCAAACCGAAACGACGCGCTGTTGTTTCATCAAGATCGCCTGGTCTTCCGTCACGAATGGCTTCAAAGACCAATCCCGCTTCATAAAGAAGCTCGTATCGATCAAGAACTTTTTCTTCATCCCATGGTGAAGGATCAATACCAAAAGCGAGTCTTAATCTTTCAAAGCGCGACAAGGCGCGTTGATGTGTGTCCGCGCGTTCCGCTTTATGATCTGAAGCCCACGCAGATAAACGCGGCACGATTTCACGATCCAGAATCGCAGGACGCCCTTCGCGCCAATCTTCCCAGGGAAAATAGGAATACCATGAGCGAAACGCTGCCGGATCCGCACCATTATCACCATGCATGGCGATGCGTGTCAGCGCGAGATAACCGATCGATACCACATGTGGCGCGCGATCATCAGGCCTTGTGTGGCGACCGCGATCTGCAAATGTATAAAGCTGTTCAACATAGCCGAGCGAGAGGCCTGTTTGCGCCGTCACAAAATCGCGCAACGCAATTTCAAGTGTGCGATGGGCAAGCGGATCGAAATTGCCATAAGGCAAACCATCACCATCGGAATCCGAACGCGCGACAAGAATTTGCGGTTGCCCGCGTGTTACCGCAACAACCGCGGCTGCAAGACCAATTTCAATGGGCGTTTCTGTGAGGCGATCGATCACTATGGTTTACTCATAACTCAATTCAAAAGGTGTACCTTCAAAAGCATCAGCGCCACGACCAATTGCGGCAATCGATTTGATCATGCGGCCATCACGATTGAGCAGCTTGTCCGCCAGAGCGATGATCCGCGGATTAGGCGTGGCACTTGGTGCGGCTTCACGCAAACGTATTGCCAATTCTTCTTCATCAAGTGAAGGATTAAGCACGCTCGCTGAAATATAAGCCGCCGCCGTCGAGCGGCTGATCCCCGCCCAGCAATGAATCACGAGCGGCGTCATCCGGTCCCACTCTTTGACGAAGCGGATCAGCTTTTCGACATGCGCGGTGCCAGGGAGAATATGACCATCAAGCGGTTCAGTGATATCGCTCGCGAGCAAACGAAGATGATTGTCTTCGCTCACTCCGTTTGGGCGAATGATTCCATTCGCATCGCTCAACAAAGTAACAACATGCCGCGCGCCGGTGCGCTGAACCGTTTCTTCAAGTCGCGAAAGGGAACAGATATGGAGTTTCGACATTGTTACCCTTTTAGATGTGTAAGGTGATGAAGAAATGTGGCTTTGGCCTCTTCGGAGGACATGGGATTTAAAAAATGGGTTTGAAATGAAATATCAACAGGTGGCGCACCAAAAATTGTAAGCGCATCCTCCTTTTCAAATCCCGCTAAGGTGACAGCCTCATGAAAGGCGGCAATCCGATCAGCTTTTTTAATTGCCGATGTTAAAGCAGTGGTCGATGGAGACGGCAGGTTAAAGCGATTGTGTATCGCTGCAAGTAAGCGCGCTTCAACCACCTTATAATCACCGCCGATCACCGCTTTGAAGGGCGATATCATATCGCCCACCACATATTCCGGTGCATCATGCAAAAGCGCAGCAAGCCGATCCTCGCGCGAGGCTGAAGGGGCGAGCGCGCTGAATATCGCTTCAACGAGCAGCGAATGTTGTGCGACCGAGAACGCATGCGGGCCTTTTGTTTGCCCGTTCCATCGCGCGACGCGTGAAAGCCCATGCGCGATGTCCTCGGCTTCAATATCATCCGGCGATGGATTGAGAAGATCGAGTCTTCGGCCCGATAACATCAATTGCCAAGCGCGAGGAGATGATGCGCTCACGGCTGTTACCTCTTACGCTCGAGTTTTTTGACCTCTTCATGGCGGAAACAATCGACGAGGTGATCATTCACAAGACCGGTTGCCTGCATAAAGGCATAGATGATTGTGGGTCCGCAAAATTTGAAACCGCGCGCCTTCAAATCTTTCGACATTTTTTGTGAGTGGAGGGATTCGGTTGGAATATCGGTCATGCGTTTGGTTTTTTTGTTAATCACGCGGCCATCCGTGAAGCCCCAGATGTAATCCGCAAAACCCTCGCGCTCTTGAATTTCAAGATAAAGTTTCGCGCTCGCAATCGTGCCTTCGATTTTGCCACGATGCCTAATGATGCCTTCATTCTTTAAAAGCGTTTCGACTTTTTTGGGCGTATAGCGCGCTATTTTTTCCGGATCAAAACCATCAAAGGCTTTACGAAAATTTTCCCTTTTGCGCAAAATTGTGATCCAACTCAAGCCCGCTTGAAACCCGTCGAGAATGAGTTTTTCAAACAAGGCGCGATCATCATATTCAGGCACGCCCCATTCTGTGTCATGATAATCGACATAAAGCGGATCGAAGCTGGGCCATGGGCAGCGTTTCTTTCCATCCTCATGAGTGACGACGCGGGTTTCTCTTTCAGCCATGAGATGAGCTTTCGATAAAATCATTGCGTGTGATATTCATGAAATCCCGTGTTTCAACTTGAAACACAAGACTTCCTGCATGAAGGGCTTCACCCGTTTTTTGTGCTTCCGCCACGCGATCAAGCCTGAGACGTGCAAGCGCATGCCCGCCTGAAGCGACAGAGCCAATCACGCCGATCATACGCTCACTTGCAAAAGCCTCTGTGCCTTCAGGCGGAGCAACACTATCTTTGAAGATCACAGGCACGCAGCGCGTTCGTACGGTTGAGCGATGCTCCATGCGCGAGACAACTTCTTGCCCGATATAGCAGCCTTTCTTAAAATCGACTCCGTTGAGACAATCCATTAAAGCTTCATGCGGAAAGGCATCGCCATAAATAAAATCACGTCCGCCCTGCGGCACGCCAAGCATGATGCGATGCGCGTCATAGTCGTCGATTGTTTGATCAGTTTGAATTTCATCGTCACGCGTCATAAGCGCGCGCCATCCTAATGCGGGCAAGCGCGGATCCTCATAAGTAATGCCTTTGTCTGGTGCCGTTTCATTCCACAGAGCGACGATGTGATAGCGTTCGCTTTCGTCCGAAATCGTGACCTTCGCCCGCAAGCGATAAAGCGTGAGTTTTTTTAAAAGATCGGCGGCGAGCGCACGCGGACAGTCGAACAAGAACCCATCATCGATGCGGATCACAAAAAAATCGACGATGATTTTTCCCTGCGGGGTCAAAAGCGCGCCAAAGCGCGCGCTTTGAAGAGGTAAACCGCTCACATTTACCGTAATCACATTATCGAGAAAGGCGCCTGCTTCGGCTCCGCTCACGGCGAGCACCGCGCGATCAGGTAATACACAAGAGCCCATCTTTCCCCACTTTCCAGAACCGTCCGCCTCCGTTAGGTAGGACGGGACGATCATCATCTCAAGCGGTTCTTGACGGTTGGAGTGCGATATCATGGCCGAGACATTTGATTGCCTGTTCAAAGGCGGCACGCTCGTCAATCAGGATGGCCGGATCGCTGCTGATATTGGCGTGAAGCAGGGCCGAATCGCCGCCATCGGGTCGCTTGATCCGGCGCGCGCGGGCGAGGTGATTGATTGCACGGGTCTTCATATTTTACCCGGCGTGATTGATACGCAGGTGCATTTTCGCGAGCCGGGTCTCACTCACAAGGAAGATCTCGAATCAGGATCACTCGCCGCCGTCATGGGCGGGGTGACTGCCGTTTTCGAGATGCCCAATACCGATCCGCAAACAACGGATGCGGCAACGCTGGCCGATAAAGTCAAACGCGGCACACATCGCATGCATTGTGATTTTGCGTTCTGGGTCGGCGGCACGCATCAGAACGCGCAGCATGTGAGAGAACTCGAAGCTTTGCCGGGTGCAGCCGGAATCAAAGTGTTTATGGGATCATCAACCGGTTCGCTGCTTGTTGAAGATGATGAAGGCGTGGCTGCGATTTTAAAAAACACACGTCGTCGCGCAGCCTTTCATTCTGAAGATGAAATGATGTTGCGTGATCGGAAAAATCTGCGTGTCGAGGGCGATCCCTCATCGCATCCTGTATGGCGTTCGCCTGAAGTCGCGATGCGCTGCACCGAGCGGCTTGTGAGAATTGCAACAGCAGCCGGCGCGCGCATTCATGTGCTTCATATTTCAACCGCCGAAGAGATCGACTATTTGCGCCATCATAAAGATGTCGCGAGTTGTGAAGTGACGCCGCATCATCTCACTCTTGACGGAGATGAAGCCTATCGCCGCTTGGGAACGCTTGTGCAGATGAATCCGCCCGTGCGCGGTAAAGATGTGCGCGCCGCGCTGTGGCGCGGTGTTGCGAATGGAACCGCCGATGTGCTTGGTTCCGATCATGCGCCGCATACTTTGGACGAAAAAGCAAAACCCTATCCGAATTCACCTTCGGGCATGACGGGTGTGCAAACGCTTGTGCCCATGATGCTTGATCATGTGAATGCCGGTCGTCTTTCGCTTGAACGTTTTGTCGATATGACGAGCGCAGGTCCGATGCGGTTGTTTGGTATCGCGGGCAAAGGTCGTATCGCGTCAGGTTATGACGCCGATTTTACGATTGTTGATTTGAAACGCCGCGAAACGATCCGCAATCAATGGATCAAATCAAAATGCGGGTGGACGCCCTGTGATGGCGTGAGTGTGACGGGATGGCCTCTAGGCACCGTGGTGCGCGGTCATCGCGTGATGTGGGAGGGTGAACTTGTTGCGCCCGCACGCGGCGAAGCCGTTCGCTTTCACGAGACATTGCCGAAAGCGTAATACGTTAAAGTAATTGTCCCAAGTCGATTTTCTTTCTCCTCCCCCTGCAGGGGGAGGTGTTCGCGTTGCTAACGGAGGGGGCTAAGGA
>JBJTCD010000108.1:0-54852 GCA_046091665.1 Hyphomicrobiales bacterium
ATTCCGGACAACGCTTGCACCCCCCGTATTACCGCGGCTGCTGGCACGGAGTTAGCCGGTGCTTATTCCTTAACTACCGTCAGAACTTCTTCGTTAAGAAAAGAGGTTTACGGACCACGATCCTTCATCCCTCACGCGGTATTGCTCCATCAGGCTTTCGCCCATTGTGGAGAATTCCCCACTGCTGCCTCCCGTAGGAGTCTGGGCCGTGTCTCAGTCCCAGTGTGGCTGATCATCCTCTCAGACCAGCTACTGATCGTCGCCTTGGTGAGCCGTTACCTCACCAACAAGCTAATCAGACGCGGGCCGATCCCTCGGCGATAAATCTTTCTCCTTTCGGACGTATCCGGTATTAGCACAAGTTTCCCTGAGTTATTCCGAACCGAAGGGTACGTTCCCACGTGTTCCTCACCCGTCTGCCACTCCCCTTGCGGGGCGTTCGACTTGCATGTGTTAAGCCTGCCGCCAGCGTTCGCTCTGAGCCAGGATCAAACTCTCAAGTTGTAGAGTAAGATCTGGTCTCGATCACATCACGTTCTTGACGGAGATCATTCACCCCGAAAGGCGAATGAGCTCTTGCTTTTGAGAAAAACGCGAATGATCGAGCGGTTCTCTTGTTTGTTCAAGGGGTTACCTTGAACCGCAAGGACTCCGCCGTCCGCGTTTCTCTTTCTTTCTATTCACTTGTCAAACAGCCACATCCGAAGATGTCTACGATGTCTTCAACCGGCAAACGTTTCTGCCTGACGTGAGTCAGGCCATGCAGTGCCCGAAAGTACCGGAAACGTAGAACCGGCCGCCGCCATAAGGCAGCGACGCCGTGTGTGGGGCGTATATAGTCGGGGGGGTTTTTCCCTGTCAACTGAGAAAGTCGAAATTTTTTGCAAAAGATTCATGAACCACCCCTAATCTATTGTAATTTATAGGGAATTGCCTCCATTTTCGATGGGGTGAGTTACCAAGATTATCCCTCGACGGGTGGCTTTTGACTGGACCTTTGCCCTCGCCCTGCCGTATTCCTACGCAGAAGGACGTCCGGAACGACAAAGAGGGCCAAGGCTTTGACAGATATTACGGCCGTTCCGGCGCCGGTTCGAAAATCATTACTCGCGGACCGCAAGATCCGACTGCTTGCACGCCGGGGTGATCGAACGGGCGATCACCTGCCGCCGCTCGATGACCGCTTTCGCCCGGATGACTTCGCTCCGCCCCGCGTCAATCTGCGCTGGTTGATCGGCGCGATCCTCACCGCCTTTGCGGGTGCTGGTTTGATTGGTTCCGCGATCATCTATTCGCTCGAGCGCAATAGCGGGGGCATAGTGAAGCCCGACATCTTGCCGCTTACACGACTGGGCGATGACGCGCTTTCAGGAACAACACTCTCAAAAGGTGATCGTCTTGTTGCAAATGAATTGATTTCCGCTCGCCAGAGTTTCAAAGCACCAACTCCCGTGAAGGTTGGCGATCAAGAAATCATCAAGCTTCAACCCTATGTGCGTGTTTCAACCAATCTTGTTCTTGCGCCGATCGGCTACGCGAATGATGTGCCTAATTTTGATCCTCTCAAAATTTTTGCCGGCGCAGATAATGCGGAAATTCCAAAACTTGAAATCAGAGCGGCCGACAATGATCCGGACGTCTCGTTAAAACGTCGCGCTTTGAGCAGTGTAAGCTTCACAGCAAATTCGACATTGTCTTTGAGTGACGCACAAATTGAATCGCAAGTGGAAGAAGCGCGACAAGCTGCGATCAATCTCGGCCGCGCCATGCCCACAACATTTGGTGATCAACAATTTTTAACGCGCACCTTGCCGCTTGCGATAGGCTCATCAACAACCGCAAATATTGATACGGCGTTCTCAAATATTCAAATCAGCGTTGTGCCGGAGAATGTTACCGATATTGCTAAGAAGCCACCGAAACCCACAGCGGTTCAATCAACAAGCGATGAGCGTATTGTTAATCTGAAAAGAAGTGATCAGATCGATCGCATTCTCATGGCCAATCGCGTGGCGCGCCCCGTTGCAAGTGAAGCCGCAAAAATAATCTATCAGCAAATCAAAGATACGCCGATAAAAGACGGTCAGAAATTACGCATCTTGCTATCGGTGCCGCCCAATCCAAAAAGCGAACCGCGCTTGCTGCGCGTGATACTTTATGATGCTGATCAAATTACCGCGATCACAGCCATCAACGATCAAGGGAATTTCGTCGCCGTCGCGCCCCCCTCATCGGAAGGGATTGTCGGCGCCGAAGAGCAGCCCGATGAGGCGCCCACGGAGACCAATAAATTCACGCTCTATAATAGTCTTTATGAAACCGCGTTGAAGAATGATATTCCCAAACCGATCATCGAGCAGTTGATCCGGATCTATTTCTACGACGTCGATCTTCAACGGAAAGTCACGGGTGGCGATTCATTTGAAGTTTTCTACGCCGAGGATGAAGAACGCGCGGATCGTTTTGAAGTCCTATACGCCGCATTGTCTGTATCTGGCATCACAAAGCGCTATTATCGCTATCGCGCGCCAGAAGATAACAGCCTTGATTATTTTGACGAGCAAGGAAAATCGAACCGGCGCTTCCTGATGCGCAAACCGATCACCGAAGGCATTTTCCGGTCCGGCTTCGGCATGCGATATCATCCGATTTTGAAAGTTGAACGACTGCACTCGGGCGTTGACTGGGCCAATGCGGTGGGCACACCTATTCTCGCAGCTGGTGATGGTGTCGTGACATGGGCTGACTGGGACACCGGCTATGGACGCCATATTGAAATTCAACATGCCTATGATTTCGTGACGACCTACTCGCATCTCTCGGCCTTTGCCAAAGGCATCACCGAAGGTGTGAAGGTCCGGCAAGGACAAGTGATTGGTTATCTCGGAAGCTCGGGCCTCTCAACGGGGCCACATCTTCATTATGAAGTCCTTGTCAAAGGCGAGTTTAAAGATCCGATGGCGATTAAATTGCCGCGCAATAAAGAATTAAATAACAGCGAGATCGCACTGTTCAAACAACAACAAGACATCATCAACGACATTATGTCGAAAGCGCCGGGCGCCTTACGTGTGGCAAACAAACCCGCTCAACCCTGATTGCGCTTTATGACAACGCTGTTTGCACTCATTCCGATTGTATTGCCGATTTTTGGTCTGATCGGTGTTGGATTTCTTGCGCGGATCGGCAAGCTCATCGGCGACCGCACAGGCGATGGTTTATCCGATTATGTGTTCTCCATCGCGGTTCCCTGTCTCATTTTCAAAACACTCAATGCGACAGGAATTCCGAGCGATCAGCCTTGGGGTTATTGGTTTGCTTATTTTGGCGGAACGGCGATTGTCTGGACAATCACAATGGTTCTTGGCCGTTCGCTTTTCAGCTTACAAGCGTCTGAAAATGTGGTTGCGGGTTTCACAAGCGCGCAATCGAATACGGTTCTCGTCGGCGTACCCTTAATCTTGCAAGCCTATGGCGATGAGGGCGCGATCCCGCTTTTTCTTTTGATCGCGGTGCATCTGCCCATTATGTTTACGGCCGCGACTTTATTAATGGAAGGCAACAAAACGCATTTTGTGATCGTCTTTCGACAATTGATCACACATCCGATTTTACTCTCGATTTTGTTTTCCGCGTCTTTTCATTTGTCGGGATGGCCGGTTCCGACCTTCCTCAAATCTCTCATTGAAGCGATTGCCGCGTCAGCCCTGCCCTGCGCGTTGATTGCGATGGGCATTGCGCTCAAACGCTACGGAGTTCAGGGACGGATTTCACTCGCAACCACCGTCACATTTTTCAAATTAATCCTTCATCCCTTGCTTGTTTATGTGCTAGCTTTTCATGTGTTTCCGGTTCCCCCGGTATGGGCCGGAGTTGCTGTGCTCTTTGCAGCAGCACCTTCCGGCATCAATGCCTATCTTTTTGCCGAGCGCTACAAGACGGGTGTGCAATTATCGTCAAGCGGCATTGCGCTCTCAACCGCGCTCTCAATCTTTTCCATTTTGATTTGGCTTGCCGTACTTGGCATTAAGCCACTGTGATCCATCACGCAAAGCCGAGCAGCTTTTTGATTTCCTCGGCTGTCACGCCTTCATCCCGTAAATCACGTAACGCTCGCGAGCCGCGGCTCTTTGCCAATTTTTCCCCTTCATCATCCATAATCAGATGATGGTGCCGATAACGCGGTGTGGGAAGATCAAGAAGCATCTGGAGGACACGATGTATTGAAGTTGATGCAAAGAGATCGGCCCCCCGAATGACATCACTCACGCCTTGGCGCGCGTCATCCATCACAACACTCAAATGATAACTTGTTTTGACATCTTTGCGCGCAATCACCGCGTCACCCCATGGATCAAGAGACGCGAGACTTCGCGAAGGCACATCACCTTCATGATACTCATCGAAAGAAAGATCATTCGGAATGATTGCCTTCAAGACTTCATATTTCAATCGCATCACATGGCGATCGCCTTTTGCAATGCGTGCTCGGCGCTCGTCCTCGGAAAGATGGCGACAGTTGCCGGGATAAAGCGGGCCACCATCAGGATCTTGCGCGCCCTTCGCATCGCGCGTGATTTCAGCGCGTGAGCAAAAGCAGGGATAAAGCCATCCGGCTTCATCAAGCTGCGTCACCGCATCAGCATAGAGGGGCAAATGTTCTGATTGACGCAATACCGGCGTTTCCCATTCCAGGCCCAGCCATTCAAGATCTTCATAGATCGCGTCCTCATAATGAGTGAGCGAACGCAAAGGATCGATGTCTTCGATCCGTAAGAGAAAGCGTCCGCCTTCTCGCTTCGCACGGTGAAAATTCAATAAAGCGGAATAGGCATGACCGAGATGAAGAAGGCCATTCGGCGATGGCGCAAAGCGATAAAGGGGTTGCGTCCCAGACTCATTCATTTCATCATCATGGCTGAAATTTCTTGCGTTGTCATTGATCTCTTTGCCGCCTCGAGTCTTTCTGGATGAATCCTCTAATCATAGATCATGATGACGCGCTCGACTTCGGTCTGCATGCGGTCATTGAACTCGATCCCAAACTCGCGCCGCTTCTGGATTATGCCGGGCGTCCCAACTTGCGAAAGCAACCACCGGGCTTTCCGGGCCTTGTCGGCATCATCATCTCGCAACAAGTCTCAACCGCCAGTGCAAATTCGATCTTCGCCCGCGTCAGCGCGCATTTCGGCGAGATCGCCCCTTCGCATTTTCTCGAAAGCGATGATGAGACTCTCAAATCACTCGGTCTCTCCTCGCCCAAGATCAGAAGCCTGCGCGCCACCGCTCACGCCGTAGCCCATAATCATCTGCCTTTGCATGAACTTCACACCTATCAGGCAGAAGAAGCGATTGCGGCGCTCACATCGGTCAAAGGCATCGGGCCATGGACCGCCGACATCTATCTCCTTTTTTGTTTGGGCCACGCAGACGCATTTCCCGCTGGCGATCTGGCTCTGCAAGAAGCTGCGCGGATGGGTTTTCGCATGCGCGCGCGGCCTGATGCGGCAAAGCTTGAAAAGCTTGCGCGGCGGTGGCGGCCTTATCGGGGAGTCGCGGCGAAATTGCTTTGGGCCTATTACGGCGCCATGAAGGCCAAGCGAGAAGCCAAATCTTCGTAGAACCAAAGCCTTCCAGAATGTGAGATCATGACAAAAATTGATGGACCCCGCCTCGCTCCGAAATCCGGCAAAGCCGATGCCTTGGTTGTGTTTCTGCATGGCTATGGCGCGGATGGCCGCGACCTCATCGATCTCGGGCAGCAATGGCAAACTTGGCTTCCGAATGCGGTCTTCGTCTCCCCTCACGCGCCCGAGCCTTGCGGCATGTCGCCGATGGGTCGGCAATGGTTTCCCTTAACGATGCGCGATCCTTCCGAGCGCTGGCGCGGCGTTGTCGGCGCGCGCCCCTCGCTTGACACTTTTCTCGATGAAGAACTCGAAAAACATCATCTCACACCCGATCGCTTGGCGCTTGTGGGCTTTAGCCAAGGCACGATGATGGCGCTGCATGTTGGCCTTCGTCGCGCTGTCTCGCCTGCGGCGATCCTCGGATTTTCCGGCGTGTTGGTCGGCCCTGAACATTTAGATGAAGCCACCGGCAAACCGAAAATTCTGCTCGTTCATGGCGACCGTGATGAAGTCATTCCGCTTGATGCCTTGTTCATGTCAGCGGACGCATTGGGCAAGGTTGAAATTCCTTGCCAATGGCATCTCTCTTTCGGAATCGGCCACGGCATTGATGGCGGCGGCTTACGCCATGGTGGTTTGTTTCTCGCCCAATCGCTTTATGGCCGCACGCCGGATTAGGTGACAGGCACAGCGGCTTTCGGTGCAGTTGAAACAATCGCGACACCGAAGAGAACTATCACGCCCCCTGCAATTTCACGCAAGCCCAAAGTCTCACCAAGAAACACAACGGATAACAACGCAGCAAAGACAGGCATCAAATAACCGATCATCGCCGCTTTCGTGGGACCTTGTTGACGAATGAGATACATGAAAATGGTAATCGGCATCGCGGTTGAAAAAATACTCAGCGCAAGCGCCGCGGGCCAATCAACAAGTATCGGTCCATAGACATTTATACCGCCGAGACCCAATGCGAGAAGTGTTGCCACAAGGCCAGAAACAACTTGTTGGCCTAAGGCCATTCGTGCAGGCTCAACATGCGGAATGAATTTTGCGTAAACATTCCCGAGCGCGTAACAGAGCGACACGATCACCATCGCCAGTGATCCAATCAAAGTCGAACCATCGGCAGAAAACGCCGCAGGGCCAATCAATAGCGTAATACCGACAAGACCAATCAACACGCCGCCCAAACGGCGCAAGGTCAATTTCTCATCGACAAAAGCGATATGCGAGAGAACGGCAACCATCAAAGGGCCGGAGGCTTGAATCATCGCGCTTGGACCAGCGGCGGCATGTTCAAGCGCGAAAGCGGTGAGCACATTCGGCAGCCAGCCATTGAGCGTGCCGAGAACCAACCAGGGCACAAACTCTCTGCGTGAGGGCAAAGGGGAATGCTCGCGCAAAGAAAACCACAAACTTAAAACCATTGCGGCGAGCGCGGCGCGCGTTGATGCAATCGCAAAGGGATCAACTTTATCCGCCAAGAGCTTCATGAAGATAAATCCGCTCGACCACATGAGTGAGCATGAAAAAAGTTGAATCACGTAAAGCTGCCGCTCGGATTTGATCATGATCACGCCCCGAGTAAATCAATGAGCGCGGGAATCAGAGGTTCGTCCGCAGGCGGCATCGGATAATCGCGTAAGGTACCAGGCTTCACCCATTTGAGCGCAGCATGTTCGCGCGGTTCAACAAGCCCTTCCCACCGTCTGCAAATATAAAGCGGCATCAAGAGGTGAAAATCATCATAGGCATGGCTTGCAAAAGTGAGCGGCGCCAAACAGGGCTCTTTTACCGTGATGCCAAGTTCCTCGTGCAATTCACGAATAAGAGTCTCTTCAGGACGTTCGCCTGTCTCAACTTTACCGCCCGGAAATTCCCAGAGCCCCGCCATGCCTTTGCCTTCGGGGCGTTTAGCAATCAAAACGCGGCGATCCGCATCAATAAGCGCACAGGCAACAACGAGCAAAAGTTTCACAACGGAGAGTCCAGATCAGATGCTTTACAGAGCGCGCACTCTAGCGAAAGCGTCCGCCGGAGCAAGGAGAAGAGGGCGAATTGGACCCGGGTTTACCGGCAATTAATCTTTTTCGGAAAGAAGTTGTTGACCTTGTTATTCACTGATTTGGCCGGAACGCTCTGGCCATCGAGCCTGAGGCCGACACGTTTTCATGTTTCTTTCGAAGTGTTTCTCCGAAATTCGCGGCTCGCGGCCAGCGCGTTTCGTCACCGTGTCCCTCCTCGCGCTAACCGCGCTTGTCTCGGCTGTCGAATCAGGCGGCAACGCGATTGCCAATGGTGAATCGCGCACAATCTCGATCTATCATACGCATACGGGTGAAAGCCTCACGGTTGAATATAAGCGCAATGGCAGTTTCGACCGCGATGCGCTTGAGAAGTTGAATTGGCTCTTGCGCGATTGGCGCCGCGATGAACCGACCAGCATGGATCCGCGCCTCTTTGATATTGTGTGGGAAGCGCAACGCAGCGTCAGCTCAACGGAACCGATCAATGTGGTCTCCGCCTATCGCTCACCGCAAACCAATGCAATGTTGCGCCGTCAATCCAAAGCGGTTGCGAAAAATTCGCAACATATGCTCGGCAAAGCGATGGATTTCTATTTGACGGACGCGAATATCACCGATCTTCGTGAAATCGGAATGCGCATGCAGCGCGGTGGTGTTGGCTATTATCCCAATGCATATACGCCTTTTGTGCATCTTGATGCCGGTAGCGTGCGCCATTGGCCGCGTATGTCGCATGATGAATTGGCGCGTCTCTTCCCGGATGGAAAAACCGTTCACATTCCGTCAGACGGAAGGCCGCTTGAGCGTTACGCAGAAGCCGAACAAGAAATTCTCGCCAATGGCGGAACTGTGCTCGGCACATCACTTGCGGATGCCGGCGATGGTTCGACAGCATCGAAACCAAAAAGCCTCTGGGCCTTTTTGTTTGGCGGTGGCAATGCAGAAGAGGACGAGAGCGAAGTCGTCGCGCAAAAGCCGGTCTCGCGCGTGGCTCTCGCTAAACCCTCAGTTGCTGCTGATGACGAAGCCCCCGATACGCCAGAAGCCGCCATCACCCGCAAACCCATACAAGCAAAACCGGCTGCAGTGGTGGTGTTGCCACCGCTCTCCTCGTTCAAACTCGCGAAGGCCGCCCCCAAAGCCCCAATGCCTTTGGCGCGCCCCGGCAGCCAACCGCTCTTGGCGCTTAACAATGGGGGCCCCCAACTTGTCTGGCAGACGGGCGCTCAACCGCTCGCAAAGGGAAAAGGCGCGCCTTTATCCGCCAATATTGCGGGTCGGGGCCCTGCTCTGATCGGACCTGTGGCCGATGTGCCGCTACCGCCATTACGTGAAAAAGCCGGGCGCGTGGCTGTGCTCTCGAATGATGATGGACCGGCGACAACGGCGAGCATCGGAGCGCCGAAGACAAAAGCCGCTCTTCCGCCTTTGATGGCAGAGCCGCAAAGCGCCCCCACCATCGCGCTCGCTTACGCACCGATGTCAGACGCTCCGACACCGTCGCAAGTCGCACCGCGCGCAAAAACCGCTGCCAGACCGGATGTATCAAAGTTCCCGGAGCACAAGCCTAATCAGCCTGCAACTACTCCGGGCAAAACCCTCTCCAAAGAAGCCGTCGCGGCCGCGCAAATGCCCGCAAGCGCTTCAACGACGCGTTTCTCCATGGCGGATGACCCAGCGCCTGTGCAAGGACGTTTCTCAACAAAGGATACCGCGGTGTGCTCAGCAAAAGCCGTGGCTGCGGGTCAGGCCTGCATCCCTAACGCTTCGAGGTAAAGCTCCAGAATCGCCTCTTCCTCTTTGCGTTCAGCATGGTCCTTGCGGCGCAAAGTGACAATTTTGCGCATGATCTTGGTGTCAAATCCGTTGGCTTTCGCCTCAGAGTAAACGTCGCGGATATCACCCGCGAGCGCGGCCTTTTCTTCCTCAAGCCGCTCGATGCGCTCGATAAAGGCTTTGAGTTCTTCGCCTGATACCGAATTCGACATAAGTGCCTCGCCTGACTTTTTGGGTGGGAAGAAAAGTGAGGCTTTCCTGTCGGCCATCGGCCTCCCGCGGTCAAGCGCGGGCGAGTGAGGATCTCACGGGCCTGTGGATGACCGGAAATCCTCTCGGTGGAGCGGATCAAGCAAAAGGGCTTGGAGCAGCTCTGCGAGCCGGTGGCCCCAAGCGCGCGCCGCCTCAGGCGCGGCAATCAAATCCTGTCGAATTTCAATGAGTGTGTTTGAGAACCCATGCGCCAATGCGTGCCGGTCGATCACATCGCCCTTCAACGCGCCATTGTAAGGCTCATTGTCACCGACCACGAGCGCGGGATCCGAGCGAAGTGCGCCAATCAAAGCCTCAGACAATCGCCCGTCTTTGGCCCAAAGAATGCCTGCGTGCCAGCGGCGCGGTTTCCCGCGCCATACGGGCGTAAAGGAATGCATGGATATGATAATCGGTCTGACACCCGCATCGACCGACGCCTTAAGCGCGGCTTTGATCGCGCGATCATAGGGGCGGTAAAAACGGCGAATGCGGCGGTCAATTTCAGACTGGTCGATGTTTTTGTTTCCGGGGATCACCGCGCCATCCGACAAGCGCATCACCAAGGTCGGATCATCCTCGCCACGATTGGGGTCGATCAGGAGCCGCGAGAAATTGGTGAGTAAGGCGGGCGCGCCAAGCGCCTTAGCGATCGCCTCCGTCATGTGAGCGGCACCAATGTCGTAGCCGATGTGACGCTCGAGCTCGGCGCGCGGCAGTCCCAGATCGCGATATTCAGGTGGAATCTCATTTGAAGCGTGATCGCATAAAATGAGGATCCCTGTCGCAGGATCACCCGGAATCTCCGTCACAGGATGGTCGGGGGCGTTTTCAGGCG
The DNA here is from genome assembly GCA_046091665.1 of Hyphomicrobiales bacterium. Classification (GTDB taxonomy): domain Bacteria; phylum Pseudomonadota; class Alphaproteobacteria; order Rhizobiales; family Beijerinckiaceae; genus CAIUPE01. The sequence goes on from JBJTCD010000108.1 coordinate 10,527, forward strand.
TCAGGGCGTCGAAGATTTCAGTCATCAGTTGTCAGGAATGGAGGCCAAGGGTCCAAAAATTTTGTCGTGAGCGTGTAGTCATGCCATAGAAAACAATCATCCAACAGAAAGCAAACCAACAGTATGAGTTCGCCCACGACTTCTGACGCGTCCGCCGCACCCCAACGTCCCGCCATTGATCTTATCGGTCTCGTCGCCCTTGTTCTGGGTGCCTGCGCGATGGGCATCTCGCCGCTTTTTGTGCGCTTCGCATCGGACGCGGGTGTGCCGGCATTTGCCTCCGCCTTCTGGCGCGTGGCTCTCGCTCTGCCTGTCCTTTGGGTTTGGGCGGTACTTGAGGAAAAACGCGCAGGCCAAGGCACACGTCCGACCATGAACCGCGCGATCCTACTCGCGGGCTGTCTCTTTGCGGGCGATCTTCTCCTCTGGCACATCGCCATTTTGAACACGACGATTGCGAACGCGACATTCTTAGGAACAACAACGCCGATCTGGGTCGTCTTGGTCTCCTGGCTTGTCTATCGCGAAAAAATTCCCGCAGCGGTTCCGCTCGGAATCATTTTCTGCGTTCTCGGTGGTTTGGCGTTGATCGGTCGTTCAGTCGAGCTTGATCCGAGCCATGTGAAGGGCGACCTCTTCGCGGTAGGAACGGCGGTGTTTTTTGGTCTCTATTTCTTTGCCGTTCAGTCAACCCGCAAATATGCAGGCGCCGCGCGTGCAACCTTTGGCATGTCTCTGATCGCCGCGCCGATCATTCTTGTTTTTGCGCTCGTGAATGGCGATGTGCTCATGCCCGAAAAATCATCGGGCTATAGCGCGCTGTTCGCGCTTGCCATCATCAGCCATACGGGTGGGCAAGGTCTCTTGGCCATTGCGCTTGGACGGCTCCCCACCGTGTTCACGTCTTTCGTGATTTTCATCGAGGCCTTTGCGGCCGCGCTTGCAGGCTGGCTCTATCTAAATGAGGCGCTATCGGGGCTGCAATTGCTCGGAGGCGCGGCTATTCTCGCCGGAATCTGGGTCGCGCGCCCCAAAAACGCCAAAAGCTCACCGGAAATGAGCGAAGAATTGTCCAAAGCCTCGTGAATTAGGGATGACATGATCAGGCATTTTATCATTTCAGCCTGCCTTGCCGTTACGGCCGCTGCGCTCGGAGCTGCATCATCACCAGCTTTTGCGGATTTACGTTTATGCAACACAACGACAAGCCGTGTCGGCATCGCGATCGGCTATAAAACCGCTGAAGCCTGGCGCAGTGAAGGGTGGTGGAACGTAAAACCCGGCGCCTGCGAGACGCTGCTCAATGGTAATTTATCGTCACGTTATGTTTATATTTACGCTCAAGATTATGATCGCGGCGGCGAATGGAGCGGAACATCCTATCTTTGCACACAGGACAGACAATTTACCATTGATGGGGTAGAGAATTGTCTCGCCCGCGGTTATGACAGAATGAAATTTTTTGAAGTGGATACGGGCGAACAAAAAAGCTGGACGGTGCAATTGACCGATCCGGCGAAATCGGCCCCGAAATAAGAGAGCCAAAACAGATGAGACGTATGCGGCGGGCCAAAATCATTGCCACACTCGGACCAGCATCGATTTCAACCGATATGATCCAGAAATTGTTTCTCGCGGGTGCCGATGTGTTTCGCATCAATATGAGCCATGCTTCGCATGACAGTATGCGTCAGCAAGTCTCGATGATCCGCGAAGTCGAAAGCAAAGTTGGCCGTCCAATCGGCATCATGGTCGATTTGCAAGGCCCCAAATTGCGCCTTGATGTTTTTGCTGACAGCGCCGTGATGCTCGAGAAGGGACAGAAATTTATTCTCGATGCGGTGAAGCAACCCGGCAATACCGAACGTGTGCATCTTCCCCATCCGGAAATCCTCGCTGCCCTTGAACCCGGCCATGTGATTTTGATCGATGACGGCAAGGTGCGCTTGCGTGTCGTTGAAGCGACAAAGACCCGCGCTGTCACTGTGGTTGAAGTTGCAGGCAAGGCCTCGAACCGCAAAGGCGTAAGCCTGCCTGATACCACAATTCCAGTCTCAGCAATGACGGAGAAAGACCGCTCGGATCTAGAAGCCTCGCTGGAAGCGGGGATCGACTGGATCGCGGTGTCTTTCGTTCAACGTCCTGAAGATGTTGCAGAGGTTCGAAAAATTGCGCGCGGTCGTGCGCTTGTGCTTTCGAAAATTGAAAAGCCGCAAGCGATCACACGGCTTGATGAAATCATCGAATTGTCTGACGCTTTGATGGTGGCACGCGGTGATCTTGGTGTCGAATTGCCGATGGAAAAAGTGCCCGGCCTGCAAAAGCGCATCACCCGCAGCGCCCGCCGTATGGGCAAGCCTGTCGTGATTGCAACGCAGATGCTTGAATCGATGATCACAGCACCGGTGCCAACACGTGCTGAAGTTTCAGACGTCGCGACCGCTGTTTTTGATGGCGCTGACGCGATCATGCTTTCAGCTGAATCCGCTGCCGGTCAATATCCGGAAGAAGCGGTGTCGACGATGAACCGGATTGCGGAAGAAGTCGAAAGCGATCCGATCTATCGCTCGATCATCAACAACCAACGTGCAACGGCTGAAGCCACAGGTGCGGACGCTATTGCGATGGCGACACGTGACATTGCTGAAACATTGGATTTGAAAGCGATTGTGGCGTGGACCGCATCAGGAGCCACTGGTTTGCGCATCGCGCGGGAAAGACCCGAAGCGCCGTTGTTGACATTGACGCCGAATATTTCAGCGGCGCGACGTCTCGCGATTGCATGGGGCATTCATGCGCTCGTCACCGAAGACGCGCATGATGTCGATGACATGGCCACACGTGCTGCAGAACTTGCGGCCTCCGAAGGTTTTGCGAAATCGGCAGAGCGCATCATCATTGTTGCGGGCGTTCCTTTTGGCACACCGGGTGCAACCAATATGGTCCGCATCGCTTATGCGCCTTGAGTTTGAAAAATATTAGAGAGCGGTCTCGCCTTTTTCTTCGTCGATTTTTTTAATCGCGAGGCGGGCGCTCTCCATCATCGGATAAATCGCGAGCACTTTTTCATAAGTCTCGCGCGCATGAACCAAATCTCCGCGCATGAGCAAAATGAAACCAAGCCCGGACAGCGCTCCAAAATGGCGTGGCTCGCGCTTTAAGGTTTCAGCGATGTCCGAGATTGAGCGATTAAAGTCATCCATCAAAAAAAACACCGTCGCACGACGGTTCCAGCCTTCAGCAAAATCAGGATCCCGCGCAATCACACGATCAAGCAATTCAATCGCCACCGGAAAATCCTGTTTCGCCATGGCCATCGCCGCGCGTTCCATCAGGAGATCGGTTGTCGGGCTCGAAGAGCGCGCCCAAAGCGCTTGAATGCGCCCTTCGACACGCGCGGCCACTTCGGCTGATGACGCTTCATGAAGTTCAGAAAAAAGAGCGTTGAGTTGTTCGTCGCGTGTTTCTGCTTTGAGCGGCGCAAGAAGAATGAAGAAAGCAAAGCATGTCCAAAGAAAACCAAAAATCCTTTTTTGGTTTTTTATGATCATGAGAGCGCGCCGATTGAGGAAGCCTGTTCACTCATGATGTCTTCGCCTTTTTTGGCTGCCCTTTGACGCGGACCAAAACGTTCCTCGGATGGTGTGCGCCCAAAATGCTCACTGTAACATTTTGAAAAATGGGAAGCGGAGACAAACCCACAGGCGAGTGCCACTGAGAGAATCGGCATACTTGTCTGCAATAAGAGATGACGCGCGCGCGCCAGACGAAGGCCGAGATAATAACGTGTCGGCGCTTGGCCAATATATTTTTGGAACAGTCGTTCAAGCTGACGTGCGGAGAATCCAACCCGATCCGCCAATTCGCTGCAAGACAAAGGCTCTTCGATATTTTGTTCCATCGTCGCGACAACAGCGAGAACGCGCTGATTGGCAACACCCAAACGCGCGCGCAATTCCATGCGCTGGCGTTCATTCGCGTTACGCATCCGGTGATGAATAAGTTCGTCTGTCACTGCCGCGGCAACTTCTTGACCGCAACGCGCATTGATCATCGAGAGCATCATGTCAATCGCGGCGGTTCCGCCAGCGCATGTGAAGCGATTGCGATCAATCTCATAAAGCTCGTCCGTCACTTCAAGACCCGGAAATTCTTCGCGCAGCGATTCGTGATTTTCCCAATGGATCGTGCAGCGATACCCATCAAGCAATCCGGCCTTGGCCAACACATAAGAGCCGGTACACACCGCGCCAATCGAGACACCGTAAAAGGCAAGACGACGCAGTTTCGCAATCAACAACGAATGATCTTGGCGTTGAATATCCAAACCACCGCACACAACAACATTCGGCATCGGACCGATATCGGCAATGCTGCCATCAGCTTCGAGACGGATGCCATTCGAGGCCTGCACGGGCCCGCCATCGATTGTGTAGATTTTCCAATCATAGAGCTGCTGATGCGACACACGGTTTGCGAGCCGCAAAGGTTCGATCAGCGAGGTGAATGCAATCATCGAAAAATCGGGAACCAAGACCAAGCCGAGGGTCTGCGTGATTCCTTGTCCTTTTTCGCCCGATTGTGTCATACGCGCCTCCACCCTTTTCTCAATTAGTCGGATTTAGGCAAAGATCAGGCGGCAAGGCAATATTTATCTTGGAGCTGGTGTCGGGTTCGCTAGCTCAATGTCGTCTGGAAGCCACCAATAGGTGTACCGATAGGCTTCGCGAAATCCGAAAATCCGGTAAAGCCGCCTGGCGGTGTCGTTTTTTGTCTCGACCTGAAGATAGGCGTTGCGGGCTCCGGCCTGACGCCCCCACGCCATGATGGTGCTGACAACAGCCGCGCCAAAACCGCGCCGCCGCAAGGTGGGATGTGTCGAAATTTGGAAAAGACCGACCCATCCATCAGCGACGGCACCCCGACCCGAGGCAACCGGACGGCCTTCGTTATAGATCACCGCAAAGCCTTGGTTCACGGTCACGCGCGACAAAGCTCGGGCGATGGCCTCGCGCTCTTCCGCACTCGTGTCATGAGCATCGCCATAGGCATTTAACCAATCAGGTGTCATCGCGTCGCTCACAACACATGACAAAGATGACGGCGCGAGAGCGTCTTTAAGATTTGCAATTTTCACAACGGTTTCACCCTCACCGTGAAGACCGAGCTTTTTCATGCGATCAATTGGCTCTTCACCCGCAAGAGGGTGAATGCGGATCAAAGGCCACTCATCTTGCTCACCAAAAAGAATTCGTGCTTTCTCAAGCACAGAATCAAATTTACCGCGCTCGGGAGTAATCGCATTGACCGAATTCACACGACCTGAGGACACATCGGGAGTACGTCGTATTTCCCAACCATGAAGCGCATCCACAAAAGTTGCAGGCCAGCAACGTGCACTATGCGCTTCAATCAAACGCACGAGTCGAAGGTCGATAGGATCAATTGCGGTCATTGTTGTTATGATTTGTTTTTTGCTTCACGCAGTGCCGCAAAAATTTCAACAGGCTGATGTCCCTTTAATCCAAGAGCGGCGGCCAATTCCGGTTCAGCCGCGCGCAAAAACGGATTTGTTACTTTCTCTTTGCCAATTGTCGAAGGCAGCGTGAAAGCGCCCTTCGCTCTTAACGCTTCGGCCTCGGCAATCCGCGCGCGCAAAGCGGCATTATCGGGATCATATTTGATCGCGAATTTTGCATTTGAAAGCGTATATTCATGCCCGCAGTAAAGACGTGTGTCATCGGGCAAAGCCGCAAGGCGCGAAAGCGACTGCCACATTTGTTCTGCAGTGCCTTCAAACAGCCGACCGCATCCTAACGAGAAAAGCGTATCGCCTGCGAAGAGTAATTTTTCATCCGCAGAATAAAACGACACGTGCCCTGAAGTATGACCCGGCGTTTCAAGCGTTTGAAAATCGATTGAGCCGACCTGAACATGATCGCCTTCGCCCACTGCAACATCAAGATCGGGAATGCGATGGCGATCCGCGCGCGGCGCAACAACACGCGCGCCCAAACGCGTTTTCAATGAGGATAACGCAGCAATGTGATCTGAATGATGATGCGTGATGAGAATATCAGTAAGCGTCCATCCTTTATGGCCGAGCGCAGCAAGGATCGGCGCTTCATCTCCTGCATCAATGCTGGCGGTGGCGCCTGTCGAAGGATCATGCACCAACACGCCGAAATTATCGGCGCCGACCGCAAATTGATGGATGATCGCTGTCATTGCATTCCCTTTCCCCACTCGACTTCCTATATTCACACGGGAATATGTCGTCGATATGTAACGACACCCCTTTGAAGGATGGACCATGCCGCTCGATGTGATCGACATTCGCGGATTCTATGCGAGTGCCTTGGGCCGTGTCACGCGCGATTGTCTTACCCTCGCGCTGCGTGAGGCATGGCCGCGCACACAAGGCCTCAGCGTCATGGGGCTCGGTTTTGCCATACCCTATCTCGATCTGTTTCGGGGCGAAGCGGAACGGGTGATCTCCGTGATGCCGGAACGCCAAGGCGTGATCGAATGGCCGCAAGGCGGCCCTTCTGCGAGCATTCTGGCTGCGCCCGGTGCCTTGCCCTTTCCCGATTCTTCAATCGACCGCGCGCTCGTGATCCACGCGCTTGAGACGCAAGACCGCCCGCAAGAGCTGTTGAATGAATTGTGGCGTGTCTTGTCTCCCGGCGGCCATGCCGTCGTGATTACCCCCAATCGGCGCGGCTTGTGGGCGCGAATTGACCGGACGCCTTTTGGACATGGGCAACCCTTCTCGCGTCGCCAATTGACCGATCTTTTGCGAGAAGCCCTATTCTCCCCCGTCCGCTGGTCGGAATCGCTTCATTTCCCGCCTTTTGGCGGCTCATTTCTGGTGAGGCTCGCTCCGGCCCTCGAAGCCGCTGGCGATGCCCTCGCGCTCCCTTTCTCGGGCGTCCATATCGTGGAAGCGACCAAACTTCTCTATCGACCCGTGACGGTCACCAAAGCCGTGACCCGCCGAACGGCGCTTGCGCCGGTTCTGATCCCCGCCCCAAGCCCGCGTCGGCTTGACGAAACCCCACTCTAACGTCAGTAGTCTGCGCCCGCCTCTTGGGCGCCGCTTTCAACAAGGCTTGGCTGATGCGTTCTTATCTCGATTTTGAAAAAGCCGTCGCCGAAATCGATGCAAAAATCGATGAACTGACCGGAATCGTCGCTGCTGGCGGCTCTGTAGCACTGAATGATGAAATCAGCCGCATGGAGACAAAGTCCCAAGCGCTCCTGAAAGACCTCTATGGCACGCTCACCCCGTGGCAAAAGGCGATGGTGGCGCGCCACCCGCTCCGCCCCCATTTCAAAGATTATGTCACCGGCCTGATCGATGACTTCTCACCGCTGGCTGGCGACCGCGCCTTTGGTGAAGACGAAGCCATTGTCGGCGGTTTGGGTCGTTTCAAAGGGCAATCCGTTTGCATCATCGGTCAGGAAAAAGGCTGGGATACGGAAAGCCGCATTCGTCACAATTTCGGTATGGCCATGCCGGAGGGCTATCGCAAAGCGGTGCGGTTGATGGAACTCGCCGACCGTTTTGGCCTTCCCGTGATTTCCTTTGTCGATACTGCCGGCGCCTATCCGGGCATTGGCGCGGAAGAGCGCGGCCAAGCGGAAGCAATCGCCCGTTCAACTGAAGCTTGTCTTGCACTCGGCACCCCCAATGTGGCGGTCGTGATCGGCGAAGGGGGCTCGGGCGGCGCAGTGGCGATTGCCAGCGCCAACAGCGTGCTGATGCTTGAACATTCGATTTATACGGTCGCTTCGCCCGAAGCCTCAGCTTCGATTTTGTGGCGCGATGCCGCAAAAGCGCAGGACGCCGCCACGAATATGAAAATCACCGCGCAGGATTTGCTCAAATTCGGCATTATCGATGGGATTGTCTCCGAGCCTGTGGGCGGTGCGCATCGTGATCCGGATGTGGCGATCACATCGGTCGGCGCGTCAGTTGAAGCCGCGCTCAAGTCTCTCGCACCGCTTTCGAGCGATCAGATCCGGTCAAAACGCGCGGATAAATTTTTGGGCATCGGCCGGAAACTCTGACCTCACCCCTTAGCCCCTGCGCAAACGAGCTGGGCCTTATTGTTAAGACCTGATAAAGAGAGTTTCGATAGAGATTTTCCGAATCGAAATCCGTTGACCGGAAGCCGTTGATGCTTGTTCGCTTATCTCAGGGCATCGCCCTTCTCGCAACGCTCGCTCTTCTTTCCGCGTGTAGCCTTGAGCGTCGTGAACAAAGTTCGTCGCGCGCGTCCCAATCAACAATACCCGCTGAAACACTCGCGGCGATGGATTCGATCGGAACGGATCGCAATCAACCCATTTTGATCCGCGCGTTCAAAAAAGAATCCGAAATCGAAATTTGGAAACGCACGCGCGCGGGCACTTATGCATTGATGAAAACCTATCCTGTGTGTCGGTGGTCGGGACGCCTTGGCCCGAAGACACGCGAAGGGGATCGTCAAGTTCCTGAAGGCTTTTATACCGTCACGCCCGGACAAATGAATCCGAATTCGGCGATGTGGCTTTCTTTCAATGTCGGCTATCCGAATCCTATGGAGCGCGCGCTCGGCCGTACGGGCGGCGACATCATGGTGCATGGACATTGCTCATCACGCGTGTGCAACGCGATGACCAATGAGCAGATGGATGAAATTTACGCGGTGATGCGCGAAGCCTTTCAAGGCGGACAGAAGGTCGTACAATTCCAATCTTATCCTTTCCGCATGACCGCGGAAAATCTCGCGAAATTCCGCAATGATCCGAATATGCCGTTCTGGAAAAATTTGAAGGAAGGCAATGATCGCTTCGAAGTGACGAAGCGCGAGATGGCCGTCAATTATTGCGGCACGCGTTACACATTTGGTGCTAATGATGCACCCGGTTGCGGCGAAACGATCACCGATCCCGATGCTGCCGCTGTCGCGGCAAAAGCGCGTGAAGACGAAACAAAAGTGGCAAGCCTCATCGCCGGCGGCTATAGCGCGATCCGCATGAGCTATTCTGATGGCGATCAAAATATTTTCTTCCGCGATCCATCGAAGAAAAGACTTCTCGATCTCTGGGCCGCTGCGGGTGAATTTAGCCGTCCCGAAGCGTTGGCCGCGGTCAAAGAACAAAAACTTGATAACAAAAGCAACGTGATTTCCGAGACATCGATTTCGAGTGCATCGGACGCCTCCGATCAACCAACGCTGACGACGGCGGCCACGTCCTCGATGGCAACGTCCAAAACAACCAAAACAAAACCGTCATTGTTTGATCAATGGTTTGGAGCAAATTCATCGTCCGATACAGAGTCGGATGGAGTAACGACCAACGGTTCTGTACCTCTTCCGCAGCCTCGCGGTTAGAGCGTGTGTTGAACTCTTTGATCGATTATTGACGATCCGAGGGATGATTGATGCCGTCAAAAACCGGAACGTCACCAAGATCAAATGGGTTCACACCCTCAAGACATCCGAGATTATATCCAAACAAATCCGGAAATGATCGGCGTCTATGATGCGTGTAGATGCCGCACGTATCGCAAAAGAAGTGTTCAGCGACTTTGGTGCCAAATTGATAACGCTTTAAATGCTGAGCACCCTTCACAATGCGAAAACCATTTTCCGCAACAGTTCCAGCGATTGCGCCACGTCGCCGACAAAAAGAACAATCGCACCGACGCGGATCGACAACGCCATCGGGTAGGTGAAGTTCAATTTCAACCGCCTCACAGTGACAGATCAAACGATGTTTGACGTTGATTGTGGTCGTGCCAATTTTCTTTAATCCCATGATCTAACCTTTCTTAGCCCTTGGCCTTAATTAGTATGGCCGGACACATCCGCCCCGGCTTTCGGATCAAGTCGCCGATGAAAAAGAACCGAGCTCCCAACAAGAACGGAGACGATCGCAAAAGCAATTCTGAAATCATCCGGCTTTAAGAGCAAATCGCCCCGCATGAATTGCAAACTCTCGATGATGATCGCTGCAAAGGCAACGCCCATAGAGCCCGAGATTTGTTGCACCACACTTGCAAAGCTTGACGCACGACTGAGATCGCTCTGCTCCACTTTTGCATAAGCGATGGCGTTGAGACAGGTGAATTGCAGCGAACGGAAAAATCCGCCGGTCAATAAAACAGCCAAAATCAAAATGTGGGGCGTCGTTTCAGAGAAAAGCGCAATCGCGCCAAAAAATGCCGCGCTGATTAATCCATTTACAACCAGAATTTGTCGAAACCCGAAACGTTTCAGGATGCGTGGTGCCGTAAATTTCATAATTAACGCGCCAGCGGACGATGCAAAAGTGAGCGAACCAGATTGAAAGGCTGAGAGACCAAAGCCAATTTGCAACATCAGAGGCAAGAGAAAGGGATTGGATCCGATCCCTGCGCGAAAAAGGAACCCACCCACAACGCTGGTTCGAAAAGTGGGAAGTTTCAAAAGTTTCAATTTCAAAATCGGATGCGGCACAAGGCGCGCATGCAGGGCATAAAGTGCCAAACACAAAAACCCGAAGAGGATCAATCCGGGCGCCGCTACCACGGGCAACAATTCACGCCCGAGAATCGTTAATCCGAAAACAAGACTTGAAAGACCCAAACCCGAAAGCAAAAACCCGCGACCATCAAGTGGCGTAAGATTGTCGCCTTTCACATCGGGCACATAGCGCGTTGCGAGAATAATTCCGATCAAGCCCATCGGCAGATTGATGAAAAAAATCCAGCGCCAGTGAAGATAAGTTGTGAGGAACCCGCCGATTAAAGGGCCGATCACCGGACCAATCAACGCGGGTAAAGTGAGATAAGACAAAGCCTGAACAAGTTCAGATTTCGGCACCGCCCGCACAAGCACAAAACGCCCGACGGGCACCATCATGGCGCCGCCCATGCCTTGAAAAAATCGCGCCGCAATGAACCCCGGTAAAGTTGTTGTAAAAGCACACACCATCGACGCGAGTGTAAAAACAGCAATCGCGATACGAAACACATGGCGCGCACCGAAGCGTTCGGCCATCCAGCCGCTGATCGGAATGAACACGGCAAGACTTAAAAGATAAGATGTGAAAGCCAGCTTGAGAATGATCGGATCAATACCGAGATCCAACGCGATGGCGGGCAAAGATGTTGCCAGCACGGTTGAATCCATATTCTCAAGAAAAAGCGCGCTCGCAATAACGAGCGGCAAAATCATTTGTTCGGGAATGAGGCGACGCCTTGCGCGCTCTTCATCAGGAGAACTGGCGCTCACCATCTTAAGCGCTCAGTCGAACAGGAATTGAAAGCCTGCGCAACAGAGACGCACAGGCATAGAAAATGAGAGAGCGTTGATTACGCTTCTGCACCATGACAGTGTTTAAACTTCTTACCAGATCCGCACGGGCAGAGTTCATTGCGTCCTACACGACCCCAAGTCGATGGTTTTGTCGGATCACGCTCGAGAGGGCCAGCAGACACAAGTTGCGGACGCGCTTCTTCATTCTCACTGGTCAATGGATCCGCATGGATCGTTTCCATTGGCGGTGGTGTCGGTTGCGGCGGCGCTTGCATGATCACCTCAATCCGCATCATCTGACCGGTGACTTGCTCGCGCAGATGCGTGATCAATCCGTTGAAGAGCTCAAAGGCCTCGCTCTTATATTCATTGAGCGGATCACGCTGCGCATAACCGCGCCATCCAATGACTTGCCGCAAATGATCAAGCGTCACGAGATGTTCACGCCAGAGATGATCAAGCGTCTGCAAGAGCACTTGTTTTTCGACATAGGTCATAATGTCGGGCGTATTCTTCTCGATACGGCGTTGATAGGATTCATCTGCGGATGTTCTCAAACGCTCACGCAATTCTTCATCGGCAATGCCTTCTTCCTTCGCCCATTCGGCGACAGGAAGCTGCAAGCCAAGCACGCGCGTTGCAGCCTCATCAAGCCCTGCGACATCCCATTGTTCGGGATAAGCCCCTTCAGGAATATGGCGCGCGACGAGATCATCAACGACGCCATGACGCATATCATCAATCGTCGGGCGCACACTGTCTTCGGCCATGAATTCACGACGTTGTTCGAAGACCACTTTCCGTTGGTCATTCATCACATCGTCATATTTCAAAATGTTTTTGCGAATGTCGAAATTGCGCGCCTCGACTTTCTGCTGGGCTTTCTCAATCGCCTTGTTGATCCAAGGATGGATAATAGCTTCATCTTCCTTGAGACCAAGCTTTTGCAACATTCCGTCCATACGATCGGAACCGAAAATCCGCATCAGATCATCTTGCAAAGAGAGATAAAATTTCGAACGGCCCGGATCGCCTTGACGACCTGAACGGCCACGCAATTGATTATCAATGCGACGGCTTTCATGCCGCTCGGTGCCCACAACATAGAGACCGCCCGCTTTGAGCGCTTTTTCTTTTAACACCGCAACTTCAGCGCGGATTGCGGCTTCGGCCGCGTCACGCGCAGCGCCCGCTTCCATACCTTGAAGTTCATGGCGAATGCGCATCGCGATATTACCGCCAAGCTGAATGTCGGTGCCGCGGCCGGCCATATTGGTTGCAATCGTCACCGCGCCGGGCACACCGGCTTGCGCAACAATATAGGCTTCTTGCTCATGAAAGCGCGCGTTCAAAATCGCAAAGCGCTTTGCGGGTTTACCTTGTTTTGCGGCTTCGTAAATCGGCACCATCGCTTTCGGGTCGGTGAAGTCGATGATTTTGAAACCATGTTTCGTCAGCAATTCACCAAGCACTTCCGATTTTTCAATCGATGTCGTGCCCACGAGTATGGGTTGGCCTTTGCTCATCGCTTCATCGATTTCACGAATGATGGCGCGATGCTTCTCTGTCTCGGTCCGATAGACCTCATCATCTTCATCAAGACGCGCGACGGGAATATTGGTCGGAATCTCAACGACATCGAGTTTATAGATGTCCATGAATTCTTCAGCTTCGGTTGCCGCGGTTCCGGTCATGCCCGCGAGCTTTGAATAAAGACGGAAATAATTCTGGAACGTGATCGAAGCGAGTGTCTGGTTCTCGGGTTGAACCTTCACATGTTCTTTTGCTTCGAGTGCTTGATGCAAACCTTCCGAGTAACGACGACCCGGCATCATGCGGCCTGTGAATTCGTCGATGATCACCACTTCGCCACTGCGAACGATGTAATCCTTGTCGCGCTGGAAGAGTGTATGCGCGCGCAATGCCTGATTGACGTGATGAACCAGCGTTGCATTGGCTGAATCGTAGAGCGAGCCTTCTTTCAAAAGGCCTGACTCGGCCAATAGATCTTCAATCGCTTCATTGCCCGCTTCGGTCAGCGAGACGGAGCGTTGCTTCTCATCAAGATCATAATGCTCGCGTGTGAGTCTCGGAATGATCACATCGATTGAATTATAAAGATCGGAACGATCATCAAGCGGACCTGAAATGATCAAAGGCGTGCGCGCTTCATCAACAAGGATTGAGTCAACTTCGTCAACGATTGCGAAATGATGTCCGCGCTGCACCATTTGCGCGAGTTCGTATTTCATATTGTCGCGCAGGTAATCAAAACCGAATTCATTATTGGTGCCGTAAGTGATGTCGCACGCATAGGCGGCCTTGCGTTCAGCATCATCAAGACCATGAACGATGATGCCAACAGACAAGCCCAAAAAGCGATAGATTTGGCCCATCCATTCGGCGTCGCGACGTGCGAGATAATCATTGACGGTAACAACATGCACGCCTTTGCCGACGAGCGCATTGAGATAGGTCGGCAACGTGGCCACAAGCGTCTTGCCTTCGCCGGTTTTCATTTCAGCGATGGAGCCTTCATGCAGCACCATGCCGCCGATGAGCTGCACATCGAAATGGCGCTGGCCGAGCACACGCTTGGCGGCTTCACGCACGGTGGCAAAGGCAGGAACGAGAAGATCATCCACCGTTTTTCCCGCCGCCAATTCGGCGCGGAAGCTTTCGGTGCGGGCGCGCAACGCCTCATCGGATAAAGCGCTGACTTCGTCTTCGAGTGCGTTAATGGCTTGGACGCGGGGCTGAAACCCCTTCAAGCGTCGGTCATTGGCTGAGCCGAAAATTTTCTTGGCGAGTGCGCCGAACATCGGAAACCCTATTCCTGAATCTGAAGTCACGGCGCCAGGCGGTCGAGGCCACCCTTCGCCGAGGGACGAAAGTGAACGCCCCCGGCGCCCCTTCGCGTGGCCCTTTTGAGGCCGGCGTCGGGTAATGTCCAGAGAAGCCTCGCTTTAAATAGGATGGGCATCAAAATTTTTCAAAGTCGGCCTCGGATTGCTTGCAACCGCGCGCGACTTCCGCCACTGCTTGCCGCGCGGCGTTAACCCGCCCGACTATGAAAAGGATCCCCGAATGATGTCTGTCCGTTTTCCGCTCCGCCTGACCTTGCTTATCTGCGGTTTTTTAGGGCTCGCCGCCCTGCCCGCCTCGGCCCAACAACCTGCCCCCGATAAAGTCGTGGCGAAGGTGGATGGCGCGCCGATCACGGAAGCGGATGTCACGCAGGCGCTGACCGATCTCGGCGAATCAATCGCGCAGATCCCGGAAGCCCAGCGTCGTGATTATGCGATCACCTATTTGGCCGACCTGAAACTCGGCGCTAAAGCCGCTCGCGAGGCGAAATTGACCGAAACCGAGGAATTCAAGCGCAAACTCGCTTATCAGACGGACCGGCTGCTTTTTGACGATTATCTGGCCTCTCAGGCCAAAAAAAACGTGACGGAAGACGCCATGAAAGCGCTTTATGCCGATACGATCAAAACCTTGAAGCCGGAACAAGAAGTTCGCGCCCGCCATATCTTGGTTGAGACCGAAGATCAGGCCAAAGACGTAATCAAAAAGCTGAAAGCGGGCGAAGATTTCGCCAAATTGGCCGGAACACTCTCAAAGGACCCTGGTTCGGGTAAGGAAGGCGGCGATCTCGGCTATTTCACCAAGGATCGCATGGTGCCCGAATTTGCCACCGCGGCCTTCGCGTTGACCCCTGGGCAGATTTCGGACCCGGTGAAGAGCCAGTTCGGCTACCATGTCATCAAAGTTGAGGACAAACGCGATAAAACGGTACCGAAATTCGGAGAGGTCAAGGACCAAATCGAACAATTCATGTATCGGAAAAGCCAGCAGGACGTGATCATGGCGCTCCGCGCGACCGGCAAGGTTGAGCGGCTCGACGCGCCAGCCGCCGCCCCTGCCCAGTAAGGACGAACCCCGTCGGAGTTTTCGATGTCTGCAGCGATTTCGCCTCTCGCCCCCAAATCCTATGCCGAATTGCCGGCGATTGAGGGGGTGAGCTTCGCGACCAGCGCTGCGGGCATCAAATATCAGGGACGAACGGATGTTCTGTTGGTGGCGCTCGCCAAGGGCACCGAAGCGGCGGGCGTCTATACTAAATCAAAATGCCCCTCGGCGCCGGTTGATTGGTGCCGAGAGGCTTTAAAATCAGGCAAGGCCCGCGCGCTTGTCGTCAATTCCGGCAATGCCAATGCCTTCACCGGCAAAGCGGGCAAAGACACCGTCAAAAAAACCGCCGATATCGCCGCCAAAGCTTTAGGCTGCAAGCCGAAAGAAATTGCGCTCGCCTCAACCGGCGTGATCGGTGAGCCGCTTGATGCGCGTAAATTTGATGGGCCTTTGCAAAAGGCCGCCAAGGGTTTGAAATCAGGCCCATGGATCGACGCCGCGCGCGCGATCATGACGACAGATACATATCCGAAGCTTGCAACAGCGACAGCAAAAATTAACGGTGTTGAAGTGACAATTAACGGCATCGCCAAAGGTGCGGGTATGATCGCACCCGATATGGCGACCATGCTGTCTTTCGTGTTTACTGATGCGCCAATTGCCGCCTCCGCTTTGAAAACGCTTTTGTCGAAAGGCACGAAAACAAGCTTCAATGCGATCACGGTTGATAGTGATACATCAACGTCCGATACATTAATTTTGTTTGCCACAGGTGCCGCTACAAAACGGGGCGCGCCAAAAATCAAAACCGCAACCGACAAACGCTTGAAGCACTTCAAAGCCGCCCTTAACGAAGTGCTGCTTGATCTCGCTTATCAAGTTGTGCGCGATGGCGAAGGCGCGCGTCATTTTGTGGCTGTCACAGTAGCAGGTGCAAAGAGCGCTGCGTCTGCAAAAAAGATCGCGAAATCCGTTGCCGACTCGCCTTTGCTTAAAACCGCGATCGCGGGTGAAGACGCAAATTGGGGCCGTGTGGTGGCTGCTGTGGGTAAAGCCGGTGAGCCTGCTGATCGCGATAAATTATCGATTTCATTCGGCGGCATTCGCGTGGCGCATAAGGGTATGCGCGATCCGTCCTATGATGAAAAAATCGTCTCCGACTATATGAAGGGACAAGACATCGATATCCGAATCGATCTCGGCATTGGCAAAGGCGAATTCACCGTGTGGACATGCGATCTCACCAAAGAATATGTCGAGATCAATGGTGATTATCGCAGCTGATCTCTTCGCTTTTGTAATTTCACGTTTTTGACTTCTTCACTCATCGAAAGGTTGCCCATGAAAGCCCGCGTTACCGTCACTCTCAAAAACGGCGTGTTGGACCCTCAGGGCAAAGCGATCGAAGGCGCGTTGAAATCATTCGGTTTGGAAGGCGTTGAAAGCGTACGTCAGGGAAAAATCTTTGATATCGAAGTGACGAGCTCTGACACGGCAGAAGCAGAAGCGCTTCTTAATGCAGCGGCAGAAAAACTGCTCGCCAATATGGTCGTTGAAAATTACCGCATCGAGATTCTCGGTTGAGGCATGACGCGCAAAAGTGGGAACCGGTTTTGCGATAAAGCCATGCCCGAATAGAGAGACCAAAAAGCGATGAAATCAGCCGTCATTACATTCCCCGGATCCAATCGCGAAGGCGATGTTATCCGCGCGCTTCATCAAGCCAGCGGCGTTGAGCCTCTTAAAATCTGGCATCAAGATCATGAGTTGCCACAAGGCACCGATCTTGTCGTGTTGCCGGGTGGTTTTTCTTATGGCGATTATTTGCGCTGTGGTGCGATTGCGAGTCGTTCGCCTGTGATGGATGCGGTGCGTTCGCATGCTGCCAAAGGTGGTCTTGTTTTAGGCATCTGCAACGGATTTCAAATCCTCGTTGAATCAGGTCTTCTCCCGGGCGTGTTGATGCGCAATGCGGGTCTCAAATTCATCTGCAAAATGCAACATCTAAAAGTGTGCCGTGGGAATACGCCTTTCACATCGGCTTACAAAAAAAATCAGATTATCAAAGTCGCGATCGCTCATGGCGAAGGCAATTACATTGCCGATGATGAGACGATTGCCATGCTTGAAGATGGAAATCGTATTGCCTTCCGTTATTGTGATGCCGGGGGTGATACAGAAAAAGGCAACCCGAATGGATCAATTAATTCGATTGCTGGGATCTATTCGAAAAAACTCAATGTGCTTGGCATGATGCCACATCCGGAAAATCTGATTGAGACTTTGGTTGGCGGCACGGATGGTCGCGGGCTTTTTGCAAGCGTTACCGCTTACAAGGGAGCCGCGTGATGCAAAACAACATCGCCATCACGCCGGAACTTGTGGCTCAACATGGTTTGAAGCCCGATGAATATCAGCGCATTCTTGAACTCATCGGTCGTGAACCCACGCTTACCGAGCTTGGTATTTTTTCGGCGATGTGGAACGAGCATTGTTCCTATAAATCATCGCGTTTGCATTTGAAGCGACTGCCAACCAAAGCGCCATGGGTCATTCAAGGTCCCGGTGAAAATGCCGGCGTGATTGATATCGGTGATGGCTTGGCGTGTGTCTTCAAAATGGAAAGCCATAACCATCCGTCTTATATCGAACCCTATCAAGGTGCTGCGACAGGCGTTGGCGGTATTTTGCGTGACGTTTTCACAATGGGCGCGCGTCCGATTGCGACGTTAAATGCGCTGCGTTTCGGTTCACCCGATCATCCGAAAACACGGCATCTTGTGTCAGGTGTTGTGGCGGGTATTGGCGGTTACGGCAATTCATTTGGCGTGCCGACAGTTGGCGGCCAAATGGGTTTTCACACGCGTTATGACGGCAATATTCTTGTCAATGCGATGGCGGTGGGTATCGCCAAAACGGATGAAATTTTTTACGCCAAAGCAACCGGCGTGGGTAACCCAATTGTCTATCTCGGTTCAAAAACCGGACGTGATGGCATTCATGGTGCTACCATGGCCTCAGCCGATTTTGATGATGCGGCCGAAGAAAAGCGGCCTACCGTTCAAGTTGGTGATCCTTTCGCAGAAAAACTCTTGCTCGAAGCCTGTCTTGAATTGATGCAGACGGGTGCGGTGATTGCCATTCAAGATATGGGTGCTGCAGGTCTCACATCTTCGGCCGTTGAAATGGGTGCGAAAGGCGATCTCGGTATCGAGCTTGATCTTGATAAAGTGCCTTGCCGCGAAACCGGCATGACCGCTTACGAGATGATGCTCTCCGAAAGCCAAGAGCGCATGCTCATGGTGTTGCAACCCGGCAAAGAAAAAGAAGCCGAAGCGATTTTCATCAAATGGGGATTGGATTTCGCGATCATCGGCAAAACAACTGATACGCTGCGCTTTGTCATCAAACAGCATGGCGAAGTGATGGCGGATTTGCCGATCAAAGAACTTGGTGATCAGGCTCCGCTTTATGATCGGCCCTTTGTTGAAACGTCGAAGCGTCCTACGATTGAGCCAAAAAGTGTTACACCGCCGATGGGCAATGCAAACGCAATCGTGAAACTTATGGGCTCACCCGACTTCGCGTCGAAGCGCTGGGTGTGGGAACAATATGATCATCTGATCCTAGGCAACACCGTGCAATCACCAGGCGGTGATGCGGCCGTTGTGCGTGTGGGTGAGGGCCCGCGCGGTCTCGCGCTCACTTCTGATGTCACGCCGCGTTATTGCGAAGCTGATCCATTCGAAGGTGGCAAACAGGCAGTTGCTGAAGCTTATCGCAACATCATTGCGGTTGGCGGAACGCCGCGCGCAATCACTGACAATCTCAATTTCGGCAATCCCGAACGGCCAGACTATATGGGCCAACTTGTTTATTGCATTCGCGGTCTCGGTGAAGCGTGCAAGGCGCTCGACTTCCCCGTCGTCTCCGGCAATGTTTCGCTTTACAACGAAACCAATGGACGCGGCATTTTACCAACACCGACGGTCGGTGGCGTTGGTATTGTCGATGATGTTTCGAAAACTGCGACACTCGCCTTCAAGGCCGAGGGTGAATTCATTCTCCTGATCGGCGAAACCAAAGGCTGGCTCGGTTCATCCGCATGGCTCGCGACAATCGCCGAAAGGGAAGAAGGCGCGCCACCCCCTGTCGATCTCGAAGCCGAGAAAAAACACGGCACCTTTATCGCGTCCTTGATTCACGACGGTCACGCCACCGCTTGTCATGATCTCTCTGACGGCGGGCTTGCCATCGCACTCGCTGAAATGGCGCTTGCGGGCAATATGGGCGCTAAGATCGACAAACTCCCTGAGGGTCTTCCAAACCATGCAGCCTTGTTCGGCGAAGATCAGGCGCGCTATCTCGTGACTGTCAAAGATCAAGCCATGGCGGCGATCATTCTGAAACGCGCTTCAAGCGCGGGCGTGCCGGCTCTTATGCTCGGAAAGACGGGCGGGCATGAATTGACGCTTCCGGGTGAAAGCCCCATATCCCTTGAACGCCTTAAAAAGGCCCATGAAGACTGGCTCCCCTCCTATATGGCGGGCGAGATTTAAGACGAGGATCACCCCATGGCCATGAAGGCCGAAGACATTGAAACCATGATCAAGGCCGCCTTTCCGGATGCGCAGATCGAGATCAAAGATCTCGCTGGCGACGGAGATCATTACGCCGCAAAAGTCATCTCGGAAGCCTTTCGGGGCAAGACGCGCGTGCAACAGCACCAGATGGTGTATGCCGCGCTTCAGGGAAATATGGGAGGCGTGTTACACGCCCTCGCTTTGACGACCGCCGCCCCCTCGGCTTAAACTCATCACGCTTGAAAACGCCGCGCCTTGAACGCGGGCAGACAAGGACCAAGACAATGACTGTTCAAGATCGCATCAAATCCGAAATCGACAGCAATGATGTTGTGCTCTTCATGAAAGGCACGCATCAATTTCCGATGTGTGGTTTTTCCGGCCAAGTCGTGCAAATTCTCGATTATATCGGCGTGAATTTCAAAGGCATTAATGTGCTTGATGATGCCGACATCCGCCAAGGCATCAAAGATTACGCCAATTGGCCCACGATTCCGCAGCTCTATATCAAAGGCGAATTTATCGGCGGCTGCGATATTGTGCGCGAGATGTTTCAATCGGGCGAACTCGTCACACATTTGAACCAGCACGGCATCGACGCGAAAATGCCCGCAAAGGGGTGAGTGGTCACAAACCACTCTCGCATCGCGTTTTTTGAAGGCTCGCACGCCTCGCCTTTTTGGTGTAGAGTGCGAGCCTCATTGTTTTTGGTCCCTTCATCTCGGGAGATGTGCCCATGACCGCCTCCGCTTCCAAAAAGCTGCCGCCCTATGGCGCGGTAGCCTTGCGTAAAGAGGTGATCGACGAGCTTGATCGGCTCGCCGGATTGATGAATCTCAGTCGCGAGGAATTGGCGGAAAAGGCATTGTTGATTGCGTTGGAAGACTTTGACGATGAACAGTGGGCTGAAGAAGCCGTCAAAGAGTGGGAAAATTCAGACAAGAAAACGTTTTCCTCCGCCGAAGTGAGACAATTGCTTGACTTGGACAATTGAATAGTCTGCGAAAGCCCTTCGCACTTTACGAAAACTAGATACGTCAACAAGGAGCCGAATTTTTGACTTTATGGACAACCGTGTTGCGATACACCCCAATCCAGTTGATCTCGCAAAGCCGTTATCTGGAAAACTAACCAGCAATTTGCGTTATCGTGTCGGTGATTACCGGATCATCTGCTCGATTGAAGATCGAAAAATGATCATCCTCGTGATCGAGCTTGGACATCGAAGTGAAATTTATAAATAGCGGCTCTTATGGGCTCTCAAGCGCCTTGAATAATGCCACCGCATCCGCGCCGTCCCATTTCGCGGAGCCTGACATCGCCCCGATCAGGCACCCATCCCGTCCGATGAGAAGAGTGGTTGGCAGACCCGTGACCAGCCCGTCTTTGCGCAACGCTTGAAAGGCTTTGCCTTCCGCATCCGCATAGCGTGCGAGTGTTTTGATGTTGTTGTCATCAAGCCATTGCGGCACGCGCTCGGTGTTGCGCGTATCCATATTGAGCGCGAGCACGGTGAAGTTCTGAGATCCTCTCTCCGCCTCGAGCCGATCAAGCGCGGGCATCTCCTCCCGACAGGGCACGCACCAGGTCGCCCAAAGATTAAAGAGCACAATACGTCCATTGAAATCGGCAAGCGTCTTTGGGCCCTCCGCGCTTGCAAAAGCGAAGGCCGGCATGGCGCGCGGCGGAGAGACCGCGCGCATGGCGGCAATATCACCACGATAAAGGGAAGCGCTGCGCTCAGAAAGTGCCGCTGAATCGGCGCAAAAATCAGGAGCCGCATTGCCGCGCCCCCCCACTCTCCCGTATAGAACAAAGGCTGCCGAAACGGCGACGAGAAACCCCAGCGCGACGAGAGAGGTGCGCGTACGACGAGACAGGGGCGCTCTTGCGGGTTCGGTCATGGACAGTCCTTTTACGTGCACGCGGGGCCGGATGAGATGAGTAATCAGATGTGGGGTGGCCGCTTCCAGTCCGGTCCGGATGCGATCATGGAAGATATCAACGCCTCAATCGAATTCGACAAGGCCCTCTGGCGGCAAGATATTGCCGGTTCGAAAGCCCATGTCGCCATGCTCGGCAAACAGGGCATCATTGAGGCCAAAGACGCGGAAGAGATTTCGAAAGGCCTCGATAAAGTCGCCGATGAAATTGCCTCCGGCGCGTTCACCTTTTCGCGCGCGCTCGAAGACATTCATATGAATATCGAATCGCGCCTTGCCGATGTGATCGGTCCGACTGCCGGTCGTTTGCACACGGCGCGTTCGCGCAATGATCAGGTCGCAACCGATATGCGGCTTTGGGTGCGTGACACGCTTGATGCGCTCGATCAGCAAATGGCTGATCTTCAAGAAGCGCTTGCCGAAAAGGCGCTTGATTATGCCGATGCGGTGATGCCCGGCTTCACCCATTTGCAATCAGCGCAACCTGTGACTTTCGGTCATCACCTTCTTGCCTATGTCGAGATGATCGGACGGGATCGCGGGCGCGTGAAAGATGCACGCAAGCGCATGAATGAAAATCCACTTGGTGCAGCTGCACTTGCCGGAACATCCTTTCCGATTGATCGTGCGATGACGGCGAAAGCGCTCGGCTTTGACCGGCCGACAGCGAACTCACTCGACAGCGTTTCCGATCGTGATTTTGTTTTGGAAGCGCTATCCGCCGCTTCGATTTGCGCGATGCATCTTTCACGTTTCGCGGAAGAGATTGTGATTTGGACAACGCCGCAATTCGGACTTGTCGCGCTCTCCGATAAATTTACGACCGGCTCATCGATTATGCCGCAAAAGCGCAATCCCGATGCGGCTGAACTAGTGCGCGCAAAATCAGGCCGCATCATCGGTGCGCTCACATCGCTTTTGATTGTGATGAAAGGTCTGCCGCTCACTTACGCCAAAGACATGCAGGAAGATAAAGAAGGCACATTTGACGCGCTGTCTTCGCTTTCGCTTTGTCTTGCGGCTATGAGCGGCATGGTGCGCGATATGGCACCTGATCGCAAAGCGATGAAGAAGGCCGCAGGTTCGGGCTATGCGACGGCAACCGATCTTGCCGATTGGCTCGTACGCAGTTTGAAAATGCCGTTCCGCAATGCGCATCATGTCACCGGTAAAATTGTTGGCTTGGCGTCAGCAAAAAATATCGGCCTTGAGAAGTTGTCGCTCGCCGAGATGCAATCCGTTGAACCGAAGATCACAGCGGATGTGTTTACGGTTCTCGGTGTTGAAAAATCAGTACGGAGTCGTTCGAGTTTTGGTGGCACGGCACCCTCAAATGTCAAACGCGAGGCGAAGCGCTGGCTCACCCTCTTGAAGCGGAGCAAATTAACATGATCCGTATTGGTGCGCTCACGCTTCTTCTCGCAGCGTCTTTGATGCTTTCAGCCTGTGGTCGCAAAGGGCCGCTTGAACCGCCCAATGCGGCAACACCCGATGCGGCAACCGAAACAAAAGCAGATCCTGTAACGGGCGTACCCATTCCGAAAACAGCAAAGCCAAAAGCTCAACCCAAAACCGATTCCCCTTCGCCCTTCCTGCTTGATCCGCTTTTATAATCGAAACCCACCATGACAAATTTTCACTACAGGAATGATATTTTTCATGCTGAAGGAGTTGATCTTCGCTCCATCGCTACAGAAATTGGTACGCCCTTCTATTGCTATTCAACAGCCGAGCTTGAAAAAAATTACAAAGTGTTTGCCGGTGCCTTTCAAGGCACGGATGCGCTTGTATGTTACGCGATGAAGGCCAATTCCAATCAGGCGGTTCTAAAAACTTTTGCCGCACTTGGTGCCGGTATGGATGTGGTCTCGGAAGGTGAGCTTCGTCGCGCACGCGCGGTCGGTGTTCCCGGATCAAAAATCACTTTTTCAGGTGTCGGCAAAACGGATCAAGAAATCAATTATGCGCTTGATCAATCGATCCATTGTTTCAATGTCGAATCGGAACCTGAACTACTCCGTATCTCTGCATTGGCGACAACCAAGGGAACGAACGCCAAAATTTCAATCCGAGTAAATCCGGATGTTGACGCAAAAACACATGCTAAAATCTCGACCGGTAAAAGCGAGAATAAATTCGGTGTTCCGATTTCGCGCGCACGCGGTGTTTATCGCGAGGCTGCGGCGCTCCCGGGTATCATTGTTTCAGGCGTTGATATGCATATCGGCAGTCAAATCACCGATCTGCAGCCCTTTGACGATGCCTTCTCACTTTTGAGCGACTTCGTTGTGCAGTTGCGTGCCGATGGTCACGTGATCGATCATCTTGATCTCGGTGGCGGGCTCGGCGTGCAATATCGCCCTGATAATTCACCGCCGCCCCATCCGGATGATTACGCCGCGATTATCAAAAAACGCCTCGGCCATTTAAAAACAAAATATGTGCTTGAGCCGGGCCGTTTGCTTGTCGCGAATGCCGGTATTCTCGTGACAAAAATTATCTTTATGAAGGTCGGCGAAGGCAAGAATTTTGTCATCGTTGATGCGGCGATGAATGATCTCATTCGCCCGACACTTTACGAAGCCTATCATGACATCAAGCCCTTACGTGAGCCTTCGGTGAAGGACCAGCGCATCGTCGCGGATGTTGTCGGTCCCGTTTGTGAATCGGGTGATTATATCGCGCTTGGTCGCGATCTTCCGCAAATGGACGCAGGCGAACTCTTGGCTGTGATGTCGGGCGGCGCTTATGGCGCGGTGCAATCGGGCACCTATAATTCTCGACCGCTCATCCCCGAGGTTTTGGTCAAGGAAAAAAGCTTTGCGGTCATCCGTCCTCGCCAAACTTATGACGCGTTGTTGTCACAGGATCACATTCCCGCGTGGTTGGCTTAAGAAAGCGAGTGCTCCGTGAACGTAGACGACCCGTCCCGCTCACAAAGACAATTCGCTGAACAACACCCAACATCCTCTTTGCAAGGGGATGAACCCTTTTTCACAATTTCTGCGGCTTTGCGGCGTGGGCTTTTACTTGCGCGCCTGACGCTGATGCTTGAGCGTCTATGGCCCTCAGCAACGCTTGCTTTCAGTCTTCTTGGATTATTTCTGGTCTATGCGTGGTCGTCTGTGCCTGCGATTAGCCCCGCACCGTTGCGCGTGATCATTCTCTGTGGTTTTTTTGCGGGTTTTATTGCCATCATCTTTCAAACATTTCGCATTGCGCTTCCGTCTAAACGCGAAGTGCTACGTCATCTTGATGCCGCTATGCCGGAGACACATCAACGCGCGCAAACGCTTTTTGATCAACCGAGTGGCGCGTCAACAACCGGAGTCGCAGACACTTTATGGCGAGCCCATCAAAGGGCGAACGCTGACGCTCTTCCCTCTAATCTCGTGACAAAATGGCGCTCGGATCTCGCGGAACGAGATCCCTATGCGTTGCGTTATCATATCATTCTCATCGCGTCTGTAACGGGTCTCTTGGCAGGACCAGAAAAGTTCATACGGCTTTCGTCCGCATTCTCATTGAAAGATGCGAATGCGATCACAGCACCCTTTCCCATCGAAGGCTGGATCGATCCACCCGCCTATACAGGAAGCCCACCGATCTTTTTACAGTTTGCATCTATGCCTGACGATCAGCTCTTCAAACATAAGGTGCCCGTGGGTTCCTCACTGGTTCTAAGAAGCACGACGCAAGATACGCTCAGTGTCGTGCCCGACTCGCAATTCGAAGAAATCAATACTACATCAGATGATAATCAAACCAAAGAAAAGCGCTGGCGCATCAAAGGCAATGGGCTTTTTTCAATTAAAGCCGATAACCATCCGAAGGTTATGATGGCATTCAACGTCATCCCTGATGCCGAACCAAGTATTCAATTCGACGAAATCAAAGATCAAAAGCGTGGCTTAGTCACATTCGCCTATCAAGCTCATGATGATTATGGATTGAAAAATGTAACTCTTAAAGTTTTAGGACGAGCGCCCAAAAAGGGAGAAGCGGATAAAGAGGCCGATCCCTTACGTGAACCACCAATGCTCATTCTTGCCGCTCCAAAACGCGCCAAAGATATAACAAGCGAGTTTAAACTTTTGGCCTCCATGATTCATCCTGCCTGGCAAGGCACCGAGATACGTGCCACGCTCAGCGCGGAAGATGAGGCCGGACAAATCACGAAGACACCACCTTTTCTGATCACGCTTCCCGATCATCCGCATATGGATAGTCTTGCTCAAGCGCTCGACGAGCAAGGGCGGACACTACTTCAAAATTCGCATGAACGACTTGTGGTTCTTGCCGATCTTGCGCTTCTTTCTCAAACGCCGGATTTATTCAATGTCCCGGCAGGAGCCCATTTAAGTCTTCGGGTAACACAGCGCGATATTGAACAAGCACGCACGCGCGAAGCCCTTCGTGATGCGGGCGATTCACTTCTTGCGTTGGCGGATATTGTCGATCAATCTTTCAAAAGTGATGTGCGTCGTGCCTTAGATGCCGCGCGCGAGAGATTGCGTGAAGCGCTTGATCAAAAGGCTGACAAAGACACGATACAAGAACGGCTCAAGGAGTTTCGTGAAGCACTTGATCGCTATCTCGAAGACTATGCCAAGCGAGCTCTGAAACAAAAGCTACAGTCTCAGCCTCCCGCTGCACAATCAAAAGCTTTGCGGCAAAAAGATTTGAATGCGCTTCTTGATCGTATGGACGAGCTTTTGAAAAAAGAAGGCAATATTGATCCTCTGTTACAATCGCTTGAATCATTGCTCGACTCTTTACAAGCGAGCGAAGCCAATCCGCAAATTGGCGACGGCGATCCTTCAGACTCGCTCGATAATGACCTTGATAGACTAACGCGCGATCAGCAAAAACTGCGCGATGAAACCTTCCGCGATTCAAATAAGGATGGACCTTCAAATCAGGATGCATTGAAAAATCAGCAACAAGGACTTCGCGAGTCGCTCAAGCAATTGAAAGAGGCATTAAAGAAAAATGGATTGCCCAGCGGTGAGGCCTTTGATGACGCCGAACAAGCGATGCGCGATGCGGAAGGTGCTCTTGGCGAAGGCGACGGTCGCAACGCCGTACGTCAACAGGAACAAGCACTAAAATCCTTACGACGGGGGGCGAAAGCGCTTGCAGAAGCTCGTGATCAAAATGGGAACGGACAAGGACGCCCCGGCTCGATAACGGGCCGCAATGGAACGGCAACACAGAAAGATCCTTTCGGACGTGATGTCGGTAAGGGTTCGGCCGATGAAGATCTTAATCAAGATTATCGGACAGGCTCGGAACAAAATCGCGAATTGCTTGAAATTCTCAAAGAGCTTCAATCACGTTCGGGCGATCGGTCGCGGTCCCTAGCGGAGCGCGATTATCTTAAACGCTTGCTCGAACTTGATTCGCGCCCGTAAAGAGACGGCGAGACAAAAAAATATAGGTCATCATGCTTAGACGTTTATATGATTGGGTTGTCGCGCTCGCGGATCGTCGAAGCGCACCTTGGGCACTGGGACTTGTCGCTTTTACCGAGAGCTCCGTTTTTATTGTTACACCTGATGTGCTACTCGCGCCCATGGCGCTCGCGCGGCCCGATCTCGCTTGGCGTTATGCGTTCATTTGCACGTTAGGTTCGGTTGCTGGCGGCATTGTCGGTTATCTCATCGGCCATCTGCTGTTCGATACAGCAGGCATGTGGATTCTTACGCTTTATGGTTATGCGGACAAAGTCGAAACGGTGAAAGAAGCCTATGCGCATTATGGCGCCGCGCTTATTTTGCTCAAAGGCTTGACGCCGATTCCTTATAAGCTTGTCTGCATTGTCTCCGGCGCGCTTGATTATAATTTTCCGCTTTTCGTTTTATTATCCATCATCACACGCGGCGCGCGCTTTTATATTTTGGCAGGGCTTCTCAACAAATTTGGTGATCCTTTGCGCCATTTTATTGAAAAGCGTTTGGGGCTTGTCTTAAGTATCATCACGATACTCACCATTCTTGGTATTGTCGCAGCCGCAAAACTCGCTTGAGGGGATTATCGCTGATGATCACGCGCTCTTGGAACCTAACTTACTTTACCGGACTGATTGTCGCGCTCGGATCATTGGGAATCATCAGCGGCGCTTGGTTTATAGAATTGGGTCTTGGCATTAAGCCGTGTCATCTGTGTCTCATTGGACGACTGCCGCATTATTTCGGAATTCCGGTTGCGGCGCTTGCGGTGGTCTTTGCACACTCTGGCACTCAGCTTCGACTCGCACGCACATTGCTCGTGCTCACGGCGGCAATCTATCTCATCGGCACAGGCATTGGTGCCTATCACGCAGGTGTTGAGTGGGGCGTATTTCAAGGACCAACAGATTGCACGGGCACACTTTCGCAGCCTGAGTCAGTGAATGACTTCTTGAAGCAGCTTGATACGGTCAAGATAGTCCGCTGCGATGAAGTGGCGATGCGTATTTTTGGTTTATCGCTTGCCGCGTGGAACGCGATCATTTGCTTCGGCTTGACCTTCATCGCATCCCTCGGTGCACAAGGCCGCCGTTGAGTTTTTGCGCTTACGGTTCGAGCTCTGAATCCCAATAGAGATAATCGAGCCAGCTCTCATGCAGATAATTGGGCGGGAACAAACGCCCATTCTGATGCAGATCGAAAACAGTTGGCGCATAAGGTTGCTGGCGCGGATACATTTTCACTTGGCTCGGCAATTTGTCGCCTTTTGAAAGATTGCAAGGCGAACAAGCCGCGACAACATTTTCCCATTCGGTCTGGCCGCCTTTTGAGCGCGGGATGACATGGTCGAACGTCAATTCTTCACGCGCGCCACAATATTGGCAGGCGAAGCGATCACGCAAAAACACATTGAACCGTGTGAAGGCCGGACTGCGTGAAGGCGGGATGTAGGATTTGAGCGACACAACCGAAGGCAGACGGAATTCCGCGCCGGGGCTGCGGATGGTCTTGTCGTAAAAGGAAACGATGTTCACGCGCTCAAGGAAAACGGCCTTGATCGTGTCCTGCCAGTTCCACAAAGACAGCGGGTAGTAACTCAAGGGCCGGTAATCGGCATTGAGCACCAGCGCCGGACAGGCTTCCGGCGATACGGGTGGCGAAACATGGATCGTCACCGGACCAGCTCCTCCTCCAATCGAAAAGATCGAATCTTAGCGATGGGGATAGTCTAATGGTCCTGTGTCAGGATTGTGAAGCCCTGATTTTGCGGTTTTGACGCCGATTAAGGGATACTCAGCGGGTCGGGACCGGAGTCTCGCCACGATAGTCGTAGAAGCCGCGTCCGACTTTGCGGCCAAGCCAGCCCGCTTCGACATATTTTACGAGCAGCGGACAGGGGCGATATTTAGAATCGGCGAGCCCCTCATGGAGGACCTGCATCACCGAGAGGCAGGTATCGAGACCGATAAAATCGGCAAGCTGGAGCGGGCCCATCGGATGATTGGCGCCAAGCCGCATCGCCGTATCAATTGCCTCGACCGAACCCACACCTTCGTAAAGCGTGTAGATCGCTTCATTGATCATGGGGAGCAAAATACGATTGACGATGAAGGCCGGAAAATCTTCAGCCACCGTGATCGTCTTACCGAGCTTTTCGATATAGACGCGCGCGGCTTCAAAGGTCGGATCCTCGGTCGCGATACCGCGAATGAGTTCGACGAGCTGCATTTTCGGCACCGGATTCATGAAATGAATCCCGATAAACCGATCCGGACGGTCCGTGGCCGCTGCCAAACGCGTAATCGAAATTGATGACGTGTTGGTCGCCAGCATCGTCTTTGGTGAAAGCGCTTTCGAAACAGAGGCAAAAATTTTGCGCTTAACCTCTTCATTCTCGGTCGCGGCTTCGATCACAAGATCGCAGTCGTTGAAGTCGGAATAATCGGCGGCCGATGAGATGCGACCGAGAACCGCTTGTCGCTCGGAATCCGTCATTGCGCCTTTGCTGACAAGACGCGCGAGATTGCCATTGATCGTCGCAAGACCTACCGCGATCCGATCGGCGCTTACATCATGAAGCCTGACGGACAATCCGGCTTGCGCGCTCACTTGCGCAATGCCGGAACCCATTTGACCCGCACCAATGATGCCTACGGTTTCGATCGAAACACTCATCGTCTTCTTACTCCGCGCA
The DNA here is from genome assembly GCA_046091665.1 of Hyphomicrobiales bacterium. Classification (GTDB taxonomy): domain Bacteria; phylum Pseudomonadota; class Alphaproteobacteria; order Rhizobiales; family Beijerinckiaceae; genus CAIUPE01. The sequence goes on from JBJTCD010000108.1 coordinate 40,404, forward strand.
TCGGCCCTGTCAGTGACGCTAGGCTAGCATAGGCAAACTCTTTTGACTAACCGACTTTAGCAAGCTCTTGGTCGAGCTCCGGCAGCGCCGTGAAAAGATCCGCAACAAGGCCGTAATCCGCAACCTGGAAAATCGGCGCTTCTTCATCCTTGTTGATCGCAACGATCACTTTGGAGTCTTTCATACCGGCGAGATGCTGAATGGCGCCTGAAATCCCAACGGCCACGTAAAGCTCTGGTGCAACCACTTTACCGGTTTGACCGACTTGCCAATCATTCGGAGCATAGCCTGCATCAACCGCTGCACGCGAGGCACCCATGGCGGCGTTCAAACGATTGGCCACAGGCTCAAGATAGGTTTTGAAATTTTCTGAATTCGCCATCGCGCGACCGCCCGACACAATGATCTTGGCAGAGGTGAGTTCCGGACGATCAAGCTTAGCGAGTGCTTCACCCTTGAACGAAGAGATTGAAGGATTAGCGGCCGCTTGTGCCGTTTCAACCGATGCAGAACCGCCTGTATTTGCCGCTGCAAATGACGCGGTACGAATGGTGAGCACTTTGATTTTGTCGGCTGATTGCACGGTCTGCAATGCATTGCCGGCATAGATTGGACGCTCGAATGTATCAGCAGACACAACGCGAATGACATCCGAGATTTGCATCACATCAAGAAGCGCAGCGACACGCGGCATGATGTTTTTGCCCGACGTCGTCGAAGCCGAAACAATCGCCGAATAGGATGATGCCATCGACACAATCAATGCGGCCATGGGTTCAGCAAGTTGATTGGCATAAAGCGCATCATCAACGAGAACAACTTTTGCAACACCGGCAAAAGTCGCTGCGGCATCGGCAGCGGCGCGTGCATTATGCCCAGCAACAAGAACAGTGACGGGCGCACCAAGAGCAATCGCTGCGCTCAACGCGCGCGCTGTTGTGTCCTTGATCGATTGATTATCGTGATCAGCAAGAAGAAGCGTAGCCATCAGAGCACTCCGGCTTCAGTTTTCAATTTGGAAACAAGTTCAGCCACCGAGCCGACTTTCACGCCGGCTTTACGACCCGCAGGCTCGACCGTTGTGATCACTTTCAAGCGTGGTGATACATCAACGCCAAAATCGGCAGGTGTTTTTTCATCAATCGGCTTTTTCTTTGCCTTCATGATGTTCGGCAAAGATGCATAACGCGGCTCGTTCAAACGAAGATCGGTTGTAACAATCGCAGGCGCTTTCAATTCAACTGTTTGCAACCCGCCATCGACTTCACGCGTCACGGTGAATGTGCCATCACCAATTTCGATCTTCGAAGCGAATGTGCCTTGTGGCCACCCAAGCAATGCGGCGAGCATTTGGCCGGTTGCGTTCATGTCATCATCGATCGCTTGTTTGCCCAGGATCATCAAACCCGGTTGCTCGGCATCAGCCACCGCTTTCAAAATCTTGGCAACGGAAAGAGGTTCAACCGTTTCATCGGTCTTCACATGAATGCCGCGATCAGCACCCATCGCCAAACCGGTGCGCAAAGTTTCTGCGGCACCTGCCGGACCAATCGACACGACAACGACTTCGGTCGCCTTGCCCGCCTCCTTGATGCGCAGCGCTTCTTCAACCGCGATTTCGTCGAAGGGATTCATCGACATTTTCACATTAGCGAGATCGACACCCGACCCGTCTGACTTCACACGGATTTTAACATTGTAATCGACGACCCGTTTGACCGGCACGATGATCTTCATGATGCTCTTTCCAGAACCGGCGCATGACCGCTTGATGCGATCGATGGCCCAAAAAAGACTGACTTTCCGCAACAATTCGGAAAGTGTTCCGGACCTAAACGGCCCGGACCTTGATTGTCAACGCATCTGCAAAAAGAGACGAAAAGCGCGCGACATTCCCTATCGCGTTTCGGACATCCTAGAGGATTTCCTTCTAACGGGTTTTACCCGGCACCCACAAAACATCGTCATCGCCGCGCCGGTTCACATAGCGGGAGGCAACAAAGAGAAAATCCGATAGGCGGTTGACGTAATGAAGCGCAGGCTCGCTTACGGGCTCATCGGGCAGGCTTGCCAATTCCACCATCATGCGTTCAGCGCGACGGGAAATGGTCCGCGCCAAATGAAGAGCCGCCGAGGCGGGCGAACCGCCCGGCAGAATAAAGGATCGGAGCGGCTTTAATTCGGCATTCAGCGTGTCAATTTCCTTCTCGATGCGCTCGACTTGCGACGTCACAATCCGCAGAGAGGGTGTTGCCGGATCGCGCCCTGTCTCCGGCGTGCAAAGATCGGCGCCAAGATCAAAAAGATCATTCTGGATGCGGGAGAGCATTTGATCGACGAGGGGCTCGGAAGCGCCTGTGTGAATACGCGCCATGCCGAGGGCAGCGTTGGTCTCGTCAACCGTACCGTAGGCGGCAACGCGAAGATCATATTTTGGACGGCGCGCGCCTGTGCCAAGCGCGGTCGTGCCATCGTCACCCGTTCGCGTGTAGATTCTATTTAATACGACCATGAGTCATCTGCCCTTCCGGTTTCCTTATCGCCTACGAAACCGGGGCCGAAGAGGATTAAAATGAATAGCCGAGTTTCACGCCAACATTGGTGATGCCGTTATTCGGCTGGCAGAGATTGGCGTTCGACATGTGCTCCGCCATAGCCATGACCGAAAGACGATCGGACAGCGGGACGCCAATAATCAAAGCTTCGCGAAACAAGGCATTACAGCCGAGTTCAGAGCGGTTCGAGCCCGCGGGCGGATTATTTGTGTAACCATTATTCACAGAGCCTCCGAGATCCGCCTCGATAAAGAGACCGCCCGGCAAAGTGACGACACCGGCAAATCCGGCAAAAGCCGCACTTGTGCGCCCCTGCGTGTTGATATTGGCTCCAACTTGCGGGTGAAGCGTGAAGCTCCCGGTTGAGCCGAAATCAAAAGCGGGCATCAAATATTCGATATTGGCATCGACCGTTCCAGTCTCGGCACTCGAAATACCATGAGTAGCCGCACCAATACGGAATTGGCCATTTTTCAAAGTGAATTCATTCGCTGATGCGGGCTTCGCAAAAAAGGCGCCTGACAAGATCGCGCTGAAAACGGCAGATAAAACGCGTGAGGCGCGATTAGACACTGACTGAGCCACGAATGATCAACTCCGTTCAAATTCGGGGGCACCCTAACGGGGTTTTCTGCCGAAGACAAAGACTAAAGCGGTCGCGCGGAAAGCTTTCAGCCCTGTGGTTAAGAACTTTTGAGATAGATGACCAGCATCACAATGACGATGGCCACGAATTGCAGAATAACCCGCCACCGCATCAAGGTCTGCGACAAAGCCGCGCTGCCGCCCCGGAGCATATTCATCAACCCGAAGATCAGAACGACCGCTACGGCGCCGACCGCGATCGGTGCCAGCCAATCAATCCAGCCGGACATACCCTCTTCCATTTACCGTCTCCCGACTCACAAGCGTGAGCGATCCACAATCTCGAACGCGCTGACCGTGACATAGACGTAAAAACTGTTCATCGTCTCTTCTGAAAAGACGAGTTTATCAATTTTTCCTGAGAAGCGCACAGAATAGCCATTGTAAAGCGGCTCAACCAAAGACCCCGCGGGCAGTGCCAGATTGAACACGCTACCCCTCATCCCGTCAGGGTTGAGACATTCGAAATGGGCGGTTTTCGCGCCCGTGATCAATTTCACTTCCTTGCCGTCGAGCGCCCAGGGTTTACAAACCCAGTTTTTGATGAATTTTTCCGTATAGGTCGCCTTTACTTCTTCGACATAGGCGGCAAAGGCAAAACCGGATTTATCCCGCTCCGGCCCCGCTTTGTGACTGACAAAATCCTGCCAAAGTGCGTTGAACCGATCATCGAGCAGCTTTTGATCCTCAGGCTTCGGCGCGGGATCGCCCATGCACCCAGAAAGCGCCGCAAGAACCAAAAAGCCAAGACCCGCCAGCCCGGCGCGTTTTCCATTGCCAACACGCGCGATAGGGCTGGAATTTTGAATCTTGGCGGGATATAGACCGTCGCACCTTGCCCCTATGGCGGAACTGGTAGACGCGTCCGACTCAAAATCGGATTCCGCAAGGAGTGCTGGTTCGATTCCGGCTAGGGGCACCATTTTCTCTACTCAACTTGATACGCACAAACAGGACGGGACCAACCGGACCCCGTCCGGCGCTTGGCCGCCATCGTCATCGGCCTAACACGAAAAATCTTACGGGTTTGATAATAGGTTATGTGCGGCTTCGGCCTTGCGCTAGCGCAAGAATAAACTTCGTGACAAGCTTGCATAAAATCAGAGAGTCCGAATCATGAATGCATTCATTTTTCAAAGCCTCGTCATCGGTATTGCGGGAACAGCCGCGATGGATCTCTGGGCGCTTCTCTTAAACCGACAAGTTGGCGTGGCGGCTCCGAATTGGGCTTATGTGGGTCGATGGTTTTTGCATCTTCCGCGCGGCAAAATTTTTCACGCCGATATCGCAACGTCAAAATCATTCCCGTTTGAAAGCGAAGCCGGATGGATCGCGCATTATGTGACGGGCATCGTTTATGGTGGCGCGCTTCTACAAATCATGGGCGAGTCTTATGCACATGCGCCCACGCTTTTTCCGGCACTCATTCTCGCATGGCTTACCGTGGCAGCGGGCTGGTTTATTCTTCAACCCGGCATGGGCGCCGGATGGGCCGCATCAAAACGCGACAACCCATGGACCATTCGTTTTTTAAATCTCGCTTCACATACATGTTTCGGCATTGGCATGTATTGGGGTGCGCTTTTCGCGCGCGCGATTTTGAAATAGATCAATCGCGTTTTTTCTCATGCATAAAAAAGCCGCGAGATCATCTCTCGCGGCTTAATTTTTCAGAACGCTTCAAGCGATCACTTCATCGCAAGCGCTTTATCAATCACAACATCCGTTGTTGCGCCAGCTGGTTCTTTCGTGATGACCGGATCTGAACCGCCGCCCATCAAAGTCTTCACAGTGCGTTGATAATCAGCCGGATCAAGCTTGCCATTTGAACCTTCGGTGAGCTTGTTGATCTCTTCCATCATGCGGGTCTGATGCTTTTCGGTTTGCGCGCCGGAGGCATCATTGTCGAGAACGATCTTCGCAGCATCTTTTGGATTCTTGCGCGCCCATTCCCAACCCTTCATCGAAGCCGCGACGAACTTCGCCATTTTATCAACGAAGGCCGGATCTTTCAGCTTATCTTCCATGACATAGAGACCATCTTCCATGGTCGCGACGCCTTGATCTTCATATTTGAAGACGACGAGCTTATCAGCCGGAATGCCGCCATCAATGACCTGCCAATATTCGTTGTAAGTCATGGTGGACACGCAATCGGCTTGCTTTTGCAACAACGGATCAACGTTAAAGCCTTGCTTCAACACTTTCACGCCGCCCTTTGAACCATCCGTCTTGATGCCGAGTTTCGACATCCATGAAAGGAACGGATATTCATTGCCATAGAACCACACGCCGAGCGTACGATCTTTCAAATCAGCAGGTGATTTAATTCCTGTTTCCGCGCGGCAGGTAAGCATCATGCCCGAACGCTTGAAAGGCTGAGCGATGTTCACAAGCGGCACGCCCTTTTCGCGTGTTGCCAAGGCTGACGGCATCCAGTCAACAACGACATCGGCACCACCACCGGCGATGACTTGCGGCGGCGCAATGTCCGGACCGCCTGGCTTAATCGTCACATCAAGACCGGCATCTTTGTAGAAGCCCTTATCCTTCGCAACATAGTAACCGGCAAATTGTGCCTGCGTTACCCATTTCAATTGCAAGGTCACTTTGTCTGCAGCGTGCGCGGAGGCAACGCCGAGGCCCGCAAGGGCCATCATTCCAAATACCAGCTTCCGCATTCTCTTCTCCCCTTTTTCGGGCCAAAGCCCCACTCACTAAGCCCCCTGACGATAGGAAGCATGCCAAAACGTGATCCGCTTTTCGATGAAAGCCAAGATCCCGTAAAACAGAGACCCACAAAGTGCGGCAACAACAATCGTCGCCCACACCATGTCGATATTCATTCGCCCAACTTCTGTGTTGATGCGAAAACCCATACCCACAATCGGCGTGCCGAAAAACTCAGCAACGATGGCGCCGATCAAGGCCAAAGTGGAATTGATTTTGAGGCCATTGAAAATGAAGGGCAAGGCCGAAGGCAAGCGCAGCGCCAATAAAGTCTGTCCATAACTGGCTGCATAAGTTTTCATCAGATCGCGTTCCATGGCGCCTGAAGCCGCCAAACCCGCAACCGTATTCACGAGTTGCGGGAAAAACGTCATAATAACGACAACCGCTGCTTTTGATTGCCAATCAAAGCCAAACCACATCACCATGATGGGTGCGACGCCGACGATGGGTAAAGCGGAGACAAGATTGCCGAGCGGCAACAAGCCACGCTGCAAGAAGGGCACACGGTCAATCAAGATCGCGACAAGAATTCCGGCACCGCAGCCGATCACATAACCCGCAAGAATGCCTTGCACGGTTTGCAAAAAGTCAGCTCCCAAAATGGGAAGCGATGTAAAAAGCTTGCCCAATATCGCGGAGGGCGCGGGCAATATCACCATCGGGATTTGCAAACCACGCGCGAGCACTTCCCACAAGACGATCAGCGTGAAACCAAAAATCATCGGCACCGCAAGATCAGACAAGAGTTTCGCGCGACCACGCGGCGCTTGTTCAGCAAGAACAACATCAACCGCGCGCCAGGCGAGCAACCAGAATGCCAATGTCGCGGCATAAAAGCCCCACGCGCGCGTGCCCTCCGCATGCGCAAGAGTGACAAGCTCGATTGCGAGAATAAAACTCGCAAAAGGAATGTTCCACCGCTGCGGACCCGTGACTTCCGGTCCACCACTTTGACGCAACGCCGTGACACCAATGATACCGAAGATCAAACGCGTGATGACATGATCATCAAAGAGCGAGACGGGTACATCATGCGTATAAGATCCAACAGCCGCAAAAATCGCCGCAGCGCCCCCGATAGCGAGGAGATAATTATAACGCCCCATCACCGCGCTCCCATCGCTTTTGTGACAAAGCGATCAAGAATGCCGACAAGAGTCACGAGTGCCCAAGCGCATGCAGCAGCGGCAAAGAGAGCCGACCAAATTTGAATCGTCTGTCCGTAATAAGAGCCTGCGAGCAAGCGCGCACCAAAGCCGCCATCCTCACTCTTGGTGAGTTCCGCAACCACAGTGCCGACAAGACTTGCCGCAACGCCGACTTTCAAACTCGCAAAAAGAAACGGCACAGAGGCCGGAATGCGCAATTTGAAAAAAGTTTGAACGCGCGAGGCTGAATAGGTGTGCATCAAATCAAGTTGCAACGGATCAGGTGAACGCAATCCTTTCACCATACCCACGGTGACGGGAAAAAATGACAGATAGGCTGCGATGATCGATTTCGGTACCAATCCGGTGATATCAAATTGATTCATGATCACGATGATCATGGGCGCAAGCGCGATGATGGGGATGGTTTGAGAGGCAACAACCCAAGGCATCAGGCTTTTGTCGAGGCTTTTCACGTGGACGACGAGAATGGCCAAAATCATTCCCAGTACTGATCCAATGAGAAAACCAAAGAGAGTTGCCGAGAGTGTGACATACCCATGAAACACCAAACTACGCTTTGATGTCGGCGCAGTATCAATCACTGTTTTATAGAGTTCGGAAAGAATCTGATCCGGCGCCGGTAATTTTGGGCGCTCTTGTGACCAGGTGCCCTTGATGAATTCCGAAAGCGTATAATCCGTCTTGTTGGCATTCGCGAAAGCATCGCGTTGCATATCACCGTTCAGATAAATCGAACCCACATACCAGAACACAACAAGGATCGCCGAGACGACGATAACAGGCAGAGTCTTGCCGGACCAAAGTGACGTCAGCATGAGCCACTCTCAATCGACATAAGAATGCCCTTCACGCAATCCTTGCCGCACGCGATTGGCGACATCGAGAAATTCCGGTGTCTCACGAATATCCAGTGTACGATCACGCGGAAAATTACATTCGATAATGTCATGAATTTTACCGGGGCGTGGCGACATCACGACGATCTTTGTTGAAAGAAACACCGCTTCGGGAATCGAATGCGTCACAAAGACAACTGTTTTTTGTGTCTTTTCCCAAAGGCGCAAGAGTTGTTCATTCAATTTGTCGCGAACAATTTCATCAAGCGCGCCAAAAGGTTCATCCATCAGCAAAAGCTCTGGATCGAAAGAGAGAGCGCGCGCAATGGACGCACGTTGCTGCATGCCGCCCGAAAGCTGCCAAGGGAATTTGTTTTCAAAGCCCGTGAGATTGACAAGATCAAGACCTTTGCGCACGCGTTCAGCGCGCTCGTCTTTTGAGTAGCCCATAATCTCAAGCGGCAGTGCGATGTTTTTGCCAATGGTACGCCACGGATAAAGCGCAGGCGCTTGAAACACATAACCATAAGCACGCTTTAACCGCGCTTCTTCTGGCGTCATCCCATGAATGGAAATGCTGCCGCCTGTTGGATGTTCGAGATCGGCAATCAAGCGCAATAAAGTTGTTTTGCCGCATCCTGAAGGCCCAATGAGCGAAATAAAATCACCCTTCTCGACGCCAAGCGAAACATTTGAAAGCGCGTGCACCGGGCCGTCATTCGTCTCGAAAGTGAGTGACAGTTCGGCAATATCAATGACGCGGGACGAGGACATTCAGCGCGCGACTTTCTTCGGTTGTGTCAGTTCTTTCCATGTGGCCAGCGCTTTTGACTCGGGCGGGAAGGGCTTGCGCGCAATGAATTTCCCGCGACCTGTTTTCGCGGTCACTTTGCCATTCTCATAAACCGGTTCACCGCGCGAGATCGTGACGCGCGGCAGGCCTTTGAGTTTAAATCCTTCAAACACATTGTAATCGATGACAGAGACTTGTGTGGACGCCGAAATCGTCTTCGTTGCTTCCGGATCCCAGATCACGATATCGGCATCAGCGCCGACGACAATCGCACCCTTCTTTGGATAGAGATTCAAAATGCGCGCGATATTGGTTGAAGTGACGGCAACAAATTCATTCATCGTCAAACGGCCGGTGCCGACGCCATGCGTCCAAAGCACAGGCATGCGATCCTCAAGCCCGCCGGTTCCATTAGGAATTTTCGAGAAATCCGTAAGGCCAACTTCTTTCTGCTTTGTCGTAAACGCGCAATGATCGGTGGCGACGACTTGCAATGAACCTGCGCGCAACCCGTTCCACAAATCTTCTTGATTCTTTTTATCGCGGAAGGGCGGCGACATCACACGGCGTGCCGCATGCACCCAATCCTTATTCATATATTCGCTTTCATCGAGCACGAGATGCTGGATGAGCGGCTCGCCATAAACACGTTTGCCAAGTGCACGTGCACGTTGAATGGCTTCATGCGCAGGAATTGACGATGTGTGCACAATATAAAGCGGCACGCCTGCGGCATCCGCAAGCATAATGGCACGGTTAGCGGCTTCGCCCTCAACTTCTGGTGGGCGCGAATAAGCATGGCCTTCAGGGCCCGTGATGCCTTCAGAGAATAGCTTCTTTTGAAGCGCTGCAACAACATCGCCATTCTCGGCGTGAACGAGTGGCATTGCCCCTAATTCAGCGCAGCGGCGGAACGATGAAAACATTTCATCATCATTCACCATCAACGCGCCTTTATAGGCCATAAAGTGTTTGAATGTCGTCACACCTTTATTGACCACATCCGCCATATCCTGACGAACCTGATCATTCCAATAAGTGATGCACATATGATAAGAATAATCGGTCGCGGCTTTTGAAGCGCGCACGTCCCAGTCTTTCCATGCATCCATCAAGCGCTGACCATTTCCAGGAATACAGAAATCGACAACCATTGTCGTGCCGCCGGAAAGGGCTGCTTTTGTGCCGCTTTCATAATCATCAGCGGAGTTCGTCCCCATAAACGGCATATCGAGATGCGTATGCGGATCAATGCCGCCTGGCATGATGTAGCACCCGGTCGCATCAATCACTTTGTCGCCTTTGAGATTGGCACCAATCGCGATGATACTTTCGCCCTCGATCAGCACATCAGATTTATAGCTGCGATCGGCGGTGACGATGGTTCCGTTTTTGATCACTGTTGACATGATGCCTCTCCCCTATCGCTCAACCGATAACTTCAGCTTTTTCAAGCACCGCATGCATAAGCACATTTGTGCCCATAGTTGCCCATTCTTGGCTAATGTCTTCAGCTTCATTATGGCTGATGCCATCAACACAAGGTGTAAATATCATCGAAGTCGGCGCAACACGCGCGATGTAACAAGCATCATGTCCGGCACCTGAAACAATATCGCGATGCGAATAACCGAAATGCTTCGCTGCACGCCGCACAGCCTCAACACAGTCTTTATCAAACGCTACAGGCTTATAATAAAAGACTTGCTTCATCTCGTAAGTGAGGCCGATTTTATCAGTGATCTCTTTTACGCCTGCTTGAAGCGCCGCATCCATTTCCGAGAGTGTCGCATCCTCGGGATGTCGGAAATCGACAGTCATAAACACTTCACCAGGAATCACATTGCGTGAATTCGGGTAAGGATTGAGCATTCCAACAGTCGCCACAGCATTTGGCGCATGTTTCAAACCAATGGAATTTACAAGCTCGACAATCCGCGCGGCACCGAGCAATGCATCTTTGCGGCGCGGCATCGGCGTCGAACCCGCATGACTTTCAAAACCAGTCAATCTGATTTCGTACCAACGCTGGCCTTGGCCATGCGTGACCACACCAACATCTTTGTGTTCGGCTTCGAGAATGGGGCCTTGCTCAATATGCAATTCAAAGAAGGCATGGATCGGTCGACCACCCGTCGGCACCTCACCTTGATACCCGATGCGCTTTAATTCATCGCCAAGCGTTTTGCCTTCACCATCTTCGCGCGCATAAGCGAAGTCTTCCGTATAAACGCCCGCAAAAACGCCCGATGAAATCATCGCCGGCGCGAAGCGTGAGCCTTCTTCATTCGTCCAATTCGCGACTTCCACCGGATGTTTGGTTTTGATCTTCAAATCATTCATCGAGCGAATGACCTCGAGCGCACCTAGAACACCCAGCACGCCATCGAATTTCCCACCTGTTGGCTGCGTATCAAGATGCGAGCCCATCATCACAGGCGGCAGCGAATTATCCGTTCCCGGACGGCGGGCAAACATATTGCCCATACGATCGACGGAAACGGCGCATCCGGCCGCTTCGCACCATTTCGTGAAGAGTTCACGGCCCTGCTTGTCGAGATCGGTCAAAGTAAGGCGCTTGCAGCCCCCCTTCGGCGTTCCGCCGATCTGGGCCATCTCCATCAAAGTGTCCCATAGCCGCGCGCCATCGATGCGATAATTCGACAAATCAGCCATATCCCCACCCCGGCTTTTCAACGCGATAGACGTAACGCTATGATGGATTTGACCAAGCGGTCAATTCTCGTTTGTAAAATTTCGTTGGTTCGTCACGGGTTCAAAGCAGAAGACCATGACCCTCACCCCGCCGCCCCAAAGACCGGCCCGATCCGCCGGTCGCGAGCTCAAGGAAAAGGGCCTGTTCGAGGCCGCCCGCTCGGTCTTTGCGGAAGAGGGTTTTAAGGGCGCCACGACCGCGGAAATCGCGCGGCGGGCAGGCGTGCCGAAAGCCAATCTCCATTATTATTTCCCGACCAAAGAGGCGCTTTATCGCGCCGTCACCGAAGAAATTCTCAGTGATTGGCTCGCCGCCGCATCCTCTTTTGACGAAAATGACGACCCGAAAGAGGCGATCAGCGCTTACATCGCCGCCAAAATGGATCTGGCGCGCGCGGACCCCTTGGGCTCCCGCATTTGGGCGAGTGAAATCTTGCGGGGCGCACCGGTGATTAAAGATTTTCTTGAGACAACGCTCGCGGACTGGCTCGCCTCCCGCGAAGCGATCATGCGGCGCTGGATTGCCGCTGGAAAAATCCGGCCGCTCGAACCGCGTTATTTTTTCTATATGATCTGGGCGACCACGCAGCATTACGCCGATTTTGAAGATCAAATCAAAGCGCTGAATGGCGGCGCGCCGCTTTCCGACGAGCAATTCCAGAAAGCCAAAGCGCAAGCGATTGATACGATCTTAAATGGCGTTATGCCGTAACAAAACGCGCGTTACGTCTTTGCGAAGATTTTGACAAAACGAAAGCAGAGCGGTGTCGCAACGGCCCAGGCAAAGGCAAGCACTGCCATGGCATAAACAAAGTTGCCGTGAAGCGTTGCCGCGCCAAGCTTTTCTCCAGCGAGATAACTCAAAGGCCCGCCAATCGCGCCAAAGATGATTTGAAGTATCGTTCGCCCTTCGAGCCATGAGAGCGCGCCATCCGGCAGCGTCGCGAAAGCGAGCCACAAAGCCAAGATCCATAAAGGCGGAAATGAATTTGACGCGGTACTACCGCGATAACTGATGACGCCACTTTTTAAGAGAATGATTTCAATCACGATGCCCATGATAAAAATGGAAGTGATGCCGGCTGTGGCTTCGAACCAGCGGTGATGATTGTTCAGAATATGAAAAGCAAAAAGCGCCAATGCGGGCGAAGATGCCGCAAAATCCAAATCATGAGCGCCGCCGATAACCGCAGCGAGCCACGCGATTTGAAACAGAATAAAAGAGATCAGTTTTTCTACCATGATTTTCGCTTCAATCCGATCCGCATCGCCGCTCGTAAAATTGCCATAAACAATGGCATTAACCTGCGCATTCTTGAAATAGCTGGAGTGGATACGGCGATGTCACAGCATTGGATGTTACAGCGAGGATGGGCTTTCGGTGCAATTCTTCTGAGCACCATACTCTCACCGGTTGCGAGCGACGCCTCCACCAGCGGCATTGTGGGCGAGCCTCTGAAAGGCAAAGCAATCAAAAATGCTGTCATCGGAAAGAGAATTTATCTTGCCGTACCCTTTGGTGGCGAATTGCCCCTCTATTACAAAAGAGACGGCGTGGTTGACGGTTCGGGCGAAGCGATTGGCCTTGGAAAATTTTTAACGCCAACCGACCAAGGCCGCTGGTGGGTAAAAAACGACAGCCTCTGTCAACAATGGCAAAGCTGGTACGAGGGTAAAGTTTTTTGTTTCACCCTCGAAACACTTCCCGATGATAAAATCGTCTGGCGCCGCGATGATGGCGAAGAAGGCATCGCCCGCATCGGCGATTGATATGCCTTACTCCGCCGCTTTTGATGCGGGATTATTCGGATGCGTTGTCCAGTTGGCATAGGGACGACCATATTCAAATCCGGTGCGCGGATCGGTGCCTTTGGTTTGCGGTACCATGGTGATGCAGCTCTCAACCGGACACACCATCGCGCAAAGGTTACATCCAACGCATTCGTCTTCCTTCACGGTGAATTTGCGTTGGCCATTGACTTGATTAGTAATGGCTTGATGCGATGTATCTTCGCACACCTGATGGCAACGACCACAAGAAATACAGAGATCCTGATCGATTGATGCTTTGACCACATAATTGAGATTGAGATATTGCCAATCCGTCACTTTCGAAACAGCGCGGCCTTTGAAATTTTCAATCGTGCGATAGCCCTTTTCATCCATGAATTGAGAGAGGCCTGAAATCATTTCTTCAACGATCTTGAATCCGTAATTCATCGCCGCCGTGCAGACTTGAACAGTGCCAGCACCCATCGCGATGAATTCTGCCGCGTCTTTCCATGTCGTGACACCGCCGATTGCAGAAATAGGAAGACCATGCGTTTCACGATCACGCGCAATTTCCGCAACCATATTGAGGGCAATCGGCTTCACCGCGGGGCCACAATAACCACCATGAGTGCCTTGCCCATCAACCACAGGCCAAGGCGACATCTGATCAAGATCAACCGACATAATTGATGAGATCGTATTGATCAGTGACACTGCATCCGCGCCACCTTTTTTTGCCGCGCGTGCGGGGTAACGAATATCGGTGATGTTGGGCGTGAGTTTCACAATCACCGGCATGCGTGAATGTTGCTTACACCACCGCGTGACCATTTCGATATATTCGGGAACCTGACCAACGGCTGAACCCATACCCCGTTCAGACATCCCATGCGGACAACCGAAATTGAGTTCAATGCCGTCGCAGTCCGTCTCTTCAACTTGTTTGAGAATCGCTTTCCAATTCTCTTCTTCACAAGGCACCATCAGTGAAACCACCACTGCTCGATCCGGCCAATCATTTTTCACTTGTTTGATTTCGCGCAAATTCACTTCAAGCGGACGATCCGTGATTAATTCAATATTGTTCAATCCGATCAATCGGCGATCCGGACCATGAATTGCACCATAACGAGGGCCCGACACATTGACGATGGGATCGCCATCACCAAGCGTTTTCCAAACAACACCGCCCCATCCCGCTTTGAAGGCGCGCACAACATTATATTC
>JBJTCD010000109.1:0-3464 GCA_046091665.1 Hyphomicrobiales bacterium
ACAAACGATAGCGCGTCTCAACATGACGCAAGCGCGCATAATCTTGCTCAATCGACAATTCCGCTGAGACAAGCCGCTGCTGCATCGAAGCAACCATACGCATATCGCGACCAACAGCGACCGCATGTCCATCGCGACCCGCGCGGATCAATTTATAACGAACGGGAAGATCTTCGCCCGCCTTCAAAGGATGATTGAGCTGACGCCACCGCGGCGGTTGGCCTGTGACTACATCCTGCAACATTTCCGTAACTTTGGGGCGGCTCTCGAGCGTCACCGAATCGATCAACGCTTTGCCGGGCCAGCCAATGAAAAAATCTGAAGGCAAATCGCCAGAGGCAAACACACCATCTGTGATCATCCCATCGGCATTGATGATGAACACAATATCTCCCGCGGCCGAAAGCACAGACGCCGCCACCGACGGATCAACCGCTTCGAGATGGGCGGACAACGCACCCATCCCTTGGCCGGCAAGCGGCGCAGATCCCTTTTGTATGGACTGGTTCTGGTTCACGGATTCAACACAACTAACTGGTGGCAGACTTTCTGACCCAAGAATTGGCCAGGTTTACGGCATCATTGACATCCGCCAAGCAGGCATCCGCTTCCACAAGGGCCTTCAAATTCGGATAATCGGCGAGTCCAACACCGCCAATCACCACTTTGATCGACCGATTGAGAGAATGATAACGCGCGAGCGTGATAGCGGAGCGCAGCGGCTCAAGCAAGCGGTGGCCGCCAAGCGTCAAGCCCATGATATCATAGGGTTTCTCGGCGACAGCGGCGGCTATTTCTTCAGCCCCCGCGCGCATGACGCAATCCACGTCCCAGCCATCGCGGAGAAAAAATTCCTCGACAATCTTCAAGCCAAAAGTGTGCTGCTCCCCCGGCGTCGGAACAAGCAAAACAGCTCCTTTTTGGCTGTTTTGGTCCAGATTTCCGCCATTCCATGGTCGAATATGTCTTGTAATCTGCTGAACACGGGCCAAACCGACCGTCACATCAACAAAATTGCACAAATCGGCTTCCCACATTTCGCCCATAGTGCGAGCGGCAGGGGCCATCAAATCGAGCAAAACGGCTTCAACGCTCACGCCGCGCTCGAGCAAAATCTCGACAAAGCGGAACGCATCACGACTATCCGGGCCCACAACAAGGCGGCAAAATCCCGAGATCATGTCCCGATTAAGTGGCTTTCCGGCTGAGATGGTCTCGACGACTTCAGCGGTATCCACACCAAAATTAAGGAACAGGCGGGGCAGAATGACGTTCTCGAACGTTTCGGCGAGAAGCCCTCGCAAGGGCAAAGCCGCGCTTTCCTGGCCAAAATGGCCGCGAATATCGAGCCCCGGGGCCGAAACGGCTGTAAAGCCAGCCGAATTGCTCGCATAGTCTAATTCATGGTCGGAAAAGGGATCATGCCGAGAACCGGCCATGCCGCCTGCGGCTTGACCGTCTCTGTCCGTCGTATGATCGGACGTCGACACTGAAAACCCCCAAACTGCCCGAAACCGGGCACGATATCCGGCCCCGAATGACCAGATACGGGGTCGGCGATTACCGGCATCTTCACCGAGACGCTCGCCAATCTTAACGAGCCTCTTCACTCCGACCTGCGACAGTCTAACGCGGATCGCCTCCCAGGGACAGAGATTTCTTTCGCCCTCCCCCTAATCATCATATTAAGTGTCATTTTATCAAGACGTCAACATTGCTTGACACCCATAGAGGGCAAGGGGTAGCTTTTTCTCTGGGGGATCAGGCCGGTCAAAGGTGCCGGTGGGAGCCCTCGGGAGGATCAGGATGACCGATCCCGACCATTTCGGGGCACTTAAGCCGCAGCTTTACACGGAAGCTGAACGGCAGAGGCGGGATTCGTCACCATGGACGCTGGTTCAGGGGGTCATCGCGCCTGTCCAATTCATAATCTTTCTTGTGAGTCTCGCACTCGTGATGCGCACGCTGATGACGGGCGAAGGCATCTTCGCTGCACATCTCTCCATTCTCGCGAAAACACTCGCGCTTTACACCATCATGATCACCGGGGCGTTGTGGGAGAAAGATGTCTTCGGACAATATCTCTTCGCGCCTGCGTTCTTCTGGGAAGATGTAGTGAGCTTTGGCGTGATTGCCTTGCACACGCTTTATCTCTTCGGACTCATTTTTGGCTGGATGGATGACCGCACACTCTTCATCATCACACTCTTTGCTTATGCGACTTATGTGGTGAATGCGGCGCAATTCCTTTTAAAACTTCGCGCGGCTCGCCTCTCCGCACCCGCCTCTCGTCAAGCAGAGGCACTCACATGAATTTACCATTTCGTCCTTCACCAAATGGCAATGAGCGTGGCTGCAGCGATCAGCAAACATTAAAGCAACGCGGGCAGCATGAAGTCTTCTGCGGACTCACAAGCATCGTGTGGCTGCATCGTAAAATTGAAAATGCATTCTTTCTTGTTGTCGGTTCACGCACCTGCGCACATCTCATTCAATCTGCCGCCGGCGTGATGATTTTTGCCGAACCGCGTTTTGGTACAGCCATCATTGATGAACGCGATCTTGCGGGTCTCGCTGATATTGATGATGAACTTGATTCTGTTGTGGGTCGTTTGCTTGAACGTCGCCCTGATATCGAACTTCTTTTTCTTGTGGGGTCATGCCCTTCCGAAGTCATCAAGCTTGATTTGAAACGCGCTGCGCAACGACTTTCAAAACTCCATATGCCAAAAGTGCGCGTGTTGAATTATTCGGGCTCCGGGATCGAGACCACTTTCACGCAAGGCGAAGATGCATGTCTTTCCGCGCTGGCTTCCGAAGCACAACCAGAAACACAAAATACAACTGATCATCTGCTTGTTGTTGGAGCACTCGCTGATATTGTTGAAGACCAGTTCCGCAGGCTCTTCACGGAAATGGGCATTGATAATGTTACATTTCTTCCAGCAAAAAAGGCCAATGCACCACTCATCATCGGGCCCAAGACAAAATACCTTCTCGCGCAACCTTTCTTAGGTGATACCGCGCGTGTGTTAGAGGATCGCGGCGCCCAACGTATCATCGCCCCCTTCCCGCTCGGTGCAGAAGGTACAACCGCATGGCTCAAAGCCGCAGCGCGGAGCTACGGCGTCAGCGAAGAAAAATTTGAGAGCGTCACGGCAGCCGGTCATCGTCGTGCTTTGATTGCGATGGACGCACATCGTGATGCCTTGCAAGGTAAACGCATTTTCTTCTTCCCCGATTCCCAATTGGAAGTGCCGCTCGCGCGTTTTGTTTCCGAAGAGCTTGGTATGCGACTCGTTGAAGTGGGTACGCCCTATCTTCATCGCGCGCATCTTTCCGAAGATCTCGCCCGTCTTCCTTCCGGCACATTACTGTCAGAAGGACAGGATGTTGAACGTCAGCTTGATCGCTGTCGCGCAGAAGATCCTGATCTTGTTGTCTGTGGTTTAGGTCTTGCCAAT
>JBJTCD010000110.1:0-13326 GCA_046091665.1 Hyphomicrobiales bacterium
GAGATTGAGAATATATTACGTAGGGTAATATATTAAGCGACGCGCTTCAACCACAAACGCGGATTGGCAGAGGCCGCACTATCCTTTAAAAGCGCTTGCACGAGCGTTTCCATACTCTTCAAATTATGAATCGGTCTGAACTCATCTACATGAGGCAGGATGGCGCGGATGCCTGAGGCCTTCGCTTCAAACCCATCAAAGCGAAGCAATGGATTAAGCCATACAAGTTTAGAGCATGAGCGATGAAGACGTTGAATTTCATTCTGTAATTCATCCGTATCATCGCGCTCAAGGCCATCAGTAAACAAGAGAACAATCGCACCCTGGCCCAACACACGACGTG
This sequence comes from Hyphomicrobiales bacterium, assembly GCA_046091665.1. GTDB lineage: Bacteria > Pseudomonadota > Alphaproteobacteria > Rhizobiales > Beijerinckiaceae > CAIUPE01. Next base: position 344 of record JBJTCD010000110.1, read on the forward strand.
ACCATTCACGATTAAATTTATGAAGAGAAGGACCGATGCGTGTGCCGCCCGACCAATCAGCCACTTGCTCTGAACATTTCGAAAGCGCTTCATCCGGATCACGACTTTTCAAGGAGCGTGTGACATTTGTTAAACGCGTTCCAAAAAGAAAAGTATGCACGCGTTTGCGCTTGTCAGTGAGTGCGTGAAGAAAGTGCAGAAAGAGCCGCGTATAATCGGCCATCGATCCAGAGATATCGCAAATGACGACGACCGGGGGTTGCTTCTCGGCGCGATCACGAAAGTGCAACGCAATCGTATCACCACCTTGACGCAAACTTGATCGGAAGGTGCGGCGCGGATCGATACGTTTGCCCGCTGGCGAAGGCACAAAGCGCCGCGTGGGTCGTGCATCATCCGGCATTACCAAGCGGTCAATTAGCAATCGCGCAGTGACGATTTCTTGCGCGGTCATTTGCGCGAAATCTTTCTTCTGCAAAATTTCGCGCTCTGAAATTGTAAGCCGTGCGTCGAATTCAATTTTTTCTTCTTCAGGCGGCGTCTCATCGCGTTTGGATTTGAGCAAAGATTCAGCGGCGCGCAACGCGCCTGCTTCAGGTTTCTTTTTCTTCTCGTCCTTGCCCGGCGAATAAGGCGACATGGTCTGGATGATTTTTTCAATCAGCGCGCGGCGACGGAAAAAGATTCGAAAAGCTTGCGTGAACACATCCGAATGTTCGTGCTTTTTCACAAAGATCGCATGCAAGGTCCAAAAGAGATCTTCACGCGTTCCGATATGAGCGGTTTCAACGGCTGAGACCGCATCAACCACCGCGCCCGGTCCGACAGGCAATCCCGCTTCACGCAAAGCGCGCGCAAAATAGGCGATGTTTTCGGAAAGTTTTCCGGGCATTGTGAAAACCTAGTCCCTATTTCATTTCCGTCATTGCGAGCGAACGCGATGCAATCCAGCTGATGATCGTCGTTTAAGCGCTATGGATCCGTTGCGCCATTTCTGTTCACTCCAACTGGATTGCTTCGCTCCCGCTCGCAATGACGATTGAAGTTTGCTCGCAATGACGACTTATTTCGTCACCTTATCCTACTTCACCGATACTTTCACTTCATCCAAAATCGCTTTGATTTCCGAACCCTGCATCTTTTGAATATCATCCTGATATTTCAACAACACACCCAACGTATCTGTCACTTCTTTCGGATCTAAAGCCACCGCATCAAGTTCAACGAGGGCTGTAGCCCAATCAAGCGTCTCCGCGACGCCCGGCACTTTGAAGAGATCTTGTTTGCGAAGCGCTTGCACAAAGGCCACAACTTCCGCCGAGAGCTTCTCTGATGCGTGCGGCGCTTTGGTGCGCAAAATTTTCAATTCGCGTTCAGCGCTCGGATAACCGACCCAATGATAAAGACAACGCCGCTTCAACGCATCGTGAATTTCGCGCGTGCGGTTTGATGTCACAATGACAATCGGCGGCGACGGCGCTTTTACAGTCCCAAATTCGGGAATCGTCACCTGAAAATCACTTAAGACTTCGAGCAAATAGGCTTCAAAAGCTTCGTCCGTGCGATCCAATTCATCAATGAGCAGCACAGGTGCACCTGCCACATCGGGCGTCAGCGCTTCCAAAATCGGGCGACGCACAAGATAACGCTCAGAGAAAATATCATTCTCAAGCTTACTTCGCTCAACCGCGCCTTCAGCTTCGGTCAAACGGATCGCCATCATCTGCGCCGCATAATTCCACTCATAGACAGCGGAAGAAACATCGAGTCCTTCATAGCACTGGAGCCTAATGAGTTTGCGGCCCAGTGTTTTTGCAAGCACTTTGGCGATCTCGGTTTTGCCGACACCCGCTTCCCCTTCGAGCAAGATCGGTCGTCCCATCTTCAACGCAAGAAAGAGCACGGTTGAGAGCGAGCGATCAGCTACATAATCACCACGCGAAAGCAGCGTTTCCATCTCGTCAATCGATTTCGGCAACGTGACTTGAGACATAACGCACCTCTTGAATGAATTGAGCGGGAACAGGATTTCCCAAATCGGCTTTCGGCCTTTATGAAAATGCCCGGCGCGAGGCCGGGCATTCCTTGATCGTAATCAAATAAATGCGTGATTTACTTGGCCGTCGCTTTTTCAACCGCGCGCTTGGCCATCACCGGAATAAGATGGGCGCGGTAATCAGCGCTTGCATGCATATCCGCATTGAGGCCGGAAGCGGACACTTTTACGCCGTCCAACGCTTTCGCATTGAAACGCGATGACAAAGCCGCTTCACATTCTTTCGAACGGAACACGCCGTTTGAGCCCGCGCCTGTTACGGCCACGCGCACATCCGATCCCTTCTTCGCGACAAACACGCCGACCAACGCATAACGCGATGCCGGGTTCGGGAATTTTTCGTAAGCCGCTTTTGACGGAATGGGGAACGAAACCTTCACAATGATTTCGCCTTCATCCAAAGCCGTCGAGAACATGCCTTGGAAAAATTCATCAGCCGAAATCTTGCGCTTATTAGTGATGATGGTCGCATTCAAAGCGAGGGCAGCAGACGGATAATCCGCCGCCGGATCATTATTCGCAAGCGAACCACCAATTGTGCCGCGATTGCGAACGGCAGCGTCACCAATCCCTTCCGCGAGCGCGGCAAGACCGGGGATCGCGTTTTTCACAATCGCCGAGGTCGCGACTTCAACATGGCGTGTCATAGCGCCAATGACGATGTTGCGGCCCTTTTGCTCAATGCCGCTCAACCCTTCTGCATGACCAAGATCAATCAATGCGGAAGGAGAAGCGAGGCGCTGCTTCATGGTCGGCAGCAAAGTCTGGCCACCGGCCAAAACTTTACCATCGGCATTCTTCGCAAGGAGGGTCGCCGCCTGACGGACTGTTTTTGGAGCGTGATAATTAAAGGCGTACATGTGTTCTCTCCTTGAAATTATTCTGCAGCCAATTTGCGGGCACCCTTCTGGCAAGCTTGCCAGACGGCGTAAGGCGTAGCCGGCATCGGCACGTCTTCATGTCCCACAGCATCGGTGATCGCGTTGATAACAGCGGGTGGAGCGGCAATCGCGCCGGCTTCACCACAGCCCTTGATACCAAGTGGATTGGTTGTGCAGGGCGTGTTCGTCATACCGACATCGAAGCTCGGCAAATCATCCGCACGCGGCATGGTGTAATCCATGTAGCTTGCGGTGACGAGCTGGCCATCAGCATTGTAATGCGCGCCTTCGAGAAGCGCTTGACCCACACCTTGTGCGATGCCGCCATGCACCTGCCCTTCAACGATCATCGGATTGATGACATTGCCGAAGTCGTCAACAGCGGTCCATTTCGCAATGTCGGTCTTGCCCGTATCGGGATCAATTTCGACTTCGCAAATATGAACGCCCGACGGGAAGGTGAAGTTGGTCGGATCATAGAACGCGCCTTCCTTCAGACCGGGCTCAAGGTCCTGCCCGTTGAATTTATGCGCGATATAGGCTTGCAACGCCACTTCACCGAAAGCGAGGCTCTTATCTGTGCCCGCAACCGAGAAGCGACCATCCTTGAACTGGATATCTTTCTCAGCAGCTTCGAGCGCATAGGCCGCAACCTTCTTGCCTTTCGCGATGACTTTATCGACGGCTTTCACAATCGCCGACATACCAACAGCGCCTGAGCGTGAGCCATAGGTGCCCATGCCGAATTGGACTTTGTCAGTGTCACCATGAACAACCGACACCGCTTCAATATCAATGCCGAGGCGATCAGCCACCAATTGAGCGAAGGTCGTCTCATGGCCTTGACCATGCGAATGCGAACCCGTGAGCACTTCAACCGTGCCAACCGGATTGACGCGAATTTCAGCCGACTCCCAAAGGCCAACGCCTGCACCGAGTGAACCCACTGCCGCCGACGGCGCGATGCCGCAGGCTTCGATATAGGCAGAGAAGCCGATACCGCGCAGCTTGCCATTCTTGGCCGAGTCTTTCTTGCGCTTGGCGAAGTTTTTGTAATCTGCCATTTCAAGCGCAAGATCGAGTGAGGCTGTATAGTTGCCCGTGTCATAGGCCATGATCACTGGCGTTTGATGCGGGAAGTTTTTCACAAAGTTCTTCCGACGGAATGTCGCAGGATCGGTTCCCGTTTCACGCGCAGCCTTCTCGATGATGCGTTCAACGAGGAAGGTCGCTTCCGGGCGACCGGCACCGCGATAGGCATCAACCGGAGCGGTTGTCGTGTAGATGCCTTCAACTTCCGCATAGATTGCCGGAATATCATACTGACCCGACAAAAGCGGCGCATAGAGATAAGTCGGAACGCAGCTTGAGAAAGTTGAAAGATAGGCGCCGAGATTGGCTTTTGTTTTGACGCGCAAGCCAAGGATCTTGCCCTTGTCATCAAGCGCCAATTCCGCATGCGAGATATGATCGCGACCATGCGCATCCGAGAGGAAGGCTTCTGTGCGATCAGCGGTCCATTTCACCGGACGACCAACTTTCTTCGCGGCCCAAACGCAAACGGTTTCTTCGGCATAGATGAAAATCTTTGAACCGAAACCACCGCCGACATCGGGCGCAATCACGCGAAGTTTATGTTCTGGTGCGATGCCAACGAAAGCGGAAAGCACGAGACGCGCGACATGCGGATTCTGGCTCGTTGTGTAGAGCGTATAAACTCCCGTGCCTGAATCGAAGTCACCAATCGCCGCGCGCGGTTCCATCGCATTCGGAATGAGGCGGTTATTGACGAGATCAATTTTCGTCACATGTTTGGCTTTTGCGAAAGCGGCGTCTGTCGCTGCCTTATCACCAAGATGCCAATCATAAACGACATTGTCAGGCGCGACGTCGTGAATAGCACCCGCGCTCTTCGCCTTGTTCATATCCACAACGGCGGGGAGCACCTGATAATCGACTTGGATTTGTTCAGCCGCATCTTTCGCTTGCTGATAAGTCTCCGCGATAACCACGGCGACATGATCACCAACATAACGCACTTTGCCTTGTGCGAGAGCGGGATGCGCGCCCGCCTTCATCGGCGAGCCGTCCTTATTGTGGATCATCCAGCCGCAAATCAACCCGCCGATTTTATCAGCCGCGAGATCGTCACCGGTCAGAACACCCAAAACGCCAGGTGCTTTCTTGGCTGCGGAAACATCAAGCTTTTTGATATTCGCATGAGCGTGTGGTGAACGCAGGAAATAGGCATAGGCCTGATCCTGGCGGTTTATGTCATCGGTATATTGGCCCTTACCCGTTATGAAACGGAAATCTTCTTTGCGGAGTACCGGTGCTCCGACGCCTGTCTTGGCACTCATGGGGTTCTCTCCCTCGCGATTTTTTCAAAAAACGCTTTAATGGTGATGGGCGAAACTCGACTTTATAACAAATCCGATCACTTCATCGCAGCCGCGCCTTGAGCGACGGCTTTCACGATGTTGTGATAACCGGTGCAGCGGCAAATATTGCCTTCGAGCTCTTCACGGATCGTGTGCTCATCAAGCTTGTTGCCCTTGCGGTTCACAATATCGATGGCGGACATGATCATGCCCGGCGTGCAGAAGCCGCATTGCAAACCATGATTTTCACGGAAGGCCGCTTGCATCGGATGGAGATGATCCGGCGTGCCGATCCCCTCAATCGTTGTCACCGATGCCCCATCGCATGAAACGGCGAGTGTCGTGCAGCTCTTGATCGCCCGGCCATTCACATGGACGACGCAGGCCCCGCATTGACTCGTGTCACAGCCCACATGGGTGCCGGTCAAATGAAGATGTTCACGAAGAAATTGAGCAAGCAAAGTCCGCGGATCGACCGTCGCGGTGACTTGTTTGCCATTGACCGTCAAAGTGACGCTAGCCATGGGCGCTCCTCCAATTTTGTATTGGTCTCTTGTCGGGACCAATCTCTGTCTCTTAATTTGAGCTAACAAAGGCGAGATTATACCCGAAACCGGCGCGGTCAAGACAGCCAAGCCCTGATCAAGGTATGTATTTGGCGTAAAACCGCGGAAAATGGTCGCAGATGCAGACGAAATAGGTCAGTCTTATTGACCAAGCAGGCTAAGTTCCCGCGAAAGTTGAGTCGATAAAGTTGGGTAAGGGGTTTGGGAACGATCATGGCGCTTCAGTTTACAAATGAGGACAAGGCCATTCTCGCGGGCGAGAAAGGTATGGGCGCAAAAATGGCCCTCAGCATTGTTGCCGAGACCGCCCGTTTGATGGGCGCGCCGCGCCTTCTCCCCGTCGCTTCAGCCCATATCGATGGCGCGCTCTATCATGGCGACTCGGGCACGCTCTTTGCCGAAAAGCTCGTTGAGGGCGATGCTAAGGTTGCCGTCCGCTCCACTTTGAATGTGGGTGCGCTGGATTTGATGGGCTGCTCGAAACAACGCCTTCCGCCGCATGAGCGCGATATGGCGAAACGCATGATGCGCGCTTACGAGAAAATGGGCTGCGAACCCTCTTGGACCTGCTCGCCCTATCAAGCGGGCCATCGCCCTGCACTCGGTAGTGATGTCGCTTGGGGGGAATCAAACGCGGTTGTCTTTTGTAATTCGGTGCTTGGCGCACGCACCAATCGCTATGGTGATTTTCTGGATATCGCCTGTGCAATCGCCGGACGCGCGCCGGATTATGGTTTGCATCGAACGGAAAATCGTCGTGCACGATTTGTGATCGATGTTTCGGGTCTGTCTGAAACGCTCCGTCGCGCGGATATTTTTTATCCTGTGCTTGGCACATGGTTTGGACTTGAGATGACCAATGACATCGGGGTTGTCGATGGTCTGCAAGGTTTCCCCAATGAGGACAATCTCAAAGCCTTCGGTGCGGCGTCTGCCTCATCAGGCGGCGTGGGACTCTTTCACATCGCGGGCGTGACGCCTGAAGCGCCGACTGTTGACGCAGCGTTGCAAGGACAAAAGCCTGAACGCGTAATCCGCGTGACAATTGATATGGTGCTCGGCGCTTTGAAACGTCTTTCAAATGCATCAAGTGAATCAATTGATGCGGTGGCGATTGGCAGCCCGCATCTTTCGCTTGAAGAGATGCATGCGCTGCTCTCGCTCCTGAACGGTCGCAAAGTTGCGCGTCCCTTCTTCGCCTGCACGGGGCGACATGTGTTGCGCGCGATTGAAGCGGATGGCACGCGCTCAAAGCTTGAAGCGCTCGGCATCACAATTGTTGCCGATACTTGCGTGGTCGTGACACCAATGCTGCCGGAAGGCGGATCGGTGCTCATGACCAATTCGGGGAAATTTGCACATTATGCCACCGGCAATACAGGTTACGCGGTGCAATATGGATCGCTCAAAGATTGCGTAGAGAGCGCTGTCAAAGGCCATGTCATTCGTGATGGAGGGCTCTGGCAATGAAAGCGCAAGTATTGATTGAAGGCGAAGCGCAAGGCGAAGTGCTCGCCCTCACGCATCCGATTTCATTTTGGGGCGGCGTGAACCCGAGAACTGGTGACATCATCGATGCGCGTCATCCTGAACGCGGACAAAACATCGCCGGAAAGATTTTGGCATTGCCTGCAATGATCGGCTCGTCATCGGCTGCGGCCGTGATGCTTGAACTCATTCACGCGGGCAAAGCGCCGAAAGCGCTGATCATGCCTGACCCCGATGCGATTTTATTGCTCGGTGTGATCGTGGCGCAGGAAATGGATTGGCCCATCTGCCCTGCGTTTGCGCTTGATAAAGATAGCCAGCGCGCGTTGCATGGAAAGACGATCAAGATTGAAAGAGATGGGGAGATTAAAGAGTAGACTGAAAAATCTACAGATCATTCTCAGTCAAATCAGCCAGTTTCATCAAATGACGTTGAAGGCCCAGTTTAAGCATTTGATTGGCGTGGATCGGAATCGACAGGCGCTCGATCCGACCCCTTTTACCTTAAATGTGGTGGCTTCCCGAGACTCTAAGTAAAACCCAGCCCTGTTTCTCGAGCAGACGCGCAAACTCTTTGCCGGACACCGGCTTCAGACGGCAATCTCCACAGCGCGTCCCTCACGCTTCTTCTCAGACGGAATGTCAACCGACAAACACGCCTCAACCGCTTCCTTTAAATTGCGAAGAAGCTCGTCCACGGTTTCGCCTTGCGATACGCAACCGGGTACAGCAGGTACTTCGGCCCAAAAGCCGCCCTCTTCCGCTTCGTGAATGATGGCCTTCAATTTCATAAGTTCAACATACTCCGATTTTCAAAATCACGCCACCCTCATTTGAGCAACCGCTCCACCACGCGTTGAAGAAGCTCTATATCTTCCGGCCGCGATAAGCGATGATCGCCGTCTTTTACATAAGTGACGCTGACATCAGTTTCAGGCATGTGATCAAGCAGACGCTGCATATGGGCAACCGGCACATCGGGATCTTTCATCCCTTGCAAAATATGCACCGACGCTTGAGGATTGATTGGCGCGCCAAACATTAAATGTTTGCGTCCATCTTCGATGAAGTTTTTCGTAATTGGATAGGGTTCCCCATAGGCCGAGGGGTGATGATAAACGCCCTCGTCCGTGATCTTCCGTTTCACAGAGTCAGGAAACGCGTTCCACATCAGCTCTTCGGTGAAATCGACTGCGGGCGCGATCAAGACCAGACCTTTCGGTGGCGCTTTGCCTAAACGATGTTGTTCACGCATCGCGAGCAAGGTGATCCATCCGCCCATGGACGAACCGACAATCACGGGCGGCGTATCATCAAGAGTGTCGATGACCGTCAAAGTATCCAAGAGCCAATCAGATAGTGTCATCTCTTTAAACTGGCCCGGGCTTTCGCTATGGGCGGCGTAATCGAAGCGGATCATCGGATGGCTGAGCCGCGCCGCTAACGCATCAAGCGCAAGCGCCTTTGTTGAATTCATATCCGAGCGAAAGCCGCCAACCCATAAAATCGGCGTGCCCTGCCCGGCCCGGCGGCGAACGGCAATCTGACGCGATGGCATTGAAGCGACGGGCAGCCATTCGGGGGTATCGGTGGTCATAGGCATTTTCCTTTATTCGCCCTGTTGAGGGCTTCGCGCGCCCGCTTGGAGAGATTACCCAACCGGTGCTATAGGCCCCTCTCCTAGCATTCAATAAGTTTTGGCTTTCAGTGAGGAAATGAGATCATGTCGAACGCGCTCTGGAACGGTGTCTTCCCGGCTGTCACCACAAAATTCACAAATGATGACCGTCTCGACATCACTGAGATGGAGCGCTGTTTTGCCCTGCAGCGTGATGCGGGCGTGGACGGCATCATCGTGTGCGGTTCGCTCGGCGAAGCCTCAACCCTTGATCCGGAAGAAAAAATCGAAGTGTTGAAAACCGCACTTCGCGTTGCCAATGGCAAGATTCCCGTTCTGATGACTGTGGTTGACGGCGCGACACGCCGCGCACAAGCGCAAGCCGAAGCCGCAGCGAAAGCCGGCGCCCATGGTTTGATGGTGTTACCCGGCGTGCCTTACAAATCCGAAGCGCATGAAACCATGGCGCATTTCCGTGCGGTCGCGAAAGCTGGCGGCGTGCCGGTCATGATTTACAACAATCCGGTTGCCTATGGTGTCAATCTCACGCCTGAAATGATTGCCGAACTTGCGCAGGATCCTCTGTTCGTCGCTGTTAAAGAAAGCTCTGACGATATTCGCCGCGTATCAGAACTCTTCAATCTCGTTGACGACAAATTTCGCGTGTTCACGGGCGTTGATAATCTCGCGCTGGAGAGCCTCGCAATGGGTGCGCATGGCTGGGTCGCTGGTCTCGTCGTCGCTTTCCCGAAAGAAACAGTGGCTGTTTACAAGCTTGCGCTTGCTGGTCGCATGGCTGAAGCGCTCAAAATTTATCGTTGGTTCCGCCCTCTGCTCGATCTCGATGTGTCCGCGCGCCTTGTGCAAAACATCAAGCTCGTCGAAGCGGTTGCGATCAATTCGAATGACCGTTGCCGCGCGCCGCGCATCGCGCTCTCGGGTGCGGAACGCACGCGCATTGAAAAGATCGTCAAAGACGCGATGGCAAAACGTCCTTCATTGCCGATGCTCTAATTCGAAACGGATCATATCATCATGAAAGTGGCCGTGATCGGCGCAGGCATTGTCGGCTTAGCCACCGCGCATGCTTTGGCTGATGAAGGCCATGTTGTCACCGTGATTGATCGCGAGGGCCCGGCTTCGGGCACCTCGCGCGGCAATGCCGGCATGATCGCGCATACAGATATCGAGCCCATGGCGTCGCCGAAAATGCTGCGCCAAGTGCCGCGTTTTTTAATGGATCCTTTGGGGCCGCTCACGATCCGCAAAGAATATCTTTTGCCGATCTTGCCTTGGCTTACGCGATTGATCCTCGCTTCGCGCCCAAGCGAAATCGAAAAATCGATCACTGCGATCACCGCCATTCAATCGCTTGCGATGCCGTCATGGGATAGACTCTCACGGCAGCTCGGGATCGAACAAATGATCCATCGGCGCGGTTGTTTGTTTTTGTTTGATGATCCGTCTCTTATGCAGAGCATGAAGCATCATTTTGAGCTGCAGGAAAAAGCTGGTGTTGCGGTTCATCTTCTTGATGCCTCCGAAGTCCGGCAAATGGAACCCGGTCTCACCGATCGTTTTGTCGGCGCGGCGTTCTTTCCTGATAGTGCGCACGTGTCTGATCCGCGTGCGATTACGTTGGCCCTTTATGACGCGGCGCGCGCACGCGGTATTGATCATGTGAAAGCAGAAATCACATCCATTGAAACAGATCCGACGCTTAGCCTATTTGCAAAAGACCGCGATGCGCTCAACTTCGATGCGGTTGTGATCGCCGCAGGCGCATGGTCGAAAGAACTTGCGGCATCAGTTGGGGATCGCATTCCGCTTGATACCGAACGCGGTTACAATATCACTTTTCCGAATGCGAAAAATCATCTCAACCGGCCTGTTTCATTCCAAGGTCATGGTTTTGTTTCATCACCGCTTGATATCGGACTGCGGATTGGTGGCGCGGTAGAACTTGGTGGTCTTCAATTGCCCCCCAATCATGAACGCACAAAAGCGATGTACACAAAAGCGGGGCGTTTCTTCCGTGAACTTCCGGCATTTGACGAAGGCACGATCTGGATGGGCTTTCGCCCGTCAATTCCGGATTCGCTTCCCGTTATAGGCGATTCGAAAAAATCACGTCGCGTGGTTCATGCCTTTGGCCACGGCCATTATGGTTTGACGCAATCAGCGGCCACCGGTCGCTTTGTCGCGGATTTGATTGCCGAACGCGCGCCGTCAATCGATCTCACGCGTTTTAGTCCGCAACGTTTTTAAAATCCGTCTTCAAAGGAACTTGTTATGGCAACTCACACTTTCTTCTGCGTTGATGGCCATACTTGTGGCAATCCTGTGCGTCTGGTTGCAGGCGGCGGACCGCGCCTTGAAGGCGCGAATATGGTTGAAAAACGCTCGCATTTTTTGCGCGAGTTTGATTGGATCAGAACCGGCCTCATGTTTGAACCGCGCGGTCACGACATGATGTCGGGAGCTATTCTTTATCCACCAACGCAGCCTGATTGCGACATTGCCTTTCTCTTCATTGAAACATCAGGCTGTTTGCCCATGTGCGGCCATGGCACAATCGGCACCGTGACAATGGCGCTTGAACGCGGACTTGTCACACCGCGTGAAAAAGGCGTGTTGCGTATCGATACACCTGCCGGACTTGTTGAAGCGCGCTATCAGGAAAAAGATGGCTATGTTGACAATGTCCGCATTACCAATGTCGGCTCCTACTTACATTCTGCCGATCTTGAAGCCGAGGTCGAAGGTTTGGGCCTCATCAAAGCAGATGTGGCATATGGCGGAAATTTCTACGCGATCATCGAGCCGCAAAAAAACTTCCCCGGGCTCGAACATGTGAACCCATCAGACATTTTGCGCAGGAGTCCGAAAGTGCGCGAGGCTTTCCGCGCGAAATATCAATTCGTGCATCCCGAAAATCCGGCCATCAATGGTCTCTCGCATGTGATGTGGACGGGTACGCCTACGCATAAAGAAGCTCATGCGAAAAATGCGGTCTTTTATGGCGACAAGGCGATCGACCGTTCGCCCTGCGGCACGGGAACCTCTGCGCGCATGGCACAATGGGCGGCGCGCGGCAATTTGAAACCGGGCGACGATTTCATCCAGGAAAGCATCATTGGCACGCTCTTTCGCGGCCGCGTCGAAAAGGCTGTGACACTCGGCTCTTATGCGGGGATCATCCCCTCAATCGAAGGCTGGGCGCGGATGACGGGCTACAACACGATCCTCATCGACGACCGCGACCCGTTGGCACACGGGTTTCAAGTGACCGACATTTCGGGCACCCGTTAAGGCTTCGGGCGACTACCCTCCCTCATGCCGCTAAAAGTCTTTAGGCCATTTTTGTGCCGTATGCATGATAGTGATAATTTCGATCGTCGTTTCCTTAACGCGATAGGGAATGATGTAGGGTAGAGCGTCTATCACTAACTCCCGCGTTCCATTCACTCTACCAACCCGACCCATCGCCGGGCGCTGAGCAAGTAACTCAACTGACGCGACCATTCGCGCGATAACCGTTGATGCGGCGGCAATGTTGTCCTCGGCAATGGTTGCCCCTACTTGGTCGAGACGTCGCAAGGCACGCTTTGTCCATTTTATAGCGCGACGGCTCATGATGGGCGGGCAGGTTTTACAAATTTACCAATGACTTCGGCAAACTCGGCGGCGCTGGCAAACTCGCCGCGGTCCGCCTCGCCAAGCCCTGCTTCAATTTCCATCAACTGCCATGCTTCGCGTTCAACAAAGTCTTCGATGGCCTGCGCTGCGACATAGGCACGTGAGCGGTCAAGTTTCGTTGCAATCCGGTCAAGCTGCTCGGCAACAGCGTCGGGAACGCGAATGGTAAAGGATGTCAAGGCAAGGTTCTCCGTGGTTCAATAAGAACCTAAATAAATCAAAATAAACCGTCAAGGATTCACGCTCACCTAAGTTGCCCTTGAACGTTCCTGGGGACATAGGTGGCAGAAAAAC
>JBJTCD010000111.1:0-26683 GCA_046091665.1 Hyphomicrobiales bacterium
AGCAAAGGTGATCAGGGTTTTGCCCGTGGCGATACCTATAAAGATGTCGAAGACGTCTTCGGTTCTGATTTCAATGACACATTGATAGGCGATGACGGCAATAATCTTTTGTCGGGCGGCAAAGGGAATGATACACTTGACGGGGGAGCCAATACCGGCAACGTGATTGACATTGCAGATTACTCTTACACCGGCACGGCACTGAGCGTCACACTCAACGGCACGACAAGTTCATTCTCAAACTTCACGGTGACGGGTGGGTCCGGTGATACCGATACGGTGCGTAATGTCGAAGGGCTTATCGGCGGCAGTGGTGCTGACACGATCATTGGCGACAGCCTCGCCAATTATCTCGATGGCGGCGTGGGTAATGATTCATTGGTTGGTGGCAGCTCGGACTCACTCTTCGGTGGCGCGGGCAATGATATGCTGAAGCTTGATTGGTCAAGCATCAATTACAAGATCGATGGCGGCACGGGCACGGATACGGTCAGCTTTGCAGGATCGACAAGTGATATTTCACTGTCGGGATCTTCATTCTCGAATCTTCTCTCCAATGCCGAATATCTTGATTTCTCGGGCACACAGGGCTCCGTGTCCTTGTCGTTAGGGGGCGATGACGTACAGAAGCTTTTGACAGGCTCGAGTTCGAGCTCGAGCTATGCGGGCGTGCTTGATGTGAGATTTGATACCTCGGGGGATAGTTTGTCATTGTTGAATAACGGAAGTTATTCTTATTGGAATTCAAGCGACGTCAATGCGACGACAGGAAAATTCAATGATGGCACCAATTTCTCGATAACAGGCAGCACCCAACAATATGTCTATGTGTTCGACACCAATCACACGACGCTTCTCGCGACCCTCTATTTACATACGTAATGAGCCATCGCGTATATTTATTACCTCATCCTGAGCCGTCGCGTAAATTTATCACCTCATCCTGAGGAGCCGCGTAAATTTATTACCTCATCCTGAGCCGTCGCGAAGCGACGAGTCGAAGGACGTCACAGGACAAGCTCAATGAATGGGGGCTGCACACTTTATATTTTGCGATGCGCCGATGGCAGCTATTATGTTGGCACAACCCGGTTGCCTATTGACGCTCGATTAAGCGAACACCAATCTGGTCTTGATCCACGCTCTTACACGGTTTCACGTCGCCCCGTGCGATTGGTTTATTCAGCACATTATGAATTGATTATCGATGCCATTGCTGCTGAGAGACAAATTAAAGGTTGGCGACGAGAGAAGAAAGAAGCCTTGATACGCGGAGATTTTGAATCGCTTCCTGCTCTGTCGCGTCGCTACAAAAAATAGATTAATCTTATTTGTGGTTCGGCACGCGCATTTGTTACGTGGTTCGACACGCGCCTTTGGCGCGGCCCACCATGAGGATGAATAATGCGGCTTACCATGAGAATGAATAATGCGACTCACCATGAGAATGTATAATGCGACTCACCATGAGGATGTTAACTCACCCCTCATCCTGAGCCGTCGCGTAAATTTATCACCTCATCCTGAGCCGTCGCGAAGCGACGAGTCGAAGGACGTGGTCTTTAATTAAGCGTGGTTCGACACGCGCCTTCGGCGCGGCTCACCATGAGGATAATGATTAACCCCTCATCCTGAGGAGTCGCGTAGCGGTGTCTCGAAAGATGTTCACGAAAATCGAAACTCTTTGAATTGATCGCGCAAGGTTTTCTTTGAAATTTTGCCAGTAGCCGTGTGCGGGATTTCATCCATGAACACAACCTCATCCGGCATCCACCATTTGGCGATTTTGCCGTTGATGAAATTCAGAATATCGTCTTTCGAGGGTGTGCGATCTTTTTTTCTCACAATGATGAGTAAAGGCCGCTCGCCCCATTTCTCATGCGCGATACCGATCACCGCCGCTTCCGCGACATCGGGATGACCGACGGCAACATTTTCCAAATCAATCGACGAGATCCACTCGCCCCCCGATTTGATTACATCTTTTGCGCGGTCGGTGATGTTCATATAGCCATGTTCATCAATGGTGGCGACATCGCCTGTATCAAAATAACCGTCGTCATCGAGAATGTTTTCTTCAAGACCAAAATAGGCTTTTGACACCGCGGGTCCGCGCACTTTGAGACGACCAAAAGTCTTGCCATCCCATGGCAAGATATTGCCGTCATCATCTGTAATTTTCATATCAACTGTGAATTGCGCAAATCCTTGTTTCTGTTTCAAATCGTAAAGAGCGGTTCCTTTAAGGTCAGCCACTTCAGGTTTCAGCGTGCAGAATGAACCAATGGGACTGAGTTCTGTCATTCCCCACGCATGAATGACTTCAACACCATATTTTTGTTCAAAGGCTTCTGTAACCGCGCGCGGACATGCCGATCCCCCAATCGCGACACGTTTCAATTTGGTGAGCCTTTGGCCGGTTGATTCAAGATAGTGTAAGAGGCCGAGCCACACAGTGGGCACCGCCGCTGTGACATTTACATTTTCATTTTCAATAATGTTGAAAACAGATTCGCCATCAAGCTTCGCGCCCGGCATCACAAGCGTGGCGCCGGCCATCGGTGCCGAAAAAGCGAGCGACCAAGAATTGGCGTGAAAGAGCGGAACAACCGGCATCACGGTGTCGCGCGCAGAAAGACAAAGACTGTCTGGCATCATGACAGACATGGCATGTAACACATTCGAGCGATGCGAATAGACGACGCCTTTCGGATGACCCGTGGTGCCCGATGTGTAGCACATGCCCGCGGCGGTGTTTTCATCAAAGGCCATCCAGTGAAAATCGCCGTCAACTTCATGAATATAATCTTCGTAAGCGACGGCGTTTTTGAGCGTTGTTTTCGGCATATGCGCCGCGTCGGTAAAAATGATATAACGTTCAACTTGAGGAAGATGCGGTGCAAGCTTTTCTGCGAGCGCAACGAAAGTCAGATCCAGAAAAATCATTTTATCACCGCCATGATTGGCGATGTAAATCAATTGTTCTTCAAAGAGACGGGGGTTGAGCGTGTGATAGATCGCGCCAATACCCGTAATGCCATACCAGCTTTCAAAATGCCGATCTGTATTCCATGCGAGCGTGCCAATGCGGTCACCCAGTTTCACACCATCGCGTGCAAGACGTTGCGCGAGTTTTAAGGCGCGTAACCTCACATCATGATAGGTGGTGCGCCTGATCGGCCCTTCGACCGAACGTGAGATCACGGCACGATGAGGGTGCTGTGTCGCGGCGTAGTCAATCACGCGATGAATGAGCAACGGCCAGTCTTGCATCAGACCCAGCATGCATCCCCCCTCGGTTTCACTCCTCAGGCAGCGCGTCCCCGGCGCCGCACGTCGGGGGTCAGCATAATGAAGCCGGGAGTGAAGGGAAGTGCGATCTTGGTCGAACGACTTCAGATATGCATCAAAAGTGCGGGCAGATCGTCGATCGTATCGATGATATGATCGGCATGGTCGGCGAGGTCTTCGCGCGTTGCGGGACCACTTAAGACCGCAATCGCCACAGCGCCGGCCGCGCGCGCGGCAGGACGATCATGCGTGGAGTCGCCCACCAGCGCGACATGCGCCGCGTCATGGCCGGTTTTGCGCGCAAAAGCCTCAACCATGCCAGGGTCCGGTTTACGACCATGTCCTGAATCATGGCCAACGATGAAATCGAGATGGGGTGTCAGGCCGAGAAGGTCCGCCTGTTGGAAAGCGGCGGCTTCTGCATCATTGGTGGCAATGCCGAGCGCATAGCCTTTCGCCGCGAGATCTTGGAGCAGCGCCAGCGGATTGCCGATGGGCACGAGCGTCGTCACCGCTTCTTTCATGAAAAGCCGATTCATATCGATAATCACGCCCGCAATATCCGTGCGCCCCAGCGCTTCGGCCCAAATCTTCCCATAATCGGCGGCAGCGCCCGCGATCATATGCGAAGTCGGACGAAAGGTGCGAAGTTCGATATCGTAATGGGTGACCTCAATGAGACGATTGAAGATTGCGTCATCACCGTCCGCGAGTTTTTGCATCACATGATAGCCAGCGGCGCCCCATGTGCGATCAAAATCGATGAGCGTTCCGTCTTTGTCGAAAAGAATGGCTTTGAGCGGCATGAGGCATCCAGAAGCGTGAGAATAAGGTCCGGATAAAACCGGATTCACAGAGTCTTAATCGGTCTTAAGCAGAGATGGCCAGACAAATTTAACGAAAATTCTCATCAATGCCGCGTTTGATCCTAAAATCGGCCCAATTTGACGGTGAAATAGGGACAATCTGATCAAAACGCCAAAGAGTGCGTGATTTAGTAAAGGACAAAGCCATGGCTCAAGCCCCGAAAGAGACGAAAACCTCACCTCAAATGAGTGCAGCAATCGCTGATCGGGTCACAGCACCGCGTGACACAACACAAAGCTTCGGCCGTATCGGAATCCCTGCGCTCGCCGCGGCGGCGGAGATCGTCAAATCAAGCCGGAAGGCTGAAAAGCCATTTCACGCGGATTTCTATCGCCAGTTTGTTGATTGATCTTCGTTTGATAAAGCGGTGAGAATGCTTGACGCGCTGGAGCGTCTCCCCTCTTGATGCGTTATGCCCACGCTGCTTCTCACCCATCCGTCATTCAAACGGCACGAAACACCGCAAGGCCATCCCGAACGCGTTGATCGTATTCGCGCTGTTGAGCATGTGCTTGAAGATGAACGCTTCGCGGCGCTGTGGCGTGAAGAAGCGCCGCTTGCAGAGCGTGCATCGCTTCTCACTTGTCATCCTGAACATCATATTGCGAGTATCGAGAACGCCGTACCCGCAGAAGGTTTTGCGGCGATCGACTCGGATACGGTGATGTCACCCGGTTCGCTTGAAGCCTCGCTTCGAGGCGCAGGGGCCGCCACACGCGCTGTGGATGCGGTCTTGTCAGGTGAAGCGCGTAATGCGTTTGCGGCCATTCGTCCGCCCGGCCATCATGCAGAACAGACAACCGCAATGGGCTTTTGTTTTTTCAACAATGCGGCAATTGCCGCGCGTTACGCGCAAAAGAAATTTGGAATTGGTCGTGTAGCGATCATTGATTGGGATGTTCATCACGGTAACGGCACGCAAGATATTTTCTGGAATGATGCTTCCGTGATGTATTGTTCAACGCATGAAATGCCGCTTTATCCGGGAACGGGTGCGCGCGATGAACGCGGTGAACATGATACAATTGTAAATGCACCTCTGAATGCCGGTGATGGTGGCGAGATGTTTCGTGATGCGTTCACGCATGTCGTTTTACCACGCCTCACAAAGTTTTCACCCGAACTCGTGATCATTTCCGCCGGCTTTGATGCGCATTGGCGAGATCCGCTTGCCAATCTTAATCTTGAAGAGCGTGATTTTTCATGGGCTACCCAACGGCTCATGGAGATTGCTGAGAAGTCTTCACATGGTCGCGTCGTCTCATTGCTTGAAGGCGGTTATGATCTTGAGGGTCTTTCGCGCTCTGTTGCCGCGCATGTTTCGACTTTAATGGGGCAGGGCGTTGCGGGGTAGCGACACACGCGAGCTACAGTCGAAACGATGGGGGCTTTGGGCCATTTGACATCCTTATGCCAATTCAGCCCTCGCTTTTGATGGCATGCAAAATAAGGCCATTGAGCCGGTAAGGGAGGCATCACCGCAATGCGCGCGGGTGATCGACAAGCGCTTGATCAATCGTTGCTAGTTTCATGTCTTCAACGTCGCATTGCGCCAAAAGAAGCCTATCGAACGGATCGCGTGTTGCAGGTAAGGGATCAGCGGAAGCGATAACATGTGACGCTTCAATCTTCAGGAGCGATAATCCAATCGCGTCGAGATAACCCACTATATCATCAAGCTGCATTCCGGGGTCGAGTTTACCGATCCGTGTTTTAATAGCGATTTCCCAAAGGCTCGCGACGCTGACAAATCCGAGTGTTGTCGGCTCGGATAAGAGTTTGGCTATTGTTGGAAAGGATTTCGTAAAATCCTTTCGCAGCAACGCCAACACGATATGGGTATCGATTAAAATTTTCACGGCCGATGGGGTAGCGGAGTGAGCAGAAAATCTTCCGCCAAGGGAGCGTCAAAATCGTCGGCGATAAAGGGCACGGGGTTCGAGATCTGTTTCGAGCGAAGATAGGCTTGGCCTGCAGCAAGGTTTAAGCCGCCGCGTTTTTGATGCGGAACAAGATCAAAAACCGGGCGGCCATTGCGGGTAACAATAATCGTCTCACCCGCCTCGACGACACGGGCAAGCTCGGTTAGCCGGTTCTTGGCATCGCGTATGGAGATGGCCTTCATGGCATAAATGTAGCCACATGTGGCGCGCGTGTCAAGAATTGTCCAACGCTGACGGTCGCTTAAAGCTTCAGATCATAAGTCGCCCATTTGGTTTTCTCGGCCACTTTGTCATAGAGGCTACGGGCGCGGTAATTGTCCTCAGCCGTAATCCAGCGGATCACGCTCCAGCCTCTTTCCTTGCCACGCTCTGCCACCGCTTCGATGAGAAGTCGCGCGGCGCCTGATCCACGCGATGTGGGCGTGACGAAGAGATCATCAAGAAAGCCGCCGGTTGTCGCCGATAGTGGTCGTGCGAAGGGGCGGAAATGCGTGAGGCCAATCAACGCGCCGCTTTCATCAACGGCCACCAAACCTTCTGTTTCATGCGTCTCATCAAAGAGCCATGACCAGACTTTGTTACGCATTTCGTCTGTCTGGGTAACTTTATAAAATTCCGCATAGCCCTGATAAAGCGCGTTCCATGCGGCGCGGTCTTTTTGTTCTAAAGAGCGAATGATGATGGGCATGATGTAACTCTGCTTTGTTGTGTTTATGATCTGCCAAACAAACGTTCGAGATCGGCGAGTTTTAGTTCAATAAAAGTTGGACGGCCGTGATTGCATTGGCCGGAATTCGGCGTCGCTTCCATTTCACGCAACAGCGCATCCATTTCTTCCGCGCGCAAACGTCGTCCCGCGCGCACAGAATGATGACACGCAAAGGTTTTAAGAACATGATCAAGCCGCGCTTCGAGCGTGGCACCCGTGCCCCATTCTTCAAAACTCTCAACAAGATCACGCACCGCGCCTTCAATATCGCCTTCGGCGAGCGATGCGGGCACTTCAGTAACCGAGATTGCTCCTGGCCCGAAGGACTCAATCGTTACACCCATTTCTTCAAGAAGTTTTTGATGTGAGAGAAGGCGATCAGTTGACAGCGCATCAAGTTCGATGATCACAGGAATGAGCAACATTTGTCGCGCGAGAGATTTTTTCTCGCGGTCGCGCTTTAATTTCTCATAAACGAGACGTTCATGCGCGGCATGTTGATCTACAAGCACCAGGCCTCCTCTTGTCTGCGCGACAATATAAGTGTCGTGAATTTGCGCACGTGCGGCACCAAGCGGTTTGTCAAGAAGGTCTTCGGAAATTTGCGACAAGCCAGCGCGTCGATCAACCGAGGGTGATGAGAGCGCTTCAAAGGCCGCTTGTGCGGCTTCTCCAAATCCATCGGGCCGAGAAGGCGAGTCTTGCCAAGTCCAAGCTGCTGGCGCCGCGCTTGGAGAATGAGACTGATTGCGCGCTAGTGCGCTGAACGCGCGATGAGCCAAAGTGGATGTTGTCCGCCCAGCATGTTGCAACGCATCGCGTAGCGTTGAGACGAGAAGACCGCGAACCAGACCGGGATCACGAAAGCGCACTTCGCTCTTTGCCGGATGCACATTCACATCAACGAGATGCGGCGGTAATGTTATGATCAGCGCGGCTGCAGGATGACGACCGGCGGGCAACAGATCTTGATAGGCGGCTTTCAAAGCGCCCACCAAAAGCCGATCACGTACGGGGCGACCATTGACGATGAAATGAATATTGTTCGCGGTCGGGCGGTGATAAGTACCGAGCCCCGCAAGGCCAGTGAGCGACACCTCATCGCGTTGCGCGTCAATCGCAACAGAATTTTCAGCAAAATCTTTGCCGAGAATGACGCTGGTGCGGCGCGCGAAAGCGTCAGCACCGCTTTCAGCCGGACAATCGATGAGCGTGGAGCCGTCACTCACAAGTGTGAATCGGATTTCGGGATGCGCAAGCGCGATGCGTTTGATGATGTCGGCAACCGCTTGCGCTTCGGCGCGATCTGTTTTCAAAAATTTTAAACGTGCGGGTGTTGCAAAGAAAAGATCGGCGACATCGACACGCGTACCCTGCATCATCGCGATGGGTTTGGTTTCGCCTTTCAATCCGGCATCGACCGTGAGCGTCGCGCCCATGCCGGCATCTTTCATGCGCGAGGCGATGGTAAGACGCGCGACCGCACCAATCGAAGGCAGCGCTTCACCGCGGAATCCGAGAGTAGCGATTGCAAATAAATCACCGTCGGGAAGTTTAGACGTCGCATGTCGTTCAACGGCGAGTGAAAGATCATTTTCGCTCATGCCGAACCCGTCATCGACGACGCGAATGAGATCGCGCCCACCCGATGTAATGACGATTTCGATGTGGCGCGCTTCCGCATCAATCGCATTCTCAACGAGTTCTTTAACGGCCGAAGCTGGCCGTTCAACGACTTCGCCCGCCGCGATGCGGTCGATCAGAACGGGATCAAGTTTGCGAACGGACATCGGCACCTCTGCAGCGCTCCGAATCGCACGGTGACGCCGAAGGAGGGAGAATAAAGCCTTTGAGGGGACGCGGAAAGATCGCCGTCCCTAAACGCATTAGACGCCAACCGGACGGCCAACAATAACGGTGAATATTTCGCCCGTGCCATAAAGTCTTTTGGCAACCCGCGTCGCATTTTCGCGATTGACCGCCGCCACCAATCCGTTGCGCCGTTCCATATAATCGAGACCGAAATTTTCGACCTGCATATGAACAAGTTGATTGGCGAGTTTTGTTGAAGTGTCGAAACGCAACGGCCAAGACCCGATGAGATATTTCTTCGCTATGTCGAGTTCTTCATCATTGGGCCCATCAAGGGCCAGCGATTTGATTTCTGCTTCAATGATCGCGAGCGATTCTGCTACGCGTTCATTTTTGGTGGATGTGCCCCCCATATGCAGAGGGCCATGATCAAGCGGCGCCAACTGCGAGAAGACAGAATAGGCAAGTCCACGCTTCTCACGTACTTCGCGAAACAAACGTGACGAAAACACACCGCCACCCAAAATATGATTGATCACGCTTGCGGTGACAAAATCTGGATCGCTTTGCTGGAGGCCCGGCGCGCCATAGCGGATCGAGCTTTGCGGAATATCAAGATCAATAATTGTGCGCGTGCCGATCAATTTGGGTTGCGCGACAGGAATATTCGAGAGTTTCGATTTTGACGGGAAATTGGCAAAAATCTGATCAAGCTCTTTGGCGAGCGTGGCGGCGTCAATGGCGCCAACAACCGCAATTTTGAGCGTCTCGCGCGAAAAAATCTGGTCGCGATAGGCAAGCAGATCCTTGCGCGTGATATTTGGAATGCTTTCGAATGTACCTTTCACAGCGCGCGCATAAGCATGACCTTCAAAAGCTTTCTCAAACCATGTGCGATTGGCTTTTGTATCGGGATCATTCGCTTCATGGCGAAGCGAGGCAAGCATTTGCGCGCGCACGCGTTCAACCGGCTCGTCATCAAGCCGCGCCTCGTTCAACGCGAGACGGAGCATGTCGAAAGCTTCACTACGATGCTTTGAAAGTGTGCGCAGATGTCCGGTGATCAAATCTCGTGATGCGGAGAAGCCGAGTTCAATCGCGTAGTCATCAAGCCGGTCATGAAACGCAGCCGAGTCATATGGGCCAGCGCCTTCATCAAGAAGACCTGCAAGAAAAGACGCCGTTCCGGGAAGCCCTTCTGGATCTTGAGTTGACCCGCCATGCATGGCGATTTCCATCGCAATTAAGGGCACGGTATAATCTTCGATCAGCCAGGCTTCTAAACCGGTTGCCGAAAGGACAACTTGAATGCGTGAGGAAAGACTTGGTTTGATCGCAAGATCATTCATCACGCCGCCTCGTCTTTCAATAGATAACCCGTAACCATGCGATGCGGATGAAGCCATGTCGCGGCGGCTTTTTGAACGCTCGCCGCATCAACCGCTTCAATGAGATCGGGCCATGATTTGACATCGTCAACCGTAGAGCCGGTCGCGAGTGCTGAGCCATACATCCGCGCAAGAGAAGATTGGCTGTCTTGTGCATAGATCGCATCGGCCACGAGTCTTGTCTTCGCGCGGCGTAATTCATTGTCGCCGACAGGCGTTTTGGCCATCTCTTCAATGACCGCAAGCACGCGTGCTTCTAACGCATCAAGCGTAATGCCCGGACGCGGCACCGCATAAAGAAGCAAACGCGAACGATCAACAGCGGTGGATTGATACCACGCGCCCGCCGCAACAGCGACGGCTTCTTCCATCACCAATTTGCGATGGAGACGGCCGGTGCCAGAAGCACCGATGAGTTGCACAAGCACTTCGAGCGCTTCCGCTTCGCCTTTGCTTGCCGTTGTGTAACTCGGAGCAAGCCACGCAAGTTGCAAGGATGGTTGTTCAACTTTCGGATCCGCAAGCGTCACACGACGCGCCGAACGGGGATCAGGTTCACGTGGGCGCAAACGCGAAGGCTTTTCACCGCGCGCGGGAATTTTTCCGTAGGTTTCTTTTGCGAGCTTGACGACTTCATCTTTTGTGACATCGCCGGCGACAACGAGAATGGCATTTTCCGGCGTATAGAAGCGGCGGTAATAAGTGAGTGCATCTTCACGCTTCAAACCTTCGATCTCATGCATATAGCCGATGATTGGTTTGCCGTAAGGATGGTGTGTGAACAAAGTTGCCGCGAGCGCTTCGCCCAATTCAGCGGCGGGATCTGTATCCGTGCGCATGCGGCGCTCTTCAATCACCACATCGCGTTCAGGATCAACGATCTCATCGGTCAAAACAAGACCGGTCATGCGATCGGATTCGAATTCCATCATGGTTTTCAAATGTTCACGCGCGACGCGTTGATAATAGGCGGTGTAATCAACGGAGGTGAATGCGTTTTCTTGACCGCCGAGCGCCGTCACAACATCGGAGAATTCACCTTGACGGTGTTTCTCAGTGCCCTTGAACATGAGATGCTCGAGAAAATGCGCGATGCCGGATTTGCCAACCGGATCATCGGCTGAACCATTACGATACCACACCATATGCGTGACCACAGGCGTGCGATGATCGGGGATCACAACGATCTCCAATCCATTCTCAAGCGTGACATGCGCAATAGCAGGCCCGCCGATTTCGGCGTCCGTTGTGAGTTTAGACATGAAGTCTTCCTAATGCGTAAGGACGTTATGACCTTACCAGAATTGGTACCAAGGTTTTTGAGAAGCGCCAGCGGCTGCGGCCGCAGCTTCGATCTCAGGTGTGATTACCGCTTTTTTAGCAATGGCTTTTGGAGGAGCGGTGAGCGCACGCGGGCCTGAGGCTTCAGCCAAGGCGTTATTCTTCGCGGCAACCTGTTTCATGATTTCAGAGGCTTTCGCCATTTCTTGTGGTGAGAGGGGCTTGCTCGGATCATGTGGCGGCATAACCGCAACGCCTTGCTGAGCGGCGGCTTCATCAGCGCTCGGGCCAAGCAATCGGGCAAAGAGTTCACCAGATTCAAGCCCGTCTTCACCCTTCTTCGCCTTTTGCTTTTTGATCACATCAGGATCTTTGGGCCAAGCGGGATCGGTGTTTTCCGCTTTCTGCTTTGGCTTGGGTAAGGTTTTTGTCGGTGGAACCACAAGCGGCGAACGCTCCTGATATTGATCATCATCGACCGTATTGCCGCCGATCATGTTCGAAATTGCATCCATGAGATCACCGGCCTTTGCGGAACCGGATCCCGCACCCATGCTCAAGAGGGCAAAACCGAAAAGGGCGACAAGCGGAGCCCTAGCCATAAGGGGACGGATCATGACAGTCTCTCCTCTGCAGGATGGGAATTTCCCCGATGCGGACTACCTAACCATGAATCCGCCAAAAGCAAGGCGACCGCAACCACGATGGCCGCGTCCGCGATGTTGAACACATACCAGCGCCAGTCGCCCCAATGAAGCAAAATGAAATCGACCACGGCCCCATAAGCGAGCCGATCAATCGCGTTCCCGAGCGCGCCGCCGATAATCAGGCCAATGGCGAGGGCGGGAAGGCCCCGTCTGATCCGGCGCAGCCAGATCAGAAAGCCGATTATGGCGACAAAAGAGAATAAAATTAATCCGAAACGGCCAATTTCTTCGTGTTGTTGGAGGAGGCCATAGGAAATGCCTCGATTCCAGACGAGAACGAAGTCGAGAAAAGGCAAAACAGAAATTGCCCCCGAAGTCTCGAGATTAAACCCATAGAGCATGACGCATTTCGTCGCCTGATCAGCGAGAAAAACAAGAAGCGCGATGAGGAGGCTGAGGCGGCGATGCATCCGCGCCTTTTATGGCGTTGGCGCAGGCGGCGCAACGGGCGCGGGTTGAGGGAGGCTTGGCGCTGCGGGAAGCGACGGCACGACAATGATCATCGGCTGTTGCTGAGGGGCTGGAGCGGTTGCTTGAGTCGGGGCCGGGAGCGCGGCCTTTTTGGCGGCGTAATCGGCAATGGTGAAAGTCAAGGCCGCAATGGCCAAGGCAATGGCGAGGACCGCCGTCAGGCTACCGATCAGAAATTCTTTCGACGGGAGTTTTGCGATGCCAGTAAGTTTTTCATTCATGAGATCGAACTTTGCATCCATCGCGTCAAGCCGCGTCACAATCCGGTCCAGCTGTTTGCTGAACAGGTCAGTGCGTTCTTCCAATCTGATGATGCGTTCGTTCATGCCATCCATTGTGCCGCCTCCGCCGCCGGATTGCAAAGAAATATCGTCGGCAGACATTTCTTCATCCGCTGACCTTATGGGAGATCGTATTGCTTTGGCCATTCGTCAACTCCGAGCCGCCAAAGAATTTGACGGTTCGGAGCAACTGTCTAGCAATTAGAAGTTGCGGCGGACGTTCACGCGTTTACCCGCCCCTGCCATTCGCGCATCGCTTGCGCGTCACGCGGTGTGATGTCGGGGAAATCCTTGTCCGCAATTGCGGGATCGAAATAGCGCCATGAGCGTGCGCATTTGATCCCCGATGCTTGCGCCGGAACAACGGCAACACCACCGACATCATCAAGCCGGAACGCCTCCGCAGGGTTTTCACCCGCGATGATCTCGATTCCTGACGTGATGCAGATATCTGCGAAGTCAACACTGGCCACGAGCGCGGCAAGATCTTTGTCGGCGATGTAAAGTTTCGGCGCCGCTTCAAGCGAGGAGCCGATGCGCTTTTGCGCGCGTTCGATTTCCAACGCGCCCGTGACCACTCGGCGCACTTTGCGGATCGTGGCCCAACGTGCGGCGAGTGCATCGTCTTTCCATTCTGCCGGAATATGCGGGAAGGTTTCGAGATGCACGGACTCCGCATCCTTGTAACGGGAGAGCCAGGATTCCTCCGCCGTGAAGACGAGAATCGGCGCGAGCCACAATGTGACAGCGCGGAAAATATGCTCAATGCACTCAAGTGACGACAAGCGCGCAACGCTCGATTGTGGATCGCAATACAACGTGTCTTTGCGGATATCGAAATAGAAAGCCGACAACTCGGTATTCATGAATGCCGAGAGTTCCGTGATGACTTTCCGATAATCATAAGTCTCGTAAGCCTTCTTGATCACCGGCGCGAGTTCCGCCAAGCGATGCAGCATCAGCCTTTCGAGTTCCGGCATATCCTTGTGCGAAACTTTTTTCGACGCATCATAATGCGCGAGCGTGCCGAGCATCCAGCGCAGCGTGTTGCGCAATTTGCGATAGGTCTCGACAAAGGTTTTCAAAATCTCTTTGCCGATGCGCAAATCGTCGGAGTAATCCGCAGCGGCGACCCACAAGCGCAAAATGTCAGCACCTGAATCCTTGATGATATCTTGCGGCGCGGTGACATTGCCGAGCGACTTCGACATTTTCTGTCCCTTTTCATCGAGGCAGAAACCATGCGTCAGCACAACATCAAACGGCGCGCGGCTGCGTGTGCCACAGCTTTCAAGCAATGACGATTGGAACCACCCGCGATGCTGGTCCGAGCCTTCCAGATACATCACGCGATCTTTGCCGCCATCAACAACGCGATGGATATTGGCAAGGCCCGGAAAATGTTTCGGCGTGTTCAAGACGTAAGAATGTGTCGAGCCGGAATCGAACCAGACATCGAGCACGTCCATCACCATGTCGTAATCATTCGCGTTAACAGGCTTTGATGCGGCTTTGAGGAAGCGCTCTTTCGCGCCGGCTGCAAACCACGCGTCGCCACCTTCTGTTTCAAACGCGTCGGCAATCGCCTGATCAACAGCCGCGTCGCGCAGCATCTCTTTCGTTTCTTTGTGCACGAAGACGGTGATAGGCACGCCCCATGCGCGCTGACGCGACATCACCCAATCGGGCTTGTTCTCGATCATGCCGGTGATGCGGTTTTCACCAGTCGCTGGAACCCATTCGGTTTTCTTGATCGCATCGAATGCGACATCGCGCAGCGATTTGTTGCCAAGTTCCTTCGCCGATTTATCCATCGCAATAAACCACTGTGGTGTATTGCGGAAAATCACCGGCTTTTTCGAGCGCCATGAATGCGGATATTGATGCTTCAAACGACCGCGTGCGACGAGCGCGTTGTTATCGATCAACGCTTTGATCACGGCTTCATTCGCGTCACCCTTTTCACCCTTGTCGGTGATCACGCGCTTGCCTTCAAAGCCCGGCGCTTCTTTGGTGTAGAAACCATCATCATCGACGGTGAAGGGAATGCGCGTCTCAATGCCGCGCTCGGTCAACATGCGGCCTGATGCCATCCAGATTTCAAAGTCTTCGCGACCATGCGACGGCGCGGTGTGCACAAAGCCCGTGCCGGCATCATCTGTGACGTGATCGCCATCGAGTAGCGGCACTGCGAAATCATAACCGAGTGACGCGAGTGGATGCGCGCAGACAATCTGGCCCATCACATCGGCGGCAATGTCTTCTTTATGCGCAAGCGTGATCTTGGCTGACGAGGCCACTGCCTCTGCGAGTTTCTTCGCGAGAATATAAAGTTCGCCAACTTTTGGTCCGAAGTCGCGTTCATTCGCAGTCACTTCATAAAGACCATATTCGATCTTGTGCGAATACGAGATCGCGCGATTGCCCGGCAGCGTCCAAGGCGTTGTCGTCCAGATGACGACTGACGTTTGTCCTGCAAGCGCGCCCTTGGTGATCGGAAACTTCACCCACACCATATCGGATTGATAATCCTGATATTCGATTTCGGCTTCCGCGAGTGCGGTTTTCTCGACAACCGACCACATCACGGGCTTTGAGCCGCGATAGAGCAGGCCATTGTCTTTGAATTTCATGATCTCGCGCGCAATTTGCGCTTCGGCATGAAAGGCCATCGTCGAATAGGGGTGATCCCAATCGCCGGTGATCCCTAAGCGCTTGAATTCTTCGCGCTGCACAGAGAGCCAATGCTCGGCGAAATTCCGGCACTCTTTGCGGAATTCGATCACCGGCACTTCGTCTTTATTTTTGCCCTTGGCGCGATATTGCTCTTCGATCTTCCATTCGATCGGCAGGCCGTGGCAGTCCCAGCCGGGAACATAATTTGAATCAAAGCCCAGCATTTGCTGGCTGCGTGTTACGAGATCTTTCAGCACTTTGTTGAGCGCATGCCCGATATGGATATTGCCATTCGCATAGGGAGGGCCGTCATGCAGCACGAAACGCGGGCGACCGGCGGAAGTTTCACGCAAGCGCTTATAGAGATCGATCTTCGCCCAGCGTGCGAGAATTTCCGGCTCGCGCTGCGGCAGGCCCGCGCGCATCGGAAAATCGGTCTCGGGGAGGAAAAGCGTCTCTGAATAATCGCGCTCGGCGGCGGTTTTGGGCTCGGTCATGGTGATGGGCTGCTTATAAATGGCTCAAAAGAGGCAAGGAGATGGCGCGGGAGATACCCCATTCTCCGCTCAAAGGGTAGGGGGCGCGCTCAAAGCGGCAGAAGGCTCGGCGCTTCGGGGTCAATTGGTTCGGCGAGGATCGCGCGGGCCTCGGCGGCGTCTTTGCCCATTTGCGCGATCAATGGCTCGATGCCGTCGAATTTGATCTCGCCGCGTTGCCAGGCGACGCATTCCACAGTGAGCGTCTGGCCATAAAGATCACCGGTAAAATCGAAGAGGAAAACTTCGAAAAGCGGCGCACCATTGTCGAAAGTCGGACGGCGGCCATAGCTCGCGACGCCGTCATAGATTTTATCACCCACCGCCACGCGCACGGCATAAATGCCCTGTTTCAACACGCTGTTTTCAGGCAGGCGCAGATTGGCCGTCGGGTAACCGAGCGTGCGGCCGATTTTTTCGCCATGGCGCACCTCAGCTTCGAACAGATAGCGATAGCCGAGAAGATGATTGGCGCGCGGCATATCGCCTTCTGCCAATGCAGCGCGAACCGCGCTTGAGGAGACCGGCGCTCCCTTTTCAAGCAGCGCTTCAATGATGATGGCTTTGCGCCCGTCCTGCCGACAGGCTTCCGCAATCGAATGAGGTGTGCCGCCGCGGCCTTTGCCGAAATGAAAATCATGGCCGACGACAACACCTGCGACATTGAGATCACGAAAGAGAATTTCGTTGATGAAATGTTCGGCGGTCGTTGCGGCCATCGCTGCATCAAAAGGCAGAACAATCATTGCTTGAAGCCCAAAGCGCGCAAGAAGGCGCGCTTTAATGGTTTCTGGGGTAAGGCGGAAGAGCGGCGCTTCGGGCTTAAAAAAACTTCTCGGATGAGGCTCGAAAGTGAGCACCGCCGCTGGCCGATGGAGTGCTTTTGCAAGTTCGCGCGCGGCATCGATCACCGCGTGATGGCCGCGATGCAAACCATCAAAATTTCCGATCGCGATGACCGGGCGGGGGATGTCGGCGGGCAGAGCCCGGCCGCGGATCAAATGGAACTCGTTGGGCATCATGTCTTTTTGGGTCAAAGCGGCGGGACCGTGGCGGCTTCGGGCCTCACGGTCAAGGGGCGTCGTTTCATGGTCATGAAGATTTGAACGATTTCTCTCACAGGCCTTTAAAAGCCGCCATGCCATGCGGAACGGGTCAATTCGACAAGATCTACCTGTTGAGGCCCTGTTTCCATGACAAAAACCACTATTAATCAACTCGTTTTGATCATCGACCCCTCTGGCGTCATCACCCGAGTTTTGAGCATCATGCTCACAGAGCTTGGCTGGGGGCCGATTGAAACCGTCACCACACCGGTCGAAGCGTTGACCCAATTGCGCGAGAAGAGCTTTGGTCTTGTGCTGACCGATTGGGCCACAGAGCCGATGGATGCCGGTGAATTTATGAAGACCCTGC
Organism: Hyphomicrobiales bacterium; assembly: GCA_046091665.1. Lineage (GTDB taxonomy): Bacteria > Pseudomonadota > Alphaproteobacteria > Rhizobiales > Beijerinckiaceae > CAIUPE01. The sequence goes on from JBJTCD010000111.1 coordinate 17,379, forward strand.
GCGCTGATGCCGCATTGGCGTCAATTCCTGTGATGATTGTCACCGGCAATCCCGATCACTCGCAATATATCTTGGCGAATGATGCGGGCGCGGATGCCTATGCCTTGGTGCCCTTTGATGTTGAAACCCTGGCGTTGAAGCTTGATCAGATTCGTTTGAAGAAACTGATCTCACCATCCTAAATGAGCAATGGAATAATTTGGCCGATGCGAAACCGTTTGGAGAAAGGCTTCGTAGCGGCCATTCTCCAAACTGCCTTCGGAGAGACCAAGCTCATGCATGTGAATGCCGTTTAACACAAAGAGTGAACCCATACCGGCCGTCACCGCGCCGGCAATATCTGTGCGAATGGCGTCACCGATTGCCAAAGTGCGCGCAGGGTTTGCGGCTTTGCCCGTCAGCGATGACGCGAGTTCAAGTGCGGCTTTGTAGATGGGTGGATAGGGTTTACCGGCATAAATCGTCTGACCGCCTTCTTCTTCATAAAGCTTGGCAATCGCGCCCGCGCAATCAATCAAGCGATTGCCGCGTTCAACAACAATATCTGGATTAGCGCACAGCATTGGCACATTGCGTTTGAGCGCGTCTTTGATAAAGCCACGATAGTTTTCTGCGGTCTCTGTATCATCATCATGAAGGCCGGTGCACACGATGACATCGGCGTGATCGAGTTCAACATTCGGGAGTGTGAGGCCTTTGAACAAACCGGCATCACGCTCTGGTCCTAGCCAATGATAGTTACGCCATTCACCGGACATGAGAACCGTGCGTGTGACATCACCCGACGTCACAATGCCATCATAGGCGTGTCGTGATACCGAGAAGCGGTCAAGTATGCCGATGATATCTTCGGCAGGTCGAGGCGCGTTTGAAACGAGAATGATGCGACCACCATTTTTTCGAAATTTTTCAAGCGCGTCCGATGCCGCGCGATAGCCGTTAATCCCATTGTGGAGTACACCCCAAATGTCGCAGAGGATGACATCATACGAGTCCTTCAGGACCGAGAGACCAGCGATAACGGGCGCGGCGGGATGGGGAGATATAGACACGATACGCATGACTCCACGGATATAGGTGGATCGGGCTATCGGCGCTTAGCCTCAGCCTGTCAAGCGGATCGGCGCGGTAATCGTTCGCGCAGCGAGGTGGGGCGCAGCTCAATGGGGCGCATCACCTCCTCAGCATGATGATCTTCAAAAATCGATTTGAGATCCGCATAAGCCGATTGTGACTTGCCTGTTACGGGAGTCTTTAATTGACCAGTTCTGCGGGAAGTAGGCCTTTCAGCATAATGAATGCCAAGCGTCTCGGTGGCTTTCGCCTGATCGCTTGAAGTTAACTCCATCGCGATCATATCAATTCCCCCGCGTTCAAAGAGCGCGATCAGATCAGCGGGATGAATCGATAAATGCGCTGGCCTGCGTAATGCTTCCACAATCAATTCACCAGAGAGCAAAACAAAATTGGGATTTAGCCGAACTAGATCGCTCGGCGCTGCGATCAAGTCCCGATTCAATTTCAGCCCTACCAAAAATCCAACTTGCTGCAGCGCTTTGATCAAGATGGGCAGGCGCAAATGGGTTTGGCCAAGTGGCTCCGAAGGAAGCACAAGGCCGATTTTCTGTTTGATGGAGGGGCTACGCTCCATCACACTTCGGATATCGGCCACGCCTTGCGGATCGGATAAAATCTCCTTGCCAATCGGACAGAGATGAATGGGGGATTCTGGATCGCGCGCCTCTTGCAAGGCCATGTTATAGGTTAACGCCACACGCACACGATCAAAAAATTTGATTACATCTTCGCTCACTTCGGCGTCCCGCAAATCGGCTTCTGACAAAGCCCGGTCCCCTTTGTCTTTGCATTTCATCGCTACGAAGCGATAAGCAAAACGCCCGGTCATTCTTGATACAATTTCAACAGGCTCAACTTTGATTTGTCCTGCCGTCAAAGAATTTCGAATGACAGCTTCATCAAGAAGGATCTTTTTTGAGGACGCAGTCCCTGCGGGCACCGTTGATGTGCGGTCTTGAATTTTTGCATCGATGCTTGTGAGGCGATTTTCCAGCGCCCCAATTTTGAGAGCCAAACGGTCAAGATCGCCTGTTGGCAGTGAAGGCGCTTTGTTTTCAAGGGCCAACAAACGAATTTCTGATGTTTGGTGGGCGACTTCCAGAAATTTTAGACGGGACTCAAGCGCAGGCGTCACCTCATGCGCCGTTTGACGAGGTAAGATTTGGCGCAGAAGCGCAGGAACACCAAGAGCGCCAATCCCGATGCACGCGGCGGCAAGTTCAAGAGAGCCGGTTGCCGCAAATAGGCCAAATCCGAGAATAAAAGCGGCTGAAAATGCGCCAACAATCAGAATCTCAGCCCGTTGTTCCAGCCAATTTCGAAGGGGGGATGACATGGTTGGATGTGAGCCTGAGCCTGATCTTTGTGACGGACGTGATGTGGAAAAAGGAACGGGCTAGACCCAGAATTGATTCGCGCACATCATCAGCTAAGAATAGTTCTAATTTCTTACCATACGTCAAGTTGTCTTGGAGTAATTGTGTCATGACCGCAACAAAAGTGATTGTTTTGAGTGTCAAAGGCATGACTTGTGGCGGCTGCGCCGAGGCCGTGAAACGAGTGATTCGCAAAGCGGATCCCGAAGCGGCTGTGTCGGTTGAGCTCACATCCGGACGGGTTGAGGCAAAGACGGTCGCTGAAGCGTCGTCACTTGCGACTGCGATTACGAAGGCGGGTTATGAAGCGGCCGTCGCAGCATAAGGTGTGGGTGCGGAGTCATTCGCGATCCGTCCATCAATGATTTGAATCTGGCGATCAGCTTTGGCTGCAAGGGCGGGATCATGGGTGACGATCACAACCGCCTTTTTTTCTTCATCGACGATTTTACGTAATATCGAAACAACTTGTGCGCTTGAAACCGTATCGAGATTGCCGGTTGGTTCATCAGCCAGAATGACAGACGGCTCATTCGCCAGAGCGCGCGCAATGGCTACACGTTGTCTTTGGCCGCCCGAAAGTTGATCGGGTCTTTTCCAAAGATGATCTTTGAGACCCAATGTGGTCAAAAGCTCGCGCGCGCGTTCGCGCTTCTGCATGTCATTGAGACGCCCGAGCGCGCGCATCGGTAACAACACATTCTCGAGCGCCGAGAATTTGGGCAGCAGAAAGTGAAACTGAAACACAAAGCCGAGCATCGCAAGACGCAGATCGGCGCGATGATTTTCATCAAGCGCTTTGGTGGGTTTGCCACCGACGAAAACATCGCCTTCTGTCGGAATGTCGAGAAGGCCAAGCAGATAAAGAAGCGATGATTTACCGGAACCAGAGGGTCCGGTGATGGCGACAAATTCGCCCGGCATGACACGCAAATTTATATCGCTGACAAGTGTTGTTGTGACCTCACCGTGAAGGATACGACCGGCTTGCCGCGCTTCAATAAGGGGCTTTGTCATGATGCGCCTCTGATAATATCAACAGGTTGAACGCGCGCGGCTTTGCGTGCCGGAAAATATCCGGCAATCAATGAAGAGAGTAATCCGACCGCGCCCGCTAATGCATAATGTTTTGGCGCATAAAGAATGGGAAGATGCGTCATATCCGTGAAGCCGCTTCGAAATTCGATCATACCGACCAAAACACAAAGCGTATAACCGAGGATCCACCCGATGAGCGTTCCGGCCAGGCCAATCATGGCCGCTTCGAGAACAAAGATGGATCTGACGGTTGAGGCACGAAGACCAACCGATTTCATAATCGCGATGTCACGCGTCTTTTCATGAGTGATGGTCGAGATGATGTTATATGTGCCGAATGATGCCACAAGCAAAATGGCGCCCACCACCATGACCATGATGGCGTTGCGGATTTGAAAGGCGGAGAGAATGTCTTGATGCGACTCTTGCCATGATGTGGATTTATAACCGACTTGTTTTTCAACGCGGTTGGCGAGAGTCTCGGCCGCCATCACATCATCGGCGCGAATGCGGATTTCATTGATGAGCGCGGTGCGACCATCAAGAATTTGTGCGGTCTTTAAAAGGACCACGGCTTGATTGTCGTCGGTCATGCGATTGCCGGCATGGGAGAGGCCGACGACCCGAGCAAAAACCGGCGTACCCTTTGTTGTGGCGAGAGAGAGGCTTGCGCCCACGGTGACGCCCAATTTTTCCGCAAGCCCATCGCCAAGTATGATGGCATTCGAGGCTTTATAAAGGGACTCTAGTTGCCCCTCGATCATTTGACTTTCGAGTTTTGAAACTTGTTTTTCGCGCTTCGGATCGATACCAATAACACTCACCGCAAGATCGCGTCCGCCTGAGCGAATGAGAGCCTTTGTCGTTACCGACGGTGCCACAGCGCCTGGAAACCAGCTTTCAAGCGCTTCCATAAGGGCGAGTGGGTTTTTAATACCCCGTCTTTCAGTCTCGTTAGAAAGGCTTCGAAATTCAATCGCATTAAATTGTTTTGATGCCGGTTGAAGGGGCACTTCGCGCTGTTCATCCGTTACGGATATATGCGGCATCGAGTCGACGAGCTGTCTGATGAAATCTTTTTGCGATCCCTCCAATAATCCCGCCATCATGACGGAAAATCCGATGCCCGTTGCAACACCGAATATGCCGACGAGCGTTTGCCGAAGTCGTGCGGTGACGTGAGTCCACGCGATATCGAAGACCAAGGTCATGGCGTCGAGCCTGACACACGAATTCGCATCGTGTCTTTGAGGCCGAGGGGCAAAGGAGAAATGACAGTCTCGCCTTCACCAAGGCCCTCTCTTATTTCGATCAAGCGCGTACCGCGAATTCCTGTTGTGACAGCTTTTTTCTGCAATCTGCCCTTTGTGACAGAATAGACATGACCATCACTCAACGCCTCTGCCGGAACTAGCAGAGTGTCTTGACGCTCATCCGTGATGATATTGGCTTCGACACTCATGCCGATGAGCAGCGGTGTGTCATCAGGCAGAGCGAGATGGACGCGAAATGTTTTTGTGGTGGGATCTCCCTTTGGCGTGACACGGCTAACGGTGGCATTGAGTTGATCGGCGAGAAACCCTTCATGGCGCAGCACCGTTTTTTGGCCCGCTGTCACGCGGGCAATATCATCTTCATTTACATCGGCAGTGATTTGTAACGGGCGCGGTTGGCCAATCCAGAAAATGACATCGCCGGGTCCGACAATTTCACCGGCTGAAAAATCTTCACGCAAGACCGTGCCGTCAATCGGCGCGCGGAGGATTAAATCATCAAGTGCTTCACGGGCAGCGCTCACACGGGCATCGATTTCTTTCAAGGCGGTTGACGCTTGTTCTACGGCGGTTGCCGCTGCAACATTACGCCCGAGGAGTTCCGATGCACGACGCAAATCATTTTCAAGCTTTTCGCGACGCGCGAGCAATTCATCCAAAGCGGCTTGTTCGAGTGAGGAGTCTTGGCGCGCGATTTCATCGCCGCTTTTGACCAAGCGCCCCTCGCAAGTGCAGGTTTTGATCAAACGCTTTCGCGCCAGCGGCGCGACTTTCGCCCAAGTGACAGGTTCAACGACACCTGTTGCATAAACAACTTCCGCGGCCGAGCCGCGCGTCACAGGCACAAGGGTGACCGCGACAGGATCAATAAAGAACCACCATAAAAGCGCAGCGGTACCCGTTGCGATGAGGGCAATAAGAAAAGTCAAAAGCCTCACAAGCGGTCTCCCTCATCGGCAAAAAGAGTCGATCACATTTTTCAAGAAACTCTTTAAGCACGAAGGGCGCGAACGGGTTTGCGCTGGATCAATCCTCATCCGGCCCGGCTTCGAGCATTGTTGCTTGGGCGACGAGGAGGGCGGCCTTGTCATTTTGGCCTAAGATTTCGCGACGCCGTGCATCATCACGCAAAAGCGCTGGGTCGAACGGGTTGGCCGAGATGGCTTTATCGCCCCATTCGAGCGCTTTTGGATCCCCGCGGTTTAACGCAAGATTTGCGAGGAAATTGGCGGCGTCGGCATTGGCCGGGTTGAGGGTGACGGCCATTCTGGCTTCCGCCTCGCTTTTTTCCGTCTCGTCGGGCGTGACCGAGATACGTAACAATGCGGAGGACGCTAGCAAAACCGCACTCTCGCTGCGATCAACCAGCGCTTCATCAAGGCAGCGGCGAGCTGCACTCTGGAGAGGCGCTGCGGCGCTGCGGATGGCCGCATCAGTCACCGCCAAACAGGATCGAAGCGCAGTGCGTCCGGAAACTGCGTCAATTTTCGCTGGCATAGCATCTGAACGGATGGGCCCATTACGGCCGGCAATCCGCGCGGCCAATCGGTGCGCCGCCAAGCGCATGGCGTTTGGTTCCGCTTTGAGATGGAGATGTGTCGTCCAAATCACGCGTCCCGTTGCCGCGTGCCGTAGCCTTAGATCGATTTTAAATTTCGCGTTGTCTTTGAATGATGTGCCTTCAACAACATAGAGATCGTCAGGCGGACGAGGCACCATGCCAGAAAATGCGATGATACCATCGAAATGCACAGCGGCTTCAACGAGCATATCGGCCAAGTCAAGACCTTCCGCGTTCGGCAAGCCTGAAATTGTTCCGGCAATCAATGCGCCAAAGCGTGGACGCGTATCGGCATTATTATCCGTTGCGGAGGGACGCGCGTCGAGAAACAAAAGTGCAGTTGAAATCAGGAAGCCCATCGCAGCTAACAACGCAACGGCATTGCGCGCCTGTGCCCAATAGACTTGCGCACGAACAATCAATCGTTTTTGCGCCGTATCGGGGACATAGGGCGGTCGTTCTTCTGGGTCTTCATCTCGGCCATGTATGATGATCGAATAACCGCCGCGTGGCATGGTTATTCTGACGGGATCGTCTCGACCCTCGGCCAGATAATATCGATCAAGCGCGCGGCGCAGACGTGTGGCCTCGACACGAACGATGGGATCGGTCTGCGGATCAAAATCAGCGTGGCGGCCCAAAACTTCGGTTGCGACCGTATAGGCTTTAAGCAAGGCGCCACGCCCTTCCAATGTCCGGCTGACGGAGAAGGTTAAGAAGGCCGCGAGTTGTGGCGCCGATTTAAATTCGGCGCTTAACAACACGCGCCGAAGTGCCGCCATAACTTTATCGCGCGGAATGTCTTGCCAAGGGATCTCGCGCATTGCTGAGGGGCCGTTACGCTGTTTTTGGTCACCGTACCGGGCTCATGAGCGAGTTTGGCGCGGTGTTCGAAATGACCAACGCCCAAGAAAGGAGCGTGACGCGTCAGGAACTCGCTAAAACGCAACAAAACACAACACTGGACAGATACAACCATCGGCTGAGGCGACGTTGTAACCTTTTTACCTTAAGCCGTTTTTGCGGGCGCTCGCAAGTCTTGATTACGTTAGGTTATAATCTGGTTACAAACCGGAGAAAATGCCATGGTGGGGACAGTTTCTCGGGATTGATGGAGCCAAATGAAAGATCAATGCTTCATATTTCGGCCTGAAACGGCAACCGTCTTTAACTTGGCAAAATGCTTTTCAAGCTTGAGTGTATTGCGCTCAATCTCACTCTTTGACTCAGCAAGATCTTTTGAAACGAGCCGCATAACATTACACATCATGTCATCGGGCTCCGTGCTGGTTTTGATGACATCACGCAATTTCATTTTAAGAAAATGAAGCGACATGGCGACCATCTGCACATGAACGTAAATTGATAAATCATTGCGATTGTCATCTTTTGGCATGTCATCCCCCTTCTCGATGAGAGAAAATGACCCCAGTGCGAAACGCACTGGAGTCGGGGTGTTAGAAAGCCACACAATCATGACCGCAGCGCTTTTAGCTTTGCAGCCTGAACATAACGCCGCCACCCCGACGTTAAAGCGTCAGGGCAGTTTGATCTCGGCAGATGCACTGCCGGATTGTGTGGGGTTTCTACGCCCCGAGTCATGAGAACATGACCTAAGGGCAACTAAAGCAAACCCTGCACCAAAACGCAAATCGCCCGACGTGATCCACGCGGACTTTTTCTTTTAGGCATGAAATGATGAGGGGCGGTGAAAGTGGATGATGACATTTGAGTTAAAAGCGAGAGAATCATAGGCCGTCATTGCGAGCGTGAGCGAAGCAATCCAGTTGGGGTCTCAAGAAATGGCTCTATGTCGCCATTGCACTTTAAAGCCAATCATCAACTGGATTGCTTCGCGTTCGCTCGCAATGACGTTTTAGGCGCCTCATTCTCGAAATAAGTAAGTTATATTCACTACACCCTACACCCTAATCCCTCACACCACCTCCACACCCGCTCGCTCCGCCGCGCGGCGCAAGTCTTTGTCGAGGGTGGCAAGCGGACATTCAAGCCGCATCGCGAGTTCGAGATAGGCGGCGTCATAAGGCGTAAGGCGAAATTCTCGGGCGAGGTCAGTTAAATCTGTGAGCGCGCGTGTGCTGGCTTCAACATCAATTTGAAAATCAATATCTTCAATCAGCTGCAGGAAATATTCGACCATACTCCGTTCGATATATCCCATGCGTTCGCCGCGCGTCGCGACATTGGTGATTTCAAGCGACCAATGACACGGAACATGCGCGCGTTCGTTTGGCAGTGTGAGGCGCTCAAGAATTCCGTTTGAATAGGCGATATCGGCCGGGCTTCCGTCTTTTGAGAGCCAGCGTGCCGCGACAGAGGCATCAACAACAAGCGTCATCAACGTCTTCCGTATTCGATCATCTCTTTGATTTGTTCGGCGGTGAGCGAAGGCCGATCAGTGCGTTTCGTGAATTCAATCATTGCACGCACGGCTTCTTTATGCGTCATGCGATGGCGCGTCGGCTTCGGCGTCAACTCCGCCACGGGCTTGCCACGCACGGTGATGGTGAAGCTTTGGCCTGCCGCCACTTCGCGTAAGATGCGGGGCAGATGGGTTTTTGCCTCATAGGCGCCAATTTCGATTGGCTTCGGGGAGAGCGGCTTTTGGGAGAGAGGTTTGGACATGGTTTTGCGCCTTTGAATAGACTAGTCTATAGACTAGTCTATTTGATATCTTCTAACAAGGCGGCGTGCGGAGTGGGACGCGCTTTCTCCCCAAGGCTTGCCGCCAAAGGCCTCCCGCGCTACGAGGCGCGAGGTTCGTAAATTCAATCGAAAGTCTCGCGATGACTGCCCATTCCGACGCCCCGAAAGACAATGCCGCCCGCAAGGTTGAGGCGCGGCTGCCGCGTGGGCTCGCGGATCGCGGTCCGGCAGAACTCGCGGCGATGCGCGGCATGCTCGAAAAGATCCGCGCCACCTTCGAGCTTTATGGTTTCGAAGCCGTTGAAACACCGT
>JBJTCD010000112.1:0-3194 GCA_046091665.1 Hyphomicrobiales bacterium
AACCCGGACCGATGGCATTGATTTGCAAGCCGTGTTTTGCCCAATCGGCACACATGCCTTTGGTCAACATTTTCACCGCACCTTTCGTCGCCGTATAAGGCGCGATTGACGGACGGCCCAATTCACTTTGCACGGAACAGATATTGATCATCTTGCCCGAACCACGAGGGATCATGTGGCGCGCTACGGCTTGGCCGACGAGAAAAACACTTTTGATGTTGACCCGCAAAAGTTCATCGAATTTCTCATCCGGATAATCTTCAAGCGGGGCACGAAACTGCATACCCGCATTGTTAATGAGAATATCAATCGCACCAATCTTGCTCTCGATCATATCGACCGCGCGCGTCGCATCGGCCTTGTCGGTCACATCAAAAGCTGCACCATGCACAACATGACCAGCGGCTTTCAAACATGCGACGGCCTCATTCAATTTCACGTGGTCACGGCCATTCAGAACAACCTCCGCGCCTGCTTCAACCATTCCTGCAGCAAGTCCGTAGCCAATGCCCTGGCTGGAGCCCGTAATGAGCGCACGACGCCCTTTGAGATTGAAAAGGTCCAGTGCCGCCATCCTCAATTCCCCCCGATTTTCTGATTGAAAGCTAACCTATTCGGACGCAAGGTGTAAGTAAAATAAACATGCTTTTGAACATCAGGAAAATACAAATGAAAGCCGTTGTCATCCACCAGGAACGTGACCTCCGCATCGACGAGATCGCCGAAGAGAAACCTAGTCCTGATCAGATCCTTGTAAAGATTTTGCGTGGCGGCATTTGCGGTTCGGATTTGCATTATTATCACCATGGCGGATTTGGCACAGTACGAATTAAAGAGCCGATGATCTTGGGGCACGAAGTAGCAGGTGAGATTGTTGCAACAGGTGCAAATGTTACGCGCGTGAAAATCGGCGATCGGATTGCGCTCAATCCGAGCAGGCCTTGCGGGCATTGCGAATATTGCCAACGTGGGCAACAAAACCAATGTCTCGATATGCGCTTTTACGGCAGCGCCATGCGCTTTCCGCATGTGCAAGGCGCCTTTCGTCAGGCAATCGTCGCAGAGGCGACGCAAGCCCATGTGATCGAGCCTGGCATTGCGATAGAAGAGGCCGCTTTTGCCGAACCTTTCGCTGTCACACTTCACGCCATCAACCGCGCTGGTCCGCTGATCAATAAGCGTGTCTTGGTCACGGGTTGCGGGCCGATTGGTGCTTTGGCTATTGTTGCGGCGAGAGCCCATGGCGCGCGCGAGATTATCGCAACTGATGTTTCGGATTTCACTTTGGGCTTGGCCAAAAAAATGGGGGCTGATCACACCGTCAATGTCGCGACTCAGGCTGACGAAATGGCAAAGTTTAAGACCGATAAAGGCCAGATTGATGTGATGATCGAAGCGTCGGGCAATGAGGCTGCATTGCATCTCGGGCTTGAAGTGCTCCGCCCGCGTGGCACGTTAGTACAACTCGGACTTGGTAGCTCACTGAGCATTCCACAGAATGTCATTGTCGGAAAGGAAATCGAGATCCGTGGCTCGTTCCGCTTCCATGAGGAATTCGGCCTTGCAGTTGATCTCATCAATCATCGTCGCGTTAATGTGAAACCACTCCTTACAGAGATTGTATCGCTCGATGATGCCAAACACGGATTTGATCTTGCGACAGATCGCTCGAAGGCGATGAAAGTCCAAATCGCTTTCGCTTAAAGGCGACGTAGGGCTTATCGCTTTGCGCCACCCACACCGTAAATCGCGTAGGCGAAAATCAGTCCTGATGAGCTGATCAACCCGCCCGTTAGAGCGGGCGATTGGATTCTCGACTTTTCTTACTGAGCGCATGAACCTAATTTCGAAAAATTGCTTAATTACAAGAAAGGTGGTCTCAAGGATCTAATGCAACGAGTGCGGTGAACGCTTCGTTTGGTGTGTAGTAATTTATGACACGTCTCGGTCTGCCATTCAAGCGATCCTGAACGAGTTTTATGCGTTGTGGAGTGATCTCATCGAACGCAGTGCCTTTCGGAAAATACTGTCTGATCAAGCCGTTGGTATTTTCGTTTGTCCCGCGCTCCCATGGTGAAGCGGGATGGGCAAAGTAGACGTTCATGCCTGTTGAGATTGTAAACGCCTTATGCTGGCTCATCTCTTTCCCTTGATCATAGGTCAAAGAACGGGCGAGATGGCTCGGTAATTTGGTCAGGGCTCTCGCGTAAGCCTTGCGGACAGTTTCGGCGTCTTTGGCTTTCAGTGGAATGAGCATCGTGAAGCGGGTTGTTCGTTCGACCAGCGTTCCCAGTGCTGTTCGCTTATATTTGCCAAGAATGAGATCACCTTCCCAATGACCTGGAACAGTTCGGTCGGCAACGTCTTCGGGGCGTTCTTCAATCGACAGCATATCAGCGATTTTGCCTCGTGTTTCAGGAGTTTCAGCCGCTTTGCTCTTGCGCTTATGCCGATACTTGTGTTCCTGCCGAAGTCCCTTGATCAGCGTGGCTTTCAGCTCGCCACGCGGTAAGACATAGATGTACTGGTAAATTGTCTCTGCCGAGATGCGCATCGTCATGTCGTCAGGATAATCTATCTTCAGCCGTCTGACGATCTCATCGGGTGACCATTCCCGCTTCAAGCCACAACAGACATAGCGCCATAACCGCATATTCTCTAAGAGCTTTCGCTTGCCCCCACGTCGACGCCCCATCAGCTTCTGGGCTTTTCGATCAGCAGAACAACATCGATAGGCATATTGCCCGTAATTGTTCTTCACTTCCCTCGACACCGTCGACGTTGGACGGCCTATCTGCCGAGCAATCTCTGCGAAGGATAAATTGGCAGCCAAACCGCGGCTGATCGCTTCTCTTTCCTCAATGCTGAGGCGACTATACTGTTTCTGTTTCATGCGGAGCCCATATTAGCCCCGTTGCGTTAGATTCCTGAAACCGCCATAGTAAATTTAGATTTATGAATTTATGATCTACTTTGCTGGGTAAATCTATCGATTAATGCTGCCACTATTATCATAAATCCAATCGCGGTCTGCTGTATAAATGGGTTGACCCCATGGAGATTCAAGCCATTTCGTATACTCACAATAAGAAGTGCGCCAGCTGCGGCGCCTATAATGCTACCGACCCCGCCCGAAAGCGCTGCGCCACCAATTACAACCGCTGCAATCGCGTCCAACAAATCTAGCGTTCCAA
>JBJTCD010000113.1:0-34589 GCA_046091665.1 Hyphomicrobiales bacterium
GATCTGGGGCTCGCTAAATCTGCTGATCTTCATCTCGAATCTCCTCGTTCATCATGCCGAGAAAATTCTACTTTTGAACCCAACTAATTTCCGGGGGGATTACCTATTTTTAGCTTTGAAGTCCACCGGAGCAGTCACAAGAATGCGATTGCCTCCACCTATTCGCCTTCAACCACAGCCGATTAGACTTGCTCATAGGATTGGAATGATCTGCGCCAATTTTTTTCACCCCCGCCCATCCCGGTACCTTGGCCCATTTCTCAAAATCATTGGTCCTCGGATATTTCACACTTGCTCGCGGTCCTCGAAAAATCAGGACTAAAGGGGCGATCTAAAAGGCGGCACCCCTCAATAGGGGTACGGGGTCCCCGATTAAATTCCAGATCCTATACTAAAATTCTCAAAGTGATCTGTTGAGACGGCGGTGTTGTGATCTACACAATTCGCCTCGTGTGATCATCAGAATTAAAAAATGCATATGAGGGGCATCATACAGAAAGGACAACCGATTAGGGTTTCTCGATCCGGCCCTTATCGTTTCAAGTTATTCCCTAATCAGTCGCCCGGAGGCTGATCGAAGTAAAAAACCAATCGTGCTGCTTCCCATACGCTTCCCAATGCCGCTTTCTGGGAAGCAGAGCTAAGCAAAAAATAACCTAAGTCTTTGAAAAAAATGGCGCGCCCGGAACGATTCGAACGTCCGACCCTCAGATTCGTAGTCTGATGCTCTATCCAGCTGAGCTACGGGCGCGGGGATCGGCTATCACCGATCTCATGGGCCGCTTCCTTAACGCCTCACGCGACCGACTGCAACCCTCGTCACCGCACGGTGTGACGCGTCCTTGATGAAAGCCGGAACCCATGGAGTGAATTGACTTTCCGGCCCTGTTCCGCCATTAACCCCGCTGACTTTGACCCCCGCCCGGTCCCGAGACGATGCTCTGACGGCGAGCCGCCGTTGAGATGGTTTAAGACCTGTGCGCCGCCCGACAGGGTTCTGACGGCGCGCTGTGGCGAAAGACGATTGGAGAAGACCCGTGAAGCGCACTTATCAACCGAGCAAGCTCGTCCGCAAGCGTCGGCACGGCTTCCGTGCCCGGATGGCCACAAAGGGTGGTCGTAAAGTGATTGCGGCCCGTCGCGCCCGCGGCCGGAAGCGTCTTTCGGCTTGATCTGAGTGGCGATTGCGCCCCGTCAGCCCCCAGACCGCTTAGGACAATCCCCGGCGAAAATCTCGAGTTTACCATGACGGTTCAAAAGCGGACGGCCCCGAAATCGACGGACCCGAAGCCGAACCGCTGGCTTACGCGACGTCGCGAATTTTTAGCCGCTGCCAAAGGGCGCAGTCACCATGCGGCGCTTTTCACAATTCAGGCGCTGCGTCGTTCACCTCTCGAAGGGCCCGCGCGTTTCGGTCTCACCGTCACGGGAAAGACCGGAAATGCCGTCGAGCGAAACCGGATCAAGCGTCGTTTGAGGGCGGCTATCCAAGCGGTTGGTCGTAAAAATGCCTCCGATGGTATTGATTTTGTGCTCGTTGGTCGTCGCGACATTCTCGAAACGCCCTACGCCACTTTGCTCTCAGAACTTTCTCACGGATTAAATCGCCTCTCCTCAAACGCCGGATCGTCTCATCCGTCGTCCTCACACCCCGCACAGAAGAAAATTTGAGCCATGCAGGACACAAAAAATCTCATTCTCGCCATCGCTCTGTCCATGGCCGTGCTTGTGGGGTGGCAATATTTCTTCGGACTTCCGATGCTCGAGGGCGCGAAGAAGCAGGCTGAACAAGCCGCTCAACAATCCGCGCAAACGACGCCGACGACACCGGGCGCTCCGGCACCATCGGCATCCGCGCCTTCAACCGCAGCGCCTTCCGCACTTCTTTCGCGTGAAGAGGCGCTGGCCGCCTCGCCGCGCGTCATCATCGATACGCCGAAACTCAAAGGATCGATTGCGTTGAAGGGTGGCGATCTCGATGACGTTGCTTTCAAGTCCTATCGCGAGACTGTCGACGCCAACTCGACAAATATTGTTTTCTTCTCGCCAGACAAAACAGCGAATGCCTATTTTGCACGTTTCTTCTGGCTTGCCGCACAAGGCTCGACGATTGAACTTCCGTCTGTCTCGACATTATGGACCGCCGACAGCGACCGCCTGACCGCTGAAAAACCAGTGACGCTCACTTGGGACAATGGCCAAGGCTTTTTGTTCAAGCGCGTGATCGCGGTCGATAATCTCTATATGTTCACGATCACCGACAGTGTTGAAGCAACAGGCAATGCCAGCGCAACACTGGTCCCCTACAGCGTGATCCGCCGTTTCAACAAACCGCATGTCGCAGATACTTATGTGCTGCATGAAGGTTTTGTCGGCGTGTTGGGTGAACAAGGGCTCACCGAACTCACTTATGATAAAGTCGATAAAGGCGAAGCGCTTCCCGCCGGTGGCAAAGGCGCACAATATAAAGCGGCGGTTGGCGGTTTTACCGGTATCACGGATAAATATTGGGCGGCCGCATTCATTCCCGATCAATCGCAATCTTACGACGCGACCTATCGGGCGATTGCAGGCACGACACATATATATGAAGCCGATTTGATGCTGCCGGCCGCGACGGTGGCGCAGGGCGCACCGGCCACATCGACCAAGCGCCTTTTCGTCGGCGCGAAGGAAGTCAAAGCCGTTGATGGCTACAGCGCTTCATTGAATATCAAGCGTTTCGATCTTCTGATCGATTGGGGATGGTTCTATTTCTTCACGAAGCCGCTCTTCCAATTGATGGAATTCTTCTTCCACTGGACCGGTAATTTCGGGATCGCGATTTTGATCGTGACGGTTTTGGTCAAAGCGGCCTTCTTCCCGCTCGCCAATAAGAGCTATGCCTCGATGGCGAAAATGAAAGCCGTGCAGCCACAGATAATGGCCATCCGCGAACGTTTCGCTGATGATAAGGTGAAGCAGCAACAAGAATTAATGGAGCTTTATAAAACAGAGAAGATCAATCCGATTGCCGGATGCTGGCCGATGCTGATCCAGATCCCTGTCTTCTTCTCCTTATATAAAGTGCTCTATGTCACGATCGAAATGCGGCATGCGCCATTTTTCGGCTGGGTCCAAGATCTTGCCGCGCCTGATCCGACATCGCTCTTCAACCTCTTCGGTCTTATTCCCTGGACACCCCCAACCATGTTGATGATCGGCATTTGGCCTTTGATCATGGGTGTGACGATGTGGGTGCAGATGAAAATGAACCCCGCGCCCACCGATCCCATTCAGCAAACCATGTTTGCCTGGATGCCGGTGATTTTCACCTTCATGCTTGGTTCGTTCCCGGCCGGTCTCGTGATCTATTGGACGTGGAACAATACGCTCTCCGTGGCGCAACAATATCTTATCATGAAACGCCATGGCGTTCAGATTGAGCTCTGGGGCAATCTCGCCAATTCCTTCAAGGCGCTTGCGCGCAAGAAATCCTGATCTGATGCAAGCGGCGGAAGACGAGACACGCCTCCGCGAAATTGGACGCAAGATTTTTGCGGGCGAGGCCGATTTTAAATGGGCCTCGACCGCCATTGATAATCTCCTGCCGATGAACAGCGTGGAGATCGCCTTTGCCGGGCGGTCGAATGTCGGCAAATCCTCACTTGTGAATGCGCTCACAAACCGCAAGACGCTCGCCCGTACCTCGCATACGCCGGGCCGCACGCAGCAATTGAATTTCTTTGATATCGGCGGCCATTTCATGCTCGTTGATATGCCCGGTTATGGTTATGCAGCCGTCTCGAAAGCCAAAGTCGAAGCCTGGACAGATGTGATCATCGATTATCTGAAAGGCCGCGCCAATCTCGCGCGCGTCTATGTTTTGATCGACGGACGCCATGGCGTGAAAGATGTTGATCGCGATGTGATGAATTTGCTCGACACCGCCGCTGTTTCTTATGCACTTGTCCTCACAAAATATGATGAAGTCAAAAAAGGTGATGTAGAAAAGATGTTGTCGGCCACGCGTTTGGAAATTGCCAAAAGGCCCGCGGCCTATCCAGAAATCATTTTTACATCGAGCCGAACAGGCGATGGCATTCCCGATTTGCGCACCGCCATTGCCCGCCTTCTCGAAGAGCGCGGCTCATGATGCGGCGGAGTGAAAGCGCTCTCGCTCTATGGGCCGCCCTACTCGGCCTGTGCGGCGTCGCGACAGCGGCAGCCGCTGCACATCTCACAAGCGCCACGTCACTCAACGCCGCGGCGCTCATTCTTTTGAGCCATGCGCCGGCGATCATCGCGTCACTTGCCGCCACGCGGAGCCATCTCCTCAACCCGCGGATGGGTATCATAGCCGCGGGGCTCTTGGCGCTGGGGGCGACATTATTCTCAAGCGACATATCATTTAGGGTGTTCTGGAGCACGCCGCTTTTTCCGATGGCCGCGCCTGCGGGTGGTTTCATCCTCATGATCGGCTGGGGATTTTTAGCTCTCGGCGCGTTTGCTTCTCTTGTTCAGCGCATGCGCCCCCGCGACAATGACAAGACTTTAAGGTAAAGCCGAATTCACTTTCTTCCCGATGACAGGGTCCCGAGCATGACTGACTCAACGCCTTACGCCCAAGCCGAACTTCTAATGCGCGCACTTCCTCATATGCAACGCTATGATGATGCGACCATTGTCGTAAAATATGGCGGCCATGCGATGGGCGACGAACAAATGGCGCGTGACTTTGCCAAAGACATGATCTTGCTCGAGCAAGCCGGGGTGAATCCTGTTGTTGTGCATGGCGGCGGACCACAAATCGGCGCAATGCTGAACCGCCTCAATATCAAAAGCGAATTTGCTGCCGGACTGCGCGTCACCGATAAAGCCACAATGGATGTTGTGGAGATGGTGCTTGCGGGGCTCATCAACAAACAAATTGTCGGCTTTATTAACAATGAAGGTGGTCGCGCCATCGGGCTCTGCGGCAAAGACGGCAATATGGTCACCGCGCATAAGCTCACCCGCACAATCGTTGATGATACAACAAAGCAGGAACAAGAAATCGATCTCGGTTTTGTTGGCGAGCCACATCATGTCGATAGCCGTGTGCTCGATGCTTTGCTCGGTCGCGAACTGATCCCTGTCTTGGCACCGGTTTGTAATGGCGATGACGGGCAGACTTATAATGTAAATGCCGATACATTTGCGGGCGCGATTGCCGGCGCTTTGAAAGCGAAGCGTCTTCTTCTCCTCACCGATGTGCCGGGCGTACTCGATAAAAACAAAAATCTCATTTCGGAGCTAACGGTTGCGAAAATTCATGAATTGATCGCCGACGGCACGATTACAGGCGGCATGATTCCGAAAGTCGAGACCTGCATCTATGCACTTGAACAAGGCGTCGAAGGTGTTGTCATTCTCGACGGCAAAGTCCCTCATGCAGTGCTGCTCGAATTGCTCACCGATCATGGCGCTGGAACATTGATTACGAAGTGACGTTTGATATTAGTTACCGAGAAATTTGATGGCGATCAGAATTCCGCCAAGCGCAACGATCATGCCGCCAATGGTTAGCTGCATCTCTTTGAGCTTTGCGTCGAGATAAGTTTTGGTGACCATCTGTTCGCTGGTGGCATCGGCGAAGGCTTCTGAAATGCCTTCGGCCTGTTCCGGCGTCAGCTTTGCCTTGTCGCGCAGATTTTGCGCAAACTTCAAAGTATCGAAGGCGGCGACACTCATGGGGACAACTCCTCAAGGCAGCTCCCGTTAACTCTTTTTGTATATCACCAATTTAATGGATTTTCAAAGTCTTCTCGAATAGAGGCTTGGCTCTTGGACGCGCCGGGATGGAAATTTTGACGGACACAACAGAATTTACAACAAGCTGCGCTGCGGATGCCTTCGCCGATGTGAATGTCTGGATCTTCGATCTCGACAACACGCTTTATCCACCCGAATCCGCGCTTTGGCCGCAGGTTGACCAACGCATCACCTTGTTTCTCGGCAACATGTTTGGCATCGACGGCATGTCAGCGCGCGCATTGCAGAAATATTATTACCAGAAATATGGAACGACGCTGAAAGTCCTGATGGACCAATATGGCATGAAACCGGAACCGTTTCTCGATTTCGCGCATGATATTGATGTATCACGTTTGCCGCCTGATCCCGAGCTTGGCCACGCGATTGAAGCGCTTCCTGGTCGAAAACTCATTCTCACCAATGGATCAGAAGCCCATGCCCGCAATGTGGCGGGACGCTTGGGCATTCTTCATCATTTCGAAGCAATCTTTGACATCATCGCCGCTGATTTCACACCCAAACCAGAAGAAGCCACTTACCTCAAATTTCTCGATCAATATCAGATTGATCCGTCACACGCGGCAATGTTTGAAGATTTGGCAAAAAACCTTGTCGTGCCCTATCAGCTTGGTATGCGCACCGTGCTGATTTTGCCAAAGCAATTTGACGTGTATCGCGAAGCCTCAGAGCAGATGGATATCGACGCGCCTTACATCCATTTCAAAACGAAAGATTTGGCGGGTTTTTTGCGTGAATTAATTTAGACGAAAAGACTATTAAATTACATCGTGATTGCGATCAAAGGCATAATTTTGTAACGTCATGGCAGGCCTTGCGCCTGCCATCCACGACTTATCATTATTTGATCAAATTGAAGTAGAAGTCGTGGATGGCCGGGCTAAACCCGGCCATGACGATGTGAGAATATGTTCTCCCGCAATGACGCTATTACTAAGCAAACATCTTCGCCGCCTGCTGATGATCTGCCACAAGTTTCGATAGATCAATTCCAACCGGCATCGCATCAATCACACGCCACTCACCACCGATCATCACGCGATCAGCACGATGCGCACCGCATAAAACAAGTGTCGCGAGCGGATCATGGCCGCCAGAAAAACGCGGCTCATCCAGCGTGAAGAGCGCGAGATCTGCCTGTTTGCCAACAGCGATTCGACCAATATCCTCACGCCCCAAACAACGCGCGGATCCTTCTGTTGCCCATCGCAACGCATCAAAATGCGTGACCGCTTCAGCCGATTCATAATGCAAGCGATTGACCATCAAAGCGTGTCGCACCGCCTCCATCATATTGGAGGAATCATTTGAGGCTGATCCATCAACGCCTAAGCCTACCGGCGCGCCGGCGCGTTCCAACTCTCGCGTTTTGCAAAAACCGGAAGCGAGTACCGCATTCGATGTTGGGCAATGACAAATGCCTACACCATGGCGGCCAAGCTTCGTGCAATCATCCGCGGTGAAATGAACACCATGCGCGAGCCATGTGCGCGGGGAAAGCCAGCCCACTTCTTCCAATAATTCAATCGGGCGACATTGATAAACTTCGGCGCAATAGGCATCTTCGTCTTTTGTTTCAGCCAGATGCGTATGAAGCCGCGCGTCATATTTCTCGGCGAGTGCGGCGCTCTCAGCCATCAATCTTTTGGTAACAGAAAAAGGCGAGCACGGCGCAAGTGCCACGCGAATCTGCGCGCCGTCTTTTTTATCATGATAGCGCGAGAGCAACCGCTCGCTATCAGCCAAAATCGTGTCTTCGTCTTGCACAACGGAATCGGGCGGCAAGCCGCCATCTTTCTGCGACAAATTCATGGAGCCACGCGTCACCGTCATGCGCATACCGAGTTTCTTCGCTTCATCGACTTCGATATCGATGGCTTCATCGAGACCTGCGGGAAAAAGATAATGATGATCCGCCGCCGTTGTGCAGCCCGACATCAGTAATTCAATAAGTGCCAAACGCACCGCCACGCGGAATCGCTCCGGATCAAGCCGCGCCCAGATCGGATAAAGCGCTTTGAGCCACGGAAACAATTCTTTGTTGATCGCCGCCGGATGCGCGCGTGTGAGCGTCTGATAAAAATGATGATGCGTGTTGATGAGGCCCGGCAAGATAACATGGCGCGACGCGTCGAATGTTTGATCAACCAGCCCGCGTGGTGACGCGCCACGCGGCACAATTTCAACAATCTTGCCGCGCTCGATCACAAGCCCACCCGCAGCATCATCGGCAAGAATGGCGAGGGGGTTTTTGAGATATAATCGCATGGTGAAACATCCAATAGAAATGATCTGGATTTGACTTTTAAGGATACGCGACGGCGCTGCAACCGAGGATTGGTTGAAACCATCGAAAACTTGGCCGATTTCTATTTTCAGGTACGAAATTCATGTCTTGACAAAACAACCTTAAAGGTGTATTCGATCCTTGGAAAAACAGAAGCCAACCCATGATCTTGCGGCATTCAAGCTGGCCTTCACGCAGCATAGGGCCATCACACTGGGTGCCGTCCGATCCGCGCGTGAGCTTGGTTATTCCGTGACCGATCTTATAAGTTTGGTTGAAGCCCTTATGCCGCGTCACTTCTATAAATCGATGACGAGTTTACACAATCATCGGCAATGGCAGGATGTTTATCATCTACCTCATGAGGATCGTCTGATCTATGTGAAATTTACAGATCATATTTTGACTGAATTCGTTCTGTTATCGTTTAAGGAAAAATAAATGGCGCGCGCAAAGACCATGAAACATCCCGAAACGGGCGCAACACTCAAACGCGCGCGCCGTGTTGAGACCGTGTCTTATATGGGCATGTCGAAGCAGGTCGAAATCGAAGGCTGGTTTCCCGATGATAATAGCGATGGGATTCTCATCGGAG
This sequence comes from Hyphomicrobiales bacterium, assembly GCA_046091665.1. Classification (GTDB taxonomy): domain Bacteria; phylum Pseudomonadota; class Alphaproteobacteria; order Rhizobiales; family Beijerinckiaceae; genus CAIUPE01. The sequence continues at coordinate 8,676 of JBJTCD010000113.1, forward strand.
ATGATTCATTGCCATTAGATTCCGCGTTGGCGGAGTTGAAAGCTGATTATGTAGAACAAGCTAAAACGCTCGCCAAAAAAGTTCGCGCTTCAACGGGTTTAACCCAAAAAGACGCAAGTCTTTTGCTCACCGGATCGCCCAATAGTTTTTCGAAATATGAACGCGGCGTGGCGCAACCGAGTTGGCCCACTTATTTGTTGTTGAAACTTTTGGATCGACAACCAAAATTGATTGAGACGATCAAAACCGTTTGAGTTGCCGCACGGGGTGACACGTCACCCGCATCTTGGTAAGAAGCGCGCCGCACTTCACACAGATTTATGGGATCACACGCCATGTCACATGACGCGCTCGCCGCCATCATCGACGCCGCTTGGGAAAAGCGCACCGAACTCAACGCCGCAACCAAGGGCGAAGTCCGGGACGCGGTCGATTTTGCGCTTCAAAAACTTGATTCGGGCGAGTTGCGGGTGGCGACCAAGGGGGATGACGGCGCTTGGACCACGCATCAATGGCTCAAAAAGGCGGTGCTGCTCTCCTTCCGTCTCAATGACAATGCGCTGATTTCGGGCGGCCCGGGCGGCTCGAGCTGGTGGGACAAGGTCCCTTCGAAATTCGATGGCTGGACGGCGGCGGACTTCACCAAAGCGGGCTTTCGCACCGTGCCCAACTGCACCGTGCGGCGCGGGGCCTATATCGCCCCCAACGCGATTTTGATGCCGTCCTTCGTCAATATCGGCGGCTATGTTGATTCTGGCACGATGGTTGATACATGGGTTACTGTCGGCTCCTGCGCACAGATCGGCAAGAATGTGCATCTTTCGGGCGGAGTCGGTATTGGCGGCGTGCTCGAGCCCGTGCAAGCGGGCCCCACCATCATCGAAGACAATTGCTTTATCGGCGCGCGTTCGGAAGTCGTAGAAGGCGTTGTGGTGGGTGAAGGTTCGGTGATTTCGATGGGCGTGTTTATCGGCCAATCGACCAAGATCATTGATCGCGAAACGGGCGAAGTGTTTATGGGTCGCGTGCCGCCTTATTCGGTGGTGGTTTCGGGTTCCATGCCCGGCAAGCCTTTGCCCGATGGCACGATGGGCCCGTCACTTTATTGTGCCGTGATCGTCAAACGCGTCGATGCAAAGACACGCGCGAAAACCGGTATCAATGAATTGCTGAGGGATTGAGAAGCGGATTGACGGTCCTTCCCAATCGGAGGATGATCCAGCAATGGCAAACAAATTACCTCGTGACTTTATCATTAAAGCGTCTTGGGACGCGGACGCGGGCGTTTGGCTTGCTTCAAGTGATGCCGTGCCGGGACTTGCTGTAGAAGCTGAAACTTGGCCTCGGCTTCTTGATGAGATCGGCCACGTTCTTCCTGATCTCATTGAGCTTAATCGGCTAGAACTTGATGCAAGTGCCTTCACTGTTCGGGCAGAGTCGCGCGTGTCATTATCGGCAGCGTAAACATGGCCAATTTCTATCGCGATCTCATTGCGATTTTATTGGCTAACAAATGTATTTTTGTGAGAGAGGGGAAAGGCAGTCATGAAATCTGGTTCAGTCCAGTTTCAGGACTAAATTTTACAGTTCCCAAAACAACAAAGTCCCGCCATATGGCAAATGAAGTGTTAAAACAGGCCGGACTCAAAAAGGCTTTCTGATGCTCAACCCTCTCGACCCCGTTGCGTTAACGCAAGCCCTCATTCAATGCCCTTCAGTGACACCTGAAGAAGGTGGTGCGTTGCGCTTGCTTGATGCGCTGTTGAAAGAGCGTGGGTTTGAAAGTCACATCGTGCGTTTCACAGATGAAGACACGCCCGATATTGATAACCTTTACGCACGCATTGGCACTGAAGGGCCTTGCCTTGTGTTTGCGGGCCACACAGATGTTGTGCCGACAGGCGATGAAACGCGCTGGTCGCAAGCGCCATTTTCCGGCGCGATTGTTGACGGCATTCTTTACGGGCGCGGTGCTGCAGATATGAAAGGCGGCGTTGCCGCTTCTGTCTCAGCCGCGTTGAATTTTCTCGAAGAACAAGGCGCATCATTCAAAGGCTCGATTGCGTTTTTGATTACCGGCGATGAAGAAGGCCCCGCTGTTAACGGCACCGTGAAATTGCTTGAATGGGCGAAAGCGCGCGGCGAAAAATTCGATCATTGTATTTTGGGTGAACCGACGAATCCCAACACGCTGGGCGATATGATCAAGATCGGCCGTCGCGGTTCATTGAGCGGTCATCTTATTGTCGAAGGCAAGCAAGGCCATATCGCCTATCCGCATCTGGCTGAAAATCCCATTCGCGGCATTGTGAAATTGATCGCGGGTTTGAACGAAGAACCGCTTGATCACGGCACCGATCATTTCCCGCCGAGCAATCTCGAATTTTCAACGGTTGATGTCGGCAACAAAGCGTCGAATGTGATCCCGCAATCCGCACGCGCGAGTTTCAACATTCGGTTCAATGATCAATGGACGCAAGACTCGCTCAAAGCGGAGATTGAAAATCGCTTGCGCCTGATTGCCGGAAACAGCGTTCGTTACACGGTTGTCTTCGAACCCTCGAATGCGGATTCATTTGTCACCGCACCCGGCCCTTTTGTTGATATGGCGATCCAGTCGATTGAACAGTCAACCGGCATCCGCCCCGCGCTTTCAACATCGGGCGGCACATCGGATGCGCGCTTTATTAAAAATTACTGCCCCGTGATCGAGTTCGGCCTTGTCGGCCAGACGATGCATCAGATTGACGAGCGTGTGCCGGTGGCTGACATCGTTAAACTTGAAACAATCTATCGAAGCTTTCTGATACGCTATTTTTCGTGAGCACGCCCGAGGCGTGCGGGCGGCTTTGGTCGGGCTTTTCAAATCCTGAAAGCCGGACTATCACCGAGCGCAGAATTTTCGAGGATTAAGAGGATCGCATCATGGCTCAACCCTCCGAGCAGCTTGTCACCGTTTTTGGCGGATCGGGGTTTATCGGCCGCCATGTCGTGCGCGCTTTGGCAAAACGTGGTTATCGCGTGCGGGTGGCGGTGCGCCGGCCCGATCTTGCGAATTTCCTCCAGCCTTTAGGCAATGTCGGCCAAATTCACGCCGTGCAAGCCAATTTGCGCTATCCGGACTCGGTCGCGCGTGCGGTGAAGGGAGCCAATGCGGTCGTCAATCTTGTCGGCATTCTTGCCGAAAAAGGTCGCCAGCGTTTCTATGCGGTGCAGGCCAATGGCGCGAAAGCGATCGCGGAAGCCGCCGCGCGCGAAGGCATTACCCGCTTCGTACAGATGTCGGCAATAGGTGCCGATGCCGAGTCGCCTTCCGCTTATGCGCGCTCAAAAGCGGCGGGTGAAGAGGCTGTGAAAGCGGCCATCAAAGACGCGATCATTCTGCGCCCCTCCATCGTGTTCGGCCCGGAAGATGATTTCTTCAACCGTTTTGCGGCGCTCGCCCGCGTGATGCCCGCTCTGCCTTTGATCGGCGGCGGCGAGACAAAATTCCAACCCGTTTTTGTGGGCGATGTTGCTGAAACCGTTGCTCGCGCTATCGATGGTGCACTGAAATCTGGCGCTACCTATGAGCTTGGCGGACCAGAAGTGAAGAGCTTCCGCGACTTGATGCAAGCGGTGTTGAAAATCACCAATCGCCGCCGCGTGCTGTTGCCGCTGCCCTTCCCGCTCGCGCGCATTCAGGCGGGCGTGATGGAAATCGCGAATGCGGTTTCCTTCGGCTTGATGCCACACGCGCTGCAATTAACGCGTGATCAAGTGACATTGCTCGAACAAGATAATGTTGTCTCGGCAGAAGCGTCTGAAGCGGGCCTGACGCTTGAAGGCATAGGTATTAAAGGCGAAACGATTGATGATATTGTTCCGTCTTATCTTTACCGTTTCCGCAAAGCGGGACAGTTTGAAAAAATGGCGGATGCGTGAGCGTTTTGTTACATAAATTTATTCAATCGTCATGGCCGGGTTCAGCCCGGCCATCTACGACTTAATTCGGAATTATCGCGCGACATCATAAGTCGTGGATGGCAGGCACAAGGCCTGCCATGACAACAATGAAAAAGCGTTCGCTTACAAAAACACTCTAATGCTCATTTCTGCGCCTCTCTAACTTTTCTAAAAGCGTATTCGCTTCACTCTGCGTGTCTTCAAGCAGTGAACACAGTAAAGCGGCGGCGTTGAGAGTCGCCTCGTCACGAGTTTCACCAAAATTCACTTCGTCACGCAACGCGACCATAACGCCATGAAGCGCGACGCTGAACTGCTCAAACGCTTTTAGAAATGTCATAGGCTGAGTGTAATCAAAGCGCGGCATTTTGCGTGTCCCCTATTCTCAAAAGAGAACGACCCCAGCGTGAGCCACGCTGGAGTCGGGGTGTTAACTAGCCACCGTAAGCTGGCCGCGACGCTTTTAGTCTCGCGACCTGAACATAACGCCGCCACCCCGACGTGGAAGCGTCAGGGCAGTTTGGTCACGGCAGATGCACTGCCGCTCACGGAGGGGTTGTTATGCCCCGAGTCATGATGCACATGACCTAAGGGCAACTAAAGCAAACCCCGCACCAAAACGCAAATCGCCCGACGTGTTACACGCGGACTGGGCAAGTTAATCACGAGGTGATGACGGGCGATGAAAATGAATAAGTGCAATTAAATACGAGCGAACCCATACTCTTACAGTCATGGCAGGCCTTGTGCCTGCCATCTACGACTTTAGGTGATGCTCGAAGGTTAAAGTAAGTCGTGGGTGGCCGGGCTAAACCCGGCCATGACGATAAGATATGATGAGCCGAGATACGCAGCAGCGCGAGTCGAAGGATGTCCTTCGACACACATCGCTTGCCCGATGTGGCTCAGGATGAGGGTCCTTCTAATTTCCTCATGGTGAGCCGCGCCGAAGGCGCGAGTCGAACCACATGCCAAATGAGCGCTATGAACCACGTCCTTCGACACACATCGCTTGCGCGATGTGGCTCAGGATGAGGATGATGAATTGCGGCTCCTCAGGATGAGGACTAAACCTAACCGATCCTCGGATCAGCCAAGCGATGCAGGCGGTCGGCGGCGGCACGGGCGAGGCGCACCAACATGGCTTTTCTGGTCGCTGCCGGCATTTTGTGTTCGGGCGCATCGCGGAGCACCGCCGCACCATAGGCATCGGCCAGAATGAGCCCCGCATCCTCGGGCATGATTTCGGTGGGCACATGGTCCGGAATGGCAAAAAACAGCCGGTCGCAATGAATCCGGTATTCGGGCCATTTCTGATCGACCCTAAAATCCTCGATGCTCGATTTGATTTCAACGATCCAGACGGTGCCATCATCAGCAAGGGCAACGAGATCGGCCCGCCGGCCGGAAGCCAGCGACACTTCCGTCACCGAAACGAAGCCAAGGCTCGTCAAAAGCCGCCTTGTCCCCCGCGCGACCATAAGCGCGGTTTCTGATTGGCGGCCGTCAGGGGGCAGAATGAGGTCGGAATCGGTCATAGCCATGATTTTACGGGAAAAACGGGCGATCGGCTCAAAAAATTAAAGTCCTTCAGCGGTTGCATTACCGGGGCTTTTCTTCTAATGAACCGCCTTCGATCGCCCGGCCGGTAAGGGCTGCCGTGGCGGTCATTTTCGCTCATAACGAGACGAACGGCGTGGCAACACGTCGCCTATTTTTAAAAACGGTGAAGTTTTTCACCGGATGGAGAGCAAAATGCCCAAGATGAAGACCAAATCGGCCGCTAAAAAGCGGTTCAAAGTGACCGGATCGGGCAAAGTCGTCTATGCCCAAGCCGGCAAGCGCCACGGCATGATCAAGCGCACGAACAAGCAAATCCGTAACTTACGCGGCACCAATGTGCTATTCGAGACGGATGGCTACAACGTCAAGAAATACTTCCTGCCCAACGGCTGATCGCCCGGGCTTTTGTATTTTTCGCTTCATTCCGAATTCTAAAGGAGATCAGCCATGGCACGCGTCAAACGGGGTGTAACATCCCACGCCAAACATAAGAAAACCTACAAGGCCGCTAAAGGATTTTACGGCCGCCGCAAAAACACGATCCGCGCCGCAAAGGCCGCTGTTGATCGTGCGATGCAATATGCAACACGCGACCGTCGCGCCAAGAAGCGCACGATCCGTGCACTCTGGATTCAGCGTTTGAACGCCGCTGTGCGTGAGCACGGCCTCGTCTATTCGCGTTTCATCGACGGCCTCAACAAAGCGGGCATTTCGGTTGATCGTAAGGTCCTCTCCGATCTCGCCATCACCGAGCCGGCTGCTTTCGCCGCGCTTGTCGCGAAGGCCAAAGCGGCATTGCCGGCGGTTGCCTGATTACGCAACCACCCGACATATTCGTCGAACCGCTACAAGGCCCGCGAGTCTCATCGCGGGCTTTTTTCTTAACCCATTCGGGATTGTCCCATGACCGATCTTTCCGCGCTCGAAACCGATTTAACCAAAGCGATTGCTGCCGCCAGTGATGAGGCAGCGCTCGAAGCCGTGCGTGTTGCAGCCCTTGGCAAAGCGGGTTCGATTTCCGCTTTGCTTAAAACACTCGGCGCGATGACGCCTGATGAGCGCAAGGAGAAAGGCCCGCTCATCAATGGTCTGCGTGACCGTGTGAGCGAAGCGCTGACAACGAAACGCGATGCTCTTAAATCGGCAGCGCTCGATCATCGTCTCGCAAGCGAACGTGTGGATGTCACTTTGCCTTTGCCGCAAAGCGCTGCCGCGCGCGGACGCATTCATCCGATCAGCCAAGTGATTGATGAACTCACAACGATTTTCGCGGATATGGGTTTCTCGGTTGCGGAAGGTCCCGATGTCGAAACTGATTTTTATAATTTCACCGCGCTAAATTTTCCTGTTGGCCATCCCGCGCGTGAAATGCATGACACATTCTTTTTCAATCCGAATGAGAAGGGCGAGCGCAAGCTTTTGCGCACGCATACAAGCCCTGTTCAAATTCACACCATGATGAGTGTGAAACCGCCGATCCGCGTGATTATTCCGGGCCGCACCTATCGTTGTGACTCAGATCAAACACATACGCCAATGTTCCACCAGGTCGAAGGCCTTGTGATCGATAAGGGTTCGCATCTTGGTCACTTGAAATGGATCTTGGCGGAATTCTGCAAAAGCTTCTTCGAAGTTGATGATGTGAAAATGCGTTTCCGCCCAAGCTTTTTTCCGTTCACGGAGCCTTCGGTTGAAGTTGATATTCAATGCTCGCGCAAAGGCGGTGAAATCCGTTTTGGTGAAGGTGAAGATTGGCTTGAAATTTTGGGCTGCGGTATGGTGCATCCGAATGTCATCCGCAATTGCGGTCTCGATCCCGATGAATATCAGGGCTTCGCCTGGGGCATGGGCATCGACCGCATTGCGATGCTGAAATATGGCATGCCGGATCTTCGTCCCTTCTTTGAAGCCGATATGCGCTGGCTGTCGCATTACGGTTTCCGCCCGCTTGACCTGCCGACTTTGGCAGGCGGCTTGAGCGTGTGAAAAGGGTCCCAAGACAGTGGTCTTGTCCAAATTAGCTAATTTAGCTATATTAGCCAATATGGTGAGGAGGCTGATATGAAAACCATGACCGCAGCGAAGGCTAAAAACGCCTTTGGCCAAATGATTGAAGCGGCGCAGCGCGAGCCGGTGCTGATTACCAAGCAAAATCGTCCCGTGGGCGTGTTTATGTCGATCCAAGACGTGGAAGATACGATTTGGGGTGAAAAGGCGCTGAAAGCGCATCAGGAAGGGTATATCGGCGAGGAGGCGAGCAAAGCCTTGTTGGATAAAATCCTAAATGTACGCGATTAATCTTTCGCGGCAGGCGGCGGCGTTTCTGGAATCGCTGCTTGCAAAACAGGCGCGGCAGATCGCTGAAAGGCTTCAATCGCTCGCAAATGATCCTCAGGCCTTGCCTTCGGAATTGCTCAAAGGCTATTCACCCATGCGGCGTCTTCGGGCCGGAGAATACCGGATTATCTATACCGTCGATGAGCAAACCCTTCAGGTTCGTTTGATCGGCAAACGCAACGACGATGACATTTATAAAGCTCTCGAAAGAGGCTTCAAAAAGTAACTGACACAATGAAATTCACACTCTCCTGGCTTAAAGAGCATCTCGATACATCCGCCTCGCTCAACGATATTGTTGAAGCGCTCACGCGCGTGGGTCTTGAGGTTGAAAGCGTCGAAGATCCGGCAAAAGTTTTAGCGCCCTATATCACCGCGAAAGTGATTTCGGCCGAGCAACATCCGAATGCGGATCGCTTGCGCGTCTGTATGGTCGACACGGGTGATGGCAAACCGATTCAAGTGGTCTGCGGCGCACCGAATGCGCGCGCGGGCATGATGAGCGTGTTCTCGCCGCCGGGCACATTCATTCCGGGCAAGAATATCACGATCACTGTGGGCGTTGTGCGTGGTGTTGAATCAGCTGGTATGCTCTGCTCGGCTTTTGAACTCGGTCTTTCCGAAGATCACGAAGGCATTATTGATCTGCCTGCTGATGCACCCATCGGCGTGCGTTATGTTGATTACGCAGGCGTTGATGATCCGGTGATTGATGTTGCGATCACGCCGAACAGGTCCGACGCGCTCGGTGTTTATGGCATTGCGCGCGATCTTGCCGCCGCAGGACTCGGCTCCTTAAAACGGCATGATTTACCGTCGATCAAAGGCAAGGGCGCCTGCCCCGTCGATGTGAAATTGAATTTTGCATCGGATCAAAAACATTTGGCGCCCGCCTTCGCGCTGCGTCTCGTGCGCGGCGTAAAAAATGGCCCAAGCCCTGAATGGATGCAGCGTCGTTTGAAAGCGATTGGTTTGCGGCCCATCAACACGCTTGTCGATATCACGAATTACATCACATTTGATCGTGGCCGGCCTTTGCATGTGTTTGATGCCAAAAAAGTCAAAGGCAATCTCGTTGTGCGTCATGCCAAAGATGGCGATGAGATTCTCGCTCTTGATGGCAAAACCTATAAGCCCGATCCGTCTGTTGTCGTGATCTGTGATGACAATGGCGTTGAATCGATTGCTGGCATTATGGGCGGTGAACATTCAGGGTGTGATGAACACACAACCGATGTGCTGATTGAATCCGCACTCTGGGATCCGTTGAACACCGCACGCTCGGGCCGCGCGCTCGGCATCAACACAGATGCACGTTATCGTTTCGAGCGTGGTGTTGATCCGGCTTTCTGCGTGCCAGGTCTCGATCTCGCAACAAAACTGGTTCTTGATCTTTGCGGCGGTGAAGCGAGCGAAGCGCTTGTGGCGGGTGAAATTCCCGCGCCTGAAAAAATCATCAATTTCCCGTGGTCGGAAGTGAAACGTCTGACGGGCCTTTCACTGCTTGTGCCGGAAATGAAAGCGATCCTGACCGAGCTCGGCTTTTGGGTTTCAGGCACGGACAAGGACGTGAAAGTCGCGGTACCTTCATGGCGGCCGGACGTCGAAGACAAAGCCGATCTTGTCGAAGAAATCATGCGCATAGCAGGGCTTGATCAGGTTGAGACCGTGCCTTTCCCGCGCGAAGTGGCCGAAGTGCCAAAGCCCGTTTTGACGCTCATTCAAAAGCGTACGCGGCTTGCCAAACGGGCGTTGGCAACGCGCGGACTCGTTGAAGCGGTGACATGGTCTTTCATCTCAAAAGCGGAAGCTGAATTGTTTGGCGGTGGCAAACCAGAGCTCGCACTCGCCAATCCGATTGCTTCTGATCTTTCTGACATGCGCCCGAGTCTCTTGCCGGGTCTTATCAAAGCCGCTGGACGCAATGCGGATCGCGGCATTCATGATGTCGCGCTTTTTGAAGTGGGCCAAGTCTTTGCGGGGGCAGAGCCGAAGGACCAAACGATTTCTGCGGCCGCGATCCGTCGCGGCTTAGCGGCCTCGAAAGGCCTTGGTCGTCATTGGCAGGGTCAAAACAGCGTCGATCTCTTTGAGGCGAAGGGCGATGCCTTGGCACTTCTTGAAACGCTTGGTGTTCCGACCGCTGGGCTTCAGATCGCACAAGGCGGACCAAGCTGGTTCCATCCGGGCCGTTCAGGCACGCTGCAATTTGGCCCTAAAATGGTTGTCGGTGCATTTGGTGAAATTCATCCACGCATTCTCGAAGCGCTCGATGTGAAGGGGCCGATTGTCGCGATCGAGATTAATCTCGATGCGCTTCCGCCACCAAAAGCACGCCCCACAAAGATGAAACCAAAGCTCGTTTTGTCGGATTTCCAACCAGTGAGCCGCGATTTCGCGTTTATTGTCGATAAAACGGTTCCGGCAGCCGATATTTTGAAAGCCGCTCAAGCCGCCGAGCGCTCACTCATCAGCGACATCACGGTCTTCGATCTTTATGAAGGAACGGGCGTGGCTGATGGCAAAATCTCCGTCGCGATTGCGGTAACGCTGCAACCAACCGACAAAACACTGACCGATGTCGAAATTGACGCAGTCTCCAGCCGTATTATTGCCGAAGTTCAGAAGAAGACAGGAGCTACGTTACGTGCCTAATAGCGCGTAACGTTTGATCGGGTAAGAAATCCTTATCCATTCTTTGCGTATTTTATGGCATCGATTCTGTATTGGTGTTTGACCCATGGCTCAATCGCATATGAGTTTTTCTGTGATTTCATTTTGTCGGGGCGCGGCGCTCGGCCTCTGCGCGCTCGCTTTGTCCGTACCTGCTTTTGCCACGGACGTGACAAGCGAAAACAATGGCGCCAGGATCCAGCTTGCAAGCACCGAAGCCTATCATTCGGTTGAGCCACCTGATGATGCCGATCAATGGTATGTCGGGTCGATTCCCGATGAGCCCTACGACATTCCGAAAATTGATCGCTCACGCTTGCGCGCGGATTTGCGCCGCGAAACCGTTTCGGCACCCGAAGACATGCCGGCAAACACAATTGTGGTCGATATCGATAATCGCCATCTCTTTTTCTATCCGGGTGATGGTACGGCCATTCGCTATGGCATCGGTGTCGGTCGTCGTGGATTCTCATGGCAAGGCAATGCGAGCGTTGGCCGGAAAGGTGTGTGGCCTGATTGGATTCCCACACAAACCATGCGCGCTTTGATCCCGAATTTACCTGCGAGCATGGAAGGCGGACTTGATAGTCCGCTCGGGGCGCGCGCGCTTTATCTTTATAAAAATGGTCAGGACATTCTCTTCCGCATTCACGGAACAAATGAACCATGGACCATTGGCGAACAAGTCTCGAGCGGTTGTATCCGGATGCTCAATGAAGATGTCGCCGATCTTTATAATCGCGTCGAGATTGGCGCGAAGGTGATTTTGCGCAATTCGAAATATGCATCGACCCGCGTCTCGCAATCAGAGTGAGGCGCTTGATCCCGTCAATGGATTGTCGGGATCCCAGCGATACTGAACCGTTTCAAATCGCATCGCGCGCGCATCAATCATCAAAAGCTTTCCGACAAGCGGTTCGCCAAAACCAACAATCGCGCGAATAACTTCGAGCGCCATCAAACTTCCTGCTAATCCCGCAAGTGCGCCGAGCACACCAGCTTCCGCACATGCCGGAACCATACCTGCGGGCGGCGGCTCGGGAAATAAACAACGATAGGTTGGATTTAATTCGCCATCCGTACTTTTTTCAAACGGGCGAAGCGTTGTGATTGTCGCGTCCATCGCGCCGAGCGCAGCGGTAATCAACGGCTTCTTTTCGCGGCAGCATGTATCGGACACAAGATAGCGTGTTGTGAAATTATCGGACCCATCGGCAATCACATCATAGGATGAAATCAAAGATGACGCATTCTCTGGCAGGATGCGCGTGTGATGTGTCTCCACCTTCACATGCGGATTGATGCGATGCATCGCTTCAGATGCACTTTCCGTTTTCGGGCGACCAACATCGGATGTGCCATGAATGATCTGCCGCTGAAGATTGGAGAGTGAGACGACATCATCATCGACAAGACCCATCGTGCCGACACCGGCGGCGGCAAGATATTGCAACAAAGGCGCACCCAACCCGCCTGCGCCAATCACCAGAACGCGCGCCGCTTTTAGGCGTTGCTGTCCCGGCCCGCCAACATCACGCAACACGATATGGCGCGCGTAACGTTCAAGCTCTTCGGAGGAGAGTGTGGGAAGCGTAGCCATCAATGCGCCTCGTCCCAATTTTTCGCGGCGCGCGCATCAACCTGCAGGGGCACTGCTAATTGAATGGCGGGATGCGGCGCGTCTTCCATGACTTTTTTCACGACTAAAATGGTTGCATCCACTTCGTCATCCGGCACTTCGAAAATCAATTCGTCATGCACTTGCAGGAGCATTTCCGCTTTAAGTTTTTTCTTGTGCAACTTATCATCCATACGGATCATGGCGCGGCGAATAATATCGGCGGCAGTGCCCTGAATAGGCGCGTTAATCGCCGCTCGCTCATTGAAAGCGCGCTCAGACGGATTAGACGAATTGATTTGCGGATAATGACAGCGACGCCCGAAAATCGTCATGACATAACCATGTTCCCGCGCGAATTTTTTTGTCGAGTCCATATAATCACGAATACCCGGAAAGCGTTCGAAATATTTCTTGATGTAAGCACCTGCTTCTTCACGGCCTATGCCCAATTGATTAGCGAGACCAAAAGCCGAGATACCATAGATGATACCGAAATTGATCGCTTTCGCGCGACGACGGATCATCGGATCCATGTCTTTGACTGGCACGCCGAACATTTCAGACGCCGTCATCGCATGAATGTCGATGCCATCCGCGAAGGCTTTGCGCAAAGCGGGGATCTCGGCCATATGCGCGAGAATACGCAATTCAATTTGCGAATAATCCGCGCTTACCAATTTATGACCCGGTGTAGCGACAAAGGCCGCACGAATCTTACGCCCCTCTTCGGTGCGCACCGGAATATTCTGCACATTCGGATCGGATGATGAGAGACGTCCTGTTGTGGTTGCAGCGAGAGAAAAACTCGTATGCACGCGCTTTGTCTCGGCATTCACAAAATCTGGCAGCGCATCAGCATAAGTTGATTTGAGTTTCGAGATTTGCCGCCATTCCAAAATGCGCTTCGGTAATTCATGGCCTTGATCGGCGAGCTCTTCAAGAATTTGCGCGCCCGTGGCCCAAGCACCCGTTGCGGTTTTCTTGCCGCCGGGCAGACCCATTTTGCCAAAGAGAATATCGCCCAATTGTTTCGGTGAAGCTGGATTGAATGTTTGCCCCGCCGCTTCATGAATCTCATGTTCGAGCCGCGCCATGGTCTGAGCGAATTCACCGGACAAACGCGAAAGCATTTGACGATCAATTGAAATACCACGCCGCTCCATACGCGCGAGCACTTCAAGCAAAGGTCGCTCAAGCGTTTCATAAACAGTCGTCATGCGTTCGGCAGCAAGACGTGGTTTCAACACGCGCCACAAACGCAATGTCACATCTGCGTCTTCAGCGGCATAGGCGGTGGCTTTATCAAGCGGCACGCGAGCAAAACCGATGAAATTTTTGCCAGAGCCCGCCACTTCAGAAAACGGAATCGTCTCATGTCCCAGATGACGTTTTGAAAGTTCATCCATGCCATGCGAGCCGCGTCCAGCATCGAGCACATAAGACAAGAGCATCGTGTCATCATAGGGCGCGATTTCGATGCCGTATCTTTTAAGCACAAGCCAATCATATTTGAGATTTTGACCAATCTTCAAAATAGATTTGTCTTCAAGCAACGGCTTCAAATGTTTGATCGCATCGCGCACCGGCAATTGCCCCGCGATTAAATTATTGCCGCCAAAGAGATCGCCCGTTCCTTCGCTGCGGTGTTGCAAGGGAATATAGGCTGCACGCCCCGGCTTGACCGCAAGCGAGATGCCCACAAGATCAGCCGCCATCGCATCAAGATCGCTCGTTTCCGTATCGACGGCGATCACACCTTCTTCGCGCGCTTCCGCGATAAATTGATCAAGCATTTTGAGATCGGTGATGGTGACATAGGCGGAGCGATCAATCTTTGAAGCAAGCGCTTCGGTTGCGCGCTGTTTAGCGAAAGCGCTTGGTGTCATCTCGCCGACCGAAGTCTTCACGACTTGTGTTGATTGACGCGAAGCGGATGGAGTCTTCGATTCTGATGACTTGGCTTGATCGTCAGACGTGACAGGATCTGTCACCCCCTTGCCCCATGACGTTCCTGCGCCCGCTTTTGACAATTCGGGATCAGCATCAATCAAGGACACATCGGCGTCATAGGCATCCGCCACACGCCGCGTGATGGTGTTAAATTCCATCGCTTTCAAAAACGCGATGAGATTACGCGGATCAGGATCATGCAGCGTGAGATCATCAAGCGGTACCTCAAGCGGTACATGTGCTTCAAGCCGAACGAGATCGCGCGAGATGCGCGCTTTGTCAGCATGTTCGATCAATGACTCGCGGCGCTTGGGTTGCTTGATTTCGCCCGCACGCTCAAGCAGCTGATCGAGATCGCCATATTCGGTGATGAGTTGAGCGGCCGTCTTGATGCCAATGCCGGGCACGCCCGGCACATTATCAACAGAATCGCCCGCAAGCGCCTGCACATCCACAACGCGGTCGGGCGGCACGCCGAATTTTTCAATCACTTCATCCGCGCCAATGCGCTTGTCTTTCATCGAATCGTAAAGCGACACCCCGTTGCCAACGAGCTGCATCAAATCCTTATCGGACGACACGATGGTTGTTGTGGCTCCCGCGTCAGAAGCAAGCCGCGCATAAGTCGCAATCAGATCATCCGCTTCATAGTCCTTTTGTTCAATGGACGGAATTTCAAAAGCTCTTACCGCGTCGCGAATGAGTTTGAACTGAGGGCGTAATTCCTCAGGCGGTTCGGTGCGGTTGGCCTTGTAATTGGGGTAAAGCCGGTTGCGGAAGGTCTCGGACGAATGGTCAAAAATCACCGCGAGATGGGTAGGGCGTTCGCCCGCAACCGAATCCCGCAACAGCTTCCAGAGCATATTGCAAAAACCCGCCACTGCGCCGATTGGCAGCCTGTCGGATTTGCGGGTCAAAGGCGGCAAAGCGTGAAAAGCGCGGAAAATATAGCCCGAGCCATCGACCAGAAAGACGTGGTCGCCGCGTTTGATTTTTGATTTTGTCATGGTCAATCCCGATTCCAGCCCATTATTTCACGGTCGGCCCGCCGGGGCAAAGGGTTCGGCCGTTGCTTTCTTGGTGCGCGGTGGTCACGATGCGCCAACCGAATAAGAGGTCTTTGCGGGGGGCGTTTTCCATGCCATCGGGTCTCGATCAGCTTTCGGTCAGGCAGGTCGAAATGATTGATTCGATTGCCCGTCACCGTTCGATCAGTCGAGCGGCGGCGGAACTCAATCTTACACAGTCGGCCCTCTCCCACGCCATTAACACAATTGAAATTCAATTGGGCATCACGCTTTTCACGCGACAAAAAAATGCTATGGAGCCCACGCCCTATGCGGATGCGTTTCGAGCCCGTGCCGCTGTCATTCGTGACGTCATTAATGACACAAAGCGCGACCTTCATTCCTATGTTCAACCGAAGCAACCCACACTTAAGATCCAAGCTGGAACACGCACGACGCCGATTTGGGTGACGCCCGCAATCGCAACCTTAGCTATGCGTTTTCAAGAGTATATTTTTGACTCGCAAACCAATCTTGAAAATCTCGCCAACAATCTAGAGCTTCATCAGACTGATCTGGCTGTTGCGCCGCTCGCTCTGTTTCAAGATACGGATCTTTTTTTTATTGAACAGATTGGAAAGATCGACAATCGATTTTTTGCCCATGTGACACACCCACTTTCGGATCGAGGCGATGTGACGATTTCAGATTTGAGGCGCTATCCGCTTGTGGGCGATGATGTGCCGCATGAACTCGCTGATTTTGTTGAGGGTAATCCCGGCCGATTAGGTCAATTCAATCCGTTAACCGGAGAAATTATTCCGGCGATCCGCGTGAATGCGATTTTTGAAATCTTCGGCGTGCTTGAAAGATCGACCGCGATCGCACGATTGCCCAATGATCTTATTTACGGTGTGAGAACGGCAAATCGAATAGTTGAATTAAAAGGGCCGGGTCTGAAGTCGCGTTCCGTTGAGATCTATGCGATCGGCCTCAAATCGAAACGCCATCTTCCAGAAATCGCAACGATGATTGATCTTATGAAAGACATTGAAAATCAACGCAATCTATATCAATGAATTTAATCATTCGGACTGGCTCGCGAGCAGTCGCACAATATCAACTTTCAACGCGGCAAAAGCGACAATGTGACGCCGCTCAACGGGCGCTTCACAATCAAGATCAGCAAGTAATTCGGCATCAATGATCGATAATTTCTTCAGCACCTGGCCTGGCGTTATCGCCGGCATCGACAAGATCTTTTGTGCCAGCGTTTCAGTCCGGAGCGTATCATTCATCAAATCGTCAAAGGAGTTCGGATCCGATTCCGCGCCTTTGGCCGCGTAATATTCCATCAAAGCCTGATCAAAAACCTCTTCCGCCGTGATGGTTTTGCTACGATCATGAGTTTTTCCGCGTATTACAGGGGCTTTATGATCTAGCAAATCAACACTATGCCGCGCCTTAATTGGCGATTTTATTCGTCTGGCAGACATTACAGAACCTCACAATCAATATATAGCTTATTGTTATGGAATGTTTTTTAAACAACAGAAATGAAATCTAGTCATATCGATATGAAACCAAGTTACCGAAACTTTCTTGCGTAATCATGCGTCTTACCCTGCGTCATTTTGAAATTGTTCAAACTCTCAATTCTGAGGGCAGCGTGACGACCGCTGCGAAAGCGCTTGGACTCACTCAACCGGGCTTGTCCCGCGCGCTAAAAATGCTTGAAGATCAAATTGGCGGGAAATTATTTACAAAAGGCGACCACGGGCTCATCGCCACACCTTTGGCGGAAGTATTTTTGCGCCGCCATAAATCGCTAGCCACGCCTATTGAAGCGATCCTCAATGATATTGAGCAGTTGAAATCAGCCCAAATGGGGCGAGTGGTCGTTGGTGCAGGAACCTATGCAGCGTTCGTTTCAGTTTATCAGGCGATTGCGAAGACACATCAAAAGCACCCCGCGCTGATCCTCGATCTCATCGAACGGGATTGGCGCGAT
Source organism: Hyphomicrobiales bacterium (assembly GCA_046091665.1). Taxonomy (GTDB): domain Bacteria; phylum Pseudomonadota; class Alphaproteobacteria; order Rhizobiales; family Beijerinckiaceae; genus CAIUPE01. The sequence continues at coordinate 25,783 of JBJTCD010000113.1, forward strand.
ATCCTTGCTGAGCTCATCTCGGGGGCGCTTGATCTCGCGATCATCGATGTGTCAGCAGCGCGTCAAACAAGCGAAGCAGAGATTGAGCCTTTACCCGTTCATCCCTGCGGTATTGCCGTGCGAAAGGATCATCCGCTTACAAAAAAAGACCGGCTCACATCCGCCGATCTCATGGATTACACCTATTGCGGGACCTATCCCTCTCAATGGGTGCTCGAGAAAGCCCGCTTCAGCGGGAATTTTTTTGGAAGTGCGGGTACAAATTTTAGCCATAGCGGCGTTGGTCTCGGGGCTCATACACTTTCAGCCGTCAGACAAATCATCCAGAACAGCGACGCATTCGGAATTTTGCCTAAAATTCTTTTCCACCGAAACAAAACGAGGGCTCTCGCTGATGGCATTGTCCTGCTTGATATTCCGGAACTCAACTGGCTCAGGACCAATTACGGTTTGGTCTGGCGTCGCAACCGGCCCCTTTCGCCCGCGGTCAATGTGTTGATGACGGAAATTCGAAAGGCCGAGGACGACGTGCTCAAAGAGGAGGCTCGGCTCTCACTCTCTCCGCCCGGCTAAGCCCTTATCGTTGACAAGCGGAAGCGCACCCCCTTAAGAACCCCGTCAGGCCCAGGTGGCGGAATTGGTAGACGCGCTGGTTTCAGGTACCAGTGATGAAAGTCGTGGAGGTTCGAGTCCTCTCCTGGGCACCAGCCTTCGCAATGTCGTGCTTCGGCTGGCTTATGCCACTGCACGCCGATGGGCGGGTAGCGGCTGTTCGCTTCACGCAAAGGAATTCCGGCCCCTATGACCATCCGCCTTCATAAGGGCGACTTGCCCGCCGATCACAATCTCGGCCCGATCGTGGCCATTGATACGGAGACTTTGGGGCTCAACCCGCACCGTGACCGGCTCTGCCTTGTGCAGCTTTCACGTGGTGATGGCACCGCGGACCTCGTTCAAATTCCGGCCGGAAATGCGCCTGCACCAAATTTGCAAAAACTTCTCGCCGACCCGAAAGTGCTGAAACTCTTTCATTTCGGCCGCTTTGATATTGCTGTGCTTCTCAATCGGTTCGGCGTGAGAACAACCCCCGTTTATTGCACCAAAATCGCCTCCCGCTTGGTGAGAACCTATACGGACCGGCACGGGCTTAAAGACCTCACGCGCGAATTGCTTGGCGTTGATTTATCAAAGCAGCAGCAATCATCCGATTGGGGAGCCGCCGAACTTACCGAGGCCCAAAGCGCCTATGCAGCCTCCGATGTGCTTCATCTTCATGAGCTTAAAGCCAAGCTTGATGTTTTGCTCGCGCGCGAAAATCGTACAGCGCTCGCGCAGTCTTGTTTTGATTTCTTGCCCGCTCGCGCCGCGCTCGACCTTGCAGGATGGGACGAGATCGATATTTTTGCGCATAGCTGACGCAACCCACAATCGAGCCAAACGCGGTCGAAAGGCCCATATTGAATGTCTTTGGGTACCGCCCTTCCCCTACGTTCGACGATGCGCCGCGAGGCTGCATTCAAAGCCGCGTGGCGTCACACGAGATGGGTGAAATTTCTTCGTATTGCGATTCCGGTGCTCGCGCTTCTGGGCAGTTTAGGGCCGGTTTTATTTGTGTTTTTTGAACCTTTGAAAACACTGCCCGCAGACATCGATATCGGCTCACTCAATCTTGATGGCAGCAAAATCACGATGGATCGCGCCAATTTGAAAGGCTTCAAAGATGGCGATTTGCCTTTCACGATCACGGCGGATCAAGCCATCCAAGATGTGAGTACACCCTATATCGTTGATCTCAATGGTCTCAAAGCCGATGTCATGATGCCTGATCGGTCTTCAGCCAAAATTTCGGCAGATCATGGCGTCTATGATAGCCAGAAAGATGTGCTGACCGCGCGCGGCAATGTCGACATCAAATCGCCGCGCTATTTGATCACGATGCGGTCAGGCGTCATCGATTTCAAAACCAATCGCGTCATCTCGAAAGAGCCCGTGACCGTGACCATGAAAGGCGGCACGATTGACGCCGACAGCATGAATGTCTTTGATAATGGTGATCGCGTGCAATTTGGGGGCCGCGTCCGCTCGGTCTTCAAGAGAGCGGGCGCGCCCGAGGGAAATGGGAACTAGCGCCATGATCAAGCGGACACTCTTGGCGATAATGATCGGGCTTGGGCTAACGGCAGCGCTCGTGCACCCCGTCCTTGCGCAAGAAGCGAAAGCCAAACCGAGCGGTCTCTCAAAAAACTCGAAAGACCCGATCAATATCGAGGCGGATGGGCTCGAAGTCTTTGATAAAGAAGGCAAAGCGGTCTATTCCGGCAATGTCATTGTCACGCAGGGCGAGACGGTGATGAAAGCCAAGAAAATGCTGATTTTCTATGTCCGCAGCGAAGAAGGCCAAGCCGACCCGGCGGAAGGCGATGCGGGCGCCGCCATCAAGCGGGTTGAAGCCGAAGGCGACGTAATTATCCTTGAGAAGGACCAAATCGCCACGGGCGAAAAGGGTGTCTACGAGGCCACGACCGATATCATGACGATGACGGGCAATGTTGCACTGAGCAAAGGCCAGAACGTCACAAAAGGCCAGAAACTCGTCTATAATCTCGGCACAGGCGTCGCCACGGTCGATGCCGGCGGCACGGGCCGCGTGTCGAGCAGCTTCGTGTCGGGCGGTGGTGATCCGAAAAAGCCGGCTGCGGCGGGAAAAACCCCCAAACCATGAGCATTGACGGCGTAGAGAAGGCTTCTGACGGGACCGGCTGGCTCACCGCTACGGGTCTGCAAAAGGCCTATCGCGGGCGACGCGTTGTGCGCGACGCGTCACTTGCTTTGCAAAGCGGTGAGGCGGTTGGGCTTCTCGGCCCGAATGGCGCGGGCAAAACCACGATCTTTTATATGATCACCGGCCTTGTGCCTGCCGATGGTGGGCGCATCACACTTGACGGGCATGACATTACCCCCTTTCCGATGTATCGCCGCGCGCGGCTTGGCATCGGCTATCTGCCGCAGGAAGCCTCGATTTTTCGCGGGCTTTCAGTTGAAGACAATATCCGAGCGGTGCTCGAACTCGTCGAAAAAGACCGCGACCGCCGCGAGGCGGAACTCGATCCTCTTCTCGAAGAGTTTGACATCACGCGCGTGCGTAAAAGCCCCGCGATTGCGCTTTCAGGCGGTGAGCGGCGGCGTTGCGAAATCGCCCGTGCCCTCGCCTCGCGGCCGTCTTTCATGCTGCTCGACGAGCCTTTCGCAGGCATTGATCCGATTGCGGTGGGCGATATCCGTGCCCTTGTGCGCCAGCTGACCGCGCGAAAAATCGGCGTCTTGATTACCGACCACAATGTCCGTGAGACGCTCGGTCTCATCGACCGCGCCTATATCATCCACTCGGGACAAGTCCTGATGGAAGGCACCCCGGACGCGATCATTGCCAATAACGATGTGCGGCGCGTCTATCTCGGCGAAGAATTCCGTCTCTAACTGGCGACGGCTCACACGCAAGACGTGTTTTGACCGGCCGAGATTTTACGTATTTAATGAGATGTTAAGCAAAATCTGTGCCGATAGGCGGCCAGAGTATTGCGTTCGGAGCTGCGTGTCGTCTCGTGTCTGTAAAGTTCTCGCAAAGGCTGGAACTGCGCCAAAGCCAATCTTTGGTGATGACGCCGCAATTGTTGCAGGCGATCAAACTTTTGCAGCTCTCCAATCTCGAATTGGCCGACTATATCGAAGCGGAGCTTGAAAAAAATCCGCTGCTCGAACGCGCACAAGAAGACCCGGGTCCCGTTGCAGCCTCAGAAGCGCCCGCACCCGACTCAGCCCTTGGTACAGATGCCGATTGGGAAAGTCGTAGCGTTGAACCCGAACGCGGTGAGATTGATCCGCGCCATGAAGTGCAACTCGAAAATGATTTCCCTGATGATGCCCCGCCACCAACGCCGGCCGCCAAAAATGATGCCGAGCCGATGGGGCTTTCGGCGACCAGTTGGACCGGTGTCGGCGGACAAGGGGCTGATGGCGAAGACTCAAATCTTGAAGCCTATGTTGCAGCTGAAATCTCGCTGCATGATCATCTGACAGAACAATTACATGTTGCCACCATTGATCCGATTGAACGGATGATCGGCGCAACGCTAATCGATCTTGTTGATGAAGGTGGCTATATCCGCGAAGCACTCGCCGACACCGCTGAACGTTTGGGCGTGCCGATTGAACGCGTTGAAGGCGTTTTAAAACTCATTCAGAGTTTTGACCCAACCGGTGTTGGCGCACGCGATTTACCCGATTGTTTGCGTCTGCAGCTTATCGAAAAAAATCGTTATGATCCTGCGATTGCGGCGCTGCTTGATAATCTTGATTTGTTGGCGCGACGTGATTTTGCCTCTTTACGAAAAATCTGCGGCGTCGATGATGAAGATCTTCTCGACATGGTCGCGGATATTAAAAAGCTCGATCCGAAGCCCGGTTTAAAATTTGGCGGTGGTGCGGTTCAGCCCGTTATTCCTGATGTTTATGTGCGCCGAACAAGCGACGGCAGTTTCATGGTTGAATTGAATTCGGATGCGCTCCCGCGCATTCTGGTCAATCAAACTTATGCCGCAAAAATTTCCTCGAAAGTGAAAAATGACGAGGAGAAATCCTATGTCAGCGAAGCGCTGCAAACAGCGAATTGGTTGACAAAAAGCCTTGAACAGCGCGCCAAAACCATTCTGAAAGTGGCAAGTGAAATTGTTCGCCACCAAGAACTTTTTTTCTCGCATGGCGTTGAATATCTGCGTCCCTTGAATCTGAAAGCGGTGGCTGACGCGATTCAAATGCATGAATCAACCGTATCTCGCGTCACTTCGAATAAATATATCGCGGCCGAACGCGGCCTTTTTGAAATGAAATATTTCTTCACCGCATCGATCGCTTCGGCAGAAGGTGGTGAATCACACTCGGCAGAAGCGGTGCGGTTCCGCATCAAGCAAATGATTGATCATGAGACGCCGGATAATATCTTGTCCGATGATACAATTGTGGCCAAGCTCAAGGAGAGCGGTGTCGATATTGCGCGCCGCACCGTCGCTAAATATCGCGACAGCCTTCGCATCCCCTCCTCCGTTGAGAGGCGACGCGAGAAACAGGCGCTTTCTGCAAAAGCCAGCTGAGTCTCTCTCGCTGCATCGCACACACCCCTACCATTGACATGTGGTCAAAGCCCCTTAACTCTTCATGAGGGGAAGATGGGCCCCATGATCATACGAGTATAAGCGGAGGGTTATCCATGCCACTACGCGTATCGGGCAAGAATCTCGACATTGGCGAAGCGTTGCGTCAGCAAATCACCCAGAGATTACAAGACTCCGTTTCAAAATTTTATTCAGGCCTTGTCACCGGTCACGCGACCGTGAAACGCGAAGGCTCGGGTTTTGAAACCGATTGTGTCTTGCATCTTTCATCCGGCGTGACGTTACATGCTTTGGGCTTTGCGCAAGAGCCCTATCAGAGCGCCGATCGCGCAGCGGAGAAAGTGGAAAACCGACTGCGCCGCTATAAGCAACGACTCAAAGATCATGGCCCTGGTGGCGCGGTGCGCGAGGTTGAAGCGCCTTCTTATGTTATCCAGTCCCCTGAAGAGGATGAGGCGCCGGATGATCATGACGCCTATAATCCGGTTGTCATCGCAGAGACCAAAAAGAGCATCCGCACCATGTCTGTAAGCGACGCGGTTCTCGATCTCGACATGACCGGCGCGCCCGTTGTCCTCTTCCGCCATGCGGGATCGGGACGGATCAATGTCGTCTATCGCCGGACCGACGGGAACATCGGGTGGGTTGACCCGCCCGCCGCGGACCACTAGAGCGCTTTTGTTTTTGATGTAAACAAATACGCGCTCTATCTATTTGTTCTATCGCATTTTGTTTCGATTAACCGGCTTCCACTTAATCGCAAAATGCTCTAGAGGAGCGTCCGTCGGTTCAAGATCGCCAGTAAGGCGGCGCGACCCGGATGGCCCGGTTCATGCTTCGCAAAAACCGAACGCGAAGACGAAAGACAGAGAACAACCCATGCCCTTGACCGATGTCCTGACCCCGGAAGCTGTGCTTCCCGCGCTGAAGACGGCTTCGAAAAAGCAGGCGCTTCAGGATTTGGCCGAACAAGCCGCAAAGCTCTCTGGCCTGCCCGAGCGCGAGATATTTGACGCGCTTTTGCAACGTGAGCGCCTCGGTTCGACCGGAATTGGCAATGGAATCGCCATTCCGCATGGCAAAATGGCCAAGCTCGACCGGCTCTATGGCGTCTTCGCCCGCCTCGAAAAGCCGATTGATTTTGAGTCACTTGATGGCGAGCCGGTCGATCTCGTTTTCCTGCTTTTGGCTCCCGAAGGCGCGGGCGCTGACCATCTCAAAGCCTTATCACGCGTCGCACGGTCGCTGAGAGATCCGGCAATTGCCCAAAAACTGCGCAAGACCAAGGACGCGGACGCGCTTTTCGCGCTTCTGACCCAATCGCCAACGGCTTCAGCCGCCTGAGGCGGTTAAACCCAGGCCCGACCCTTGTAATCGATCGCGTAACGCTCCGGTGTGGCGGCAATCGCGGCCATGCCATAAAGAACCGCGTCCGGTTCCATCAAAAGCCGCGTTGAGATTCGACGGGTGAGCGCATCGACCGGCGCCTTCATCTCGAAAGCGCGGCGGAAAGCCGCCCCATCAATCATCGACGCGATCCGCGGCAAAATGCCGCCGGCGAGCGTGACACCGCCCGAGGCCAAAAAGGTGATCGCGATATCACCGGCGAAGCGTGCGATGATTTTGAGATAGGCATTGATGGTCGCCCGCGCGTCCGACGCGGGATCCGCCAAAGCCGCATTCACAATGGCGACACCATCATCCGTTGAGGGTTGAAGCCCCTTGGCCATCATCCGCGCGCGATGGATACGCACGAGACCGGGGCCCGACATCACCGACTCCGTCGTATTACGATCCATGACTTTCTGCAGATGCGGCCAGAATTTTTCTTCGTCCTTATCAACAGGGCCGAGATCGACATGGCAGCTTTCGCTCGCAAGCGGCACATAGCGCCCATCAAGCGTCAACAGCGCGCCGATGCCCAAGCCCGTACCGGGCCCGAGGATTACCTGCATCGATCCGCCTTTTGACGGCGCGGCCTCGCCGATTTGTTTCAACCATTCGGGACGGAGCGCAGGCAATGACAAGGCTTGCGCTTCAAAATCATTGAGAAGCAGGCCGGATGTGAGGCCCAAGCCTTTGGCAAGTACCGGACCGTCAATGGTCCAGCGCGCATTCGTGAGATGGCAGCGGCGATCAACAACCGGTCCTGCCACACACATCACAACGGATTGCGGTTTTAGCGACGACAAAGCAAGCGCGGCATTGATTGCCTCAAGCGGGCCCGGATAATCGGCGGTACGAAAACGCCCCAAAATTTTGGGATCTTGTCCCGGCGCTTCAACAATCGAAAAGCGTGAATTGGTGCCGCCAATATCGGCAACGAGAACGGGATGGGCAAACATCGGGGATCAAACCTCACACGCCTATGGTCAAAGATGGAGAGATGTAGCGCCTTCACCAAAGATGATCTATCTCTTTCGCGCGTTTCGGCGGGAACCTCCCCGTCTTTCGCGCGTCAAACATAAATGATCCGATGGAGAGCGCCATGGCGGCCGCCGACAGCCTGTTTCCTCTAGGCCCCGACACCACCCCTTATCGCAAACTCTCAAGCGAGGGCGTGAAAGTTGAAAAACTGGGCGACAAGACGTTCCTCTCCATTGCGCCTGAAGCGATCAGGTTGCTCTCGAAACAAGCCTTTATCGACATCAATCATTTGTTGCGTCCGGGCCATCTCGCGCAGCTCCGTAAAATTCTCGACGATCCGGAAGCCACCCCCAATGATCGCTTCGTCGCTTATGATTTGTTGAAGAATGCGAATATCGCCGCCGGTGGCGTGTTGCCGATGTGCCAAGACACAGGCACGGCAATTGTCTCGGCCAAGCGCGGGCGCTTTGTGTTGACCGATGGCGAGGATGCCGAGGCCATTACGGGCGGCATCAAAGATGCTTATTTTGAAAAAAATCTGCGCTACTCGCAAGTGGCGCCGCTCTCGATGTTTGAAGAGAAAAACACGAAGACCAATCTGCCTGCCGAGATCAATCTCTATGCCGAAGGTCATGACGAATATAAATTTCTCTTCGTTGCGAAAGGCGGCGGCTCGGCCAATAAAAGTTTTCTTTATCAAGCAACGCCATCAGTGCTCACACATGATCGCTTGATTGCGTTTTTGAAAGAAAAGATTCTGACGCTCGGCACTTCCGCCTGCCCGCCCTATCATTTGGCGATTGTGATCGGCGGCACATCAGCCGAGCTTGTGATGAAAACCGTGAAACTCGCTTCCACGCGTTATTATGATGAATTACCGACCGAAGGTTCGGAAGCGGGCCACGCGTTTCGTGATCTCAAAATGGAAGATGAGATTTTCAAACTCACGCAGAATCTGGGCGTGGGCGCGCAATTTGGTGGCAAATATTTCTGCCATGATGTGCGCGTGATCCGCTTGCCGCGTCATGGCGCATCATTGCCGATTGGCTTGGGTGTTTCGTGCTCGGCTGACCGTCAAGCCAAAGGCAAGATCACCAAAGACGGCGTGTTCTTGGAGCAGCTTGAAACCGACCCCTCGCATTATCTGCCCGAACTTGATGACAGCGCCTTTGATGGTGATCATGTCGATATCGATCTTAATCAACCGATGCAGGCGATCCTTGCAAAGCTTTCATCCTATCCGATCAAGACGCGGCTTTCGCTCACGGGCAC
>JBJTCD010000114.1:0-37837 GCA_046091665.1 Hyphomicrobiales bacterium
GTGCGGGACTATATGGAGCGGTGCTGGGCAGGGCGCTTGCTGAAGCCGGACATGAAATTCATTTCATTGAAAAACGGGAGCATTACGCCGGAAATTGTTTTGACTTCGTCAATCAGCACGGCATTCGCGTTCATCGCTATGGTCCTCATATTTTCCATTCATCGAATGAGAAGGTTATTTCTTATATCAAACGCTTTGCCGAGTGGACGCCTTATCGTCACCGCGTTCGGGCGCAGCTTGAGACGGGAATTCATGTTCCTTTACCGGTCAATCGTGAAACATTGATTCATGTTCCTGCTGATCGCGTTGTTGATGTTTTTTACCGACCTTACACGAAAAAAATGTGGGGCATGACGATTGACGACCTCGATCCCTCTGTTTTGTCCCGGGTTCCAATTTCACCCGATGCACCCGATGATTATTTTCCGCATGAAACCTTTGTGGGGTTTCCACTTGGCGGATACACGCAATTTGTCGGCGAGATCTTGAGACATAAATCGATCTCTGTGGCCCTGTCATCGCCCTATCATTATGGTCAGGAGGAGGCGTTTGATTTTTGTTTTAACGCGATGCCGATCGACGAATATTTTGATTTTCAATTGGGACGGCTGCCTTATCGCTCCATACGCTTTCATCATTTCGATTTGCCCGCGCCACGAATGTCGTCTTTCTCCGTGATCAATTTCACGCATGACGGGCCAATGACACGCGTGACGGAGTGGAAAAACTTCCCCGATCATGGCGAGGAACAAAATTTCACAAGCCTCACTTTTGAGGAGCCTTGTGCGGATCATGAAAACAATTATGAGCGCTATTATCCGGTAAAAGACCGCGCGGGTCTCAATCGTGCGCTTTATAAATCCTATCTGGCGCTCACGCCATCACGCATGAAATTTATCGGACGAACCGGGCTCTATGCCTATCTTGATATGCATCAGGCGATTTCTTCGGCCCTTTCACTGGCCGAAGATTTTTTGAATTATAGCTGATCACAGATAGAAATCATATTCGCGGGGCGTCGGCCTTTCGAAAAGCTCATTAAATTCGCCGCGTTTCGTATCGCGATAAGCTTTGAGAAAGCGCGCCGGGATCGTGTCCGTAATCCGCTTTGCTTTCACGAGATCATCAAGCGCCGCGTGAAGATGAGACGCCGGCGTTTTAAACCCGCGCGGTGGCGCAATCGTATCCGCACGGCTAAGTTCTATGGGTTGCGAAGGTTGGATTTTGTTGCGGATGCCATGATGAAGACCGGCCAGAACGGCCGCCATTGCGAGATGCGGTGAGGCATCGGCACATGAGGCGCGATGCTCGATGCGGCGTCCTTTCGCATCGCTGTAGGGAATGCGCAAAGCAACAGAGCGATTATTGGGTCCCCAATGCGCATTCACGGGCACGAAGTTCCACGGTTCAAAACGACGAAAAGCCGAAAAATTGGGAGCAAAGAAGGCGAAAGATTCTGCCAATGTTTTCTGCAAGCCCGCAATGGCATGACCGAGGAGTGCGTCACCGCCGGTTGCGCCGAAGAGATTATTCCCTGCCGCATCAACGAGGCTCACATGAATATGAAGGCCATTGCCCGGTTCTTCGAGATAGGGCTTTGCCATGAAGGTGGCGTCATGGCCTTGCGACCGCGCAACACCGCGAATGAGACGGCGAAGCAAGACGGCATCATCGGCGGCTTTTACCGGATCATCACTGTGATGAAGATTGATTTCGAATTGACCTAATCCATATTCAGCAACCGCCGTGGTTGCAGGAATATTCTGTAGCGCAGCGGCGCGCTCAATCGCCGTCACAAAAGTCGCGTAATCCTCAACCGCATCCACTCCAAGATTTTGGGCAACGCGGGGTTGGGCGTTGGTGCGAAGAAGCTTCGCGGGTTTGATTCCGCCTTCAGACGTTCTTTTGCTATCGATGATATAAAATTCAAGTTCGCACGCAACGACAGGGCGATAACCATCAGCGTGAAGCGATTTGACGACATCGCTTAAAATTTTACGCGGATCAAACCAGAGGTCTTCTTGTGTTTTTACATCGCGCATCGACAATACACATTGCGCTGTAGGCGCATGCGCCCAAGGCACGGGCACCAGCGAGCCGCCGACCGGAAAGCCCACAGCGTCTGGATCACCATCAGTGCCACCCAATTTCGCCGCGTCATGGCCATGGCCTCTGACATCGAGAAGGGCAGCGCAGGCCGAAAATGTCACACCGGATTTGAAGATGCGTTCGAGATCTTTGATGGATTCTCGTTTGCCTAAAGTCTGCCCCGAGATCGACATCATGAATGTGTCGATAAATTTGGTGTCGGGATGGGCTTTTAGAAATTTCACGGCCTCTTCAGTCAATTTGTCACTCATCATGGTCTCCGGACATCACGCCAAAACGCGTATGTCATAACTGTCTCTCTATCGTCTCTTGATCTATTCGACAATCGCGTAGATTTTTCTCACTGGTTCCGCATTGTCCCATTCTCCCTTAAAGCCTGAAGGGATCACAAAGGCGTCACCGGCTTTAAAGGGAAAAATTGTGCCATCCTCGGCAATCAATTTCCCTGAACCCGAGAGGATGACGCATAATTCTTCTTCCGTGTAACAAACGCGCCAGGCGCCGGCATCGGCCGCCCATTGCCCGCAATAGAATTTTTTATCATTATTCTCTGACGTTGAGACTGTGCCCGATTTTGGATGACCACGGGTGAGGCGATCAGCAGCTATCGGCGCATCAAGCGCAATCGATTTATTAAAATCCATAAAGCGCGGATTGGATGGCATGATTTATCTTCCCGCAAGGGCTGCGCGTTCGGCGCGTTCACGTTCAACTTCTTGGCGCTTCGTCATGATAGAAGCAATGATGACCGTGATCGTTACGACGGCAACCATCAAAGAACATACCGCATTTATTTCCGGCTTTACGCCCAAGCGCACATCTGAATAGATTTTCATGGGCAAAGTTGTGGCACCCGGTCCCGTGGTGAAACTTGCAATCACAAGATCATCAAGCGAGAGCGTGAAAGCCAACATCCATCCCGATATGACGGCCGGTAAGATGATCGGCAAGGTGATACGAAAAAATGTTTTAAAGGGCGGACAACCAAGATCCATCGCTGCTTCTTCCATCGAGCGGTCAAAACTCGCAAGTCGTGACTGTACGACGACGGCCACAAAACACATTGTGAATGTGATATGCGAGAGAACAATCGTCCAAAATCCCCTATCGAGATTGATCGCAACAAAGAGAAGGAGCAGGGAAAGGCCTGTGATGACTTCAGGCATCACAAGTGGCGCATACACCATCGCAGAAAAAAGCGTACGGCCAAAAAAGCGGCCATAACGCGCGAGTGTGATCGCGGCCATTGTGCCGAGTATGGTCGCTACCGTTGCGGATACGACGCCAACTTGCAGCGTCACCCAAGCCGCATCAAGCAATTGGTCATTTTCAAAAACAGACGCATACCATTTCGTTGACCATCCGCCCCAAACAGCCACTGACCTCCCGGCATTAAACGAATAAAGCACGAGAATTAGGATTGGCAGATAAAGAAAGGCAAAGCCCAGTGTCAAAGAGACAAGATTGAACGCCGAGAGCCGCCGCATCATCGTGTCTCCTGCTGGCGCGCTTCATTGGATTGAAAGATCATGATCGGGATCATGAGCACAATCAAAAGCGCGATCGCCACAGCTGAAGCCGCTGGCCAATCTCGATTATTGAAAAATTCCTCCCACATGGTTTTACCGATCATAACGGTATCGGAACCACCAAGAAGATCTGGAATCACAAATTCACCAACAACCGGGATGAATACCAAGAAACAACCGGCAATCACACCGGGAAGCGAGAGTGGGAATGTCACACGCCAAAACGCGCCGACTGCGGTGCAGCCAAGATCTTTTGCCGCTTCAACAAGGCTCTCGTCCATTTTCTCAAGCGTCGAGTAAAGTGGCAAGACCATAAAGGGGAGATAAGAGTAAAGAATGCCGATATAGACTGCGGTATTTGTCGATAGAATTTGTAGTGGCTCATCAATGATACCGAGCCCTACTAAAAAATTATTGAGTAACCCTTCTTCGGAAAGAATTGTGATCCAGGCGTAAACGCGGATGAGAAAGCTTGTCCAAAAGGGAAGAATGACCAGCATCACCAAAGTGGGACGGATGGATTTCGGCGCGCGCGCCATTCCATAGGCAATCGGATAGGCGATGAAGAGCATCATAAAGGTCGATGAGGCGGCGATCCAAAGCGACGATAAATAGGAAGAGATGTAAATCGAATCCGAGAACAACCGAGCATAATTATCAAGACCGAGTGAATTAAATTTCTCAACACTCTCAGTCCACGTGTCGTTCAAAAAGTCAAAAACTGGTTCATAGGGGGGTTGAGCGATGAGGGTCGCTGAAAATGAAATTTTGAGAACAATCAGAAAGGGAACGAGAAACAGCGCCAGCATCCACAGATAGGGGATGATTGTCACAATCCAACGATGATTGGTTGGGCGCGCCATTTCTGTCTCTCAGTTCAACAGAATGACGCCGGAGTCAGGCGCCCAAGTGAGATAGACGGAATCTTCCCATGTGATCGGTCGCTCAACCACGCGGCTTGTATTGGCAATGGAGGCGCGCATTGTTCCGCCCTGATCAAGTCGAATATGATAAACAGAAAGATCGCCCACGTAACCGATGTCCCACACCGTTCCACGCGCACAATTGGTTGTGGGATCATTCGGCGGAAGGAGTGAAAGCGACGCTTTCTCGGGTCGGAGGGCGAACCAGGCTTTATCACCCAATCCTGCCGTCGTTTCTGCGTGAACATCAATGCGTCCGCCTGTCATATCGCTATCAAGCGTGACGCGACCGCGTTCATTATGGGTCACACGGCCTTCGATCAAATTGATGTCACCAATGAAATCCGCAATATATTTCGTATTCGGTTGTTCATAGAGTTCCGCTGGAGATGAGATCTGGATGAATTGACCTCTATCCATCACAGCGATGCGGTCAGCCATGGTCATGGCTTCGTCTTGATCATGCGTCACAATGACGAAAGTCATTCCCAATTGCATTTGAAGGTCAAGCAATTCGAATTGGGTTTCTTCACGCAATTTTTTATCGAGCGCGCCGAGGGGCTCATCAAGAAGCAGCACTTTCGGCTTTTTGGCGAGCGCGCGTGCTAAAGCCACACGTTGCCTTTGGCCGCCTGAGAGTTGATGCGGCTTGCGTGTGGCGAAGGGTTCGAGTTTCACAAGCCGCAGCATGTCTTTGACGCATGCATCGATCTCGCTCTTTGGTAATTTATCCATCTCAAGACCGAAGGCGATGTTTTTCTCAACCGTCATATGCGGAAAAAGCGCATAGGATTGGAACATCATGTTCACCGGTCTTTTATGAGGCGGGATCGAATTCATGCTTTGGCCGCCGATCAGAATCTCTCCGGCACTCGGCTCTTCAAAGCCAGCCAACATGCGCATCAGAGTCGTTTTGCCGCATCCGGAGGGACCGAGTAGCGCAAAAAATTCGCGCTCATAGATTTTGAGCGATACATGATCGACAGCGGTAAAGTCACCAAAGCGTTTCGTCAGATTACGAATCTCTATCAACGGCGTCGCAGAAGGGTCATCCCAAGGCGCGAATTTCCGGCGAACGGCACCGAGTGTTTTTGCAGACATTTGATGCTCTTACTTTTTACGCGATTCTATTCGATGCCATATCAAAAATAAGAAAAAGGCCCGAATTGTGATCGGGCCTTTTCGTGTTTTTATTGTTTGCGTTTAATGTCACGCCAGATTCGTGTGGCTTCACGTTGTACTTTTTGATCAGTGATGGGCAGCACCGTGAAGAGTTTTTTCATTGTGGCTTCATCAGGAAACACGCTTCTGTCTTCCAAGATGGATTTATCAATGAAGGCTTGCGAGTCGATATTACCATTCGCATATGAGATCGCGTTTGACGCTTTCGCAATCACTTCCGGACGCAACAGATAATCAATGAACGCATAGGCTTCATCAATATTTTTGGCATCTTTCGGGATCGTCAAATTGTCATAGAATGTGCCAGCACCTTCTTTGGGAATGATATAGCCCACTTCGACTTTTTTCTTCGGATCTTTTTGGGTCTTGCTCTTTTCTTCCGCGCGGCTTGCGGCTTGTTTAATATCCCCCGACCAGCCAATCACGAGGCATGCGTCACCATTCGCAAGCGCATTGATATATTCGGAAGAGTGGAATTTTTTGACAAAAGGACGAACCTTTTTCAAAAGCTCTTCGGCGGCAGCAAAATCCTCTGGTGTCCGCGAATTGGGATCTTTACCGAGATAATTCAAAGCGGCCGGAATGACTTCATCAGGCGCGTCGAGAAACATCACGCCGCAATCCTTGAATTTTGAAATGACCGCCGGATCAAACACCATCCGCCATGAATCAAGCGGGGCATCAGGCATGCGTTCTTTGATTTTGTTAACATTGTAACCGATGCCCGTCGTGCCCCACATATAATTGACGGCATATTGATTACCGGGATCAAATGCCGAGAGTCGCGCCGCAACATCCGGCCAGACATGGGTCAGATTCGGGAGCTTTGACTTATCGAGCTTGATGAACACGCCCGCGCTAATCTGTCGGCCGAGGAAATTTGCTGAGGGCACAACGACGTCATAGCCGGTTTTACCCGCGAGCAATTTTGTTTCAAGAAGATCATTTGAGTCGAATACATCATATTTGACTTTGATGCCGGTCTCTTTGGTGAAGTCTTCAAGGATTGCGGGATCAATATAGTCCGACCAATTATAGACATTGACCACGCGGTCGGCGGCAACGCTCATGGCGGTCATGGCGCAAAGGGCGACGGCCGCAATCGGTACGGTTTTGAATAACTTAGACATGTGGTCCCTCATGAACTTCAAGACATTAGGCGTGGCCAACCGGGCTTGGTGAGTTAACCTGTACGGCCCGTTCAGCCGGCAAACCATATGAGCCAGTAAAGACCGTCAAGACGAATATGAAAAGAGGGAAATCAGAGAGTTTCAGCCTCGTTTTGAATTATACGGCTTCAAATTGGGGAAAAGGCGACTTGCGAATGTCCAAAATATCGTCAAAATCACGAGTAGACTGGCTGCCCCGGTTATCCCCCATCGAGGTGAAACCGGATGGTTCGGCATAAAAAGGGCGGGCGAGCCTTCACGGCACCCGAAGTGTGATCATGGCCAAGAAGAAATCGGCTTCCACGCCAAATCGCGGCGCGGATGGGCTTTCGGCGGCCTCAAAATGGCTCGAAACACGAGCGCTCGAGGATATCGAATGCATCGTGCCCGATATGGCTGGTGTGGCGCGCGGCAAAATGATGCCGGTGGGTAAATTCACCGATGCGCCGCGGATGGCACTGCCTGCATCAATCTTTTTGCAAACCATCACGGGCGAATATCCGGATGATACGGAAAATTTTCCGTCTGATGCAGGTGATGGCGATATTCTGCTTGAGCCCGATTTCTCGACGCTTTGTGTTGTGCCTTGGGCGTCCGATCCAACAGCGCAAATCATTCATGATGCCTATCATCAAGATGGGCGCCCAGTTGATATTGCCCCACGCCAATTATTGCGCGCCGTGATGGGGCTTTATCGCGCGAAAGGGTGGAAGCCGATTGTTGCGCCCGAACTTGAATTTTATCTCGTTGAGCGCAATCAAGATCCCGATTATCCCTTAAAGCCACCGGTGGGACGTTCAGGTCGTGCAGAGACGGGGCGGCAATCTTATTCGCTCGCTGCGGTTAATGAGTTCGATGATCTCTTCGATGATATTTATGATTTCTCGGCCGCGCAGGGTCTTGAGATCGATACGCTCATCCACGAAGAGGGTGCGGCGCAAATGGAAATCAATTTGCGTCACGGTGATCCTTTGGTGCTCGCCGATCAGGTCTTCTTGTTCAAACGCACGATCCGCGAAGCAGCTCTTAAACACAATATGTATGCAACCTTCATGGCAAAGCCGATTGCGAATGAGCCAGGCTCGGCCATGCATATTCATCAATCGGTTGTCGATATCAAAACCGGCAAAAATATTTTTTCGGGCAAAGAAGGAAAGCCAACAGAAGCGTTTTTCGCGTTTCTTGGTGGACAGCAGAAATATCTGCCCGCGGTCATGTGCATCATGGCGCCCTATGTAAATTCCTATCGTCGGTTACTCAGAAAATCCATTGCGCCCATCAATGTGAATTGGGGATACGATAATCGCACTGTGGGATTGCGTGTGCCAAATTCATCACCTGAAGCCCGACGCATTGAAAATCGCATCCCGTCCTCTGATGCCAATCCTTATCTGGCAATCGCTGCCTCACTTGCTTGCGGATATCTCGGCATGATGGAAGGTTTGAAACCTTCTGATCCGATTGAAGGCTCGGCCTATGATCTGCCTTATGATTTACCGCGGGGGCTTTTGGAAGCATTGGAACTTTTCAGCGAGTCGGAAGAGATTGCGAGTATTTTTGGCAAAGGTTTTGTTGCCACATATCGCGCAATTAAGCAGGCTGAGTTTGAAACCTTTATGCGCGTGATCAGCCCGTGGGAACGCGAATATCTCCTTTTGAATGTGTAATCTGAACCATCTGAAACGAAAAAAGAGTCATCATGGCCTCATCCAATCTCTATCCGACCGAAGAATTACGCCGTACCGATGCGCGGCATTATCTTCACCCCTTCACCGATTTCAAAGCGCTCGCGGCAGAGGGCAGCCGCATCATGGTGCGCGGTGAGGGTGTATGGATCGAAGACTCGGATGGCAAACGCTATCTTGATGGTATGGCCGGACTCTGGTGCACAAATATCGGTCATGGACGGCAAGAGATTGCCGACGCTGTTCATGAGCAGATGAAAGAATTGGCCTTCTATAATTCCTTCTTCAAAACCACAAATGCACCTGCCATTCGACTGGCTGAAAAACTTTCAAAGCTTGCACCCAATAATATGAGCCGCGTTTTTTTCTGTGGCTCAGGTTCAGAAGCCAATGACACTATTTTACGAATGGTACGCTATTATTGGTCATTGCGTGACAAGCCTTCAAAAGACATCGTCATCTCACGCCTAAACGGTTATCACGGATCAACCATGGCAGGTGCCTCGCTCGGTGGCATGAAGCCGATGCATAGCCAAGGCGGTATGCCCATTCCCGGAATCGTACATATTCCGCAACCCTATTGGTTCGGTGAAGGCGGTGATTTATCACCTGATGAATTCGGTCTTCTCGCCGCGCGCGAATTAGAGAAAAAAATCGACGAGCTTGGTGAAGATCGTGTGGCGGCTTTCATTGCCGAACCGATACAAGGGGCGGGCGGTGTCATCATTCCGCCGAAAACCTATTGGCCGGAAATTAGTCGCATTTGTGCGGAACGTGAGATTCTTCTGATCGCTGACGAAGTGATTTGCGGTTTTGGGCGAACAGGCAAATGGTTCGGTTCGCATTATTACGACATCAAGCCAGATTTGATGCCGATCGCGAAAGGGTTAACCTCGGGCTATCTACCGATGGGCGGCGTGATGATTTCCGATCGTGTGGCTGAAGTTGTCGTCGGTATCGGCGAAGAATTTTATCACGGTTATACTTATTCGGGTCATCCGACTTGTGCGGCCGCAGCGCTTGCCAATCTCGACATTATCGAGCGTGAAGGTCTAGTTGACCGCGTTGCGAATGATATTGGCCCCTATTTCCAAAAGCAGTGGCTCGCTCTGGGCGATCATCCGCTTGTGGGTGAAGCGCGCATGGTGGGATTGATCGGTGCATTGGAACTTGTGCCAAACAAACCATCACGGCGCGAGAAATTTGCGGATACCGGAAAAGTCGGCACGATCTGTCGTGATATCTCTTTCAAGAATGGTCTCGTGATGCGCGCGACACGTGACAGCATGATCATCTCGCCGCCGCTTGTAATCAAACATGAGGAAGCCGATGAATTGATCCGGCGCGCAACCAAAACACTTGATGAGACCTTATCTGTGTTAAAGGCGCAAGGACTGATGCGGTGACGGTTAGCGGTGAGGCGCATGCGCCCTCCTATTATGCAGCCACCGCCAAAGGGCTCATCAATTTTCCAAGCCTCGAAAGCGATGCGCGCGCGGATGTCTGCATCATCGGCGGAGGTTATACTGGACTCTCCGCAGCGCTTCATCTCTCGGAGCGCGGCTATTCGGTCGTTCTGATTGAAGCGAATAAAGTGGGATGGGGGGCGTCCGGCCGCAATGGCGGACAACTCCATTCGGCACAAAGACGCGAGCAATCAACGCTTGAAAAATGGTTTGGTAAAACACACGCGCATCAGCTTTTTGATTTAGGCGAAGAAGCGAAAGCGCTTGTTAAATCTCTGATCACGAAGCACGAGATTGATTGTGATTGGCAGGACGGTATGATCCATGCCATGCATAAGCGCCGTTACTTGAGCGATATGAATCGTGAAGTGGATCTTTTGCGGAAAGATTATCACGTCAAAGACATAACAACTTTGTCACGTGACGAGATCGTTGCCGCGCTTGGCACGGATGTTTATTTTGGGGGGTGGCGCGAACAATCCGCCGGTCATCTTCATCCCTTAAATTATGCTTTAGGTCTTGCGCGAGCAGCGCATTTTGCGGGCGCACGCATTTATGAAGACACGCCAGCCATAGAGGTGAGCGAAAGCGTTCCACCACGCGTAAGAACCGCCAAAGGTACAATTACCGCGGATGCAGTGATCCTTGCCGGCAATGGTTATCT
This sequence comes from Hyphomicrobiales bacterium, assembly GCA_046091665.1. Lineage (GTDB taxonomy): Bacteria > Pseudomonadota > Alphaproteobacteria > Rhizobiales > Beijerinckiaceae > CAIUPE01. The sequence goes on from JBJTCD010000114.1 coordinate 10,728, forward strand.
CCATGGCATTCACGAGGACACTGAATCGCGCGTGATGCCGTTACATAATTTTATCCTGACGACCGAACCGCTCGGCGCACGCGCTGATGAATTGATCCCGAAGCGCGAGGCGGTGGCAGACTCACGCTTTGTTGTTTATTATTGGCGGATAACGCGCGATAATCGTTTGTTGTTTGGCGGGGGTGAAACTTACGGCACAAGATTTCCAACCGACATCAAAAATTTCGTGCGCCCCCATATGCTCAAACTCTATCCGCATTTGGCGGATGTTAAAATCGATTATGCATGGGGCGGGACGCTTGCAGTGACCATGAAGCGCTTGCCCTATATCAGACGTTTGCGGCGCGGGCTTTATACGTCTTGCGGTTATTCGGGGCAGGGTGTGGGAACCGCGAGTTTTGCCGGTAAACTTCTTGCTGAGGCGATCGCGGGTGAAGTTGAGCGCTTTGATGTCTTCACAAAATTGCCGGCGCCGGCATTCCCTGGTGGTCGCATGTTCCGTGCGCCAACACTTGCGCTGGCGATGACATGGTACGCGTTACGAGATCGGTTGTGAGCTTAAGGCTTACTTATCTTTTCTTCTCCGCCAAAGCCTGCACATAATGTTGCACGACGGTTGAGGCGGCGATCGCTGTGATATCGGCGTGATCATAGGCGGGTGCAACTTCCACAACATCCATACCACGAAAATCTATATCCATGATTTTATTCAGAGTCATGAGCAATTGCGCGGATGTGACGCCGCCTGAGACGGGCGTTCCCGTTCCGGGTGCAAAGGCAGGATCAAGCACATCAATATCGACCGTGAGATAAGCAGGCTTTGAACCAACACGATTATGAATGGCGTCGATGATACCCTTTACGCCGATCTCTTGGCACTGATAGGCGTCAACTATTTTTAGACCGCATGTCTCAGGGGCGATGGTCCGTATGCCGATCTGGATTGAATGTTCAACATCAATCAATCCCTCACGCATGGCGACTTTTACGAAACTACCATGAGAGAACCCGTCGGGGCCTGCATCCCATGTATCCTGATGCGCATCGAATTGCACGAGCGCGAGGGGCCCATGCTTTTTGACATGCGCGCGCAAGAGAGGAAGTGTGATCGCGTGGTCGCCGCCAAGAGTGATGAGATGAGCGCCGCTTGAGAGTATTTGATCTGTCGTCTGTGAGATGAGTTGTTGCGCGTTCTGTGGACGCGCATGATCGATCACGCAGTCACCCCAATCGATGACAGTCAAATTTTCAAATGGATCTTTTGAAGAAGGATATTGAGGATCGCCATCGAATATCGCTGACGCCCGACGGATCGCTTGCGGTCCAAAGCGCGCGCTTGGTCTATTCGATGTGGCGCAATCAAAAGGAACGCCCCAGACCACGGCATCAACGCCCGCGAGATCACGCGTAAAACGTCTGCGCATAAAAGACAGAGCACCCGAGAATGTCGGCTCAAACGAACTGCCTTTATTGTCCCCTGTAAAAGCAAGATCCGTTTTGTAATAGGTCATGATCTATATCCGATAATTTGTGTCGGCCAAAATTTGATCTTTAAGAGCATTTTCTAAATCGAGATAGTGAGCCGTTGATTTCTGCTTTAATGTATTGTCATCAATCATGGTGATCATGGTCATCAGCCGGACGGAATTTGTTGAAAAGACAAGATCGGCAGCCAAAAGATCGCGCACATGGAGATGTTTTTCAATCACCGTGAGACCAAGCTTCGGCGCCGTTCCGATAATAAAATCCCTTATGATCCCCGGAAGAAGAGCGCCTTTTTGCGGTGTCAGGAGCTCGCGGCCCGAAAGTGCGAAGAGGTTCGCCATGCTCGTTGAGGCGATGTGCCCGTCTTGATCAAGCATCAAAGCGTCATCGGCATGATTTTTTTGCGCGTCCGCATGCGCCATGACACTATCAAGATAGGAAAGGGTTTTATGCGAAGATGATGGGCTTGTAGCATTCCGTCGAATGCTTGAGGTTGAGAGTGTGATCTTTTGAAAAGCCAGCGTATCGCTCCAGTCGTTACGTATAGCAAAAATTTCCGGCTTTGGTTCTTTTGGAAAAGCAAGGCCTCTTTCGCCAACACCGCGCGTAAGTGTTATCCTGATAACACTCGGCTCCTTATTTGCTTCAGACAGTTCATCGATCGCACGCTGGATTTTGTTTTGATCGAAAGAAATTGAAAAATATTCTGCGCTCGCCTTCATCCGCGCGATATGTTCTTGTTTTAAAAATGCTATTCCATTGAATGCTGGTAATGTCTCAAAAATTCCATCGCCTAAACTCAGGCCACGATCATTCGCCGCGAGTATCGCTTCGGATATATTTCGGATTTTACCGTCATGCCATAACATGTGATTTAAAATCCTTGGCGAGCGTTAAAAAATTATCGATCACTTCATAGCCATGCGTGGTCAAAACTGATTCGGGATGAAATTGTACGCCATGCGTCGGATGGGTGCGATGCGAAAGGCCCATTATTTCGCCATCGGGCGATTTCGCTGTCACTTTGAGCGCGCTTTCCTCCGGCAGATCAACGATTAAGGAATGATAGCGTCCGGCTTCAAAGGGGTTGGGTAAGTGATTAAAAACACCGGTGCCGTCATGAAGGATTGGAGAAGCGCGTCCATGCATCGGCGTTTTTGCACGAATGACCGTGGCGCCAAAAGCCGCGCCAATACATTGATGGCCCAGACAGACACCAAGAATGGGAATGCGGCCCGAAAGTTTTTTGATCAATTCTAACGAGATACCCGCTTCATCAGGGCCACAAGGGCCGGGGGAGAGAATGATCGCATCGGGATCTAACGTGTTGATATCGTTAATTGTGAGAGCATCATTGCGTTTCACGCGTGTTGTCGCACCAAGCTCTTCGCAATAACGAACGATGTTGAAAACAAAACTATCATAATTATCCAGAATGAGGAGGTTCATTTTACCTCCTCGCTGCCAAAGGCTTTGAAAAGACGCTCAGCCTTGACAAGTGTCTCCCGATATTCGGCTTCTGGCTCAGAAAGCAGAGTGATGCCGCCTCCGGCCGAGAACATTATTTCATGAGGCGTGATGGTGGCGGTGCGGATCGCTATGTTTAGATCCATCCGCCCATCGAAAGAAAGATAGCCGATGGAGCCGCAATAGACGCCACGCGGTGTTTTTTCGAGAGTTGCGATGATCTCCATCGCTTTGATTTTGGGCGCGCCCGTAATCGACCCACCCGGAAAAGTTGCGCGGATCACGTCGAACATGTCCTTGTCGGGCTTTAAACTTGCTTCGACGATGGAGACGAGATGATGAACATTGGCGTAAGTCTCAAGCCCGCAAAGCGTTGGTACACGCACGCTTCCAGTTTGAGCAATACGTGATAAATCATTGCGCAAGAGATCGACAATCATCGTGTTTTCAGCGCGATCTTTTTCAGAACGCAAAAGTGCATGGGCAAAAGCGCGATCTTCTTCTAAATTCTTTGATCGTGGTGCGGTGCCTTTGATCGGCCGCGCTTCAACGGTGCCGCTGTTATCAAGTTTTAAAAAGCGCTCCGGTGAGTTTGAAGCGTATATATGATCACCAAAAGCGAGATAAGCGCCAAAAGGCGCGGGGCTCATTTCACGCAAATGGAGATAAAAGCTGAGCGGATCAAAATCTTGTGGTCGTTCCGCTCGAAAGCATTGCGAGAGATTGGCTTGAAAAATATCGCCACGCAAGATGGCTTCAATCACATCGCTAACGGCCTGCTCGTACGTGTCTTTCGAGAAATTGGAATTCCAGTCCTTGATCGGTGTATTATGTTTCGTCTCACGCGTTGAATGTGTGAGGCGATGTTCAAAAAAATTCAGGCGTTCTTCGGCGCGTGCTAGGCGACGCGTTTCGTCAAGTTCGGGAAAGCCTGAGGAGATGAGATAGGATTTATCATTTACCACGTCATGAGCAAAGACCACATCATAAAAGCCAAATGATAGATCGAGCTCGCCGAGTTTTGTAGGTGGCATGGCGGGAATGATTTCAAAGGCCTTACCCATTTCGTATGAGATGAAACCGATAGCGCCAGTCAACAGGGGGACGGTTTCATGAGTTCGGTTGAGTGAAAAAACCGAAAATTTATCGCGCAACACATCAAGCGCATCGCCTTGAATTTTTTGTCCCTGCCAGAAGGCTTCGCCGTCTTTCACGTCAAAGCGCGCGAAAGGATCAGCCGCCAAAAAAGACCAATGTGCGAGCTCGGAGGGCGAAGAGCCGCTGTCGAGAAAGGCGATATCCCTTAAGCCCTCAAAAGCACGCAAAGCTTGTTCAGGCGCAAGCGGTGCAATCTCACGAATGAGGGCATGACGAGGGGACATGGCGAATGGAGGCCTTGCAATCAAATGTAATAACAGCGGAGTCTCATAGACTTCAGCGTCTGTCTGTCGTGTTCGCGTCAGCGCCTTGTCGGCTCGCCGTCGCGTCGAAGCAAGTCCATTCAGCCAATCAATTTGCCGAGAAGGCCTTTTTTCTTTTGCGGTTCGGCATCTTCAGCGGGCGGGGCGACAACGGCACTGAATTTTTCGAAAAAGTCACCGGCGAGTTTTTTGGCTGTGGCGTCGATCAAGCGCCCCCCAAGTTGCGCCAATTTGCCACCGATTTGCGCGTCAACAACATAAGTCAGAATCGTCGCGTCCCCATCCGCTTCAAGTGTCACTTTGGCGCCGCCTTTGGCAAAGCCGGCCGCGCCGCCCGAGCCTTCGCCCGAGATCGTATAGCCATTCGGCGGGTCGAGATCGGAAAGCGTCACCTTGCCGGTGAACGAGGCTTTCACCGGCCCGATTTTTAGTGTTACTTTCGCGGCCAATTCATTTTCGCCGGTTTTTTCGACGCTTTCGCAACCGGGGATACATTGGCGCAGCACATCGACATCATTGAGGGCCGCATAGACCGCTTCGCGTGAGGCTTCGATGCGTTGGGTTCCTGACATATCCATGAGGGCGTATCCTTAAAGTCGTGAATGCGTTCTGCGCGAGATAGAGGAAAAACTTTACCGATGAAAGGAGGGGCTGGCCAGAAGAAGTTCGGCCTCACCCTTTAATTTGGGGATACGCTACCGATTTCAACAATATGCATCCAATCGTCAAGCAGACGCCAACCAACAATCTGCCTTTCGCAGCCTGCGGGAAGGACATGGGTTGTCAGGTGATCAACCCATTCGCCCGTGAGCCTTAATGTTTCGGCGAGACGGTCTGGTTCAATGGCCTCATTCAAGCGCATGGGTTCGGGCAGGGGCCTGCCACTTTTTATCTTGCCCGAAAGCCGATCATGGATTGACGCCCAATGCCGATCATGAAGTTTCATCTTCACGGACTCGATCTCAAGCCGAGCGGCATCCGTATCGGCCATGTGATAAATATGTTGGCCAAGCATATTGGGGAATAAAATCGCATGGTCACGAAAGCGATCAAGCAGCGTATCAAAAGACGTGAAAATATTTTCAAGTTCGAACGTTAACTCCACATCCTTACGCTGCAAGGCGCGGCCATGATTGAAGCGAAAAAGCCGCTCCGCGAGGGGATCAAGATCAATCGCGTGAATAGAGTTAAAGCGCGTTAAAAAATCACTGGGCAAACACCATCCGGCACTTGGTCCTAACAGCAAGAGTTTTTTATGCGGCGGGTGCCAATGCGAAAGTTCAGCCGCGACCGCATCAATAAAATCGGTCCAATAGCGTCGCCGCCACAAAGCGCGCCAATGCCAAACAAGGCCACCGCTTGGCGTGAAATATGCGCCTTGATATTGATCGCGTTGTGACATGGCGACGAAAGCGCGTCAGCTCAGATGTTTTGCAAAATGGTCAAGCGTGCGACTTCTTGCCAGCGCCGCACTTGAGTCATCAAAATTGCTGCGTTGATCGCAATTAAAACCATGATCGGCAGCGTATACATAAATGGTTGAATCAGGACGTGCCGCTTTGAAGGCATTCACACAATCCATCGGAATATGCGCATCGCGTTCACCGAAATGGAGGATTGTCGGAACTTTCGGCGCGTGATCTTTCATCGCCGTAACACCGCCACCATAATAGGCTGACACAGCCGAAAGACCCGAGAGAAAACAGGCCGAGGCATAGGCCATTGTGCCGCCCCAGCAATAACCGACAAGTCCGGTCTTGCCACTTTGGCCGGCAAAAGTGATGGCGGCTTCAATGTCGCGCAAAGTGGTTTCGCGATCGAGCGCAAACGCGATTTCGCGTCCCGCCTTCACATCATCGGCACCATAGCCCACTTCGAAATTTTTGATTTTGCGATCAAAGAGTGCGGGCGCGACGGCGAGATAACCATGCTTTGCGTAAAGATCGGCCACGCTTCGGATATGGCTGTTCACTCCAAAGATTTCTTGCAACACGACGACGCTTGACTTGGGCGCATCTTCAGGGCGGGCGACATAAGCATCAAGCACAAAACCGTCACTTGCCGTCAGTTTGATCCATTCGCCCATGATCCCATCTCCTCACGCTTTAATAAAAAATCTTATTGCGGCTTAGCTTTCGCCAAGCTCCGACACAAGTGCGCCAATCACGCGACTATCGGTAGGCTCGGTCATGGTTGAGAAAGCTGCAACGAGATCGCCATTGCGACCGATCAGATATTTGTGAAAATTCCAGCGTGGTGTTTCAGCGGGTTTGCGGCTTGCTGCCCATTGATAAAAAGGATGCGCATCCGGGCCTTTGACAACCGCTTTGGCCGCGATGGGGAAAGTCACGTGATATTCGCCTTCGGCGCGAGCAAGGATTTCGGCTTTTCCGCCGGGCTCTTGGCCGCCGAAATCATTTGAGGGGACGGCAAGTATTTTGAAGCCGCGTGACTGAAACCGGTTGTAGATCTGCTGAAGCCCTGCGAATTGACCAACAAAGCCGCATTGCGAGGCGGTGTTCACAACCATAATCGGGTGGCCCTGCCAATCGGCGAGGCGGAAGGGTTTGCCATCAAGCCCGTCAAAGGAAAATGACCACGCAGTTGGGGCCGCTAAGGCGTTTTTCACACCCATCTGCGTTGCAAAAAACCCGCCCAAGCCAGCGATGACAGATCGTCTTGACCATTCAGCCATGAGTCTCTCCTGAATTTTGTAAGGATATGGTGAGTTTACGACACAAAAGCGAGGCCGGACCAGTTCGCCGGCACCCCTCGTCGGGAGAGCCCGCCTGTGATAATCGGACCCGCAATGTCGCGAACCCGCGCGCCGGTGACGGGGACAAGGAAAAATCGGTGGTTTACCCCCTGTAAGACGAGATTATGAGCGGACTGACACAAAAAGACTTCGATGCCATGGGTCGGCGGTTGACCGGCTATGGGCGGAGCCTTGTCATGGGCATTTTGAATGTCACGCCCGATTCCTTCTCGGATGGCGGCCGATTTAACGACGTCGATCATGCCGTCGCGCAGGCCATGCGCATGGCTGAGGAGGGCGCCGACATCATCGATATTGGCGCTGAATCAACAAGGCCCGGACATGAACCCATATCCGCTTCGACCGAGATTGCGCGGTTGATACCCGTGCTCGAGGCGCTGCGCGGGCGGATCACTTGCCCAATTTCAGTTGATACGATGAAAGCCCCGGTTGCTGAGGCCGCTGTTGCTCATGGCGCGACGATCATCAATGATGTGTGGGGCTTTAAGCGTGATCCACGTCTTGCCCCCTTAGCGGCGAAGCATAACGCCGCTGTCGTTCTCATGCATAATCGCGAAACGATTGATCCGACGATTGATATTGTCGAGGACATGCTTCGTTTTCTTGATGCATCATTGAAAGAAGCTTTGGCAGCCGGTGTTTCTCGTGATGTGATCGCTCTTGATCCGGGAATTGGATTTGGCAAAACGCTTGAGCAAAATCTTGAAGCGCTTGTGGCGGTCCCGCGTTTAAAAGACTTAGGCTCGGCGGTTCTTGTAGGCGCGTCGCGTAAATCCATGATTGGAAAAATCATTCCGTCCGAAACGGATGAGCGCTTGCCTGGAACCATTGCGCTTCACACGGCTGCCATCTTGAAAGGTGCCGATGTGATCCGCGTTCATGATGTAAAAGAAGCGGTGCAGGCTGCCCGCGTGACTGATCGATTGAGAGGATTGTGATGGATCGCGTTCGGATCAATGTAACAAAGCTTGCTCTTTTTGCTTATCATGGCGTGAATGATGAGGAACAACGCATAGGACAACGATTTTATATCGATATGTCTTTGATTGTGGCACCGGTATCAGCCACAAGAAGCGATCGTCTCGAAGATACGATCTCTTATGAAGATGTGATCCATTGCGCCGAAGATGCGTTTCTTGAAAAGAAATATCGCACGATTGAACGTGCGGCGAATGCTGTCGGCTCCGCCATCATGGAGCAATTCCCGACCATTCAGAATTTATCGGTGACCGTGCATAAGCCTTCAGCGCCTGTAGCAGCAATTTTCGATGATGTGGCGGTGACGGTGGATTTTTCACGCGATGGCTGATGCACTGATTAGCCTTGGAAGCAATATCGGCAATCCGCTGGCGGCTCTTCAACAAGCGATGGATCATCTTGCTGAAGATCCCGCGATCCGTATCAAAATGCGCTCGTCATTTTATCGCACGACGCCGGTTGGTCCTGTCGCGCAAGATGATTTTATCAATGCGGCTGTGCTGATTTCGACATCGCTTTCACCCGACGCGCTCATGCAACGTCTTCTTGAGATCGAAACCAATATGGGGCGAGATCGAACAAATGCGGTGCGTTTCGGACCGCGGGTGATCGATCTTGATTTGATCCTTTATGACGACGTGAAGCAGAAAAGCGATCTTGTCGAATTGCCGCATCCGCGTTTTCGTGAGCGGGCCTTTGTGCTCGTTCCTTTGGCCGAACTTGCGCCCGCGTGGCGTGTTGATGATGTCACACTTTCAGAGCTTGCCGCCCGGGTCGGCGATCAGGGCGTGATCCGTCTTTGAAATAACAAACGAGCCCCGTCGCAGTCCGAAAGCCTATTATCCCGTCATTAGGTCTCTGTTCCTGCCGATTGACGGGGATTATCCTTTCCCGAATGGCAGGGTTTCTAAGAGGCTTCTTCCCATCTCGGCGATTCCCCCTTAGTTTTTTGCTGAAACGGCAAAAAGGGACCTAGCTTCAGGGCATGGGCAGGGATGGATTTAAAATGGCGGCGCCAGCGGTAGAGAATTTGAATTTTGAGGATATCCGGGAGGGGCTTTCGTCTGGGCAAATCCTCCTTGTTGATGTTCGGGAGCCTAATGAATTTGAGGCCGGGCATATTCCGGGGTCGATCCTCGTGCCGCTTTCTGAGTTTTCAGTTACGGATATCCCCGATGCGGGGGATCGCCGGATTGTGCTTTCCTGCCGCTCAGGACGCCGCTCTTTGACCGCTGCGGCTATGGCTTTTGAGCAGGGACTGCCCATCGACGCCCATTATGCCGGGGGATTTATTGATTGGGTGGCCGCCGGTGGTCCGGTCGACACAGGCCTATGAGGGCAAAAATTTGAACCCGAGCCGCGACGAGGCGACACAGTGCTATGACCTCGCCAAATCGTGGTTCGTTTTTTACAATGAGCAAAATCCGAGTTTGATAAGACGGGAGTGAACTAATGAGCGTGAAGAAATTTGGTATCGGCCAACCGATCCGCCGCGTGGAAGATGTTCGTTTGCTGACCGGTGGCGGCCATTACACGGCCGATTACACGCCCGAGAAATCCCTGCACGCTTTCGTGCTCCGCAGCCCCTATGCGCATGCGAGTTTCAAGATCAAGGATCTCGAGGCAGCCCGTGCGAAAAAAGGCGTGAAACTCATTCTGACGGCCGAGGATCTCGCGGATCTCGGCGATGTGCCGTGCCTCGCCCCGCTTGAGAATGATGACGGTTCAAAAAACCATGTCGCAAACATTCCGCTGCTTGCCAAAGGCACGGCTAAATTCGTTGGTGATGCCATTGCCTTTGTTGTTGCTGAAACAACAAACGCGGCGAAGGACGCCGCCGAAGCCATCGAGGTTGAATATAAATCGCTGCCAGCCGTCGTGGATATCCGCTCGGCGCTTTCAAAAAATGCGCCTGCCGTGTGGGCCGAGCAGAAAGACAATCTCGCTTATGAGCAAAATCTCGGTGATGTGAAAAAAGTTGATGCGGCTTTTGCCAAAGCCGACCGCGTGATCAAGCTTGAAATCGACAATAATCGCTTGATCACCAATTATATGGAAACGCGCGGCGCGGTGGGCGAATATGATGCCGCGACGAAAAGCTTCAAGCTCACCGTCTCGAGCCAAGGCGTGCATGGTCTGCGCGATATTCTTGCTGAGAAGATTCTAAAAGTGAAAGCGGATCGCGTTCATGTTGTCACCGGCGATGTAGGTGGCGGTTTCGGCACGAAGACATTCATGTATCGTGAATATCCGTTGGTGATGGAAGCCGCACGCCGCTTGAAGCGTCCGGTGAAATGGATCGCGGATCGTGGCGATCATTTCATTGGTGACGCCCATGGTCGCGATAACATCACGTCGATGGAATTGGCTATCGATAAATCAGGAAAATTCTTGGCGCTAAAGGCCGACGTTGTCGGTAACCTCGGTGCTTATGCTTCGCAATTCGGGCCCTATATCCATTATCTCTGCGCGTCGATGATGACAGGTGTTTACAAGACACCGTTGATCGCCGTGAAATTGCGTGCGGTTTATACGAATACGGTTCCGGTTGACGCTTATCGCGGGGCAGGCCGTCCGGAAGCTGCTTATAATCTCGAACGTCTCGTTGATTATGCAGCGCGTGAACTCGGTATGAAGCCTGAAGCGTTGCGCCGCAAAAATTTCATCGCGCCGTCAGCAATGCCTTACAAGACACCGGTTGGTGATCGTGTTTATGACTCGGGTGATTTTGATCAACATCTCACGCAAGCTTTGTCGGTCTCGCAATGGGATGGCTTTAAGGCTCGTCTCAAAGAGTCGAAGAAGAATGGCAAATTGCGCGGCATCGGTTTGGCTACCTATATCGAATGCACCGCATGGGGTGATGGCGAAGATGTCGTTGTCGATCTCGAAAAAGACGGCAGCGTGACGATCTATTCCGGCACGCAATCGAATGGCCAAGGCCACGCAACCGCTTATGCGCAATTTGCTTCTCAGCATCTTGATTTGCCGCTCGACAAAATCAAGGTCGTGCAAGGTGATACCGCACGTGTGGCGACGGGCCATGGCACGGGTGGTTCGCGCTCAATTCCCGTTGGCGGTGTTTCGACTTTCGTGGCTGCGAAAGATTTGTCGGAGAAACTCAAAAAACTCGCGTCTGATAAACTTGAAACAAAAGTCGCCGACCTTGAAATTGCGGATGGAACTGTGCGCGTTGCGGGCACCGATCGCAAAATCACTTTTGCCGATCTCGCAAAATTGCCGGGTGCCACACCGGATATGACGCGCGGCAAGGGCGAATTCACACCACCTGATGCAACCTATCCAAATGGCACTCATGTTGCGGAAGTCGAAGTGGATCCGCTAACCGGCACTGTATCAATTGTGAATTACACGATCTGTGACGATTTCGGAATCGCGGTCAATCCGATGTTGCTTGCCGGCCAAGTGCATGGCGGTGTCGCGCAAGGGATTGGTCAAGCGCTTTTGGAGCACACGGTCTTTGATAAAGATGGTCAGCTGATCTCGGCAAGTTTGATGGATTACACGCTTCCTCGTGCAGACGATCTGCCAAATTTCCATTTTGAAACGAAGAATGTGCCGTCAACCACCAATCCTTTGGGCATCAAAGGTGCGGGTGAGGCGGGCTCGATCGGATCAACACCAGCGGTGATGAATGCCGTGATTGATGCGCTTGATCGCGCTTATGGCATTCGTCATTTGCAAATGCCGGCAACACCGATCCGGATCTTCGAAGCGATCCAATCGGCAAGTCGCCTCGCAGCTGAGTGAAATCTTAGCGCGCTGCGCGATCAAAATTGATTTTGATAATTAAACGGGCCTCAGGGCCCGTTTATTCCATGACCGCGGCTTTGAGGATACACACCATTGTTGCATGTGCTGGCGCGTCTGATGCGTTGCGCACAATATGCGGACGGTCACAGCGATAGCGTAATGTTTCACCTGCGCGCGCAGTCTGCACAACGCCCGCAACTTCCACTTCCATCTCGCCTTCAAGAACCGAGAGACATTCAATCGACCCGCGTTGATGCGAATCTGATTCAAGCACGCCGCCGGGATCGGCTTGCACATCATACCATTGCAGCCATTCAACGGTTTTGATCCAACCAATGATGGCGAGTTTCACTTTGCCATCATCGGACAAAAGGATCGGCGTATCACCCCGTGACGTCTTGTCGATAAAAGGCTCGTCTTCAGAGACGGACAACACGCGCTCGATGGAGACGTCCAAGGCTTGTGAGAGACGCCAGATTGTCGCAAGCGTCGGATTGGTCTCATTGCGTTCGATCTGGCTGATGATCGATTTCGCAACGCCCGATTGTTCGGCAAGTTCCGACAGAGACAGATGATAGGCTTTTCTCAAACGCTGGATGGTCTTGCCGAGCTGGCCAGAAAGAGCCTGGGCGCCGCTATCAAGAACCCGTGCCCTATCTTTACCTTCAATGCCCATAAAGCGCTCCGATCAAGACCCAAGTGTTTTGTTCGACGAACAATTTTGTTCAGAATAAAGGACTTTTGGCGTAATGAAAAGGCTCGATCAGCGCGAGGCGCGGACGGTTCGATCAAGCGCAATCGTGGCTGAAAGCGCAAGCATCGCGATGGCGACGCAGCATAAAAGCGCTGCGACAGGGCCTTTGGCATCAATCACGACGGCGATTGCGGCCGGAGCGAAAGCTTTGGCGATGAGCGAGGGCGCGGAAAGTAGCCCTAAGCGACGCCCATAGCCTTCGGCACCAAACAACTCATAAGGCATCACACCGCGCGCAATGGTCGAGAGTCCTGCGGAGGCGCCATAGATCAAACCGAAGATGAAGGCGGTTACGAATGTGGGCGGCAAAACCAAGGGCACTGCGAGCGCGACAGGAAAGAGCCCCATTGTAATGAGCCCCAAACCCATCGCTGAAAGCGTGCGTCCAAAGATCAATTCGATCAATCGTGCCGCCACTTGCGAAGGACCAATCAGAGCCCCCGCGAGCATCGCTGCGCCCGCGCTCATCCCTAATGTTTCAAAGAGCGAGAGTACATGGATGGCCATCGCATTCACAACGAAACCTTGCGCCGCAAAGATCAAAGCAAACAGCATCATCGCATTGAACTGTTTATCTTTTGAAACTTGCGCCACGCCTTTATTGACGGGAGAGGGGACCTCTTCGTCATCAAGAGTGATATCGGCTTTTGTTGTCAGGTCCGGATACGGCTTGCGCAACGCAAAAGCAATCAAAGGGCCGCTCACACAAATCATGACAACCGCATCAATGAAGGCGATCCCCCGCCAATCCGTGAATGAAAGCCCTGTGGATGTGATCGGCCAGGTGAAGGTTGACGAAAATCCGGCAACTAATGTGAGGCCTGAAATCGCGCGCCTCGTTGTTGGGCCTGCAAGATGTGTAAGGCTTGCAAATGATGAATCATAAAGACAGGCAGACATGCCTATACCCATCACGGCCCACGCAAGACTATAGACATAAACATCCTGTGCAGAGCCAAGAATGATCATGCCGCTTGCCGAAATCACTGTGCCAATAAGCATCACGGGAAGACCGCCATGGCGGTCGACAAAACGTCCCGAGAGCGGGCCAAATACGCCCATCAAAAGCGTGGCAATTGCAAAGCCGGAATAAACAAAGCCCTCGGACCAACCGGTCTCGGTGATAATCTTTGGTCCGATTAATGCGAGCGTATAATAAAGCGCGCCCCAATTGATGATTTGCGCGATGCCGAGCGCTGTGATGCGCAGGCCTAATCCATGAAAAGAAAAAATCTTCATCATTTCCAGAAGGCGTGGAAATGATGAACAGGGCCAGATCCACGTCCGATATGAAGCGTTGATGAGGCTTCAAGTGCAGCTGTGACATAGGATTTTGCTGCAGCAACAGCGTGATCAAGCGTCATGCCTTTGGCAAGACCTGCGGCAATCGCGGCAGACAAGGTGCATCCCGTTCCATGCGTATTTTTTGTGTTCACCCGTCGCGCCGAATATCTCTTTGTTCCCGAAGGTGTAATCAAAAGATCAACACTTTCATCGCTTGTGCCATGCCCCCCTTTCATCAAAACCGCCTGCGCACCCATCGCGAGAAGGGCTTCACCTTGCGTTTGCATTTCGGCTTCATTGGTGGCCGTTGCACGATCAAGCAAAGTCGCCGCCTCTGCGAGATTGGGCGTAATGACTGTGACACGGGGAAACAATTCGCTGACAATTGCCGCGCTGGCATCTGCACGGATCAAACGATCACCGCTCGTGGCGACCATCACGGGATCAAGCACGACAAAAGGCGGCTTCCATTTTTGAAGTCCCTGAGCAACGGCCGCTATGATATCGATGCGGCTAAGCATCCCGATTTTAACGGCATTCACGCTCAGGTCTGAAAAAACCGCATCAATTTCGGCCGTCACGAAATCGGCCGGCGCGTCATGGATCGCGCTCACACCTTTTGTGTTCTGCGCGGTCAGAGCGGTGATCACGCTCGCGCCATAAACACCCAATGCCGAAAAGGTCTTAAGATCCGCCTGGATACCGGCCCCGCCGCCGGAATCAGAACCCGCAATGGTGAGCGCTATCGAAGTCATAGGCGTGGTCCTCTAACCGGAAATGATTAGGCGAGGTCGAGCGCCCCGCGCAAAACACGCGTTAGAGGATTATCGGTTGGCCTGCAACCTGCCGCGCAGGGATCAAAAAAGCGGAAATCCTGACCCACGCCCTCAATCGTCTTTCTCGAAAGCCGCGACTGTCTCACGCAGTTGATCGAAAGACGCGATGCTCAGAGACGCGCTTAACTCTTGCCGATCGGCGCTTTCAGTCGCCGGATAAGAATTTTCGAGACGATCTTTTATGTAGGAAATGATTTTGGCTAATGCCTCGACGTGACGGCTGAGCTTATTCTGATGCGCGGTCAAAGTGACAATTTTCTGCGTGGCTTGTCCCAGTTTAATCACGGTCTCAGCCGGTAGGTCGACAAGAGCCACTTCATCAATGCGATCTCGAATTTCATCGGCCAATTGCGCAAGTGCGAAGGAATTTGAAGACATCTGATGAGCCAAGCTAGCGATGGGATCGTCTTTTGACTCATTGGAAAGTCCGATGGCCTTGATCAAAGTTTCGAATTCATAGGCCAGTCTTTGGTGAGATCGAAAACCTTCAGTTGAATTATTCATGAATTGCAACTCACTTGAGATGGCTTTTTCGAGCTTGGTCAGTGAGGTGAGCAAAGAGGATGTTTCGGAACGTCGATTCCGAGCGGCATATTCTGCTAGAAACCACCGTCCGCGCTCGGTCTCGAGAACGGCCTGTTCGACCGCGTCGAAATCGTCCGCTTCGAAATCGATCGTATTTTGCTTATTCTCTGTCATTTTCGCGCTCAACCGATGAAATAAATCCGCAAGTGAATTATCAATGCCGGAGTTAATCATCGCTTGGTCAACGCTTCGTTACCGTTAGGGAAATATTTTGATGGATTAGGTTTGTTGTTCAGTCAAAAGGTGATTTTTTGTCTCGGGCAGCCACCAAAACTTCGCCGATGCCATTGCTCAGGCGCGACCATTCATTTGGATCTGTTTGACTTTGTCGCTGAACGAAGCGGTAACCCGAATTTTCCCACGACAAAATTTCGTTGATTTGGTTATCAAGAACATAATCGCCGTGATCGCTCGCAAGAGTGAGCACAGCATGACCTTCACCCTTTCGATTGATCACCACCGTCATCAAAAGAGCGGAGGCGGGGATACCGGCGCGTATAAGGAGTCCCCGTTTTAAGAGCGCGTAATCCTCACAATCGCCTTTACCATCGGAGGGATAATCCCAACTCTCGGGTTTATTCCAATGGTCCATATCAGAGACCGCTTCGATGCTTTTATTCACTTTGTTATTTGTATCGACGACGATTTTCCATTTTTCGGTTGTGAGCGGAAAAGGTTCGACATTGGCTAATTTTGATGTCGCGCAATCGGCGGGATTTTTTCGACAGAAATCCCGCCAGCCCCAAGGAGCCGGGAGCGCCCCGAGCGAGAGGGCAGCCGTTGTGATTGCGGGGAGTTTGAGATCTTCTGCGTGCGGTCTCGTCGGCAGGCCCACAACAAACAAACAGACGATGGCGAACAATATCGGGAGCGGTCGTTTCATGGCGCTGCCTTCGGACGGGTTCGAATGATCTTCAAGGCTAAGTCGCGGACTTAGCTGTAAGTTTCAGCTATTCGGGTTTGTCCTAGGGCAAAAAACCTGCGTTAATCTCAAAGCAAACGCTGTAATTTTAACTCAATCTGAGGCTTTCTCTTGCAATTGCCGGATTGATCAGCTTTCTGCAGATTGACACCGCGGTTCTGCATTTTTTGAAGATGCCGCGTAAAACGAGTATGGGGGTTGTGATGCGGCGGGAACCGATTTTCAATTTGCCCCCGCTCATCCCCGTTTTGATCGCTCTTTTTGCGCTTGTTGAAATCGCCATCGGATTTGCGGGCGCGGATACAGCGAGCGATCTCTATCTCACTTTCGGGTTCATTCCAGGTGAACTGGCCGAAAGATTTGGTTCCGACGTCTTTCGCGCACTTGAAGAGGCCAGTCGCTTAAAGCCCGATGCAGAAGATTTGATGGGGCTTGCTGAAATCGCCTCCTATTTGCGCGAGCATCCAAGCGCGATTCCCTTCTCTTTGATTTCTTATTCCTTCCTTCATGCAGGCTGGCCCCATCTCATTATCAACTCGGTATGGTTGATGGCCTTTGGGAGTGTGGTTGCGCGCCGCGTCGGTTCGATACGATTTCTCGCTCTGTTTGCGCTCTCGGCCATTGGCGCCGCGCTATTGCATTTCTTCACTCATATGAATGACGTGATGCCTGTGATTGGCGCGTCGGGTGCCGTCTCCGGCATCATGGCCGCAGCGATCCGCTTTGTGTTTCAACCCGGAGAATCGCTTTCGGGATTTTCATTGGATGCGAGCGGTCATTATCGCGCGCCGTCTTTACCTTTACTCAAGACCTTTCAAGATCGCCGCACATTACGTTTCATCTTGCTGTGGTTGGCGATCAATCTTCTGACAGGACTCGCACGGATTCCGCTGGGACTTGGCGAAGGATCCATTGCTTGGGAAGCGCATCTCGGCGGTTTCTTTACAGGTCTTGTTGTATTTTCTTGGATTGATCTGCCCATAAAAGATGAACCGGCACGCTTCGTCTAAGTTAACGAAGAGTGGTCATTAGATTCGCTGCAATTTGATGCGGCTTTGTGCGTCAACACCATCAACGCGGCGATAGAAACAGCTTCTCTGCCCCGTGTGGCAACACCCGCCATCACCGCCGACATCGACATAGAGCAGCAACGCATCTTGATCGCAATCGACGTGGATCTCTCGAATTTTTTGAATCTGTCCCGAAGTTTCACCCTTCAGCCATAGAGCCGAACGCGAGCGCGAGAAATACCAGGCTTCTTTCGTTTCGATCGATTTAAGAAGCGCTTCTTCATTCATATGCGCGACCATAAGCACTTTGCCCGAGGCCGCATCGATCGTCACAGCGGTGAGTAATCCGTCCGCGCCAAATTTCGGCATCAAGACGGAACCATTTTCAACCTCTTCGGTTGAGCCGCGTTGGGAAAGGATCATCGTATTGGTCCCATTCAAGAGGATCATTCAGACAAAAGGGCAAAATAAAACCCCGCTCTCGCGGGGTTTTACTCAGTGGCTTCCTGGCTGGGAAGGGAATTCTTGGATGCTTAACGGGCGCGGTAGCCTTGGAGCATCGACATGAAACGCGCTTGCTCTGTGGGATCGTCACGGAAAATACCGGTGAAGCGCGTTGTGATGGTCGAGGCGCCTTGTTTTTGAACGCCCCGCATCGACATGCACATATGTTCAGCGTCGACAAGAACCGCGACACCGCGCGGGTTCAAAGCGTCTTCAATCGCTTCCACGATCTGCGCGGTCATTGTTTCTTGTGTTTGCAAACGCTTTGCAAAGACATCAACAACACGGGCGAGTTTTGAAAGGCCGACAACGCCTTCAGAAGGATAATAGGCGACATGAGCGGTGCCCACGAAAGGTACCATGTGATGCTCACAATGCGATGAAAACGGGATATCGCGCACGAGCACCATATCGTCATAGCCGGCGACTTCTTCAAAGACCTTGTTCAGAACGGCCTGGCCATCCTGAGCGTAGCCTTCGAAAAATTCTTCATAGGCTTTGACCACGCGTTTTGGCGTATCGATCAATCCTTCGCGAGAAGGATCATCGCCTGCCCAAGCGATCAAAGTGCGCACCGCTGCTTCCGCTTCTTCGCGGGAAGGGCGGCGAACAGGTACTTGCTGGTCCGTTGGCTTGAGCTGCCGAACGTTCAGGGTCTTAACCACGGCGTCCATGGTGCCTCCGAAAGAGTGAATTTGGAAGATATACGGTCGTTGTGTCTGATTGGACCATGTCATGTCGATGACAAAGGTCAGCGGCATCGAACGATCTCGCATTTTCCTCTGGACCATCCTATATGGTGGGGCGTGTCCAATTCCGCCATATCCCGGTCGGCTTTTGTCTGAAATGATCAACGAAATCTATAATAAGCGAATTCTTGAGCTTGCCGCAGACATCCCGCGGCAGGGAAGGCTTGCGCATCCAGATGCGAGCGCAACGGCTCATTCGAAATTATGTGGTTCGACCGTGACGGTTGATCTGTGCGTAAATGACGGGGCAGTCGTTGATTTCGCGCATGAGGTGAAAGCCTGCGCGCTGGGGCAGGCGTCGTCCTCAGTGATGGCGCGGCATGTGATTGGCGCTACACCGGAAGAGCTTCGGAAGGTGCGGGATCAAATGCGGTCGATGCTCAAGGACAATGGACCGCCGCCCTCAGGTCCTTGGGCTGATCTCGCGGTGCTCGAACCCGTTCGGGATTATAAAGCGCGGCATGCCTCGACACTTCTGACGTTCGATGCCGTCGTCAAAGCCCTTGATGAGATTGAGGCGGATAAGGCCGCGTCCTAGGCCTTCATTTTTACGCCGGGTTTAAGGCGCAGTCGGCGTGAAATTCATATTGAATGATGCGCCAACGCGTACTTCGTCGTTAAATCCGGTTGCATTGGTATTTTTCTGGGTGTCGGCGCCCGGGATCATCACCCGGTCATAATTGGCGTAAAATGAGGTGGACCAGTTCCGACCCGCGGCGAATTTGAGCTTACCCGTCGCGCCGAAGCTTCGTGCTCCAATGGTCTCGCCCGGCAGGTAGTTCGTATCAGACGCACCATAACGGGCACCGGCATAATCCACGCCACTGACACCAAGATGAGGGCCGGCCGAGATTACAAATTTGCCGATCCGTTGCACGAAGTCCGCACCCAGATCGCCGGTCATCCCCGTTGCGCCTGTCGCACCAAGACGCAATTCGCCACGAATACGGAAGAGATCAGGGCTTGCCCAATATTCTGCAAAGACACCCGGCTCGACCGACCATCTTTTGTTCGGTCCTGAAAAGGAATCAAAGGTCGAACGGTTGGGGTCATAGCGGCCAATGGCACCAACCGACAAAGCGGGATTGGGGCTAAACAGAACGAGGCTGAGGCTATCATCTTGACCGATCAGGTGATCGGAGAGATTGGGGCTCGCGACGCTGATGGCCGGGAAATTGATAAAGCTGAAATGTTCGGAACCCGGGAAAGACGGGGTGGCAATGGATTTGCCATTGACGGAAACGAGCCAACCTGGATTGGGTCGCTCAGCCGCATTTGTTTGATCGACTGACACTCCCAGAATCGCGATAGATAAAAACGCGAAGTGGAAGAGCATGCGTCTTGCGCAAGTCGTCAGAAAAGCAAATGACATCCATCTGTCTCTGGCCGCGGCTCCAGCCGCCGTGTTGGTCGGTGTTTTAAGGTGTTGTTAAATTCAATGCAACCTCTCGCAACTGCGAAACGAGTAATAGGGTTACCGGCACGCTTGGCGCGTATGCTGATCCGTCTCTATCAACTCACTTTATCAGCATTTTTTGGCAGATATTGCAGACACTTACCAACATGCTCTCATTATATGGATGAGGCTATTGCCCGCTATGGATTGTGGCGGGGTGGCTGGGTTGGGCTTGCTCGTTTATGTCGTTGCCACCCTTGGGGGACGTCCGGATTGGACCTTGTTCCGGATGAATTGCCACCCCAAGCGCACTGGTATAGACCGTGGCGTTATGGTCGTTGGCGGGGCACGAATCCCGGTCCGGCCTATCGTTGCGATCCGATTGAAGCCGGTAATCGGACCTTGCATTAACGAAATCGGAAACCGGCTTGGCTTACCTGCGTCGTTCGCAGGAGTGAGCAAGGAGTTGAACCGATGATTCATCTGACATTTCCCGATGGTGCGCGCCGCGATTTTGAAGCGGGCGTGACGGGCGTTGATATTGCCAAGGGCATTTCTCCCTCGCTTCTGAAGCGGACCGTGGCCATGGTGCTTGATGGCACCGTCACCGATCTTGCTGATCCGATTTTAAAGGATGCGAAGATTGAGTTCATCGGTCGGGATGATCCCCGCGCGCTCGAACTCATTCGCCATGATTGCGCCCATGTGCTCGCCGAAGCCGTTCAATCGCTTTGGCCAGGAACGCAGGTGACCATCGGTCCCGTGATCGAGAACGGATTCTATTACGACTTCTATCGCGACACGCCTTTCACTCCGGAAGACTTCTCCGCAATCGAAGCCGAGATGAAAAAGATCATCGCGCGCGACGCGCCTTTCACCAAGGAAGTCTGGTCGCGCGATGCGGTGCGCGATCTCTTCGAGAAGAAGGGCGAGGCGTTCAAGGTTGAGCTTGTTGACGCGATTCCGGCAGGCGAGGATTTGAAGCTCTATCGGCAAGGCGAGTGGTTCGACCTCTGCCGTGGCCCGCACATGACCTCGACCGGCAAAATCGGCGACGCGTTCAAATTGATGAAAGTGGCGGGTGCTTATTGGCGCGGGGATTCCACGCGGCCGATGCTGACGCGCATCTATGCGACGGCCTTCGCCAAGAAAGAAGAACTCGACACCTATCTCCACCAACTCGAAGAAGCCGAGAAGCGTGATCATCGCCGCTTAGGCCGCGAGATGGACCTCTTCCATTTTCAAGAAGAGGGGCCGGGAACAGTGTTCTGGCACAAGAAGGGGTGGACGCTTTTCCAAGGCCTCACAAATTATATGCGCCGCCGTTTGTCACGTCTCGGTTATGACGAAGTGAACGCGCCGCAGCTGCTCGACAAATCGCTATGGGAAACGTCAGGACATTGGGGCTGGTATCAGGAAAACATGTTCGCGGTAAAAAGCGCGCATGCCTATATGAACCCAGAAGATAAAGAGGCCGAGCAACGTGTGTTCGCGTTAAAGCCGATGAATTGTCCCGGCCATGTGCAGATTTTCAAACATGGTTTGAAATCCTATCGTGATTTGCCTCTGCGCCTTGCTGAATTTGGTGCGGTTCATCGCTATGAACCGTCAGGCGCTTTGCATGGTCTCATGCGGGTGCGCGGCTTCACGCAAGATGACGCGCATATTTTCTGCACCGATGAGCAGATGGCGTCCGAATGTCTCGCGATCAATGATTTGATTTTATCGACCTACAAAGATTTCGGCTTCGATAAAATTGTCGTGAAACTTTCAACGCGGCCTGAGAAACGTGTGGGATCGGACGCGCTTTGGGATCGCGCCGAGAGCGTGATGATGAAAGTGCTCGAACAAATTAAAGAACAATCAGGCGGTACGATTGAAACTTCGATCAATCCGGGCGAGGGCGCGTTCTACGGTCCGAAATTCGAATATGTCTTGCGTGATGCCATCGGTCGCGATTGGCAATGCGGCACAACACAAGTCGATTTCAATCTGCCCGAACGGTTCGGTGCGTTTTATATTGCGGAAGATGGATCAAAGACGGTTCCTGTCATGATCCACCGAGCAATTTGTGGATCGATGGAGAGGTTCACCGGCATTCTGATTGAACATTTTGCCGGTCATTTCCCGCTTTGGTTAGCACCGACACAAGTGGTTGTGGCGACCATCACCAATGATGGCGATGAATACGCACGCGATGTTGCGATGCAATTGCAAAATGCGGGGCTTCGCGTCGAGACGGATCTCAGAAACGAGAAGATCACTTATAAAGTGCGCGAACATTCGCTCGCAAAAATTCCGGTACTTCTCGTTGTGGGTCGTAAGGAAGCTGCTGACAAAGCGGTATCTATTCGCCGTTTGGGGTCGCCCGATCAAAATGTGGTGAGCCTTGCCGAAGCGGTGGCAACACTTTCGAAAGAAGCGGTGCCGCCCGATCAAAAGCGTCTCGCGGCTGAATAAAGCTCTTTCAAAAATCAGCGGTCGAGGATTTCGATGTCCTGATCAAATCCCGACCGCACTTTGAATTCTTCGGTGAAGATTCGTCCGCCATTGCGTGCAATCAAAATATATTCGCCTTCGGCTAGAATGAGCGAGGGAAACGCGCCAACAAGATCGCGGATTGTATCGCCACCGGGCGTTAACACGCTAAAAGTTGTTCCTGCATAGGCATCGCCGCCAAGTTTGTTGACGAGTTTCAGCGTGACCGTTGCCGCGCGATGGCGTAAAGTGACATCGATCAGCTTGCCCGGCTCCACCTTGATGTCTGAACTGGCAATGGCATTTGTGTCCCCATAGCGCGATACGATGCGGTAAATGCCGACAGGCAAACGCACGACGACATTGGGTTTGATGTTGTCAACGATCAAGCGCCCTTCAGGATCGGTGCCGACCGCCACATAGATTGCAAAACTCACGCGGTCTGGCGGAATGGGCGTATCGCTTACAGTGGCAGCGAGTGTAAGTGCGCCCGCGCTGATGGTGACATCTTCACGCAAGGGTTGAGCGCCGAGAACGACACGACGTGTCGTACCCGAAAACCCATAAGTGACATGGATGATATAGGCGCCGGGCTGGAGCTTGAGCGTCGGTGCGGCGTTGTGGCTATCGGTCACAAAACGCGCAGGCGTTCCGTCGGTTGGATCAGCATAGAGGCGCCAGACAAGTCCACTCGTGATCGGTGTCTTTGCACCCTCAAGATGCGCAACCAAACTGAGATCAGCGAGCGCTGATACCTCCTGTGCGCGCGTCACCGGTGCGAACGCGGCGGCCGCCCAAAACAATAAAAACCCTAAGGCCAGACGCCAATATTTCATAAGAAAAGCTCTGCCCGAACCTGACCTTCAAAGTCAATCAAGGGATCGGGACGACCGCAGTCAGCGGGGGTGCCCAGACATGCTTGAAGCCATGTTTACGATTTATTCACCATGATTTTCTAATTTGAATCTTAAGTTTTAGCGGAGAATTTTGGATGATCTCGCTTTTCACAACACCGACCGCGCCACCCGATGGCGCAAAATCGCCAGATGGTGCTGTGATCGGTGCGATCAAAGAGGGCGCGCAGAAAAGTGGTGCAGATTTCTCCTATCTTGTGAAAACGGCGCGTCGTGAGTCGGCCCTTGATCCGAAAGCGCGTGCAAGCCGCTCCTCCGCCGAAGGGCTTTTTCAATTCATTGAACAGACTTGGCTTGGCACATTAAAAGAAGCGGGACCTAAGCTGGGTCTTGGCCGCTTCAGTCAATCCGTCGTTGAAACAAAGCCTGGACATTTTGATGTGCCGGATCCGCAAATGCGGATTGCGATTTTGGGATTACGTTCGGATCCGAAAATATCGAGCCTTCTTGCGGGTGCGCTCACGCAAGCCAATGGTGAAGCGTTGCAACAAAATCTTGGGCGAAAAGCCAGCGCAGAAGATTTATATCTCGCGCATCTTTTGGGCGTGCAGGGCGCGACCGAAACCATTCGCCGTTCGCAAACAACGCCTGATGAGCCGGCCTCAGCGATTTTTCCTGACGCCGCACGCGCGAATCCCTCGCTCTTTTTTGATGCGAAAGGACATGCGCGGACGATTGTTGCATTAAAGACTTTCGTGGCCGAGCTTCATAAAAAAGCAGAAGCGGCGAAAGAGGATCAACAATTTGATGATCCGTTTCCGCCGCTGGCTTTTGCCAATCCCGATGGACCGGCGCTATACAAATTATTTCGCAATATCGGACCCATTGTACTTCTTAATGGTGCTCAAACGCAGCCGGAACCAGCTTTGCCTTTAAATCAAACGCAAAAGATTAAATCAGCAAAACCGATAGACCTAAAGAGCCCACTAAAACAGTCGATCACAGATGACGCGAGTCTCACCGAGGAGATTGCCGATGTTGAAGAATGATCACTACGCGTCTTTCGAGGCTGCAGAGGCATTGAAAAATCTTGTACCTTTTATGAAATCGGATGCACTCATTGATTTGATCGCTGTTGGAAACGAATTCTGTCATTTGGCGCTTGCGTCTTCACCGTCATTGTCTGCGTCTGTTGCCGCGGCGCTCGGTGAACGGAGTACGAGAGATGTCCGGCTTGTGCTTCTTCTGAACAAAGACATATCAATTCCGGCGGCTTATCTCCTTCATATGCTCGCACAATCAGGTGCGGATGCTGATCTTCTCCTCGCGATTGAAGAACGTAATGAGACAGATTCATCTTTATGGAAAGCGCTTCTGTCCGCTCGTCTTCACTGGATTGCGGCACGAAGCGATCAAGCGATCTCACATGAGACAAAGGTGATCACGCTTTTATGGTCTTCCCCCCCTTCCGTTCGACGTCATTATATCGAGGCTTTGGCGGCGATAAAAAAAATCACACCGCAGCTTCTCTTCAGCGCATTCCGTGCGGGCGCGCGCGAAATTGCGGTTGCCCTTTTGGCAAAGGCCTCGGCTTTGCCTTCGCAAGTCATTGATCACGCGCTTATAACACGGAATGTCGATTTAATTCGATCCATCTCACATAAGGCAGGACTTGCAAAAATTCTCGTCGATGACTTGATCAATGTCATTCATGCGATGGATAACGATCAAAGCAGCGATCAGAAATTGGCCGCCTAAAGACTCATGAACCGAATTGTTCGCGTAAAATGCGTTCATCAAGCGAGTGACCAGGATCATGCAGCATGATGAGTTCAATGCTACGATCAATCGACACTTCCACTTTTTTGACAGATCGAAATTCAGAATGATCCGCGACCGCATTCACGGGTCGTTTATCCGCTTCGATGATTTCAATTCCAATTTTAGCATTATCCGGCAAAAGCGCGCCGCGCCACCGTCGAGGTCTGAAAGGTGAGATCGGCGTTAAAGCCAACATCGGCGCATTCAAAGGCAGAATGGGGCCGTTGACCGAGAGATTATAGGCCGTTGATCCCGCAGGTGTCGCAACAAGAATGCCGTCGGCAATCAATTCATCAAGACGCGAGCGCCCATCAACAGACAGCTTTAGTTTTGCCGCCTGGTGCGATTGCCGGAACACGGAGACTTCATTGATCGCGCGCGCAGTGTGGTGCGCGCCTTTCAAATCCGTAACATCCATAAGAAGCGGATAAACAACACTGCGCTCGGCGGCATGAAGCCGCTCATATAGACCATCAACCGCATAGTCATTCATCAAGAAACCAACAGAGCCGCGATTCATGCCATAGATCGGTTTTGACGTGCCCATAAAGCGATGAAGACAAGAGAGCATCAATCCATCACCACCAAGAGCGACGATGATGTCAGCGTGATCAGGCGCCACTTCGCCATAGCGCGCGCGCAAATGACGGGCGGCTTCTGAAGCTTCATCTGTATCGCTTGTGATGAAGGAGAGGCTCGGTCGGGCGGTCATTTCAATAGTCTCCCTGTCCCGTCGGCCGGAGGGGCATTGCGTTCATTCTGGATAGATCTTTTAATAGGCTTTTCAGTATGGGGAAAGTCGGGGATTGTGCCGAAAGCAGAGGCATTCGGTCATTAAACTATAAATTCGGGGGAGGAAGCATGAAACCGGTGAGATGGGGCATCGTGTCGACCGCCAAGATTGGCGTCGAAAAAGTCATTCCGGGCATGTTGAAAAGCAAAGACATTGAGATCGTCGCGCTCGCCTCCCGCAACAATGCGCGGGGGGCAAAAGTCGCCGCAGCGCTCGGGATCCCGAAAGCCTATGGGTCTTACGAAGAATTACTCGCTGACCCGACGATTGAGGCGATCTATAATCCTCTGCCCAATCATCTTCATGTGCCCTTGACGTTGCAAGCGGCGCGCGCGGGCAAACATGTTCTATGCGAAAAGCCCATTGCGCTTGATGCGCAAGAAGCCAAGCAGCTTTTAAAAGCGCCCAAAAATATTTTGATCGCCGAAGCCTTCATGGTCCGGTTCAATCCGCAATGGCTCGCTATTGAAAAACTCGTTCGCGCCGGAAAGCTTGGTCGCCTTCAAGCCGTGAATATGCTTTTTTCCTATCATCTTACCGATCCGAAAAATGTGCGTAATCAAGCAAAGATCGGCGGTGGCGGTCTTTATGATATTGGTTGTTATCCGATCACACTTGCGCGTTTTGTATTTGGTGCGGATCCGAAACGCGTGACGGGTGTTTTTGATCGCGATCCTTCATTCAAAACAGATCGCTTGATGAGTGGCTTGGCTGATTTTGGTGAGGGTCGTCATCTCTCTTTCACAGTGGCGACTCAAGGTGCGCCCTATCAACGCACGGTGATCATGGGAGACAAGGGCACGATCGAAGTGGAGATTCCAGTGAATGCACCACCGGATCTACCGAACCGATTTACGATATCAATCCGCGGTAAATCACCTGAAGTGATCGCGATGCCGATTGCGGATCAATATCAATTGCAGGCCGAAGCTTTTGGCCAAGCGATCCGCACTGGCAAGCCTTTGCGCTTTGATCAACGCGATTCGGTTGAAACCATGCGCATCATCGACGCGTTTTTCGCTTCCGAAAAATCCGCGAAATGGGAGCGGGTGAAGCGTTAGGATTTTGCAGCGCCGAGGGGGAATGGTGCCGGTTACCTGACTCGAACAGGTGACCTACGGTTTACAAAACCGTTGCTCTACCAACTGAGCTAAACCGGCGCGCCGTCACGGGCGGTGCGGTGTGGATACATTCGCAAGGGCGTTGAGGCAAGGGGCTTTCGA
>JBJTCD010000115.1:0-4338 GCA_046091665.1 Hyphomicrobiales bacterium
CGGTTGCACATTTGTATTGATCGGGACTGTGTCTGTAACGACAACGGAAAACATCTGACTGACTTTGATCACTTGACCCGACGCTGGCTTTGGCAAAGGCGCGGTGAACGCATAAGTGACGCCAAGCCCTTGCCCTGATGATGCCGCGCTGACCTCGGTCATATTCGATGATGTAACAGTAGCTGCAAACGCTCCCCCCACGGCAACAAGAGTTGTTTCGCCATTGGTCGCAACGCCAAGCCCAATACCATAAGTAACATCTGCCGCTGCAAGAGGGCTGCTCGCAGAGAGATGATGCGAGTTATTATGAGACGACGAATTTGAATTTCCAAAAGAAAATCCAATCACACTCATTCGATAGGTTACTGAAAAGAATTGTTCAACAATCAGACGCCCCGGAAGTTCTGGTGGCAAAGGTGGCGAGACGCCACTACCTGATGAACCACCGCCATTTGACGAACCACCCCCTGATGAACCACCAATTGAAGATCCTTCAACGCCAGGAGCGGGAGACCGCGTAATCAAGGATGATGTTTTACGATCAATACATGAACGCGTGTCGTATTTTTGATCGATTTGAATTTGAGAAAGATCGCTCTTGCAGGGAATTAATTCCAAGCGCGGTTTTGAATAGGCATGGTTTGGGGAGAAGACATACGTTGACGAAACAATTGCCAAAGCAACCGTCACAACGCGAAAAGAAGAATAAGACATCGCAAAGCCTTTGACGGTCATGGCAATGCGATCACTCGGCAAAACTCTACCGATGATGCGCGCGTCATTGCGTGCACCCGATCGAACTGCCTGAAAAAAGGAGAAGATGTCGTCGGTCTAAAAAGACCGACGGTTATTGCGTGATCACCGCATTAAGGAGTCGCTGTAGCCGTCGCTGTCGCGCCGCCACTTCCCGTACCTTGTGCGGATTGTCCTGGTGTTGAAGCCGTCGTTGACGTGCCTGTTATCGCAGACGCATCTGACTGTTTTGATGCAGAATTGATTTGCGTATGCGCATTCGCATTCGCACCGGAAAGCGAAGCGGCTTGACCATCGCCCGTTGTAAGGCTTTGACCACCTGATTTTCCTGATGCTGTTGATGACCCACGGCCCAAAGATGTTGGTGTTGGGTTGCTGAAACTTGCAGAACCAGATTGGCCTGTACCGCTTCCACCTGCAGCAGAACTTGCATTCGTATCTGTCGAACCGGCAATCGCATAAGATCCTGAAGCGCCCGCCGCCATCGTGGCGGTTGTTCCTGTCGATGAAACACCGGTTGCTGTTCCATAGCCCGTAGACTCAGCAAAATTTGGTTTTGTTGACGCTGCAAAACTCGAGCTCGTTGTCGATAAAAGAAGAATAGCAGCAAACGACAAATGAAGAGGGTGAGTTGTCATGAGATCGGCTCCGCATTGAAGACGCGATGTTCAAACCGAAGAAAGATTTCGGATTGGGTGAGCGACACTCCTGCACCACGCAAAAACATGATGCAGGAGCGCTTTCATCAAAGACTCAGAGCTTGCCTGCGACGGCTTCACCGCCACCCGCTGCGCTGCTTGAACTTGATGCTTTGCCGCCATCAGCTGAAGAGGCTGATGAACCCGACATGCCACCGCCACCTGCGAAGGTCATCGTGCCATATCCGCCCGACGAAGCGCCGGCGACGCCCATTCCAGCGCCACCAGCATCAGCCGCTGCGTTACCGGATGTTTTTGATTGCCCCATCGCGCCACCACCAGCATTAGTGTCAGCCACATTTGCGCTGGACGATGTCACATTCGAACCACCTGCAGAACCTTCACCACCAGCAGCGGCTTTCGCCCCGGCTTTGCCGCCAGACGTGCTGCCCGCCGACGTATCAACCATACCGCCGCCGCCAGAAACACCTGCGGCATAACCACTTTGCGAATAGCCGAGACCACCGCCTGCGCTCACAGCCGATGCGCCAGAAGCGCTGCCCGATCCGTGGCTCCACGCTTTTGTTTTATTGCCCGAGTGGCCGTCGCCATAGCTCGTGCTGATGTTCAGACCATTGGCCGATGCCGCTGTGATGCCGAATGCCAAAGCCGCAACGGTGCCGACCGCAACCAAATGAGAACGGGATATAATCGTCCGGGACATAGAAGATCTCCGTTGTTGAGACAGCCGCCCTCATTCCCGATTTGATCGAGGTCAAAGTCGGACTGCCAGTTGATGTTAGAAAGAGGTTTGTATCGCCTTAGGACGTGTTCCTGACTTTGGAACCGTCTTGTTTCGATATAGCTTTGAAGCGAAACGAGATCATGATGGTTTCACTTCGTAACCAGATCTCCGGATCGGTCATGTCTTTAGGGAGACATCACATCACGCCGACAGGATCAAATTGCTTGTAGAGGGATTTTTAGTATAGACTGTGCAAAATTTGCGCGTTGATAAATGAGTATCGCGTTTGTGGAGTATTCAGCTTATGAAACGTCTGTTCTTCTTCTCTTTCTTGTTTCTATCTGTCTTAAAACAAGATGCCTTTGCTTTTGAAGATCGGCGCACGGTTGAACTCATGCTGATCGGCTGTCGCTTCCACGCGCAAAAACCTGCGCCGGTGCGTGATGCAGAATGGGGCCAGTCTTTTGAATGTCGTGACGCTCTTCGGATCATTGTCGCTGATGGACGGCGCCAGCCGAAATTTTTGGCTTCATGCATCCCTGAAAGCGTTACCGAACATGAGATTGCGCGTGCCGTCGTACAAATTCTTGAACGCAATCCAGAACGATTCAAAGAGCGCTTTGATATTCGAGCAACGGCTGCGTTGCATGAAGCATGGCCCTGTCCGAATTGAACCGGGCTTTAGAGATCTGATCAACCGGGTTGCATCAAACCCAGATTGACCAATTGTGTTTTAAGATCGGTCTGATCGACAAGATTGCCATTCATATCCGACAAATCGATTTGCGGCGGCATGACAAGACGGCCTTTACCCGCAAGCGCCGATAGATCCCCTAAATTAGGGAAATAATAGGGGCGCTGTTTGGTGACGGGCGGTTCCGTTGCCGGACCGAAATCACTGCCGGTCGCACTGATCTTCATTGGTAATAGTTTGTTGCCAAGACCAATCGAATCTAAAATTGTCGACAATGTTGAGGCTTGAGAAATGGACAGACTTGCAACCTGCCTTTGATCAACCGCATAGATTGATTTGAGCAAGCCCGTCGAGTCCAATCTCTTCAAATTCGTGAGAACATTTTGCTGCTCAGTTTCATCGGTTCTCAACAATGACGAAATAGAATCAGCAACCGACAACGATAAGGGGAAGTCTGAAAGATTGTTATCCCGCAGATCTATCTGGAAATTCGTAACATCTGTCGATGCAAAATTCGCTGGCACCGCAGTATTGATTGAGCGCAATTTACCGTCAGAAGCCAATTTTGCCACGCGAATAATTTCATCCGAAATTGACGCCGGCGAGCCCGATACTTCAAGGCCCGAGAGAAGTTTGGCAAGAACATTTCCTTTGCCTGGATCAATAACGGGACTTTGATTTGTGATTGTAGGATAGATTGTTGATAAAAGCGATGTATCGAGCGCCGATGTGACACGGATGCCACTGATCTTCGAATTGAGCGTTGTATGGGTCGGCGGACTTAAATCCAAAGCGAGTGCATTTTCAGCCGTATCGACAATTCTAAATGAATCAAACTTTGCGAAAGTTGAACCGAGATCTTCAAAATCCTCCGCTTGTGCCTTGTTGACATCCCCACTGATCTTAACAGAACTAATGGTTGGCGCGCCTGCTACAAAAAGATCTTCTTTCACTACAAGAATCGCTGCTGCATTATCTGAAATTTGAAGTGGTCGCGCCAAGCTGACATTGGTTCGTACCTGCAGAAGCGTCGCAATATCTTTAGCCTGTTGCGCGGTTACCGTGCCCGTATTGTCTAACACAAACGGTCCCGGGTTATTCAAGAGAATACCGAGCGCTTTTGCATTCCGCGCGATTTCAACGGATGACAAACTCAGCGTACCACTCGGTAAATCTGTTAGACGCAGACTGCGAAGTTTGTCAGCATCGGCCAAAGAACCAATGACACCAAGATGGGACTTTAAATAAGAGAGCGGCTGCGCGATATCAATCGGCGCCGAGGTTGTTGTGATCGTTCCCAATTTTTGTTCATTTGAAATTTTTTGAAGATTCGAACCCAAGAACATAATGGAATCGATGCTGTCTCGAATATTGACGCGTCTCACATTCGCGAGGGATGCTACGGAATTAGCATTCGCAGCCGTTACATCTCGCACCGCGACCCGATAACTTGTACCAATTTTCGAGAGAACCGTAGTTCCTGCCTTCAATTGGCTGTAAGTCAACTG
>JBJTCD010000116.1:0-8035 GCA_046091665.1 Hyphomicrobiales bacterium
AAATCACAGCTCGCTCGAATTTAAAGATGAGATAAAATCAAAAATCCGTTGGCGCGCCGCCTTCAGCTTTGCGCTTGGCCACAAACGCATCAAGCTCGGCGCGGATGGCGTCATCAATCGGCGGCGGTGTGTAAGCGGCGAGCTTTTCTTTATAAAGCCTGTTCGCCTTGTCATAGGCCGTTGGCGAACCCGCTTCACGCCATGTCTCGAAATTCCGCCAATCCGAAATCATCGGCGAGAAAAACGCATTGCGATAACGCGACTGCGTATGCTCGCAGCCGAAGAAGTGACCGCCCGGACCGACTTCCTTCATCGCGTCAAAGGCGAGATCATCATCGCTGAAAGAGAGAGGGCGCAAGAATTCCGAGATCATACCGATGAGATCGGCATCGATCACCATTTTCTCAAAACCGGCATGCAAGCCGCCTTCCATCCAGCCCGCCGCATGCATGATGAGATTGCCGCCGCCCATGATCGCGCCCCAGAGTGAGAACACGCTTTCATAGGCCGCTTGCGCATCAATCGTATTCGCAGCGCAGGTGTTCGATGTGCGATAGGGCACGCCATAACGACGCGCGAGCTGTCCGCCAATGATTGCCGATTTCATTTGTTCAGGCGTACCGAAAGCAGGCGAACCGGTTTTCATATCGACATTCGATGTGAACGCGCCATAGACAAAAGGCGCGCCGGGATTGACGCTTTGCGTGAAGACGAGACCCGCAAGAGCTTCGGCATTCTGCTCAACAATCGCGCCCGCGACCGTGACCGGCGCCATCGCGCCTGCAAGCGTGAACGGCGTCAGCACAACAGGCTGATTGCGCTTCGCCATGCGGATAATGCCTTCCATCATCGGAATATCGAGACGGAGCGGTGAATTGGAATTGATGATCGTGAAGACCGATGGCTCGCGATCAAGTGTTGCATCATCAACACCGCGCGCGATGCGCACAAGTTCGATCGCGTCGAGATTGCGTTCAGCGCCGAGCGAATAAGCATGGATTGGCTTGTCGCTAAGCGTGAGCATATCATAGAGCGCATCGAGATGGCGTACGCTTGCATGAATATCCGCGGGCTCGACCGGATAGCCGCCCCAGAAATGCACGGCGTCGAGTGACTGGCCAAGACGCAAGAGATTTTGATAATCTTTATGATTGCCCGGACGACGACTGCCATCGCGATCCGCGACATTCGGCGCGCTCGCAACAGAGCCGAACGCGACAGCATTCTCGCCGATGACAACATTGTTTTCGGGATTGCGCGCATGAAGAATGAAGCTCTTTGGCGCGAGACCGATTTTCGATTCGACGAGATCACGCGGGAAGCGGACGCGTTGCGTCTCTTCATCGACAATCGCGCCAGCCTTTTTCAAGATCACGCGTGCGCCGTCATGCAGCACTTCAATGCCGATCTCTTCGAGAACTTTCAGCGAGGCCTGATGGATGCGCTCAAGCTGCTCTGCGTTCGCGAGTTCAACCGGCGCAAAAGGCAAACGCGGCTGCGGCGCTTTCGGCGCTTTGGCACTCCGCTCGGCACCACGTCCGGCGCGGCGGCGTTCACGGGTTCCTTCAGTCACGGTTTCCATGGCAGACCTCGTTTGAAACTCACGCCCTCTGATTAGCGCGAGAGGGGCCAAAACGAATATATCAATTCTAGATGATGCTATGAGGCAAACGAGCGAAAACAGCGAAATATATTTCCTCCCCCTGCAGGGGGAGGTGTTCGCGAAGCGAACGGAGGGGGCACCTTATTTCGTTAACCGAGAAATGTAATTCCCCACCCGCCAAATGCTATCGCATTCGCCACCCTCCCCTGCAGGGGAGGGAAAGTTCCCTAACTTCTCGCTCGCCGACCGCCGCGGCGCTCGGCCGCACGATCCTCATTATCGGGAATATTAAGCGCCGCACCTATTTTTGGAAACGCAAGCCGCGCATGGGGAAGCCCCGTCGCACCGATCTGTGCAAACGCAAAATCGGGATCAAGCACGGTCTCGACAACCTTGATGCGCTTTGAGAGATCGGCGATGGCCACTCGCGCCGAGCGGTTGATCAAGGCGGCCTTTGCCCCTTCAAACGCCGCATTCTCGACAAAACTCAATTGCGCTGCCTCACAATCCGGAAAGAGCCCGATCACGCCGGCACGGAGCGGGTCAATTGCAGGGCCCGTGCCCGATGTGAGAATGACACGCGCAAGATCGGTGACACCCGATTGCTTCCTGAGAATCAGCGCTGCAGCCTGCACCGCCGCCTTCGCCATTTGTAGCGCGCGAATATCATGCTGCGTCATCGCGATACGCGGTCCAAACTCGCGGATCATATAGGTGTAAGAGCGATACTCTTCGCGCAGTCTTTTGGTTGAAGACGCCATCTCGGACTTCAACGCACCATCGCGCCCGAGGAGACCGGAGAGGCGCAATTCAGCAAGCGCGTCGATAAGACCGGCGCGACAAAGACCGCCGAGTTGAACCGCATCGGATTGCGTGGCGAAGGCCGCGTCATCGGACCATGCTTCAACACCGATCACATGAAAGCGCGGCTCGAAGGTTGTGGCATCAATCCGGAAGCGATCAATCGCGCCATCGACAATATGGCGTCCCGCTTCAATGCCTGTGCCTTCCAGTGTTGCACCGGCTGGCGGCGAAGCCGCAAGAATTTTACCATTAGCGGACAACAGAATTTCCGTTGTCGTGCCAATATCAATGAGCAAAGTCGGCTCATTTTTTTCCGCCATTGCGCAATGGAAAGCGGCCGCTGACAAATCGCTGCCGACATGATGCGCAATCAACGGCAAAGCATAGACATAAGCGTCGGGCGCGATCGTAATACCGATCTCGCTTGCCTTGAATTCGAGTGGCTCGGAGATCGTTTCGGTAAATGGAGCCGCGCCCAATTCAATTGGGTCGAGATCAATCAGCAGGTGATGACAGACGGGATCGGCAACAAAAACAGTGTCGGCAATCTCTTTGCGATCAATCTTTGCATGACTCGCAAGCTCACCACAGAGATGATCAAGTGCATGACGCAAAGCGTCCCGCATCACGGGAAGATCAGCAGGCTTATTCATACCCGATGCAATGCGGTTCACAGGATCGGCGCCAAAGCGCACGAGCGGGTTGTTCATGCGCGTGCGAGCAACGTCGTTGCCATCGGCAAGATTGCATAACACCGCCTCAATCATACCTGCGCCGATATCGAATGCGACGCCGTAAATGTCCGCTTTCTCACCTGCATAAAGCGCTACAACACGCGCGCCGTTCAATGCCGCGGTTACGTGCCATTGACCTTGGCGCAATGTCTTCTGCAGAATTTTCAGAACACCGAGATCAACGGAAACGCCGCTAAATCCGGTTGCGGTTTGAAGAGCACTCACAAGGCGGCGCGCATCACTCGACGGATCATGAATATCCGGCTCTGCCACTGTCACAGGACAGAGGCGGATGACGCGATCCTCCCCGTTTTGATTTTTTAGGGTCAATGCCGTCTGCGTCCGCGACGCTCGCCGCCACCGTCATTTTTCGAAGGTGGCGCTTGCAGAGGGCCGAGCTTTTCAATGACGCTGGCTTCATTCGGACGCGAAGCCTTCGCGTGTGAATGCACCGCTTTGCTGATCGAAGCGAGATGTTTGAAGCTTGTGCCACAGCAACCGCCAATGATCGCAACGCCTGAATCAACCGCGAGACAAGCATAATCGCTCATCAGTTCCGGCGTGCCGGAATAATGGATCACATCGCCGACGAAATGCGGAATGCCTGCGTTTGCTTTCGCGATGATCGGAATGCCTGCTTCCTTCGCGGTCATGCCGAGAATGCTCATCACGAGATCGGATGCACCGACGCCGCAATTCGCACCAATCGCCAAGGGCTTCGGATCGAGCGTTACTGCGAATTCAACCAAGCCTTCGGGCGTGATGCCCATCATCGTGCGGCCCGCTGTATCGAAGCTCGCAGTGAATGTATAAGGCAAACCAACTTTGATCGCGGCATGCGCGGCAGCGCGGATTTCTTCAATCGAAGACATGGTTTCAATCCATGCGACATCCGCCCCGCCCTCTTTGAGACCAAGCATCTGATCGACGAAAACTTCAACCGCTTCTTCTTCTGTCAAAGGACCAAGCGGCGCGAAGAGATCGCCTGTGGGCCCAACAGAACCCGCAACAACAACCGGACGACCGGCTTTGTCAGCCACAGAGCGCGCATGCGATGCGGCAAGCTTGTTAATTTCGCGCGCGCGGTCCTGCATATTATGCAGCATCAAACGGCGACGATTGCCGCCAAAACTATTTGTAAGAATGATATCCGCTCCGGCATCAACAAAGCCCTGATGCAGCGCAGTGATGCGCTCGGGCTCATCAATATTCCAGATCTCTGGCGCTTCGCCCGCGACAAGACCCATTTCGAAGAGATTGGTCCCCGTTGCGCCGTCGGCGACGAGGGGTTTACCAGAAGCAAGGAGCGTGGCGAGTGAGGTCATAGGATAGGATCACTGGGCTTGAGGAGGACTTCGGGTATTTAGGCATTTGCCCAGAATGGGCCAAGAGAAAAACAGCCTCACCGCATAATTTTGCGGCAAATCACCACGTCATCCCCTGAAATCCCCTAATTGCGTTTCTGAAAACTTTGACCCGATCCTTCCGATTGGCGTAGTTTGCGCCAGCTTTATTGGAAATGCAGGGACATCCATGTCCATAGACAAGACTCCTGATCAGCGCGACGGCGAAATCTCCCTGACGGACGCGGTACGCCGCGCGCGCCTTGAAGTCGCCGAACGCTCAAATGCCGTCCATGATTTGCGCATGGCCGAGCACTCAAAGCTTGAAGCCTTGCGCGATGCGTTAAAGCCCGTACTTCACGCCTTGCCGCGCGAAGCGGATCTCTTTGATCATGGACTCGTGCCCGGAGATCGTCCGCGTTTTTATGTCGATATGATCGCCTTTGTTGAGATGAGCCGTGACCGGCGCAGCTTCCGCTTTTTGATGGACACGCCCGATGGTCGTAAGCTTTTGGGCGAGAGCGATGATGTTCAGGTTATGGCGAATGCCGTCACGAATTATCTCGGTCGTCGACTTGTTGAACGGGAGCGCGCGATTGCATCGGCTTTATCATTTGAGTCTCTGCCTGAAGAACGCAAACCTCTTGAGCTTGAAGTTCATCAAGACACAATCACCGCCATGCCGGTTGTCACCGAGATTGTGCGAACAGAACGCGGCTCATCCTTCGGTTCATTTCTGATTGGTCTCGCGCTCGGCATCATTGGCCTTTACGCCTATTTAAATTGGGACAATGTTGTCGTCCCTCACATCAAACTTCTGACTGAATATCTAGGCGCGCGATAAATCAGTCGTGATCGACGAGAACGATCACCGCATCTATGGCTTGAATGTGATTGTCCCGACAGCGCCGATCTCGCCTGATTCCAAAAGACCGCGCGTCTGACCGGTGATTTTAATGCCTGTCTCGGTGCGATCAAAATCAAAAATATGATAGCCGGCGCGATGGGTTGCACTTCCGCGCGCCGCTGATGCAGAAGGCGCGCCGATTACGGGCACACGCCCTTCCGGCCCTTTGATATAAGCGAGTGAAGACACGTGATTATGACCATGCAGGATAAGTTCTGCACCTGTCTCGCTGATGATCTTTTCAAAGCGTGATGCATCCGTGAGTGTTCGCCCGAACGTAGCGCCGCCTAAATAGGGTGGATGATGAATTATCACCACACGCGCAAGGCCCTGATTTTTTAGGAATGCCATGGCTTTCTGAAAATCTTTGCGCTGTTTTTCACCCATCCATCCGGTCGCCATAAAGGGCGATGTCGGCACGCCTGAATTCAAGCCCACAAGCGCCAAAGGGCCCATCAATCGAATATAGGGGAAGCCTTCAAAGCGGCCAGAATCGGTTGTCATCCACCGACTCCAATATTTCTCGATATTCGCAGGCGATGATACGACATAGGCATCATGATTGCCGGGTACGAGACTAACGCGCTGCGGATCGCCAAGACTTTCCATGAATGCTGTGGCGGCAACAAACTCGTCGGGCAATGCGATGTTTACAAGATCGCCCGCGCACGCGATGTGATCAGGCGCTTGCGCTTTAATGTCATTGATGATGCGTTGGAGCACGCCCATATCATGCAAGGCGCGCCGCTTCCCGACCCAATTCACGTAGCCGAAAAACCGCTTACCGATGAGGTCGCGAACGCGCGGCTGCGGCAAGGGCCCCAAATGCACGTCCGACAAATGGACGAGCCGGAACATGGATGTTTCAGTGCCTGTGACAGATCACCGCGTCAAGCACTTCCGATGAAGATCCCCGCCAGAAACACTAAGACCCCCCCGGCAACGACCTGAAAAGCCGCCTGCAAAAAGGGGGTATCCATATATTTCGCGCGAATCCAGGCAATTGCCCAAAGCTCGATCAACACAATAACGGACGCAATGCCGGTGGCGATCAAAAACGCATTGGGAAGCGAATCGGGAACGAGATAGGGGATCGTGTGACCGATGCCACCGATTGTCGTCATCACGCCGCAAATCCCGCCGCGTAACCACGGCGAGCCGCGACCGGTCAATGAACCGTCATCCGAAAGCGCTTCGGCAAAGCCCATGGAAATGCCCGCGCCGATAGACGCCGCAAGCCCCACAAGAAAAGTTGACCAATTGTTATGGGTGGCGAATGCCGCTGCAAAAAGCGGCGCAAGAGTTGAAACCGATCCATCCATCAAACCGGCAAGACCAGGCTGAACATATTGCAGCACGAACATGCGCTGTTTCGTTGCAGCTTCTTCATCAGCCGCGTCACCTTGGCCAGAAGCTTCAATCAATTCGCCCGCTTTCTTTTCATGATTGCGTTCGATCTCAGCGAGATTGAGAAGCATCGCGCGCACATCCACATCAAGCACGCGATCAGCCGCTTTTTCGTAAAAATTCGCGGCTTGCATTTCCATGATCTCGGCTTCTTGGCGCATTTTATCGACACCAAGATTTTTCACGAGCCACACGGCACGGCGCTTCAAAAAGCCCTTCACATCTTCGCGACGGATCGGCGACAAATGATCACCGAAGCGGGATTTATACATGCCATAGAGCATGTCGCGATGGCTGCGCTCTTCCTCGGCCATCGCATCAAAAACTTTTGCGGAGTGCGGATAACGTTCACGCAATTGATCCGCGAAATCCTGATAGATGCGCGAATCTTCCTCTTCATTGGAAATCGCAAGCGTCAGAATATCGCGCACGGTCAGTTCGGCGAACGTAATCTGGGCCATTTGCGGTAACTCCTTAAAACCCTAACCGAACCCGCTTCTACTCAAAGCGGCCCGACTCGCAATCACATTATGTTCCATTTTACGGGGACAACGCGCTTCCGGATGCGCGAAAAAGCCGCCCCAATGTCAAAAACGGATGGGGACCGCCAAAATTGCTTCGGCCTGCCCCCTTGAAGAGCGCGCGCCTTTCACGAAAATGCGACCCGCGTCACGGCCTACCGGGTCGAAACCACAGGGTGATAGGGTTCTCCATGCATTATTCCGTCTTCAGCATCATCTCGCAGGCCTTCAAGGGCCAGAAGGACTGGAAACCCGTCTGGCGCTATCCCGACCCCAAAGCCGAATATGACATCCTCATCATCGGCGGCGGCGGGCATGGGCTCGCGACCGCCTATTACCTCGCCAAGAACCATGGCTACACGAATATCGCTGTCATCGAGAAAAACTATCTCGGCTCGGGATCGGTCGGGCGCAACACAACCATCGTGCGCTCGAATTATCAGGAGCCCGGCAATATCCCCTTCTATGAACATTCGCTGAAGCTGTGGGAAGGGCTTGAACAGGATTTCAACTACAATGCGATGATGTCGCAACGCGGCGTCTTGAACCTTTATCATTCCGACAGCCAGCGCGATGATTACGCAAGACGCGGCAATGCGATGATGATGCATGGCGTGCGCGCGGACCTCTTAAACCGCGAACAGGTGCGCGAGGTTGTGCCGTTTCTCGATTTCGACAATGCGCGCTTCCCCATTCATGGCGGCTTGATGCAATGG
>JBJTCD010000117.1:0-3037 GCA_046091665.1 Hyphomicrobiales bacterium
GGCCCGAGATGATAGGCACGAGGCCAATCATTACGCCCGTGCGTTCCGCGCCCAATTGC
The DNA here is from genome assembly GCA_046091665.1 of Hyphomicrobiales bacterium. Lineage (GTDB taxonomy): Bacteria > Pseudomonadota > Alphaproteobacteria > Rhizobiales > Beijerinckiaceae > CAIUPE01. The sequence continues at coordinate 60 of JBJTCD010000117.1, forward strand.
TCAACAGCACGCAAGAAAAACAACATCGCCAGAATGGTCGGACCGATGCCTTGATAAAGCCCCTGCAACAGGATCATCGACCAAGACACGTCCGTGATCCCTTTCGGCGCAAAGAGGAGGTAAAGCGGCAAATAAACGAGCGCCGAAGCAAGACAGAGAAACCGCGTCAACAACCATGGGTCATAGGCCCATTTTTTCGCATAGACGCTATAGACGGCCCAGACGACCGAAGCGCTTAAGAGCAATGCGTCACCGATCAGAATTTCGATATTCATATCGCCGCCCAAAAAATTCGGTCCGGCGACGCAAATCACGCCGAGCGCGATGGGGAGAAGCGCGATCACGCGGGCGCGATCAGGCCGCGCGCCCAAAATGAAAAAGGCGGCGATCGTAACAATAAAGGGCTGCGTGCCCGGTGAGAGAATTCCGCCATGAGCTGCGGGGGCCAACTTCAACGCCGAATAGATCAGCACCAAAAAGCCAACACCGCCGAGCATTGCGAGTGTCCAAAGGCGCGTGTCACGCCATACGGTGCGGGGAAGGTTCAACGAAAAAGGAAGAAGAAAAAATGAGCCGAAGGCCAAGCGTAACGCGGCGATATCCCACCCTGTCAGCGCCGACTTTCCGCCAAAACGCGAGATCACCATAAAGCCCGCCCAAATCGCAACCGTGCCCAGTGCCGCGAAATAGCCGCTCAGCTGCGAGCGCTGCGCTTTTACCGTCGAAGATGTTTCCGAGTGATCAGCCGACACGAACTGTTCCAATTACAAGACTGTGATGACGGCACCAGCGATAGGCAAGCATGACGAAAGAGAGAAGATCGATTGATGCACGGGTGATGCGCTTCTCTGTGACGCCTTGAAGCCTAAGCCCTCTGTGGAGGGCTAAGCCTTGGATTCTTCATCCGGCACTAAGTCCGTCTGAAGTCCCGGATCATCGGGTGAATGAGAGAGGGGAAAAATTACCGGTCCACGCGAGGGTCGCTTGGCTTTGGATACCGCCTCTTCAATGGACTCAAGCTCGTCTTTTGATTCGAGAAAGCTACGTGCCGATAAAGTCCCGCGTGTTTCATTTCGAGCAGAACTATGTTCGATCCCGCGTAAAGCAGTATTCAGAATTGTTGTTAAGCGATCGGACGAAATCGCTTCGGGGATTTTGGCCCAGTGCACGTGATCCAGTTTTTTGCTGATCGGTGAAAGCGGCGCCCAATGATCAAGAACAATCCCGTCACCAATCCAGGCTTCATCACGCGGCGCACGAGTGGCCCGTTGCAGCCATTCGCGTGTTAACCCTTTATGGCTTTGATCAAGCTCTTCAAGTTCTGCCATCAACAAGCACACGCGCATGGTTGGATTGTTGTCGATGAGGGGTTTTATTAATTCCCGCGCGAGATCGAATTCACGCGCATCCATTGCGGCACGCGCCATAATCATTCGACTTTCAAAATGCTCCGCGTGAAGACTTTGTAATTTTCTTGCGCGTTGCAATCTTTCACGCGCCGTATCACCCGAGCGGACAGACAAATAAGCTTCTGCGATTTCGGGATGTGGCGCTTGTTTCCAGGCGCTTTCCAGATCGCGTGAGGCTTTACGAAAATCCCCGCGACGCGCATAGAGTCTTCCGAGAACAATATGCGCCATGACGAGATCGCCCGAAAGCTTCACCGCTTCTTGAACATTGTTCAACGCGCCTTCGGGATCATGCGATTCATAAGCCAAAGCCCGCGCTGTAAGGATGACGGCTCTTATGCGTTTGGCTTTGGTTTTTTCGAAACCCGCGCGGCCACGATCAAATGCAAGAAGAGCTTTATCAAATTCATTCTCGGCAACGAAATAATCAACCAGCGCTTCAGTCGCCCAAGTGGCTTTGGAAGAAAAGGCGAGCGCATCATCGGCATAGCGAATGGCATGAACCATATCACCCGCGCGCTGCGCTTCGATGAATAGACCGCGCAATCCTAATAGTCTTGTTTCAGGATCACCTAACATGTCTTCAAAGGCACGATCCGCCTTAATACGATTGCCGTCAAATTGCGCCGATTGCGCAGAGAGCAGAAGCGTCAAAGGTTCTTTACCAAGAAGGCGACGGGCTTCTTCGGCATTTTTTCGTGCAAGTGAAGCATCGCCTGCGCCAAGCGCGATCATACCTCGTGAAAGGGCAAGATGGCCTTTATGTTTACGACGGCTTGAAAGGCCAAGCGAAATAAGTTCAGGAATGCGAAATATAAATCGAATGAGCGACCAAATCGTCGCCAGGATGACAGTTACCGCTAAAATAAAAGCAACACCGATGGTGAGCGTCGTATCAAAACGATAACCAAGCATCGTCAGGGAGATTGAGCCATCAATATCTGAAAGAAGCGAGAGACCTAAAGCCGCCGCTGTCAAAACACCGATGAAGAGAATGAGTCTCATCATGGCGTTGCACCTTCCGCAATCAGGTGATCCATCACAAGCGTGATCAGCTGATCAACTACATTCGATCGATTGTCTTGCTGAGGTGAAAGCTTTGCTTCCGATTTTTCTTCAACCGGCGAGATCGTAACAAGACGTGACAGCGCCCCCCATAGGCGATCACTCCACTCGTTCGGTAATGAATTTTGAGTGGATTGACTCTGCGGTGTTTGAAGCAAAGGTTTTTTGGAGTCAACGACGTCATGAGCGAGAGCTTGTAGAGCATCGCTAGGAATGAAAGAAATATTCAAGGTTTTGAGAGCGGCAACTTCTTGCGTAATAGATTCAGTTTTTGAAATTTTGTTTTTTACACTCAGAAGTATCACAAGGCCCGTTGTGAGTTTTGATCGTTCATCAGGTTTGGCAACAGGCGCTTCCGACTTTAACATATCGATACGGGTGCTGAGTGCATCGATCCTTGCAACAATTTCTGAAAGATTTTCAGACGAAGGCTTGCTGGATATTGCCTCAAGGAATTTTTGAGCTGAAGCCAAAGCCTCTGAGAGAGATTTCTGTGCGTCCGAT
>JBJTCD010000118.1:0-28425 GCA_046091665.1 Hyphomicrobiales bacterium
GGATGGTGCGAAACCTGATCCAGGCACTAGCCGCGCCCCCTATCGCGTTTACAATATCGGGAATAACAGCTCCGTTGAATTGATGCATCTCGTAGCCACCATGGAAAAATCTTTGGGCATTGAAGCCAAGAAGATTTTTGCGCCAATGGAGATTGGCGATGTGCCAGAGACTTACGCTGATGTTGATGCGTTAATGGAAGCGGTGGATTTCAAACCGTCAACGCCGTTGGAAGTGGGTGTTGAAAAATTTATCGGCTGGTTCAGAGCCTGGCGCGGCAATCAATAATCGATTCAACTAAATTTTATTGATGCGTTGACGAGCGCTGCGCTTCGAGCCATTGCTGGGCAACAAGCACAGACCATAAATCATTATGGCGGTCACGTCGACCCGACATGTGATCGTCAAGCGCGCGGGCGATTGCATGAGGATCAAACAAGCCATCACGCTTGATCGCTGTAGGCGATAAAAGATCAAGCGCCCATTCGCGCAAAGGCCCGCGTAACCATTGAGCCAGCGGAACACCAAATCCTTTTTTGGGTCGATCAATCAAAGCGCGCGGCACATAGCGATCAAGCACTTGTCGCATGATCCACTTGCCTTCCCCGTCCCGTCGACGAAGCGACATCGGGAGGCTCAACGCAAATTCAACAATGCGATGATCGAGAAGCGGCACACGCGTTTCAAGCGAAACCGCCATCGCCGCGCGATCCACTTTTACCAAAATATCATCAGGCAAATAAGTGATCATATCATTCGCAATCATGCGTTCGAGATCTGAAAGCGCAAGATCCGAAAAAGGATTTTGATGATGTTTATGATTCTTTGTGCCGAGGACCGGCGCAGATTCGTCACTCCAGAATTGCGTTAACCGGTTTGTGAGCTCTGATTTCGTTTCAACATTTAATACAAAGGCCGAGAGCGCCAATTGCCGCGCGCGTTGCGAATTTCCTAAAACTTCCGACAAACGCGCACCCGATTTCACGACATATGATGTGAGCGATCTGAAGGACGCGGGAATATAATCGTGAAGCCGCATCAGGGTTTCTGCATGGGCATAAGTCGTGTAACCCGCAAAAAGCTCATCTCCAGCGTCCCCTGATAAAGATACAGTGACGGCTTGTCGTGCGATGCGCGAGACAAGAAAGGTCGGGATTTGCGAAACATCCGCCAAAGGTTCATCATAAAGTGACGGCAAGTGCGGGATGAGATCAAGAGCCTCACGCGGCGAAATAAAATATTCCTTATGATCGGTACCAAGATGATGAGCGACCGCGCGCGCAAAGGGCGCTTCATTAAAAGCGTCCTCCTCAAAACCAATCGTGAAGCTTTTGACCGGTCGCAAAGACTGACGCTGCATCTCGGCGACAATCAGAGAACTATCCACGCCACCAGAGAGAAAGGCGCCGACCGGAACATCGGCCATCATTTGCAAGCCGATTGATTGTTTCAACAGCTCATCAAATTGATCAATCGCGTCCTGATCTGAGAGAGAGAAACGATGCTCAAGTCCGTGTCTCGCCGCTTCATTGAGCGACCAATAGGGTTCGATTTCGAAGTTTTTTGAGGAAAGATCAAAAGTAAGAAGTGAGCCGGGCAGCAATTTTGAAATCGACTTGTAAATGCTGCGGGCCCCACCGCAATATTGATGCCGCAGCAAAGACAAAAGCGCATCGCGATCAATTTCAGACCCGAAAGAAGGATGCGCACGCAGGGCTTTTAATTCAGAGCCAAACAGAAACACGCCTTGGCTTATTCCGTAATAAAGCGGCTTCTCGCCCATACGATCACGCGCCAGAAAAAGTTGACGCTTTGATTGGTCATAAAGGGCGAAGGCAAACATGCCGACTGCGCGTGCTAATGTTTCTTTAATGCCCCACACTTCAAAGCCGCGAAGAAGCGTTTCCGTATCCGAATGGCCGTTCCATGCAACACCATGACCTGATGCCTCAAATGCGCGGCGCAGCTCAACATGATTATAAATCTCACCATTAAAGACGATCACAAAGCGTCCGGATGAAGAGCGCATCGGCTGATGGCCAGCGGAAGTGAGATCTACAATTGCCAGACGGCGATGAACAAAGCCGACACCTGTCGCTGCATCATGAAAGGTGCCTGAATCATCAGGACCACGATAGGCGATGGCCTCTCCCATCGTCCGAAGACGCGCTTCGACATCACCATCCACTGCAAGATCCACAAAGCCTGCGATGCCACACATAGGCTTAACCCCTCACCGCACGAAGAAGGCGCAGCGCTAATGATGTGGCACTTCTGAGGACTGGGGGAACAGGAGGCCAAGGCGATGTGATTTTTTTTGCTTCATAAAAAGAAATGATTTTAGGATGATGCGCGCGAATAAATTCAATCATGCGTTTGATGGCTTCATCGCTCATCGTATTCACATGAAGGCAAATGGTTTCAACGCCGAACCCTAAACCCAAAGACCGCGACACAAGTTGCGGCACGGCTGTGAGACCGTGAAGTTCATAAGGATAAAATCCAAATCCATCCGTGATCGCGGTAAAGTTCAAATCCCGTAACGCCCGCAAAGTTTCAACATCAAAACTATGCGAAGGCGCCATGAAGACATCTTCCCACACGTCTTCATTTTGAAGCACGGCTTTCCCGCGCAAGAGTTTTTCGAATTGCGTCTCATAAGGCAAGCCAGCGAATTCCGATTTTCGACCTATGCCTAAAAGGCCGCGCGCTTCCGTTTCATAGAGATGCTGATAGCCATGTTGGGCGATGGTCCACCCAGATTTCTGGCGCGCTCTCGCCCAAGCCCAAAAATCAGGACGGGATGGTTCGACCATGAGTTTCGGATCGCGGCAGTCGGGCACCACACCGATGAGAAAGGGAAGCGTCAACTCATCAGCAAGTTCTTCAAACGGACGAAAGCGCGACCACGCCATTGTGGGCACGACATCGTCAAAACGGATGAGATAGCGGGTCGTCATCAGGCCTATAGATGTTCACAAAACGAAAATCATTGAAACACTGACAGCATGATCCCGATCTCGGCTCAAGTGCTTTCAATAAAACTATAAATTTAAACCCTTCGCAAAGACTTAAAAATCGCGTAGCGATGGATTTGATACTTAATTCCTGACGGGGCCGGGCTGAATTGACGATGAATGACCACAAAATCCTCCATTTGGTCATCGATCTTTCGGGCTATGGGGGGGCGGAGATGACCCTTCTGCGTTATCTGAGCGCCCATCCCGACGCGGCCGTACATCACAAGATCGTCTCCTTCAGAGTGCTGCGCTCAGGCGCCTCCATCGGAGAAAGCCTTCGAGCGCTTGGCATTGAGGTTGAGACGCTGGGCATTGAAGGATTGTTTGATAGTCCGCGCGGGCTCATCACACTCATGAAAATTTTTCGTCAATCTAATGCCCATACGGTTTCGGCCTGGCTCTATTATCCGTCTTTGATTGCGACCGTGCTTCGCCCATTTCTCAAAAACAAGGCACGTATCATTTGGAATATTCGCAGCCTGCCATATGTTAGGTTTCAAAAAAAACCTCTGCGCTGGCTTGCGCAACGCGGTCTTGCACTTTTTTCTTCAAATGCATGGATTTCGATCATTTCAAATTCCACAGCATCAAAAGAGGCCCATCGCAAACTTGGTTATGATGTATCGAAATGGCATGTAATCCCCAACGCGATTGATTCTTCCCTCTATCATCCGGATCACGCCGTGCGCGCGCAAATGCGCAACGCATTGCAGATTGAAGATCATCACTTTGTCGTGGGCACGGTCGGTCGTGACGTTCCTGAAAAAGGTTTAGAAGATCTCTTTAAGGCCTTCGGGCTCTTCTATCATGGTACGATGAGCATCGAAAAAAGACACCCGATCCTGATGGTCATCGGTCGCGGAATTACAAATGCAGAGCCCCGTTTTGCCGCATTACGACAACAGAACAAAATTCCTGAACATGCCGTGAGATTGCTCGGGCCGCGCGATGATGTCCCTGAACTTATGAATGTGTTTGATTGTTTTGTGATGCCCTCCCATTCAGAATCATTTCCGAATGTTCTCGCAGAAGCCATGGCTACCGCACGTCCCTGTGTTTCAACTACGGTGGGGGACTGCGCGCTTGTGCTTGAAGATCAGCGCTATCTGGTGGAGTCTCACAATCCGGAAGAGCTTTCGAAAAAAATCGAAATGATTAGCAAGCTCTCATCAGAAGAACACGACAATTTGGGACGAAAAAACCGAGATCGCGTGATCACGCACTATGCGCCTGAGATCATGATCAAAGCCTTTGATCAGATTTTCGATCAGGCTTAAGCGACAGCCATACCCAATCTGAAATAAATATGCTTGACGAATTCAAGCACAAATTGCGCCGCAACCGCCGGATCTTTCCACCAGGATATGGGGGCAACGCACCCTCCCTGGCATGTGACCTGAATCGACGCGCCCGGAAGCGCCGCCTCAAAGATTTCTAAAGCGCGCCGAGAATGATAATTTGTGGTGACAATCATGAGACGTGGCGTTTGCCCTTTAAAGCGTTCAGCCAAAGATTTCGCCTCATCGCGTGTGGTGAGGCTGCCTTCGCCGAAAACAATGATCTTCTCAGGTGTCACACCAATAGCGTTAAGAATTTTAACTTTGATTTCTGTACGATCAGGCGCCATATAACCAAGTGCCGCAACGATGTTATCGATCTCACCGAGTCGGGCGGGTTCGCCATTGCTGACATAGATATCATTCACGAGACCCTGATCGAGCAATTCTTTTGCCCGCAATAAACGTTCATTATTACCATCAAGCACGATGGCGTGATCTGCCTTTTGAAGCGGCATATCCACCATGATCAATCGATCAAGAAAGAATGCGATCACAAACCCGACGAGAACAAGCACAGCCGAGAGCGACGCAAAGATCCGCCAAAAAAAGATGATCAAAGATCCCATCAGTGATGAGCCTTTATGATTGCAATCAAAGTCGTAACGATACGATCTTGGGTTGCTTGATCAAGATAAGGATGCATCGGCAAGCTTAACACTTCATCCGCCAAACGCTCACTGACTGGCAATCCATTTCCAGCAACCGGAAAATCACGATAGGCTGTTTGGCGGTGCAAGGGTTTGGGATAATAAATCATTGTGGGAACGCCCTGCTCTTTAAGCGCTGCCATGATGGCCGATCTCTTTTGTGCGGGTACACGAATTGTATACTGTGCCCAGGCTGAATAATGACCTTCAACGATAAGAGGCACGGGAACATAGTCGGCAAGTGCGGATGAATAACGCGCGGCGACTTCATTACGCGCTTTAATTTCATCATCGAGAATTTTCAGCTTCTCAAGCAAAACCGCCGCTTGCATCGTATCAAGCCGTGCATTCAAACCTATTCTGATATTGTCATATTTATCGCTGCCCTGCCCATGCACGCGAAAAGATTTCAGAATCGTGGCCATTTCATCGTTATCAGTGAAAATCGCGCCGCCATCACCATAACAACCCAAAGGTTTCGAAGGAAAGAAACTCGTCGCCGTGACGTGCCCGATCGTTCCGATCTTCCTTGACTTATAGGCGCCGCCAAAACTTTGCGCCGCATCGCTCATCACCCACAAACCATGAGCCGCCGCAACCTGTTCGATCAGATCATAATCAGCGGCTTGACCAAAGAGATCAACCGGGATGACTGCGACAGGCTTCAATCCAAGCACGTTTGCTTTTTCGATTCCCGCCTCAAAACTCTCAATCGCCAATGTGAATGTATCTTGATCAACATCGACGAAGATCGGCGTTGCACCAAGCCAAGCCACAACTTCGGCCGTTGCGGCAAAGGTAAAACTCGGCACCAAGATCGCTTCACCAGGCCGCACATGTTTCGCCATCAGCGGCATCGCCAAAGCTTCCGTGCCATTCGCAACCGTGATGCAATGTTTGGCCCCGCAAAAATTTTTCAAGTCCTCTTCAAGGCTTTTGACTTCCGGCCCCATAATATATTGGCCATGGGCAGCGACTCGCAAAAGTCCCGCGTCAATCGCATCGCCAATACGAGCGCGTTGGGCTTGCAAATCAATAAAGGGAAGCGGCGTGAGAGACATAGATTTTTCCAATTAATGAGATTTCAAAGAATGGGGATCAAGCTCCGTGGCTCGACCCTCTTTGATTTCAATCACACGATCGGCAACAGAGAGTAAAGCAGGACGATGCGTAATCGCAAGAATCGTCATTTGACCTTTTAATCGCGCAATCGTCTCTACAACACCAGCTTCTGTTTCCGCATCAAGCGCGCTGGTGGCCTCATCAAGAACGAGCAAGCGCGGGGCACCCAGAAGCGCACGGGCAAGAGCAATTCTTTGTCTCTCACCGCCAGACAAACGACTCCCCGCATCTCCAACAATGGTATCAAAGGCGCGGGGAAGACGCTCCACAAAAGTGGCGGCCGCACGATTCAATGCCGTGTTCATCATTGACGGATCCGAGTCCGGACGAACCCATTGGAGATTATCTTTGATTGATGCATGAAACAATAAAGGATCTTGTCCAAGATAGCCGATTGAGCGACGCCATTCCTGCATCGAAATCGAACCCATCGCGTGATGATCAATCTCGATGCGGCCGCCACTCAAGCGCCTTAAACCCAAAAGCCCATCCACCAGTGTGGTTTTTCCAGCGCCTGTTGGCCCCGTCAGAACAATAAACTCACCCGGAGCGATCGAGAAAGACACATCGCGTAAAATTTCACGCCCCTCAATCGTTACCGCCACATGATCAAATGTGATCTCGGCGGGTGCCGTTTTTTGCGCTGTGAAAGGCTGATAAGTATCGAGCACTTCAGCCGAAGATTTTGCGTCTTTCTCCATCGCGAGAACGGCATCAAAGGCCGGTAAAACAAGACTGATTGATTGCTGGCACTGCCGCAAACCCGTGACTTTTGGAAACAATCTCACAAACATCGCCACGATGACGATGACGGCGCCTACATCAACCGCGAGCATCAATGGGCCTGCCACCAATAACGCAATCACAACAAGCGCGCTTGCGTATTCAAACAAGGCCCGCACAAGCTGAACATCGAAAGCATTTGCAAAAGTAAGATCACGCAAACGATTGATCGTTTCCGACAACCGCTCCACCGCGCGAGATTCAGTTGCTGTGGCTTTAACGAATTTTGCGCCCTGCACCAATTCATTCGCATCCGATTGGAAATCGGCATTCGCGATGGTCATCTCTTCGCCAATAAGCAATCCCCGTTTCACAAGACCGACTGAGATGAGAAAAAGAAATGTACCGGCGCTGAACAATAAGGCAACCACCAATGGCGCGATGACAAGCGCCACAGCGATTTGAACGCCAATGAAAAGAACAGAAGATAAAATAAGATTGGCTTGATAAAATGCACCGCCAAGACGAACAGGTTCCGTGATCGCCGCCGCGATCAGATCGCCTGCACGGCGCGTTCTAAAGAAATCAAACTCGGCATGAAAATAGGATTGAAAAAGTTGACGCTGCCAATGCGCGACATAATCGGTTTGCATCTTTGCGCTCAAACGCGCTTGAATGAGAAAAATGATCGCGCCGATCACAATCAAAACAACGCCGAAACCGGCAATGCTCAGCGCGGTGGTCGGCACACCGACAAAGGAAAGAATTAAGGTGATGGATTGAGATAACCGATCTTCGCCAGCGCCCACAACACCGCCGATGGCCTTCAGGAGAGGCAATAAAACGGCAACCGTCGCGCCATCAAAAAGCGCGTTTAAAAAAGTCAAAAAAACAAGAAGCGGCAAACGATATCCGTGAAGGCGATAGACATCCGAAAAGAGCCGCCCGAGTGACGCGATCATGGCGCTTCACCCTTCTCAACCGGCATTCGCAAGACATGATGTCCATCAACCCAATGACTACCATGGAATTGATTTGAAACAATCGCATCAAGGCAAATACTCAAATCACGCGCCCGCGCGTCAACCGAATGTTTCTCAAGAATGAGTTTTTGACCTTGACGCGCCATGGCCTCATAGCGCTCAGGATGGGCGGAAAGTTCGAAATGAACATCCGCAAGATCATCCGGCTCAGCCACGACGCAGTTTACACCATCGTGGAAACCCGCCTCCTCGAAACCTCTAAAACGACGGCACACCAAAAGACATCCGACAGCAGGAATTTCAAAAAATTTTCGGATGGGCATTTCTAAACCCGATCCGCACGTAAAAGAATAACGGGTTTGAGCCAAGCGCGACATGAAACTTCCATTGAGCGCTTTTTGCACCCAACGCTTTTCGCCCCGCATCACACGTGTTTTTTTCAAAAGCGAAATGAATTTACGAAATTTCGTATCCGTTACCGGATCAATACCCGCTCGTTTGAGCGCATCACGTGCAAGCGCACGTGCATGATATTGCACGCCCATAACCGACCAGGGTAAAGCGCGGGACGACAGCGGCGAAATCAAAAATTCGACATCCGAGACAAAATGAAGATGAGACGCGATTTTTTGGCGATTCTCCCGCGAAAATGTTGACCATATATCGGTCGCGCTTTGAGCAAAACGCTCTTGTTGAACATGAGGCAACTCTGCAAGAAGCGGTGAAAATTCCTCACCAAATCCGATAAAGAAATCTGCGCATGATAAAATTTTATCCGCTTCGCGCGCCGTCCAATTATAGAAATCATTCTCCAGCAAAATCACGATGCGTGGTGGGTTCAAAGCAGCAAATTGCTTCGCAATAATCGGCAGATAAAGAAGATCCTCTTGCGGACCATGATAGGCATAGGACGCTAAAAGCGTTGACGCGTATCGCGTGGGATCATCGCTATCCGAGAAGAGGACAAGTGTGTTTGAAATAACAGCATCAAAGGGCCCCTCTTGATCCATAAAAGAGAAAAGCCCCCGCGCCAAACACTCAGACGAAACGTAACCTGGGCCAAAAAATCTAACATCGCCCGCCGCCAAAAGGGCCAAAGGCAGAAGATTGCGCGTCGGATTGACGAAGCTCGCATTCACATCCACAAAAAGAATTCGCTTCGTCATGTCACAAGACCTTCTTTATTGGGCTTGTGAGAGGGCGCAATCGTCTTCTTACGCGCGTGATAGGCATCAACAAAAGACGTCTTCAAGAGCTTCCGCATCGCATTGACATTGTAACGTTCAGCAACGCGATCATAGGCTTTTTGACCAAGCTTCTTGGCTAAGGCGGAATCAATCAGAATTCTGCGCAATTCGGTAGACGCTGCTTTCACATCGCGATGCGGCACAAGAATACCATTCACACCGGTCTCAATTAACGCCGCATGGGTCTCGTGATCATAGGCAATCGTGGGAATGCCTGCCGCCAAAGTTTCAAGCAGGGCCGAGCCCTGCATGGGCGCAATCGAATAATCACTCGCCTTCAATGCGGCCATCGCGATACGATGCGAGACTTGCCCTGTGATCACAATGCGGTTCTGCAATCCCCGCGCTTTCGCTTCACTTTCGATGACCGCACGATCCGCGCCGTCACCGACAAAGATTAAGGAGCCCTTGAGATCGTCTTGAACCGCATCAGCAAAGATACGAAACGCGTCGGGTGCCAGTTTTTCAGGATGAAGTCGTCCCAAGACAACGATACGAGGCGTGGGCGCGCTCAGCATGGTTGGCGGCGCATCAGACGCTGTGGCTTCATTGACTTCAGAAAAATCCAAAGGCTGAATCCAGGGTGATATTTTGTCAAGCGCCATACCACGCCGCGTATAAAATTCAGGTGCCAGCGACGGCGCACCCGAATAACGATCAAACAAGCGGTAAATAATGCGGTACCACAAAGGCAAAAGACGTCTGATGATCGGATGAAAATAATTTTGCCATGGCAAAATATCTTCCCAATAGGCTTCAATGAAACAAACTTTTGGAAGCGTACTCACTTTACCCGCGAGAAGCGCAAGCGCTGCCGTATAATGAGGCCCAACGGTTTGCACCACATCGGGATTAAAGTCTGAAACGGCCCTGTTCAGAAACGCCAACGCCGATTGAATATGATTTAACCCGGAAACAAGTTTTCGAAAGCCGGAACCATTACGCTCAAAAGCCAATTCGCGATAAATAATTGTATCGCTGACGCGTCGCTCGTCATTTTTCCGGCCGAAGGGCACGACATACAAAACTTCGTCAAACATTTTTCCGAAGTTGAATTGCAATTCGAGAGTCTTAATATCATCAAGACGAATTTTTCCGTCCGAGACAAGTTTCTCAAGACTGTCATAGCCGATCATGATCAGGCGGCGTGGTTCGCGCTCTTGATTTTGCTCGCGCGCGCTCATGTGTTCTGATCCTTTCGATCAAACACAAGTTTTGCGTCGGCTCCTTCGCCTTCGACACGTCCGAGCATGCGTGCGGGTGTACCCCCCACAATCATGCCATCGGGGACATCACGGTTCACAAGCGAATTGGCAGCGATTACACAACGTTCGCCGATCGTGACGCCCGCAACGATCACACTCTGCGCGCCGATATAGGTGTTCGACCCAATCCTAACCGCGCTTTTCTTCGCCGCCTGCACACCACCAGACACAGCCCAGAGCACAGTATCATGTGTGTAGATATGAACACCGGCAGAGATGGAACAATGATCCCCAATTGTGAGACCGCCGCCTGAACCATCAAGCAATGTGAAAGGACCAATCCAGGTTTCGACGCCAACCTTCACGTCACCAAAGATAAAACTTGAATCATAAATACTGGTTTTATCACCAAAGCCCAAAGCCTTCGCGCGGTCCCAGCGATCAAACTGAGCATCTGCAAAGGGCAGCGAACGGTCAAATGTCGCGCGCAACTCATGATCGCGTTGCTCTTTGAGTCTTCGCAATTCCCAAGCAAGATCAGCCAGCGGATCAGCCATCATCAGACCCCGAATGTCTCAAGCCAAACTTCGAGATAGAGAAGCGACCATATCAGAAGCCTGCGGTTCTGTCGGCCTTCAAGATGATCAGAGATCAGCAACTGCGCCGTCGTGCGGTCGAGATAAGTCCACAAACGCGCATTTGGATTCATCAAAATGCGACGCACATAATCAATACTCTCACCCCGGAACCAGCTGGCATCGGGCGCGGAGAAGCCCTGTTTTAACGCCTGCACAATCTCTTCGGGAATATATTTCGCCATGGCCGAGCGGAGAATGAGTTTGCCATCATTCGTCTTGCCGAAATAGGTCGCGGTTTTCGAGCCCGGTGTGTTCTCGTCAATCTTTATCACTTCACCCAAATTCGCGAGCTTCATATTGACTGGCACACGACCGGCAAAATCAACAAGATCATTATCAAGAAACGGCACGCGACTTTCAAGCGATTGCGCCATTGAGAGCTTGTCTTCGACAACAAGCAGGCCGTGCAAAAATGTCTTCGCTTCGAAATAAAGCGAGTGATTGATGTAATCCTGTGGTGTTTTCAGTTCCGCATCGTGGTGATCAAACACGCGACGGAAAATTTCGCGCGGGTCACATGATGCACCTTCTGCACCAAGTGGTGCAAGCAAAGCAGCAGAGGATTCGGACGGCACAAGGCGCTGCCAATTTTCATAATAACGATCGACATAATCATCAAAGCCGCGCGCGGTGGTCGCGCGATAATAACGCCAAGGATAGCCAGCAAAGAGCTCGTCGCCACCCGCGCCTGAGAGCACGACTTTACCGAAACGGCTGGCAAGTTTCGCCGCATAATAATTCGGATAAGATTGGCCAACGCGCGGCTCTTCCAAATGCCACACGAGTGATTTGAGGCAACGCTCCATATCACCGGCTTTGAGCACCATTTCATAATGTTCGGTATTGAATTTATACGACATGCGCTCGGCGGCTTTGCGCTCGTCAAATCCCATTTCGATGCCCGAAGCCGACGACATATCAAAGCCGACGGTGAATGTATGAATCATCGGACGTTGGCGCGCGGCAATTGCGGTGATTGAACCGGAATCCATACCACCCGAAAGATAAGAACCCACCGGCACATCGGAGATCAGCTGACGGCTTACCGCTTGTTGAAAGAGACGATCCACTTCGCGCTCGACTTCAGCGCGATCGGTAAGCGAAGAATCTTCAACAAAACGGAAGTCCCAATATTTAATGGGCTCCGGCACATCACGCATGCCTTGTTCGATCACAAGCATCGAGCCTGCGGGCAGAATGCGCACGCCTTCAAACAAAGTCTGATCGGAAATAAAATTCTGGAAAGTCATATATTCAACGAGATTTCGGCGATCCACTTTCGCCTTAAATCCCGGAAATTTCATGAAGGCTTTGATCTCGGATGCGAACAACAATGTCTTGCCGTCGCTCCAATAATAAATCGGTTTCACGCCAAATCGGTCACGCGCAATCACAAGCCGCCTCTCGGCGCGGTCCCACGCCGCGAAGGCAAACATGCCATTGAATTTCGAAACCGCCGCATCACCCCATTCGCGCAACGCTGTGACGAGCACTTCGCTGTCACCGCGCGAACGAAAGGCATGACCTTTGGCCTCCAAATCAATGCGCAATTCCTGAAAATTATAGACTTCACCATTATAGGTAATGACCAAACGACCATCCGCCGATGGCATCGGCTGATGCGCGGCGTCCGACAAATCAATGATCGACAGGCGGCGATGACCCAGTGCGACTGGACCATCCGTGAATTGACCTTCGCCATCGGGCCCACGGTGAGCAATCGCTTCCGTCATCGCTTTCACCGTCACCGGTGAAGCAGGCGCGCCATCAAAATTATAAATGCCTGCAATGCTGCACATGTTATTTCAATCTTGCGATCACGCTGATGCCCGCTTCTTCAGCGAATTCATGTTCGATTTCGAGGTTCAGTGTCTTGCACCAGCCGCGCACTTCCTCGACCGTATGGCGACGCGCATTTTTCGGCGCATACCAATCGAAATTGATATGGTTCATTTCATCAAGCGTCATCTCGGGGCGATAAAACGCTTTGAGCACATGCCAATAGAAAAAGCGCTGCAGATTGATTTTGCCCGCCGGAATATCAAGAAGATCGATTTTGTTTTTGATATCGATTTCGATATTCAGATCACCCAAAATCTTACCGAGTTCGGACAAAGGCTCCATCGCCTTCCAACCCTCTTCCGGCGTCATCTTCTGCAATTTGTCGCGGATATAATCATCCGTATATTCGCGCACCGGACCTTTTTTGCGGTAGACGTAGAAAATCACGCGGCCACCAGTTTTGACATGTTTTGTGACCGCTTCCAGCGCTTTGAACGTGTCGTCCGTGTGGTGCAAAACGCCTTCAGAGAAGACGATATCAACCGAACGCTCCTTCACCGGAATTTGATTGAGATCCGATTGAATGAAACCCGCTTGCCATCCGCGTTCTTCGAAGCGCTTCTTGGCAACGTCCACTGCTGTCGACACATCAACACCGAGATAGCGCACCCGATCCATCACCGGGCCAAAGAGCGCAATACCAGAAAGCGCCGCGCCACAGCCCGCATCAAGAATGATCGGATGCGGACCATGATCTTTGAAAAACCAAGGGGCATGCGGCACGTCACCATATTTTTGCACAAGCCAGTTGCGCATGTGATCAGCAACCGAGCCTTCAAACGTATCGCGCTTCGCCCATTTGAACCCAAAGGTTTCGCGTGTTTGTTCTTGTGCCGCAGAAACAAATTCTGCCGACCGCGGAATACCTGCGATTGTTGTGATCTTGTGGCCATGCGCGGTTACGCTGGCACCTTCCGTCGGCGCGCTCACACCGAGAAGATCATTGAGCCATTGGGGAGAACTCATTTCAATGACCCTTCGCAATATCGCGCAAACACTCGATCACATAATCATAATCATCTTCATTCATGCGGTTATGCAATGGGATCGCCATCGTGTTGTTTTCGCAGGCCTTCGCGCCCGGAAAATCATCAGGCTTGATGCCATAACGCTCGCGATAATAGCCGAGCATATGGATCGCATGTGTGCCCGGACGTGTTGCGACACCGCGCGCATGAAGTTTTGCCATGATTTCATTGCGCGGTAACGGTGCAAGCTTCGGATCAACATAAGTCACGTAAGCTTGCCAAGCATGGCGCACATCATTGGGCACAACAGGTTGATGGAGCCATTCAATATCCGCGAGCTCTTTGCGATAACGCTGCGCCGCGACATCACGCTCGTCGATGAAGCGATCAAGCTTCGTCATCTGCACAAGGCCGACAGCCGCTTGAATATCGGTCATACGGTAATTGTAACCCAATTCATCAAAGTCTGGCAGTAGATAGGGCTGCGCACCGCGATGGCGTTGTTCTTCCGAAATCGAGGCGCCGTGATTGCGTAAGATTTGCGCCTTCGCTGCCACATCATCATGCACCGTTGTCATCATCCCGCCTTCGCCTGTCGTAATCGACTTGCGCGGATGGAACGAGAAGCATCCCGCATCACCCAAAGCACCAGCAGGCGTGCCTTTGTAAGATGCGCCTGCGGCACATGCGCCATCTTCAACGATCTTCACATGCTTCGGCAATACGGTACGAAGCGCATCCATATCGGCACAAAGACCGAAGAGATGCACCGGCATCACAGCCTTGGTGCGCTCTGTGAGTTTCGAAGCAACAGAAGTCGGATCGATATTATTCGTGCGTGGATCAACATCGCAGAGCACCGGCGTCGCGTTGCAATAGAGGACTGCATTCGCGGTCGCGACCCATGTGAAAGACGGCACAATCACTTCGTCACCCGGACCGATATCCATCGCCGCGAGTGCGAGATGCAAGGCGGTCGTGCAACTTGTTGTGGCAAGCGCGTGTTTCACAGTGTGACGTTCAGCAAACTGCTTTTCAAACTCGGCCACTTTCGGGCCTTGCGTGAGCCAGCCTGATTCAATCGGCGCGCGCACGGCTTGCCATTCTTCCTCACCCATTGAAGGAAGCGCAATTTGAACGGTTCTTTTTGCCATGGTCATAATGGGATGCTTTCTTTCATCAAGCAGATTTTGCGCGGCGGGCTTCAACTTCAGCCTTGTGGTTCGCACGCCAATCAATCAAGCGACGCAATCCTTCTTCAAGATCGATATTCGCGGTGAACCCGATTTCCTTCGAGGCCTTAACCGGCGAGCCAACGCGGTTGCGCACAAGGGTCGCTTGCGAACGCGGCGCGTAATTAATCGGCTGATTGCAACCGGTCAAATTCAAAAGCATCTCGGCGATTTCTTTGAGCGACGTGCGCTTGCCCGTGCCGACATTATAGAAGCGATCCGTCGCTTCAGACCGCATGGCGCAGAGATTTGAACGCGCGCAATCTTCAACGGCTACGAAATCAAAGGCTTCAGACCCATCACCCAAAATCGTCGGGCCTTCACCACGATCAATCGCATCAAGCATTTTCATGATAACGGCGATATACGCGCCGCGATAATCCTGCCGCGGGCCATAGACATTCATGTAGCGTAAGCCCACATAATCAAGGCCGTAACGGAAATGATAGGCACGCGCCATCGCTTCGCCGCAGATCTTCGTCGCGCCGTAGAAATTCTTGTTGTTGAAGGGATGCTCTTCCGTCATCGGCTCTTCCACTGCGTCGCCATAAACAGAGGCGGACGAAGACCATACAAGGCGCTTCACATTGTTGCGTACGCATGAGTCGAGCACGTTAAACATGCCCTTCACATTCACCTCAAATGCGGTGCGCGGATACTCATGGCACTGCAAGAGCCAGAGCGCTGCGAATTGAAATACACCGTCAGCGCCTTTGAGCGCCGCATCAAGAATATCGGTCTGCGTGATGTCGCCACCTGCTTCGAAAATCTTTACGCGGGGATCTTTCAGCGACCCGCTCAGATTTTCCATCGTGCCGCGCACGAAATTATCGTAAATCAAAATCTCGCCGACATCTTCTTTAACAAGCTGATCAACAGCATGCGAACCAATCAGGCCTGCGCCACCAATCACCACAAATTTTTTACCGCGAAGATCCACTTGCTCTCTCCTCAACTCGCCAGCGCGAGTACACCCGCACTTTTTTCAAAATAGCGTTCACCCGTTGCCTTGCAGACGAGATCCGCCTCAAGCCTTTCACCGGCCCGGCTCATCCATCCTACGCGTCGCGCCGGCGTTCCGACCATCAACGCAAAATCAGGCACATCTTTGGTCACCACCGCGCCTGCGCCGATCAGGCAATAGGCACCAAGCGCATGACCACAAACGATCGTGGCATTCGCACCGATGGTCGCGCCCTGCCCTACAGGCGTCGCACGAAACTCGGCTTTACGGTTCACATGCGCACGAGGGTTTAAAACATTCGTAAAGACTGAGCTCGGCCCGCAAAAAACATCATCTGCCAGCTCGACGCCCTCATAAAGCGAGACATTGTTTTGAATCTTGCAGCCATTGCCGAGCCGCACTTTCGGGCCGATCATGGCGTTCTGGCCAATCGAGCACTTATCGCCAATCACGGTCCCTGCGAGGATGTGGCAGAAATGCCAAATCTTCGTGCCCGGTCCAATCACCGCGCCGTCATCCACATAGCTTGATTCATGAATCAGCACGCCGGGAAAGCGTGGATCCTCTTTCATTTCGCTCATACGGCGGAGGCTTTACGGACGAAGGGATGAACGATGCCTGAATGCGATTCAATCGGTTGGTGGCGGAAATTCGACACTATTTCGATTGAAGGACGCACCGCGTCCAGGCCAAAGCCCCGTCCCTTGAGCACCTCTTCGTAAGAACGGGTGTGGAGATCCGTGAAGCCTTCGGAGAACTCGACCTCTTCGCCATCAACCGTAATAGAGCGATAGGTGGTCTTTTTGCCTTGAACGCTTTCGGGCAGATCAGTGCGATCAACCGACAAGAACCAGCTCACATCGGCGCGCTCACATTCCAAGAAACCGGCCGCGCGCTCGGGCGATTTAAGATGGGCATGATTTGACAAAACCTTGCCGAAAACAAAGCCGAGCATATCGAAGAAATGCACGCCTATATTGGTGGCCACGCCGCCTGATTTTGAATCGTCGCCCTTCCATGAGGCGTGATACCAACGACCGCGCGAGGTGCAGTAGGTTAATTGAACTTGGTGGCGCTTTGTTGAATTGGCAAACTTATCACGAAGCGCAATAATCGCCGGGTGCAAGCGCAGTTGCAAAATCGAAAAAATCCTTTTGCCCGTGTCTTTTTCGATATCGGCAAGCCCGTCAATGTTCCATGGATTGAGCACCAAAGGCTTTTCACAAATCGCGTCCGCGCCCGAGCGAAGAGCGAAGCGACAATGCGCATCATGAAGATAATTCGGCGAGCAAATCGCAACATAATCAAGCCGCTCACCTTTGCGTTTCAACTTATCGACATGACGATCAAAACGCTCGAATTCGGTGAAAAAATGCGCGTCCGGAAAATGACTATCGAGAATGCCCACGGAGTCATTCGGATCAAAAGCCACAACGAGATCGCCACCCGTCTCTTTGATCGCTTTCATATGGCGGGGCGCAATATAGCCGGAAGCTCCAACAAGGGCGTAAGAGGTCACGTTATTCAGTCCTTATCTGAAATGGAGGGCGGGCATCTGTCTGAAAGGGCCCGGTCCATGCGGATCGTTTCGGAATGACGGTCATGGGCCAAGCGCATGACGGACATTCGACGCTGAGCCGCATACTATATCAAACCGATGTCGTCCATGATCTCCTCGACACCGAGAAGAAATGAACATCGGCTCTTGGCTTTGAAATAGGACGGTATTTAGGCTTTTTCGTTCATGAATCTGTCAGATTTCACGATGTAAAGACACGCGGGTCAGGTTTTCGGCCCTCTCTTACCCGTAAGCTCACTTCGTGCCCCGTCTCCTTTTCCTCGTTACTGATGACCGATACTTCGTCTCGCATCGGCTGCCGATGGCGCGCGCCGCGCGGGATGGCGGTTTCGAGGTTCATGTCGCGACCCGCGATCTCGGCTATCGCGCGCCGATCCTTGCCGAGGGGTTCACATTCCATGAACTCGGTTGGAGCAAATTACGCCGAAAGCCTCATCAGATTATCCGGGATATCTTCGAAATTCGTAATCTTTACAAAGATTTACGACCTGATGTCGTGCATCACGTCGCACTCGTTCCGATCATTTTCGGGCAGCTTGCGGCAACTGGTTTTAGCCTGCCAAGCGTCAACACGATTGCGGGCCTCGGTTCCGGCTTTATCGGTCTCGATCCCGTTGGCCGCCTTCTTCGGTTCGGCCTTTCAACCGCTCTGCGCTTGCTCTTAAACCGGCCGTCGACGATCACCGTTGTCCAAAATCCGGATGACCGCGCCGCCGTCGAGGCGATTGGCGTTGCCCCCGAAAAAATCAGCCTCGTCGCCGGATCAGGCGTCGATACGGACAAATTAAAGCCGCTGCCCGAGCCTGAAGGGCCGATTACCGTCGGGGTCGCTGCGCGCATGTTGGACGACAAGGGCATCCGCCCTTTGGTCGCTGCTCAGCAAAGTCTCCAGTCTAACGGACAAGATGTTCGTCTCATTCTTGCGGGCGATCCTGATCTTTCAAACCGGACAGCGATCAAGCCTGAGGAACTCGCGCAATTCGCGTCGCTTCCCGGCATCTCATGGCTTGGTCACATCGAAGAGATCGAAAAACTCTGGGCGCAATGCCATATCGCCGCCCTTCCCTCGCGTCGCGAAGGGCTACCCAAAGCGCTCCTTGAAGCCGCGGCCCTTGGCCGCCCGCTGATCGCCACGGTTGTGCCAGGCTGCCGCGACGTCGCGATTGATGGAAAAACAGGCCTTTTGGTGCCAGTTGATGATGCCGACGCCTTGGCAAGAGCCATTTCACGCCTCGCCAATGATGCTGCCCTGCGACATCAGTTAGGCGCTGCCGCACGCGCCTTTGTTGAAACACGCTTTTCAGCGACCGCCATCGGCGCTCAGAGCCTGTCTTTATACACCTCACTCACCGAAAGGCCGATTGAAGTCGCGCCCCGACTGATTTAAACGGCCACCCAGCTTCCCCGGAGATATAGAGTGCCTCATTCCCGTAAAATTGCCGTCATCGGCCTTGGCTATGTCGGTTTGCCTGTGGCTGTGTCCTTCGCCGCATCCAATGTCCCTGTCATTGGATTTGATATCGATGCGCGTCGCATTACTGAGCTGAACAAAGGGCATGATCGCACCAATGAAGTTAAGTCTGATCGCTTAAAACAAAAATCGCTCACCTTCACCGATGACCGCGCAGCGTTGAAACAAGCAGACTTTTTCATCGTCACCGTGCCAACACCGATTGATGAAGCGCGCCGTCCCGATTTGACTGCGCTCATCAAAGCCTCCGAAACCGTTGGCCAGGCGCTCAAAAAGAATGACATCGTTGTTTATGAATCAACCGTCTATCCCGGCGCGACCGAAGAAGATTGCATTCCCGTTCTTGAAAAGATTTCTGGTTTAAAAGCCGGCCGTGATTTCACTGTGGGCTATTCGCCTGAACGCATCAATCCGGGTGATCATGTGCATCGTTTTGAAACGATCAAGAAGGTCGTTTCGGGACAAACACCAGAAACATTGCAAATTGTTGCTGATGTCTATGGTTCGGTGGTGACCGCGGGCATTCACAAAGCGCCGTCGATCAAAGTCGCAGAAGCGGCGAAAGTGATTGAGAACACACAGCGCGATCTCAACATCGCTTTGATGAATGAACTCTCCGAAGTGTTTCAAGCCTTAGGCATCAACACGCTGGATGTGTTGGCAGCCGCCGGAACAAAATGGAATTTCTTACCCTTCCGTCCGGGTCTTGTCGGCGGACATTGCATTGGCGTTGATCCCTATTATCTCACTTATCGCGCGCAAAAAGCGGGTTGCCATCCCGAAGTAATTTTAGCCGGTCGTCGCACCAATGACGCTGTGGGCGCGCGCATTGCACGCGAATGCATCAAAAGACTTTTGGCCTCAGGCGCGGCGAAACCACGCGTTACCGTTTTGGGACTCACTTTCAAAGAAGACGTGCCCGATATCCGCAATTCAAAAGTGGTTGATATCATCAGGGAGCTCACAAATTTCGGCGTGACGGTACAAGCGCATGATCCGTGGGCCGAAGCCGAAGAAGTCAAACATGAGTTTGAGATTGAGCTTCTTGATCGCCAGGCGCTTCAGCCGGCTGATGCCGTTATTCTGACCGTGAGCCACAAAGCCTATCTCGATGAGGGATGGTCTTTGGTGAAGTCGCTTTTGAAACCGAATTCAAAAATTGTCATCGATGTGAAAGGCGCGTTGTCGCGAGATATGTCTCACGACTTTGATCTCTTTAGCCTGTAACAGTCTCCAGTAAACGAGTGTTGCGTATCATGAGTTACTTTCCTCGCGGTCTTGCCTTGATGCTTGGCTTAACGCTTTTAGCGGCAGTAACTCTGTCTTCCTCACACGCCGACCAAACAACTCCAGCCTCGGTCATTCGCGCCCTGCCCTATCCATTTCATCATGTCGTGAGTTTCAGTGATGATACGGATGAATTGAAGCCATGGCATGAGATGGCCCTTCATCGCGTCTTCAATGAAGAAATGGGTTTACCGATCAGCGACGCGATCTGGCCGCATGGCAGTGACCGGCTCTCAACGCTCTTCTTGGGACCGAATGTGCTCAATCGCACGCCATCGGGGGTTGATGATCAACCTACTTTTGCACTTCTCTTGAGAGAATGGCATCGCGGCAATATTGATCAATTCCATGGATGGAATGAAGACAGCACCTACCAGCTGCGCAATGATCTCTCGCCAGCACTCACATTATCCTCATCCTCCGTCGTGCTTCCGATTCCAGAAACAGATCCTGCAATCGTTGATGAACAGAGACAAAATATCCGTGTTTATTTTTCGGGCGAATTGCCTACTGATCTCACAATCCGTTTACGCGACAGTCTAGGACAATCACTCACTCTTGATGAAGCCGACATCCAAAAAGCGCTTCGTGTTCAAGTCAAAGCAGCCGCAACGGATCGCTTTGCTGATTTTCTTATTCCGCGCAAATCGAAAAGCGCCCAAACACTGGCTTTGAATCTTGGTCGCCTGACTGACATTCAATTCAAGGCACCCTCTTGCGCCAATGGATGCGCCCTCGCAATTACAAAGATCATTCGCGATGATTTCAGCCGACAGACCGTTCTTGGCGAAGCACCGGATCTTGCGAAATGGAATATCAGACCCACGCTTCTCACCTCGCATGGTGGCAACACGCTCAATCAGGATTTTGGTGTTGCGGGACGCGTGCTTGAAGTGCCGCGAACGCCGGGGACCTTGTTTGCGAATGCCTCTGTTGTCGTGCGCCGTGAACCGCAAGCAACAAATCAGACAAGCCATGCTTATCATGCCGATATTTTAAAAACGCTCGGCATTGATGGTGTCTGGGCCTATTTCCCAGAACGGAAATCCGATTATTTCGGGCCGCTATCGATTAATGCAGGCGATCCACCCCACTCGATGACATCAAGCTTTGAAGGCTTTTACAACATACCGCGCACGAATCCCGGCGAGTTTGATCGCTCCTCACCGGAAGCTTTCGCCAAGGACGTTGAAAAACTTCTTCCGTTCCTCAGTTACAATGAACGGCTTGATCTCTATTGCGGCGTGAATTGCGACAGCGCGCAAGGGGACGCGCTTGCTTTATTGATTGCCACAAGCGTTGAAAAAATCACTCATGGCGAAACGGTTGAACATTTCTGGTACACGCATTTTGGCTCACGCGGTTCAAAATTTGAACATACAATTGATGATCCGCTGACACCGATCACAAAAAAATGGCTCACAAAACTCGTTAATCTTGTTTATAATTTTGATGGCTCGGTTCCCGAGAGACAACGCGTTTGGTCGCCGCCCGCATCAACATGGGTGCGCTATCAGATGATGCAAAGCCACATTGCTGAACATCTTCATGTCAGCGCTGATAGCAATGTGATCACGATTGATCCGTGGAAAGATCCTGTGACAGGGCGCATTCTGCCCGATCCCCGCGCGGGAAGTCGCGACCTTCACGGCCTCACACTCTATGTGACAGATCCTGCAAATGCGCGTATTTTTATTGCAGATCGTGAATTGACGACCTTCACGCGCAACAAAGCGGATTTGACCGGACGCGCTTCAATCACGCTTGTTGATGATCATGCCCCCACAGCGATGATCGACCGTGTTTCTTTGCGCGATAAAGGCACGGTGAGCGAAGAAAGCGGAACAATCAGCGACGGCACACTTGCCAATTTGAATGGGCCACAGCTCGGCATCATATCGCTCACCGCCGATCAAAGCGGCAATGCGGAAATGATCTTCCAACCATCGGGGCTTGCATTGTGGAACACGAGTCACATCGCATTTCAAATCCGAAAATTAGCGGCATCGACAAATCGTTTTTCATCGTCAGGCGTGGTTGATATCGATTTCCTTATGAAGAATGGCGATACGATTTCAATCAATGAAGTGAATTCGCCAAATAGTGCCTTTTTACCGTCAAGCCAATGGGCAATCACGCCCCTTTCGGCCGATGGCCAGTGGCGCCATGAAACACTCGCGACAACAGAGCTTGATTGGCCCGATCAATATTTCGGTAAACAATTAAATCGTCGCCCGCCGCTTCCACTTGGCCAAGTGCGTGCGATACGCATCGCCCTTTCTGATGCCGCTCCCTTTACGAAGCTTGAGATCGCCAATCTGCGTGCCTTGCGTGCCGATCCCAATGGAGAAGCCGATGATGGCAGCCATGTTCTTTTCGGTCGTGTGACCGAAAATGGCCATAAGGGATTGGCTGGCATCAAAATCAAAGCGGCAACCCAAAAACAAGGCACACTCAAAGTCGTGACAGATCAAGATGGATATTTCACCATTTCAAATATCGCGGATGGCGAGATTGTTTCGATTAAAGCGCAGATTAATGGTCGCCATTGTGCGCCCGAGCGTGGCCGCCGGATCGAGATTTTAAAGAACGAAGCGGAACTCGATATCAGATCCGATCTCTGTCATCAGATGGTGAGTGCGACAGAAGCAGCACTCGATCAGAACATCGTCGAATAAGTGCTCTGAACCTTTGGTGCGATTATCCTGCGATAGATTTCAAGGCGGGATAAGCGCGCTCATAGGCTGCAAAGAGCGGCTTGTACTCTTCATGTTTTTTCATATCGGGTTCAACGCGCCGCGTGATTTTCACCATCGCTTTGGCCGCTTCTTCAATCGATGCATAACGACCCGCAGCTACCGCTGCCAAAATCGCCGAACCCAAGGCAGGAGCGTCGGCAACATCGGTCAACGTCAGAGGAATGCCTGAGACATCAGCGTGAATTTGAAGCCACAAATCCGAACGGGTCGCGCCTCCGCAAACGCGGAATTCAGTAGGCTGATAACCATTCGCGCGCATGGCTTTGAAAATCGCTTCTGAACCAAAAGCGACACCTTCAATAATCGCACGGAAAATATGCGCACGTGTATGTTTGAGGCTCAAGCCCGTGATCGCGCCACGCGAGAGAGCATCCGTATGCGGCGTGCGATTGCCTTGAAAATGTTCTTGAACAATCAAACCATCGGCACCGGGCGGTAACGCGGCGGCTTCAGCGTTAAGCGTTTCATAGCTTACCGCATCACCCAAAAGATTTTTATACCAATTGATTACCGAGCCGGTTGAGGTTTGCCCACCTTCAACAACATGTAAGCCCGGGATCAACGCATCCTCATATGTGCCCCAGATGCCTTTGCCATGAAATGGTTTAGGCGAAAGACCAAGATGCAAATGTGAAGAACCCGTGATGAAGGCCAACGCGCCTGGTTCGACAACACCCAAACCAATCATCGCAATGAAGGCATCAGGTCCGCCTTGTGCGACGGGAGTTCCCGCAACAAGCCCGCAATGTTCTGCGGCTTTGCCGGTTAAGGGAGCGATGACTTCACCCAGCTTTGTGATGTCACGCGGCCATTTCTTTGCAAGCTCGGGAATGCCGAGTTTCTCGACAAGCGAAACCGGAAAGCCGCCTGCACTCGCGCGATAATGCCAACGCGGCGCGATGTTACCGATGGAGGCCACCATGCGACCAGTGAGATGAAAATTAATATAGTCTTGATATTCGCAAATCGTTGCCGCCTTTTTGAAAATCTCAGGCTCGTTGCGCGCAATCCATAAGGCCTTCGGCACCATCCATTCCGCCGAGACAGGGCCTTTGCCATTTGAGTTCACAATCAAAGCCTCATCGCCCGTTTTGAGGACTAGCTCTGTTTCATGCGAGGCGCGCACATCCATCCAGATCAAAGCCGGACGAAGCGCGTGTCCTTGATCATCCAATGCAACGACGGAACAACAGGTCGTATCGACCGACAATCCGATTACGTCCTCTTTGCGCACGCCGGCATCCGCCAGCGCTTTGCGAATGCTCTGACCCAAACCATTCCACCAATCTTGCGGATTTTGTTCAGCCCATGCCGGATGCGGAAAAATGGTTTTATAAGGCGTTGACGCAAAAGCCAAAGGCTTGCCGGAGAGATCAAATACACCAGCGCGGATTGATTCCGTTCCGCCATCTACACCAATCACATAGGCCATGAGCCCGTCATCCTTCTCGAGTGGATCCAACGAAAGGAATGTTATAGCGAAAGGAAATCAGGTCAATCGCAAGACTGAACGGAAGGACGGAAAGCCTTAGCCTTACCGAACCGGATCAGGACCGGACGATTTCGGCGGCACCGTCTCAACCACAATCGAATGATGCGCGAGACTATCCGCCACCCGATTCAACAAGGACGATTTTTGGCGCAAGGACAAAGAGTCGACGAGCGACGCCAAAAGATTTAATTTTTCCTCCGGATCAAGCAACGACAAATCATTAGCGGTCACGCGCTCTTTCAGAACAGGCACCTCCACAACCAAGGGCGCCTGCGGCGTTGCAGGCGGCTGTGTTGCCTGAGACCTTTGCGCGGCTTGTGCTTTTTCTTCTTCGATCTGATCCGCGATCGCCGCGACTTGCTCGTCGGACATACCGAAATCGGCCTGCATTTTTTTCAAATGCGCTTTTTCTTCTTCCGTTACAACACCGTCTTTGAGCACTTCGCGCAATTGCTGCTCGTAAAATGACTCACGTCTTTGCACCTGCGTCGTGTAGGCGGTCGCCACGACACCGGTGAGGATGGCTGCAAGAGCGATGGCCAAAACCTGGGTAATCACGACAAGGTAAATGCCCATATAGGTTTCGGGATCGACGTTACCCCACCCCGAAATAATCGTGATCATGAACCAATGCATCGCGGCGGGGATCGAAGCGAAGGCCGCGTGATCATCATGGCCTTCGACAATATAAATGAGCGACGAGAACAGAAGACAACTGATCAAAAGCAGAAATAAAGCCGAAGAAAATGAATCCTTCTCGGCTTTGATGGCCTGAAACATGTCTTCCATTGCCGTATTGTATCGCGACAATTTGAAAATACGTAACAGGCGGAACATGCGCAACATGCGCAAATCTGCGCCGGGCAAAATCAATTGCAAATAGAAGGGGACCGTGCTGGCAAAATCGACGATCCCGAAGGTGCTGAACACATAATCCTTACGTCCGCGCCACGCATTGCCCTTCACGCCGAATTCATATTTGGCCCCGCCCGACCAGACACGCAATAGATATTCAATCGTGAAGACAACCACACTGAATGAATCAAATATATAGAACCAGTGCTCATACTCGGCGTGCAAATCGTGGAGCGATTCAAGAATAATCGACAACACGTTCAGCAAAACGAGAACGGCAATGAAAATTTCAACCGCTTTGCTGACAGGATTATGCACCTCGCCTTCGAGCGTTTCGAAAACACTACGTTGGATGCGCGAATAAAATCCCATGGATACCGGGGCAGCGCTTGTGACTGTTGACTGGCTCATCGATATTCGTCCCGGTATTTATGTCGCAGAAATTTCGCGCACTTGTTTATCCGTCAGACCAAATTGAGCTTTAAGCTTATCAAGGCTTGCTTTTTCTTCATCTGACAGAGTGCCATCTTCCATGGCCTTCTGGAGTTGCTGCGCATAGACCGCCTTTTTACGGCTCAACTGCGTAGCGAAAGCGGAAGCCACAATACCGGTCATGATCGCGGCCATACACACACCGAGAAATCCTGTGCCAATCGCGATCAATTCACCTGCAAATGTAACGGGCTCGACATTGCCATAACCTGACGTGATCGTGATGATTGACCAATAAATTGCGTGAGGGATCGACTAAAAATATTTCGGCTGCTCATGTCCTTCAGCAAAATGCATCAAAGATGCTGAAATCACCGTCGCAATCAGAAGCAAAAACGCAGCAGAACCGAAAGCGCGACGCTCTGAATAGACGGCACCGAAGAGGTCCTGAAGTGCTGTGTTATATTTGCTGAGCTTCAAAATGCGAAGGAGACGAAGGACGCGCAAGATCCGCAGATCAAGCGTCGGCATCAGGAAGTGGAAATAGAAAGGCATCGTCGCAAAGAAATCGACTAGGCCAAAGGGCGAGAAAATATAGCCACGACGGCCTTTCCATGCGCCCCCCTCGTTGGGTCCATATTTCAAACCAAGCGTCCACACGCGCATGAAATATTCAATGGTGAAGAAAAAGACACTTACCACTTCGATGAAGTGAAAAAAATCTTTGTATTCCGCATGAATGCTCGGGATTGAGTCAAGAATAACGCATGCGCAGTTGATGATCACAACACCGGATATCAGCAGCTCTATATAATGCGACATCTTGTGTTTAGGCGATCCCTCGAGGACCTCCATCGCATAAAGCTGGAATTCTTCGCGTGTCATCTTCAACTCTTCACTACGTTTTACTATGCCTTATACCTACGCTACCTTTTGGCATCACTGATATATTGGCGCATCTTTGAAGGATTAACGACCTTTCACGGCCGTCCATACATTTCGTTCCGCTTCACTCAAGAGCCCCTGCCTATCCGCTTCGCTTTCGAATTGTTTGACATCGGTCAGTTGCGCTAGCTGACGGATTTGACCGAGCAGATATTTGAAATGCTCAATCGACATGCCTGTGTCTTTGGCGATGGCGTTAACCGTCATGCCCTCACGGCTTTCACGATCTTCTTGTTCTTTAACAACCGTTTCGATAAGGAGATTGACTTCTTCGACCGTGAGATGAAGACGCCGCGCTTCCTCGCGAAGCACTTTGGCTTCGCTCTCATCGAGCTTTCCATCTTTCAGCATCTTATAGAGATTGTTCCGCAACCGCTCGCGTTCTTTACGCAACTCGTCGCTGAATGCCGACGCCAACAATGCGGCAGGGATGGCGAAGATACCAATCCCCATGAGCGCCATCACAACCGTGACC
The DNA here is from genome assembly GCA_046091665.1 of Hyphomicrobiales bacterium. GTDB lineage: Bacteria > Pseudomonadota > Alphaproteobacteria > Rhizobiales > Beijerinckiaceae > CAIUPE01. Next base: position 27,225 of record JBJTCD010000118.1, read on the forward strand.
AAGCGCCCCATGGTCGTCACAGGGGAAATATCACCATAACCAACGGAGGCGAGCGTAATCACCGCCCAGTAAATCGCGTTCGGGAGATTATCAAATTTATCGGGTTGTGCAGCATTTTCGAAAAGATATCCGAAACTCGCGGTCATGATGACCATCAACATCATGATGAAAGCCGATGCACTCAGAATTGGCCATTCACGCGCAATCACTTTGATCAGAATGACGGTCGCATCACTGTTACGCGTGAGTTTCAACAAACGCGCAAGGCGGAACACCCGGAGAAACCGCAGGTCGATCAGATGATGCAGGAAAACTTCAAGGAAGAAGGGCAAAATGGCAAGGAGATCAATAATTGTTGATGGCGTTGTCGCTTGCTTTAAGCGTCCTGCAATAGCACCCTGAAACTTCTTTTCTTCCACACAACTATAAAGACGCACCGTGTATTCAACGGTAAAAATAGCCACAGCGACCGAGTCAAAGACTGAAAATTCGACATTCATCACATAATCGATGATTTGAACCGATTCCAAAATCGAGATCAAAACCGAAGTGACGACAAAGAAACTGATAAAAACGTCGAAATATTGCTGAAGGTCACCACCATAACGGCTCGGAAATACAATCGCGTGCAAACGCTGGCGAAAGGTCCGCCCCGCGTTCAATTCTACAAACTGCTTATACGCAGGAATGATCACGCGGAAGAGCTTAAAAATTCGCAACAACCGCAAGAGTCGCAGCACACGAAGATCAATGGCAATGAAGGATTGAAGATAAAAGGGCGCAATCGCGATTAAATCGATCAAAGCGAAGGGGCTCTTTACATAGGCAAATCGAGGAAAACGACTGCCTTTGAACTCGCTATCTTCGACAGCGAGATAGAAACGAAGGACATATTCGACGGTGAAAACAACCACCGAGAAAATATCGAAATAATGAAACCAAAATTGATAGGGTTCATAAATACGCGGAACGTGCTCGAACAGAAGCGCCAGCAAATTCAACAGAATGAGAAGGGCAATGCTATTATCGACGGTCTTTTGATAATTACCACTGATATTCGGATCCAGCAGCCACGAATAGAGCATTTTCCGAAAAGGCAAACCCTTCGGAATCGCGACTTCCGCCTCATCGTCATGAAGCAGCGTCTGCGCGTCGACATCTTTAAGATAGATAGTTTTGTTTTCAGTCATCACACGCACTC
>JBJTCD010000119.1:0-12784 GCA_046091665.1 Hyphomicrobiales bacterium
CGCGGCCCTTTACCCATCTTCTCATCAGCGCCGTGGAACACCCCTCAGGGCTTGATGGCGCGCGTGTAGCGAAAGACGCGCAACGGATTTTGCCGGTTGATGGCGAGGGTCTTTTAGATCTCACGATACTTCAAGAAGAACTCAATAAAATCAATACTCTTGGCTGCAGAGCTCTGGTATCGGTTCAAGCCGCGAACAGCGAAACGGGTGTCATTCAGCTGATCCCGGCGATCTCACAAATGGTCCACGCCCAAGGAGGGCTTCTGCACTCTGATGCGGTGCAAGTGGCGGGTCGTTTACAGCTTGATCAGGTGGCGGCGGGGGCGGATATTTTGACGCTCTCGGCTCATAAAATTGGCGGGCCGCAAGGCATTGGTGCGCTCGTTTTCAAGTCGGGCGGGGTGAGCTTAGAGGATCGTTTGATCCGTGGCGGCGGCCAGGAAAAAGGCGCTCGCGCCGGCACCGAAGGCACGGCGCTCATCGCCGGTTTTGGCGCCGCTTGCACGGCTGCCGAGGCAGTGCTTCAGGGGGAGGCTGTACGTTTGGCCGCACTTAGGGATGAGGCGGAAGCTGGGGTTTTGAAACTCGCTCCCGACGCGGTGATTTTTGGAAAAAATGCCCGCCGTCTGCCGAACACGCTCGCTTTTGCCATTCCAGGGCTCACGGCCGAGACGGCGCTGATGGCTTTTGACCTCGCAGGGGTTGCCCTTTCTTCCGGGTCGGCCTGTTCCTCGGGCAAGGTCAAGAGGTCGCACGTGCTTGACGCGATGGGCGTGGCGTCCGATATCGCCAAGGGCGCTTTGCGAGTCAGTTTTGGCTATTCGTCTTCCAATGAAGATGTCATCCGATTCCTGTCCGTATGCGAAGATATTTTGAGGAAATTGAAGACGCGGACCCGCGCCGCGTGATAAAAGCGGGTTTGAGGTGACACCGTGCCCTTGAAGCCGGTTTGTCAGGAGAGTCAAATGGTTGCCGTTAAGGAGACCGTCGAGCAGGTCAAACAGCTCGATGTCGATCAGTATAAATATGGGTTCACCACGGACCTCGAGGTCGACAAGGCCCCGAAAGGGCTGAACGAAGAGATCGTCCGCTTTATCTCGGCGAAAAAGAGCGAACCGCAATGGATGCTCGACTGGCGCCTTGACGCCTATCGTCGCTGGAAGACGATGGATGAGCCGCAATGGGCACGTGTGCATTATCCGAAAATCGACTTCAACGACTCTTATTATTACGCCGCACCGAAAAAGAATGCGGCACCAAAAACATTGGATGATGTCGATCCTGCTATTCTCGACACTTACAAGAAGCTCGGAATTCCGCTCCGCGAGCAGGAAATTCTCGCAGGCGTGCAGACATCAAAAGTCGCTGTCGATGCCGTGTTTGACTCTGTGTCGGTTGTCACGACATTCAAGGAAGAACTGAAAAAAGCCGACGTGATTTTCTGCTCGATCTCGGAAGCGATCAAAGATCATCCGGATTTGGTAAAAAAATATATCGGCTCCGTTGTTCCGGTGACGGACAATTATTACGCGACGTTGAATTGTGCGGTCTTCACCGATGGATCCTTTGTCTACATTCCCGAAGGCGTGCGCTGCCCGATGGAATTGTCGACCTATTTTCGTATCAATGAAAAAAACACTGGCCAGTTCGAGCGCACTTTGATCATCGCCGAGAAGGGCTCTTACGTGTCCTATCTCGAAGGCTGCACGGCTCCGCAACGCGATGAGAACCAGTTGCATGCAGCGGTCGTTGAACTCGTCGCGCTTGACGATGCCGAGATCAAATATTCGACCGTGCAGAACTGGTATCCGGGCGACTCTGAGGGCAAGGGCGGCATTTACAATTTCGTGACGAAGCGCGGCGATTGCCGTGGCGCGAATTCGAAGATCAGTTGGACGCAGGTCGAGACCGGTTCGGCGATCACGTGGAAATATCCGTCCTGTATTTTGCGCGGCGACAGTTCGCGCGGCGAATTCTATTCGATTGCGGTCTCGAACGGCTATCAGCAAGTTGATAGCGGCACGAAGATGATTCATCTTGGCAAGAACACGACAAGCCGCATCATCTCGAAGGGCATTTCTGCGGGTAAATCGCAGAATACCTATCGCGGTCAGGTCTCGGCACATCGTAAAGCAACGACTGCGCGTAACTTCACGAATTGCGACTCGTTGTTGATTGGCGAGACATGCGGCGCGCATACGGTTCCGTATTTGGAATCGAAAAACGCATCTGCCGTGTTCGAGCATGAAGCGACGACGTCGAAGATCTCGGAAGACCAGCTCTTCTATTGCCGTCAGCGTGGCTTGTCGGCGGAAGAGGCGACAGCGCTCATCGTCAACGGCTTCGTCAAAGACGTGCTGCAACAACTCCCGATGGAATTCGCGGTAGAAGCGCAGAAACTTATCTCGATCAGCCTTGAAGGCAGCGTGGGATAAAGATCATGAATGATAAAATTGAAATCCTCATTCTCGAACAGCTGAATTCCATGCGCTCAGATCTTCATGTGATGAACGGCGAACTTGTAAAGTTAAGGGATGAGATTGCCGAATTGCGTATAGGTAAACGCGACGCGAAAGATGTTGTGCGTTCACTTTGGGATGAAGGACTTGAAAGCGGCGATGCGGGTGACATTGATGATGTTTTCGCACGTGTTTTGAAGGCCACAAAGCCCGCAGGGCGCGTCATGTAATGCGCTTGAGTTTAAGTAGGCAGGCAGAGCGCGATCTTGTTGCAATAGGATCATGGCTTGCCGAACGAAATCCGCGCGCTTCTGAAGAGTTGCTAGAAGCGTTAAAGCAAAGACTTATCTTTTTGAAAGACAATCCAATGGCGGGCCGAGCGAGAGATGATATAGCTGAGGGAATGAGGGGTCATGTGATGGCACCCTATCTCATTCTTTATCGTTATAGTGAATTGGAACTTTTCGTTGTGCGTGTGGTTGACGGCCGCCGCGATTTGAATTCTCTTTTTTGATTTTTTAGGACACTCGATCATGTTAGAAATCCGCAATCTCCATGTCGCCATCGAAGACGGCACGAAGAAGATTCTGAACGGCCTTAATCTGACGATCCGCGATGGCGAAGTGGCCGCGATCATGGGTCCGAATGGATCGGGTAAATCGACTTTGTCTTATGTGATCGCAGGCAAGGAAGATTACGAAGTTTTGGATGGTGCGATTTTGCTCGATGGCAAAAACCTGCTCGAGATGGAACCGGATGAGCGCGCGGCTGCGGGCGTGTTTCTTGCCTTCCAATATCCGCTCGAAATTCCGGGCGTGGCCACGATGACGTTTTTGAAAGCCGCATTGAATGCGCAGCGCAAGGGTCGTGGCGAAGAGGAATTGACGACGCCTGATTTCATGCGTCGCGTGAAGGCGGGTGCCGAGAAGCTCGGCATTCCGCAAGATATGTTGAAGCGTGGTCTCAATGTAGGCTTCTCGGGCGGCGAAAAGAAGCGCATGGAAATTTTGCAGATGGCGCTTTTGGAGCCTTCCATTGGCATTCTCGATGAAACCGATTCAGGTCTCGATATCGACGCGCTCAAAATTGTTTCAGAAGGTGTGAACGCGTTGCGTTCAGCGAAGCGCTCCTTCCTCGTCATCACGCATTATCAGCGTCTGTTGAACTATATCGTGCCGGACACGGTGCATGTGATGTCGAAGGGCCAGATCGTGCGCACAGGGGGCAAGGAATTGGCGCTTGAACTCGAAGCCAATGGTTACGCCGATTACGTGACCAATGCGGCGGCGTGAGGAATTCATGTCCAATATCACGCCTCTAAAGACCGAAGCCGAGCAAGCGTTAATTGCGCAAGGCGCAAGCGTTGCGGCGGATCGCAAAGCTGCCTTCGCGCGTTTTGCCGATGCAGGCCTGCCGCATCGTCGCGTCGAAGCCTATCATTACACAGATCTGCGTGCGCTTTTGAAGAACGCACCACCTCCTGCGAAGACTGGCGGCAAGGTAACGACTGTGTCACCACTTGCTGACATTGATGCATATAAAATCACGCTTGTTGATGGTCATTTTGATTCATCGCTTTCGAGTGCTTTGCCGCAAGGCGTGAATCTTCAATCTGTCTCGACATTGGCTGATGACGGCACCGCGCAAAAAAGCGTTCTTTCATCCGATCCGGTCATTGCGCTAAATGCGGCCTTCTCCGAAAGCGCACTTGATATCGAGATTGCTGCAAAGACTGAGCTTGCAAAGCCGATTTTCATTCGACTCGTGTCAACAGGCGTTCATGCTTCCTATCCGCGTGTCCGGATTAGTATTGGCGATCATGCAAAAGCATTCATCGTTGAAAGTCACGAAGGTGGCGTTGCGGGCGCGCTCGTCGATAGCGTTCTTGAACTGCGCCTCGGTGATCATGTCGAGATTGATCACTTGCGTCTTAACCTTGTTGATCCTGCTGCCACCGTGCTTACGACGTTTGGTGGCGCGATGGGTAAAGAGAGCCTCTATCGCGGTCATAATTTTGTGATGGGTGGCGCTCTGTCTCGACATCAGATTTTTTTCCGCTTTGAAGGCGAGCAATCGAAAGCGGAAATTTCAAGCGCGACTTTGCTCAATAAAAGGCAACATGCCGATTCAACGCTTATTGTTGATCATGCGGTTCCTGATTGCCAAAGCCGTGAATTTTTTGCGCATGTGCTTGATGATGAATCGTTGGGTGTGTTCCAAGGTAAAATCATTGTGCGCCCCGGCGCGCAACAAACCGACGGCAAAATGATGAGCCGTGCCATTGTGCTTGAAGATGGCGCGACGATGAACAACAAGCCCGAGCTTGAAATATTCGCTGATGATGTTGCTTGCGGTCATGGGGCCACAGTCGGCGCGCTTGATGAAGATTTGCTCTTCTACTTGCGGGCGCGTGGATTGCCGAAGACGGAAGCTGAAGCCTTGATGTTGCAAGCCTTTGTCGGTGAAGCGCTTGAGAAGATCGAGCACGATGGCCTGCGCGATACGCTTGAATCACTCGCTGAAGCCTGGCTGAAAGCACGGAGTGCGTGATGGCTCATGCCAAGAGCTTTGATGTCGAAAAAGTGAGAGCGGATTTTCCGATTCTCTCGAAGCAGATTTATGGCAAGCCGCTCATTTATTTGGATAATGCCGCGTCCGCGCAAAAGCCGAAACAAGTGCTTGATCGCATGATTTATGCCTATGAGCATGAATATGCGAATGTTCATCGCGGGCTTCATTATTTGGCGAATGCGGCAACAGAAGCCTTTGAACATGCGCGCGAAACTGTGCGCGCCTTCATTAATGCGGCCTCAACGGATGAGATCATTTTCACGCGCAATGCGACAGAGGCGATGAATCTTGTTGCCGCTTCTTTGGGGCGGATGGTGCTCAAAGATGGTGATGAAATCATTCTTTCGATGATGGAACATCATTCGAATATCGTGCCATGGCATTTTCATCGTGAACGTCATGGCGCAGTGATCAAATGGATCCCTTGTGACGAGCGTGGTGTTCTTGATTTAGACGCTTACGAAAGGCTCTTCACGCCGAAGACAAAGATTGTCGCCATTTCGCAAATGTCGAATGTGCTTGGTACAATCAATCCGATTGCCGAGATGGTGAATATCGCGCGTAAACACGGCGCCTATGTGATGGTTGATGGCTGCCAAGGCGCGGTTCATGTTCCGACCGATGTGCGCGCCCTCGATGTCGATTTTTATTGCCTTACAGGTCATAAACTTTATGGCCCAACTGGCATTGGCGTGGCTTATGGAAAACGTTCATTGCTTGAACAAATGCCGCCCTTTAATGGCGGCGGTGAAATGATCAGCGTGGTCACCGAAGACTCGGTCACTTATAATGAACCGCCGCATCGTTTTGAGGCGGGAACGCCGCCGATTGTGCAGGCAATCGGCTTAGGCGCAGCACTTGATTATATGCAGAGCATGGATCGCGCGGCCGCTTTGAAACACGAAGAGTCGCTCGGCCATTACGCGATGGAGCGTTTGTCGGAGTTAAATTCACTTCGTATTTTTGGCACCGCGCCCGGCAAAGGCGCGATTGTCGCTTTTGAAATGCAAGGTGCGCATGCGCATGATGTTGCGACGATCATTGACCGTTCGGGCATTGCGGTTCGCGCGGGCACCCATTGCGCGCAACCGCTCTTGAAACGGTTCGGTGTCACTTCCACATGTCGTGCATCTTTCGCCTTCTATAATACGCATGCGGAAGTCGATGCGCTGGTTGAAGCGTTGCGCAAAGCGCAATCGATGTTTTCGTGAATTAAGGGAAGAGTTGGTCATGAATGATGCTGTTCCCAAAACGGAAGAAAAGCCCAACCAACCGGAGCTGACCGCGCCGTCAGCTTTGCCGCCGGAAGAGATTGATCGTTTGACCGATGACATCATTGCGGCGTTGAAGACTGTTTATGATCCTGAAATTCCGTCAGACATTTACGAGCTTGGCCTTATCTATCGCATCGCGATCAATGATGATCGTCATGTCGAGATTGATATGACGCTGACCGCACCGGGTTGCCCTGTGGCCGGTGAAATGCCGGGATGGGTCGATACGGCGGTCAGCACGGTACCGGGTGTACGCTCGGTCGAGGTGCGGATGGTGTTTGATCCGCCTTGGGACCAGTCCCGCATGTCGGAAGAAGCGCGCGTCGCGCTCGACATGTGGTGAGGGGCTTGGCGTTTGGGGCGTAAGCCCCATATGATAGGATGAATCATCCGTCGGGCCTTGAACCCGGCCGGGGAGAGTTAGATGGCAGGATCACGTCTCAAACTGATGTCATTGACCGATGCCGCCGCCGCGCGCATCCGGTTCATCATGGAAAATGCCGAAAAACCGATTTCGGCCATTCGTGTGGGCGTCAAAAATGGCGGCTGTGCCGGGATGTCTTACACAATCGATTATGCCGAGAGCCTCGCACCGCATGAAGATGTGGTTGAGGATAAGGGCGTGAAAGTTGTCATTGATCCAAAGGCGCTGATGTTTTTGATTGGCACCGAGATGGATTACAAGACTGACAAATTCACGAGCCAATTCGTGTTCAACAATCCGAATGAAACCTCTGCCTGTGGCTGTGGTGAATCGGTTGCCATTAAACCGGTCGATCCGGCAGTACTCGTTTCAGCTGAACACTAAATCAATTTTCAGCCTCAGCCTCTGGCTTTTATGCCGCGTGTGAGAAAGCCCGGCATCTGATCGCCAAATCCAACGGGCGTAGGCCCATCATCATCGCGGCGATGGCGCGGCGCGTGCTGCGGTTTCTTGTTCTGTGGCGCGTGAGGACGAGCGGCTGAAGACTCGCGTTGTTCAGGCTTTGGTGTTTCGCGTTGAACGATTGCTTCTTTTGCTTCGGCGGGCTTTGCGTGCGCTTTTTCCGCACGCGGTGGGCGTCGTGATGATCCGCGATCAGATCCGCGTGAGCGTGATGATCTTTCTGCACGCGGCGCGGGTTCAAACACCGCTTCCGAAAGCGTTGGGCCGAGCCAAGGAATCGATTTCTTGATCAGCGTTTCAATACCGGCAAGACTCTTATCATCATGCGATGTGATCAGCGTATAGGCGGTGCCCAAGCGTCCCGCGCGGCCGGTGCGACCAATGCGATGGACATAATCTTCCGAGTGATGCGGCGCATCATAATTGAACACGTGACTCACATCGGGAATATCAAGCCCGCGCGCGGCCACATCTGAAGCGACAAGATATTGCGTTGTGCCATTGCGGAACGCTTCGAGCGCGATCATACGCGCGCGTTGATCCATATCGCCGTGAAGCGCTGCAACACTGAAACCATGTTTGGTGAGCGATTTATAAACAATCTGAACATCGCTTTTGCGATTGCAGAAAATGATTCCGTTTTTCACATCCGTGGCATCGCGCATCAAACGGCGAAGCGTTTCGCGTTTCTCGGCAGCATGGCCGGAAGACGCGACAAGATATTGTGTGATCGTTTCAGCGGTTGTTGACTGACGCGCAATTTCTATCCGAGCCGGATTATGTAAAAACGTATCGGTGATGCGTTGAATTTCCGGCGGCATGGTTGCCGAGAAAAACAAAGTCTGACGCGTGAAGGGCACCATTTTGCAGATGCGTTCGATATCGGGAATGAAACCCATATCGAGCTTGCGGTCGGCTTCATCGATCACGAGAATTTCAATACCGGTGAGAAGAAGTTTTCCGCGCTCGAAATGATCAAGCAGACGTCCGGGTGTTGCAATCAACACATCAACACCGCGTGTGATTTTGATGTCCTGATCGCCAAATGACACACCACCGATCAAAAGCGCGACATCAAGTTTTTGGCCAGAACCATATTTGACAAAACTCTCTTCCACTTGCGCCGCGAGTTCACGTGTCGGTTCAAGAATGAGCGTGCGGGGCATGCGCGCTCGCGCGCGACCTTGCTCCAAAAGTGTGATCATCGGCAGAGTGAAGGCGGCTGTTTTGCCGGTGCCGGTTTGCGCGATGCCAAGCACATCGCGGCGTTCGAGCACGCGCGGAATGGCTTCAGCCTGAATGGGGGTGGGGGTCGTATAACCGGAAGCGGTGACGGCTTCGAGGACTTTGGGGCTCAGGCCCAGTTCGGAAAAATTCATGTTTTAAAGGCCGCCTCTCAGTCGCGGCATGCCGATCCATCGGGGAGCGGCCGGATCACAGGGAAAATCGGGTCAGGCGAAACGCGACGCCTAAACGCGGGCGGATCATAGGGTTTTGGCCTTCCAAGTCAATCAAGGCTTTTCACCGGGTTAACCCTTAGCCCTATCCCGTAAAAGCCGGGACTTTTCGCGCTCCCAATCACGTTTTTTGGCGGTTTCGCGTTTGTCGGCAGTGTTTTTGCCTTTGGCGAGAGATATTTCCACCTTCGCGCGGCCGCGATCATTGAAATAGATCTTCAAGGGTACAATCGTCATGCCCTCGCGTTGCACCGCGCCGACAAGCTTATCGACCTGGCGGCGATGAAGCAGCAATTTCCGTGGCCGCTTGGTTTCATGATTGAATTGATGGGATTCGAGATATTCGGGAATATAGGCGTTGACCAGAAAGAGCTCGCCATTTTTCTCGGCCGCGTATGACTCGCCAATCGTCGCTTTGCCCGCGCGCAAAGATTTGACCTCGGAGCCTTGCAGCGCAATGCCCGCTTCAAACGTGTCCGCAATCGCATATTCAAACCGCGCTTTGCGGTTTTCAGCCGCGATGCGGCGGGGTTTTGCGTCTTTTTCAGCCATAGGGCCTATATGGCCTCATTTAGCCGTTGATCAACCCGGCATGAACCATGGCGGCGCGGATCGATGCGGCGGTCGATGCCGTCACATTGACGAGCGGCAGACGCACTTCATCATTCATGCGGCCCAAAATCTTCAAGCCGCATTTTGCACCCGCAAGGCCCGGCTCGATGAAGATCGCTTGATCAAGCGGCAAAAGCTTGTCTTGCAACTGAAGCGCGCCCTTCATATCGCCCGCAAGCGCTTTCGCCATACGTTCAGCGGACAGGCGCGGCGCGACATTCGCGATCACCGAAATCGTGCCCATCGCCCCACATGCGACGGAGGGCAGGGCGATGATGTCATCGCCGGACAATTGCACGAAATCCGCACCCAAGGCCTGACGCTGCTGCGAGATGCGCGCGACAGAACCGGTTGCATCTTTCACACCGACAATGTTTTTGAGTTCATAGAGACGCTTCATTGTGTCGATCGACATATCGACGACCGAGCGGGGCGGGATGTTGTAAATATAAATCGGAATGCCGATCGCATCATTGATGGCTTTGAAATGTTGATAGAGCCCTTCCTGATTGGGCTTGTTGTAATAGGGCGTAACAACGAGCACGGCATCGGCGCCGGCTTTTTCTGCATGGCGCGCAAGATCCACCGCTTCGACCGTATTATTTGATCCGGCACCCGCCATTACGGGCACGCGGCCTTTGGCTTCCGAGATGCAGGCTTCAACAACGCGCTTATGTTCGTCATGCGAGAGCGTTGGGCTTTCACCGGTTGTGCCCACAGGCACGAGTCCTGTTGAACCTTCGGCGATTTGCCAAGAGACGTGATTGCGAAAGCTCTCTTCATCAAAAGCGCCATTCTTGAAAGGCGTGACGAGGGCAGGGATTGATCCCTTGAAAACAGCGCGTGACATAAAGAGAGACTCCGGAAAACAGATTTTCTTTATTGGTTTTTTGAAAAAACCGGAGGGAAGACATAGCCGTTTCCGCCTCTGAACGGAAGGGGTACTGGCCTTTGTCAACGGCCATCGGCTCGCCGTATTCTTCAATCATAGGCCTTGAGGATTGGCAGATCCCGAAAGAATCGCGCAAGAGCGGTGCGGTGTCGATATTGTGTGGCGGAGGCGTAAGTGATCGGCAGACGGGCATTTCTCGGGACGGTTTTGGGCGCTTGTGCCGCTTGGCCTTTCCGAAGCCTTCCTGCCTTTGCGGATATTCCCGACAATATCCGCCCGTTAGCCGAGCTTTCAAAAGCCCTAAGTGCAGCAATCGCGGCTTATCGCAATGAAGATTTGGCGAGCGGGGATGCGGCAGCGCTTGCATTAAATGATCCGCTCGCGCGGCTTGTTGCGGAATGGGTCGCGCTTCGGACCAATCCGGAAAAAGCGGGCTTTGATCGAATTGCCGCTTTCCTCTCGCTCTATCGCGATTGGCCGACCGTGGCTTTTATTCGGCGCAAGGGCGAAGAGGCACTTTACAGAGACAAACACGCAACGCCTGAAATCCTCTCTTTCTTTGGTGCGCATCAACCGCTGACGCCGACGGGTCGCTATCTCAAAGCGATGGCTTTGCAAGATGAAGGGCGTGTGAAAGAGGCCTCCGACACGATCCGGAAAGCTTGGCGTGAAGATTCGTTCAGCTCTGAACTCGAGACTAACATTCTTGAGCGTTTCGATGAGGCTTTGACCTCTGGCGATCATCGCGAACGTGTTGAGATGATGATCGCGCAAGAAAATTGGGCGGCTGCATTACGTGCCGCTGAGAAAGCGCAAGCCTCCGTTTTGGCTCTTGCAAAAATACGAATTGCTGTTGGCAAACGCGACGCGGATGCCGAAAAACTTTTGAAGAGCGCATCAGCCTCTTTGAAAGCGGATCCTGGATATATCCTCTCCGAAGCACAATTCTTGCGCCGTGCGGATCGTTTGGAAGAGGCCTATGAAGCGCTTTCACGGTTCCCGAAAGATCAAACGCCGCCACGCCCTGATGAGTGGTGGACCGAGCGCCGCGTTCTGGCGCGTCGTCTCGTTGAAACGCGAAAGCTCGATCTCATTCTCGATCTCTTGAAACCGCGTCCGGGTATGAATGCCGCTGCTCTTGCGGATGCGTCTTTCATGGCGGGCGTATTTACGCTTGATCTCTCAGGCGATGCGGCGCGGGCCGAAACCTTCTTCCGCGAGTCCGAGCAAAAGGCGACCGTTGAAGCGGGACGTATTCGCGCCGCCTATTGGATTGCCCAAGCGCGCAAAGCACAAAATCTTGATCCGAATGACGCGCTTAATCGTGCCGCCCGTATGCCGCTCTATTATTACGGTATGCTCGCGCGCGAAGCGCTTGGACAACATGATCTCTCTTTCCGTTCAACGCCTCAGCCTGATTTTGATCGCGCAGCAGAGGATCAACTCTTTCAAGCAATTATTCTCTTGCTTGATGCGGGTGGTGGGGAATTCGTAACACCGCTTGCCGGTAATTTCATTCAACGTGTGCCTGATGCGCCGACATTGTCGGCGCTAGCATCATTAGGTGCGTCCTATCGCGATTTACGCCTTGTGACGATTGCGGGTAAAGCCGCGCAACAAAAAAATTACGGCTTTGATTTTGAGAATTGGCCGATTGATGATTTTCCCTTGCCTGAAAATCCGCCGCTCGAACGCGCTTTGATTTACGCCATCACGAGGCAGGAAAGTTCATTTGATCCCAATGCGATTTCATCCGCCGGTGCGCGCGGCCTCATGCACTTGATGGTCGCGACCGCGCAGGAAACGGCGAAGAAAGCGAATATCAATTTTGCAGCTGAAAAATTGACCGCCGATCCCGCTTATAATGTCAAAATTGGCAGCACTCATCTTGCAGAATTGATCGAGGATTGGGGCGGCTCTTATTGTTTGGCGATTGCCTCTTACAATGCGGGCAAAGGCAATGTGCGTAAATGGATCGCCGCGAATGGTGACCCGCGCGAAAAAGGGATCGACCCCGTGCGCTGGGTTGAACGTATTCCTGTCACCGAGACCCGTATCTATGTGCAGCGCGTGATGGAAAATTTGCAAATCTATCGCGCGCGACTTGAGGGGCGAAGCACAACAACGCTGATGGATGATTTAAGACGCGGCGCATCTCTCTGAAAGAGGTTATGATGGCAGACCAAGCACATTCCATTTATCTGTCGTCAAGCGATGGCATAAGGCTCTATGCGCGTGTCTATGGTGATCTTACATCATCGAAACTCCCCATCGTTTGTTTGCCCGGGCTTACCCGCAACGCGGATGATTTTGTGGCGATGGCGCAGGCGCTCATCGCGCGTGATCAAAAACGAAAGATTGTAGCCCTTGATTATCGCGGGCGCGGACGGTCGCAATATGCGCGCGATGCCGCGCATTATTCGATTGCGGTTGAAGCGGTTGATGTCAGGCAGGTTTTAGCGGCGCTCGGAATTAAACGCGCGATCTTCATCGGCACCTCGCGCGGCGGATTGATCACGATGCTTTTGGGCGTCACAGCGCCGGAATTGATCGAAGCCGTGATCCTGAATGATATTGGTCCGGTTCTGGAAATAGCAGGGCTACAACGGATTGCGACTTATGTCGGCAAGGGT
>JBJTCD010000120.1:0-52012 GCA_046091665.1 Hyphomicrobiales bacterium
ATCTCAATTAATACCTCTGATTTATATATTTTTTCAAATAGATCATAATCAACTTTATGCCTTTTAATTTGCAAGGAAACAAAAGTATTTGCAAAATCTTGCATTTCACTCGGAAATTTAATTATCTCTGTATTTTGACAGGCTGATTTTGCAAAACCATGGTCGAGTGATCGATATGCATGCTGCCAGGCTCGGTCGGACCGTGAACGTCTATTTGTTCCGGCAATTGAATCAGCGCAACAATGAGCCAAAGCATGAAAAACTGCATAATATACCGTGCTCAAAGCACGTTTTAAATCTGATTGTCGGGGCTTATTGCGTCTTGCCTCGACTAATATCTTCGCGGTTTCAATTAAATCAAGCGGCTTCAAAGTGCTTAGCGCCTATTTCTGATTTCGAAATAAACGCAAATACAGGGAACGCTGTCTCATTTTGCTCAATTAATTTTGGCCTGACACGCCTCACCGCACCAACAACTAGTGCACTTTTAATATTTTTAGCGGGCCCCTCAAAGATAACATCGACACGAAGAATCGTCTCGCCGTCAATGTCCTCATCATTGCGGACATTGACCTTCAATATCTTTAGGGGCTGTCCCAGATAACTCTCAAAAGGGGTTATTATGGGTCTCATGCGCAAGAGCCGTCTCAGCATCTATAAACAAGATCGATTGTTAGAGCATTTTGTCGCGGGCACGACCGCCCGAACGGCAGCAAGCCTTTGCGGGGTTAATCGCAAAACAGCCGCTTTCTATTTTCATCGGTTGCGCGAGGTTATCGCTTTTGAGCTTGAGCAAGAAGGCTTAGCAATGTTTGCGGGCGAGATCGAGGTTGATGAGAGTTATTTTGGAGGTGCCCGCAAGGGCAGGCGTGGAAGGGGTGCTGCGGGAAAAATCCCTGTATTTGGGTTACTTAAGCGTGGCGGGAAGGTTTATACGAAGATCATTCCCGACGCGTCTGGCGAGACGCTAATGCCTATTATGACCAGCAAAATTGTTCCTGACAGCATTGTCTATTCTGACAGTTGGCGTGGGTATAATGTTTTGGATGTCAGTGATTTCAAACACTACAGGATCAACCATTCCGAAACGTTTGCTGATGCCAAAAATCATATCAATGGCATCGAGAATTTTTGGAACCAGGCGAAACGGCATTTGCGTAAATTTAATGGTGTGCCGAAGGCTCATTTCGGACTATTTTTGAAGGAATGCGAATGGCGTTTCAACAACAGTGATCCGGTAAGCCAATTAACTATACTAAAACAATGGGTTAGACGCTATCTAAGGTGATTATCTGGGACAGCCCCTAAATCAAAATAAACCGTCAAGGATTCACGCTCACCTAAGTTGCCCTTGAACGTTCCTGGGGACATAGGTGGCAGAAAAACTAAATATCGGTAGGGACTGAGTTTGTAGACTTCGCGGTCAACGCTACAACACGATCTTCATCGACGACCGCGACCCGTTGGCACACGGGTTTCAAGTGACCGACCGTACCAGCCTGTGAAAGCATGGCTGAGGCGGAGAAATCGCATAGTTTTCTTTGATTATTACTATGTATTTTGTATTTTTTAGCGTTTTTCGCTAAAAAACAGGAAAGATCGTTAAATTTTGCTTTTATGTGACAAATTGAGGACGGATCGATTGTCCGCCTCCTCATCGGTTGCTAAGAAGCGCATGGGGATCCGGATCGCGAGCAGAACGAGGCGATCTCGACCGAAAATTCGGGGAAACGCATGGATTATCTGGCGCAACAATTGATCAACGGGCTCACGCTCGGATCAATCTACGGGCTGATCGCCATCGGCTACACGATGGTCTATGGCATCATCGGCATGATCAATTTCGCGCATGGCGATGTGTTCATGGTCGGCTCTTTCGTGTCGCTCATTTGCATTCTGCTTTTCGGTATCACGGGATCAACCGACATCGTCATCGGTATCGGCATTTTGATGATTGTCGCCGTGATCGCGATGGCGATTTCCGGCGTCTATGGGTGGACAATTGAGCGCCTCGCCTATCGCCCCTTGCGTGGCTCATTTCGCTTAGCCCCTTTGATCACAGCCATTGGTGTTTCGATCTTCCTGCAAAATTTCGTTCAAGAAACGCAAGGCGCGCGGGTGAAGCCTTTGCAAGCACTCTTCGCCGGTGGCTTTACTTTGCATGAAGGAACAGAATTTACGGTGCGTATCACCTATATGCAGATACTGATTGTCCTCCTAACAATTGCATTGATGGTCGGCTTTTCACTCTTAATCTCGCGCACTTCGCTTGGCCGAGCGCAGCGCGCGTGCGAGCAAGATTTGAAAATGACGCAGCTTCTCGGCATTGATGTGGATCGCACAATCTCGATGACTTTCGTGATCGGCGCGATGCTCGCCGCCGTCGCAGGCCTCATGTATCTCCTCTATTATGGCGTCATCGATTTCTTCATCGGCTTCTCAGCGGGTGTAAAAGCCTTCACCGCCGCGGTGCTTGGTGGCATCGGATCACTGCCGGGCGCGATGATTGGCGGTGTTTTGATTGGTCTGATCGAAGTGCTGTTCGCCGCTTATTTCTCATCTGAATATAAGGATGTTGCGGCCTTCTCGATGTTGATCATCGTGCTCATCTTCATGCCGCAAGGTCTCTTGGGCCGTCCCGAAATCGAGAAGGTCTGATCACATGGCACAGCCTCATAATAATCACACCCAAAATCTCGGTCAGGCTTTGCCTTCGATCATCAAACGCAGCCTGATCGTTCTGGCGATTGCAGCGATTATTTTCGCGCCGACTTTGCTTTTGCGGTTACAAGTTTCGAAAATCGAGAATACTCTCTTCATCCAATATCGCTGGGTCTTTTTTGCGATTGGCTGCGCTCTCATTCTCGTCTGGCGTTTGATTTACGAATTCCGCGCTTGGCAGCGGGCCAATGCGCCTCACAAAGCTTCATCGCGTCCGCAATCACAAGAAAGCCGCTTCGCTCCCTATGTCGGACCGGTTTTGTTGATTGCCGCCATTCTTCTGCCCCTCATGCCTTTCACCGACCGTTATATTCTCGACATCAGCATTTTGATTGTCACTTATGTCATGCTCGGATGGGGCTTGCAGATTGTTGTTGGGCTCGCGGGTCTTCTTGATCTTGGTTATGTCGCCTTCTATGCGGTCGGTGCATATTCTTATGCACTTCTGGCTCAACATTTCGATTTTGGCTTCTGGATGTGTTTGCCGCTCGCAGGAATTTTTGCAGCCACATGGGGCATTATTCTCGGCTTTCCCGTGTTGCGGTTGCGCGGTGATTATCTCGCCATCGTCACATTGGCTTTCGGGGAAATCATCCGCGTTGTTCTTTTAAATTGGCGCGCTTTTACAGGCGGTTCGAATGGACTTTCAAACATTCCGCGCCCGTCATTTTTCGGCATTCCCTTCTCGCAAGGGCCTGACGGATTTGCAGCAACATTCGGCCTCGAATATTCATCGCTTCAACGTATGGGCTTTCTCTATTTTCTCATTCTCGCGCTCGCGCTGCTTACTTTCTATATTTCCTCGCGCTTGAAAAAATTACCGATGGGTCGTGCATGGGAAGCATTGCGTGAAGATGAAATCGCCTGTCGTTCGCTCGGTTTGAATACAATCAATACAAAACTTTCAGCCTTTGCGATTGGAGCGATGTTTGGCGGCTTTGCAGGCTCATTCTTTGCTGCAAAACAGGCTTTCATTAGCCCTGAATCTTTCAATTTCATGGAATCGGCAACCATTCTTGCCATCGTTGTGCTTGGCGGCATGTCGAGCCAGATCGGTGTTGTGTTTTCTTCAATCGCAATGGTCGGCGGAATTGAAGCGCTGCGCCAATTACAATTCTTGAAAGCCATATTCGGCCCTGACTTCGATCCGAGCAGCTTACGTCTTTTGTTCTTCGGACTTGCGATGGTGATCGTCATGCTCTGGCGTCCGCGCGGGTTCGTTTCGTCACGTGTGCCCACCGTATTCTTCCGCGAGAAAAAATCCGTGGGTTCATCGATGATTTCGCAGGGGCGCGGCTGATATGACAAAACCCTTGCTGACAGTCAAAGACCTCACGATGCGTTTTGGCGGCCTAGTAGCCGTCGATAAATTCTCATTCGAAGCCCAAAGCGGTCATATCACGGCGATCATCGGCCCGAATGGTGCTGGCAAAACCACGGCCTTTAACTGCATCACCGGATTTTACAAACCGAGCGGTGGTTCTGTTAACTTGCATCATCCCACGCACGGCGATTTTTCGCTTGAAACGATGGAAGATCATAAAATTTCCCGCATCGCGAAAGTGGCGCGCACCTTTCAAAATATTCGTCTCTTTGGCGGTATGACGGTGCTCGAAAATCTTATGATCTCGCAGCACAGTGAATTGATGCGGGCATCGATGTTTTCAATCGCGGGCATTCTCGGTTTGCCCTCTTATCGGCGCGCGGAGAAAGCAGCGATTGAAAAATCAATGGCGTGGCTTGAGCGCATCGGTATCGCTGACAAAGCAGACGAAGCCGCCGCCGCGCTGCCTTATGGCCAACAACGCAAGCTTGAAATCGTTCGCGCACTGTGTACGGACCCGGTGCTCCTTTGCCTTGATGAACCAGCGGCCGGACTTAATCCGAAAGAATCCGATGATCTTGGTGTGTTCCTGCGCGAGATACGCGACAAGGATCATGTCGGCATTTTGCTTATTGAGCATGATATGAGCGTTGTGATGGAAATTTCCGATCATATCGTCGTGCTTGATTATGGTCGTAAGATTTCGGATGGCACGCCCGCTCATGTGCGCAATGATGCCGCTGTTATCAAAGCCTATCTCGGCGTTGACGAATAAGAGTGAAGGAGAGTTTTCAATGACACGACCTTTGCTTGAAATTCGCGGCGTCGAAACCTTCTATGGTCACAATCAAGCTTTGCATGGTGTTGATCTTGATGTGCGCGAAGGTGAAATCGTCACGATGATTGGCGCTAATGGCGCGGGCAAATCAACCTTGATGATGACGATTTGTGGCGTGAACAAAGCCACACGTGGCTCGATCCTTTTTGATGGCACGCCCATTCACCTCATTCCGCCACATGAGATTATCCGGCTTGGTATTTCGCTCTCGCCTGAAGGTCGTCGAATCTTTCCACGCATGACCGTTTTTGAAAATCTCCAACTTGGCACGGCGGCAATTGGCCCCGCTCATTTTGATGAAGATGTGCAAAAAATATTCGCACTCTTCCCCATTCTCGAGCGCCGCCAATCGCAACGTGCGGGTACGCTCTCGGGCGGTGAACAGCAGATGCTCGCCATTGGCCGCGCGCTGATGGGACGCCCGCGCCTACTGCTCCTTGACGAACCGTCGCTTGGCTTGGCCCCGCTGATCGCCCGGCAAATCTTCGACACACTTCGTGAGTTGAACAAAAGCCAAGGCTTGACCGTGTTCCTCGTCGAGCAAAACGCCAATCACGCGCTGAAATTGGCGGCTAAGGGACATGTTCTCGTCAATGGCCGGATTACGCTTTCGGGCAGTGGCGAAGAGCTCCTGACCCACCCGGATGTGAAGGCCGCCTATCTCGGCGGTGGAGCCCACTAAAATCACGCTTTTTTACGTAAAAAAGTAAGTGACTCTCCGCACGCAAGCGGCTAGCGTTTCTCCCAAGACAATGGTCCGAAAGGGTGTTCCTTTCGCGGGCATTTGTTGATGTTTGTTTTTGGGAGGTCATTTAATGATCAAATTGACAAAGACCTTGCCGGTGCTCGCTCTTGGCATCGCGCTCTCTTCATCGGCAGCCTATGCCGATGTGACAGTGGCTCTCGCCGGTCCGATGACCGGTGGCTTGGCTGCTTTCGGTGAACAATTCAAAGCCGGCTACAACATGGCTGTTGAAGAAATCAACGCTGCCGGTGGTGTGAACGGCCAGAAGATTGCGTCCGTTGTGGGCGACGATCAATGCGACCCGAAGCAGGCCGTGGCTGTTGCCAATGATAATGTCTCGAAGAAGGTTGCCGTTGTCATCGGCCACTTCTGCTCGGGCTCATCAATCCCCGCTTCAAAAGTTTATGCTGAAGAAGGCACGATCATGATCTCGCCGTCTTCGACAAACGTGAAGCTCACGGACGAGCGCGCTGGCCCGTCGATTTTCCGCGTCATCGGTCGTGACGACGTACAAGGCAAAATCGCTGGTGCCTTCATTGCCGCAAAATATAAGGGCAAGAAAGTTGCCGTATTCGATGACAAGTCGGCCTATGCTGCTGGCCTTGCCGTTGAAACCGTTAAGGCTCTCGAAGCGAATGGGTTGAAGCCTGTGCTCGTTGACGCCATCACACCCGGCGAAAAAGACTACACCGCCGTTGTGTCGAAGTTGAAGTCGTTGAAAGTCGATGTGCTCTACTACTCTGGCTATCATCCGGAGTCAGGCCTTCTCGTGAAGCAGATGGCCGAACAGGGCATGAAGGCTCAGTTCATCTCGGGTGACGCGCTCGGCGATAACGAATTCGCTCAAATCGCAGGCGCAGCTTCGGATGGTGCGATCTTCACCAACCCGCCGGATCACTGCATGAACCCAGCGAACAAGGACATCTGCGCCAAGTTTGTTGCGAAGGGCACACCGGTTGCCACTTACACGCTCTATGCCTATGTCGCTGTAAAGACCTGGGCAGAAGCGGCAAAGAAGGCTGGCTCCTTCGACTCGAAGAAGGTTGTCGCTGCGATGAACGAAATCGCACTCGACACGCCAGTCGGCAAGATCAAGTTCGACAACAAGGGTGACGTTCTTGATCCGAAATATGCCTGGCACGCTTTCAAAGGCGGCAAATATGCCCAGGATGACTCGATCAAGTGATCGTGATCTGATCTGAATTGAAAGCCCGGCGATCTTTTGATCTCCGGGCTTTTTTTATGCGTTCATTTTTTAGTCTTGTTTTGCTGTGATGATTTTTTTGAATTGACACCTCTTTGAGGAGTGCCCTTCATGAAAAAAGATCGAATAATGTTTCTTGGCGCGGTTGCGTTTCTGCTGCCCCTTATTCTGATCATCACCCCTGCCCGCGCGGATGTTTTAATCGGCGTTGGCGTGCCTCTTACCGGCGCACAAGCCGCAGTCGGACAACAAATTCTCAAAGGCGTTCAATTCGCTGTTGAGGATCTCAATGCGGCGGGCGGGCTTAATGGTGAAAAGATTGTCGTCACATCAGGTGATGATTTTGCTGATACGAAACAAGGAGGTCTCGTCGCCAAGAAATTTGCGAGCGATGGCGTCAAATTTGTCATCGGACATGCGACATCAACGGTCAGCCTTGATACATCCCAATTCTATCAAGAAAAAAATATTTTAATGATCACGCCTAGCGCCATCAATCCAAAATTGACTGAGCGTGGGCTATGGAATGTCTTTCGTGTCGCAAGTCGCGATGATCATCAAGCGGCGGTTGCTGCAGGGTATCTCAAAGACCATTTCGAAAATAAAAAAATCGCCTTCGCGCATGATCGCTCGATATCGGGACAAACCTTTGCGGATAATACGAGAAAAAAAATCAATCTGCTTGGTATGCGTGAAATCATGTTCGAGGGCGTCTCGATCAGCGAGAAAGATTTTTCACCGCTGATTACAAGACTCAAGGCTCAACAGGCCGATCTTCTCTATTGGGGCGGTTCTTATCTTGAAGCGGGATTGCTCATCAAACAAATGCGCGAACAGGGTTTGAAGACTGTTTTGATGTCCGGCGATATGATCGCCTCAGATGAAGTGGCCTTGCTTGCCGGCGCTGGCGCCGAAGGCACGGTCATGACTTTTCCATTCTCCGCGCGCATGCGCCCTGAAGCAAAAGACATTGTCAAAAAATTGGAATCCAAAAACATCGAACCGGACTCCTATCTTCTGAATGCCTATACATCCGTTCAAATTCTGGCTGAAGCCGCGCGCAAACTCAAATCAACGGATGCGAAAAAAATCGCTGAAGAATTGCGCTCGGGTACAACTTTCAAAACCGTGATCGGTGAGATCTCATTCGATAAACAAGGGGATTGCACCCGCTCCGAATACGCAATTTTCACTTGGAAAAAATCAGGCGAGAAAATTATATTTTCTGCGCTGGAGTGAATGATTTTATTTCAAGTCCACAAAATCTTTGCGCGATTGGGAAGACATCACCCCAGTTTCCCCAACATCGGAAATGTCTCGATCAACCAAAAAGAAAAAGAATTCATCGAGCCGGTCAAAAACGCTATTCCGGTCAGTATGAGAAGAGCCCCCATCGCCTTTTCGACTTTTCCAAGATGAGCACGAAATCGGCGAATGAATTTTACCGCATGTTCCATAGCGAAGGCGGCAAGAATAAAAGGGATGCCAAGACCAAGCGAATAGACAGAGAGGAGCAACGCGCCGCGTCCGACACTCTCTTCCGATCCCGCAACCGCAAGGATCGCAGCAAGCACAGGCCCGATGCAAGGCGTCCACCCAAAAGCGAACGCGAGTCCCATTACATAGGCGCCCAAAGGCCCCGAAGGTTTTTCAACCTGCATACGCTTTTCGCGAAACAACATTGCGATGCGAAAAACACCAAGGAAATGCAGCCCCATGGCAATAATTGCGACGCCCGCGGCAATCGACAATATGTCGATATAAGATCTCAAAACTTGGCCGAAGGCCGATGCGGTTGCGCCGAGCAACACAAATACCGTTGAAAAACCCAACACAAAGAGAAGCGCGACAAGGGGCACATCGCGCCGAACGCGCCGCTCGCCACCTTCGACAAAATCTTCGATCGCCGTGCCCGCCATAAAAGACAGATAAGGTGGCACCAGCGGCAAAACGCAGGGGCTCAGAAAAGACACAAGGCCGGCAAAAGCCGCGACAGGATAGGTCACATCGGTCATTGGCTTGTGATAGGGCCACGCCCTCAGAGTGGCAAGGTATGATCCCCAACCAAGGCTTGCACGAAGCCACGCGCTGCGCCACTCTCCCGCGCCATGAACAATCTGATCTCTCAAAAAAATCTCATCACCGATGTGCCGGGACTAACAATCGGCGAAGCGCATAGTGAAGCCGCAGCGACGGGCGTAACCGCGATTGTGTTCGACCGTCCGACGGTCGCGTCGATTGCGACACTTGGCGGCGCGCCGGGCCTACGCGACACCGCGCTCCTCGAACCCGAAATGACGGTGGATCATGTCGATGCAATCCTTCTTTCCGGCGGCTCAGCCTTTGGGCTTGATGCGGCGGGCGGCGCGATGGCGGCGCTCAAAGAAATGGGGCGCGGTTTCGAAGTCGGGTCCGTGCGTGTGCCGATCGTCCCGCAAGCGATCCTTTTCGATTTGCTGAATGGGGGCAACAAAGACTGGGGGCGCATGCCGCCCTATTGGGAGCTCGGCTATCAGGCAACAAAATCTTTTCGGATTGATGTGGCGCTCGGAACCGCCGGCGCGGGCTATGGCGCGACAACCGCAACTCTCAAAGGCGGACTTGGGTCCGCGAGTATAAAAACCCCTTCAGGTTTTACCGTCGGCGCGATTGTGGCCGTCAATGCGGTGGGCACAGCCACCATCGGCGATGGACCGCATTTTTGGGCTGCGCCCTATGAGCACGAGAATGAGTTTGGTGGACTTGGCCTTCCAAAAGCAATTTCCGAGGATGATCTACGCCCACGACTCAAAACTTCTGCGCACCGCGCCAATACGGTCATCGGCTGTATCGCCACTGATGCGAGGTTGACCAAAGGCGAATGCAAAAGAGTGGCACTCGCTGCGCATGACGGTTTAGCGCGCGCCATACGCCCCGCGCATACGCCGATGGATGGCGACACACTGTTTGCGGCGGCAACGGGTTTGAAGCCGCTTCAGAAAGGCGTGATGGATTTGACCGAACTCTGCATTGCCGCGGCTGATGTTCTCGCCCGCGCGATCGCGCGCGGCGTTTATGAGGCGAAAGCCCTCCCTTTTGCGGGGGTGCCCCCTGTCTGGAAAGACAGGTTTTCAACACTCTGATTATCGAGCAGGTTTAATCAAATCCTCTTGCTCTTGATATCATAATATGATACTAAACTTTTCATCGACGCATCGGACAACGCTTTCTCAGGTGTTCGAGGATCCGCCCCGCGCAACCGTGGCATGGCGCGATGTTGAGGCATTACTCATGGCATGTGGCGCCGAACGATCAGAAGGCAATGGTTCGCGTGCGCGGTTTACTTTGAATGGTGTAAGCGCGGTGTTCCACAGACCTCATCCAAAAAAAGAAATCGATTAAGGCGCCTTAAAATCAGTGCGCCGCTTTTTGATGGAAGCAGGAATTCAACCATGAACCGCATGTCATATAAATCTTACGAAGCGCGCATTACATATGATGAAGATGCAGAATTATTTCACGGTGAAGTCATCAATTTGCGTGATGTCATCACCTTTCAGGGCAAATCAGTCAAAGAATTGAAACAGGCCTTTGCAGAATCGGTTCGTGACTATCTCGCTTTTTGTAAAGAGCGCGGAGAAGAGCCGGAAAAACCCTATTCAGGCCAACTCGTCTTGCGGATTGAGTCGCCCCTACACCGCAACGCTGCGCTCGCTGCACGGCGCGAAGGACTCAGTCTCAACAAATGGATTGCTCGTATTCTCGAAAAAGCCACCGAGCAGAGCGCTTGAATGTATAGAGAAGTGTTAAAACCGCTCAACGCGATAAGGCGTCGGATCGATAAAGGGCTCTTCGCCAGCAATCATTTCAGCGATCAGACGACCAGTTACAGCTGAAAGCGTCAAACCATGATGCGCATGCCCAAAAGCAAACCACATGCCCTTATGCTGCGGCGCTTTTGAAATCACCGGCAACATATCCGATGTGCAAGGCCGCGCGCCCAACCAAGGCTCGGCATCACGTCTTTCTGCGAGCGGAAAAAACTTGC
Source organism: Hyphomicrobiales bacterium (assembly GCA_046091665.1). Taxonomy (GTDB): domain Bacteria; phylum Pseudomonadota; class Alphaproteobacteria; order Rhizobiales; family Beijerinckiaceae; genus CAIUPE01. The sequence continues at coordinate 10,860 of JBJTCD010000120.1, forward strand.
GCGCTTTCGGTTCCAATTTTTCAAGTTGAATCGGTGTCGGCTTCGCATCGCGATGCGCAAATTCCGCGCCCGTCGTTAACCTGACGCCTTTGGCCATGGGAGCGATCACATAAGAGTGATCCGCATCATAGACCGTATGATTAAGCACGGCATTGCCCGTTGTCCCATAATGCATGTGATAGCCACGCTTCACACCCATCGGCAAATCATAACCAAAATTGCGCACAAATTCTTGCGCCCAAGGACCAAGCGTGATCACAACATCTTTCGCTTTTAATCCTCCAAGCGGCGATGTGATGCGCCACTCGGTTCCTTCTTCGCGCAACGTTCTTGCATCAGCATTTAAAAAGACCCCACCACGCTTTTCAAAAAGCGCGCGATAAGCCAGTGAAAGACCTTGGGGATCAGAAACATTCGCCGGATCTTTGTAGTGAACCGCTCCGATCACGCCGTCTCCAAGATGTGGTTCGCGTTGAGCCAATCCGGCTTTATCAAGAACATCAAAAGTCACGCCGAATTGTTTCAGCTTTTCAGCATCGTGCAATGAGGCTTCAGCCTTCTTCTCTGTACGATAGGCTCTGATCCATCCGGTTCGACGAATAAGCGCCTCGGCTCCTGCGGCCGAAATCAAGGGCTCATGTTCGGAGAGACAATTTTCAATGAGCGGCTTTGCACCGGCGATTGCACGCTCATAAAGCTTGGGCTCCGAATTCCACCAATAGCGAAAAAGCCAAGGCGCAACCGCGGCCAAAGCACTAAAATGATAATGGGCATCGGTGCGGCGATTAAAGGCGTATTCGATGAGATCTTTTACATCCCTGGGAAAAGCATAAGGCAGAAAGGACGCGCGTTCGATGATCCCGGCATTGCCATAACTTGTTTTAGAACCGGCCTCGGCCTGATCAACGAGAAGAACATTTTTGCCCTTTTCCTGGGTCTTCAAGGCCACCGCAAGCCCGACGATTCCCGCGCCCAAAACCATCACATCAAAACTACGATCGGCCATACAATGACACTCCTTCTGGTGCCGTCTTTTGGCAAAGGGAAACCGGCTCGGCAAGCGCTTTGGCCGTCAAAGCCGCCTTCATAGGGGACAATTGGACCTCCGCATTGTGTCGCAGGCGGGTCAATGCTATCGGGCGGCTATGACCCGCCCCATCCAGATCATTCCCTCGATTCTTGCCGCCGATTACGCGCGCCTTGGCGACGAAGTCATGAAAGCGGATCAGGCTGGCGGAGACCGCATACATCTCGATATGATCGATGGGCATCTTTTCAAAAATTTAAGTTTCGGGCCGCGAATGTTTCAGGCTCTTCGGCCCTATACGAAAAAGCCCTTTGATGTTCATTTGATGGCCACACCCGCTCATGCATGGATTGATGAATTGAAAGAGGCTGGCTGCGATCGAATTCTTCTTCATCTCGATCTTGGGGACGATCTATCAAATATGATTGGTTCGATTCATGCCCATGCCATGAGCGTTGGACTTGTTCTCACACCACGCGATGAGGCCGAAGACATTCTACCTTTTCTTGATCATATCGATGTTGTGAATGTGATGACGGTTGATCCCGGCTTTGGTGGTCAACTCTTTCTTCAAGCAATGATGCCTAAAGTCTCTGAGGTGAGAACACTCATTGGCAGACGACCAATTGACCTCTCTGTCGATGGCGGCGTGACACAAGAGACGACAAAGCTTGCCGCACGCGCCGGCGCAGATTGTTTTGTTGCTGGCACTTCCATTTTCAAATCTGAAACCAAAAATTATGGTGATGCGATTACGGCTTTGCGTGATGCCGCATCACAGGCCACAAAAAAATCACCGGAGACCGTCTGATGATCCCGCGTTATAGCCGCCCTGAAATGGTCGCGATTTGGTCGCCTGAAACCAAATTTCGTATTTGGTTTGAGATCGAAGCCCATGCCTGCGATGCGATGGCGGAGCTTGGCGTAATTCCAAAATCCTCTGCCAAGACGATTTGGGAAAAAGGCGGCTCGGCAAAATTTGATGTCGAAAAAATCGATGCGATCGAACGTGAAGTTAAGCATGATGTGATCGCGTTTCTTACCCATCTTGCTGAATTTATCGGCGATGATGCACGCTTTGTTCATCAAGGCATGACATCATCGGATGTGCTTGACACAACGCTGGCTGTGCAATTGGCACGCGCTACCGATGTTTTGCTCAAAGATATTGATGATCTACTCGCAGCTATTAAACGCCGAGCGCTTGAATATAAGATGACGCCCACGATTGGCCGCTCTCATGGCATCCATGCTGAGCCCGTGACATTCGGTTTGAAACTTGCGTCTGCTTATGCAGAGTTCGCCCGCTGCCGAGAGCGCCTTGTCGCCGCGCGTAAAGACATCGCCACATGCGCAATTTCAGGTGCCGTCGGAACATTTGCCAATATCGATCCGCGCGTTGAAGAGCATGTGGCTAAAAAACTTGGCCTCAGCGTTGAACCGGTTTCCACGCAAGTTATCCCACGTGACCGGCATGCGATGTTTTTTGCAACCCTTGGCGTGATTGCATCGTCTATCGAGAGACTTGCGACAGAAATTCGACATTTACAACGATCAGAAGTTTATGAAGCGGAAGAATATTTCTCGCCCGGCCAAAAGGGCTCATCCGCCATGCCGCATAAGCGCAATCCGGTGCTCACCGAAAATCTAACGGGCCTTGCGCGGATCGTTCGTGCGGCAGTGACCCCCGCTTATGAAAATGTTGCGCTTTGGCACGAGCGCGATATTTCCCATTCATCGGTTGAACGCATGTTTGCGCCTGATGCGACGGTAACGCTTGATTTCGCTTTGGTACGCCTCACCAATGTCATCGACAAACTCGTCGTCTATCCGGAGAATATGCAAAAAAATCTTGATCGCCTTGGCGGTCTTGTCCATTCGCAACGCATACTCCTAGCACTCACGCAAAAAGGTGTAAGCCGCGAGGATGCCTATCGTTTGGTGCAAAGAAATGCGATGCCGGTCTGGCGTGGTGAAGGTGAATTCAAAACTCTGCTGAAAGCTGACAGCGACGTGTCGTCGAAACTTTCATCAAACGAAATCGACGAGCTCTTTGACCTCGCCTACCACTTCAAACATGTAGATACGATTTTCAAACGCGTCTTTGGATAAATTTAGAATTGTCTAGGCCGACTTTTTCTGCCGTGCTTTTTGTGCGCGCACATAGGTACGCAAGACCGCATTGATACGCGTTTGATAGCCGCGCCCACCAGCGCGAAAATACTCAAGCACTTCGTCATCAAGGCGAATGCTCACAGGCGCTTTAAAAAGCATACGTTCGGCATTTTCCAAGTCTTCATCACTCATCGGCAAGGCATCGGGATCGGAGAGCGCCTCTGCAAGAAGTTGCTCTTCGCTCTTCGCATCAATGGCGGCCCAATCCGTTTGACCCGGCGGTAACGGTGTTAGTGATCCATCGGGATGTTCTTGCATCCATTTGCCATTGACCTCACGAACTCTCGTGATCTCTTCCGTTGTCATAAATCAGCCTCTCTAATCGATGAGCCGGACGCGCAGAAATGATACGCCTAGCTAGCCCTCTATCCGTGAAAACGATGTGAAGAATTCTTGAACCGCATATTGCGAGCAAAATGCCCCGCGATTCTCCGTGAATTCGTCTATGACTTTCATAATAGACACCATGTGGATCCCAAAAAGCAGGCCTCAATTCAAAAAAGTCGATTCCATGCTTCGCGATATTGGCGCGCCGCTTGTCTTCGTCCCATTCGAATTGAATTTCTGGAGACATTGTATATACAATTTGTAGATATAAATCAAGAATGCGGGTAATTATTCACCCTGACGGGTTCGGTACCCCGATCCCGCGCGCTCATTCTTCATATCGACCGAATTATTGGCACCTGTCCTATGTGACAGGGGGGCTGCTCATAAGACGAGGATGTTAGGTGCCTGCGCTGGGCGCGCCATCATAATCCTCGATTCGCCCTGTGCGCGGCGGCTCGGTTGCACGCAGCACCTCTCCCATGCGCTCGACCGATTTCATCAAACGAAGAATATTGCCGCCGCAGAGTTTCTCAAGCGCTGGGTCTGACCAACCGCGATCAATCAAGGCCGCGATCAAATACGGAAATTTAGATACATCTTCGAGGCCTTCTGGTGTCGTGCCCCCGAAATAATCCGAACCAATACCGATATGATTTAATCCAGTACGGCTTGTGAGATATTCGATGTGATCGCATAATTCGCTGATCGTGGCTTTCGGTTGCGGCCCCGCTTCTGCAATGTGAGCGGCGACACGCGCCTCATGATTTTCAAGGAAAGACGATTTGCCATAATTATCTTTCAAGGGGCGCGCCCAATCACGCGCTTTCTGGCTGATAAAATCTGGAACGAAAGTGGCCATGATAACGCTTTTCTTCGCGCGAATGCGATCCAAAACATCATCAGGTGCGTTGCGCGGATGATTGCACAAAGTCGTTGCGTTGTTATGGGAGAAGAGAACAGGCGCACGCGAAATATCAAGAACCCGATGCATCACACGGGGCGCGGTATGCGCAAGATCAACAATGATACCAAGACGATTAAGCTCAAGCACAACGGCTTCGCCAAATTTCGTGAGCCCCTCATGACGTGGCGCATCGGTAGCACTGTCTACCCAATCAAGTGTTTCATTATGACAAAGTGTCATCAGCCGCACACCGGCAGCATGCCACACACGAAGCGGTGCCAAAGAATTCTCTAATCCGGTTCCGCCTTCAACTGTGGCAAGCACCGCGATTTTACCGGAACGAAAAGCCCGGTTGATCTCAGCCGCCGAGGTCGCAAACGCGTAGGTCTCGGGCCAGGCCTCAGGGATCTGCCGGATCATATCAATGAGTTCGAGCGTCATTCGACCCGGTTTATCAGCAAGCGTCGGAACAAAGGCCGCAAAGAATTGCGCAGCCACCTGCCCTTCCTTCAGACGTGGCGTATCCGTATCTGTCTCCGGATGAAGGCGGGACAGATCGTAATTTTTAAGACTCATCCCTGCCGTTTTTGTCGAATGCACAACCCAAGGCAGATCATTATGGCCGTCAATTAGCGGAAATTGACGCAAAAGAGCACGGGCATGATCAAGTGACGCGGCGGACAAGGAAGACATCAGAAAGGCCTTATGAATAACAGATCTCTCCTTATTACGCCTCACGCTTCATGACACAAGCGAGGCTTGCATCACCGCATAACGCCATCACAAAAACCGAAATTGCAATCAGGCCGTAAAAGGGTTACGCGGCTCTACACCCCCTCCTTATAAACCTCATTTTCCGCTCGACCTGACAGGATGGCTTGATCCATGAATGACTCCGCAACCACCCTGCCCGGCGCGATCGACAAGGATGCATCGATGCTTCCCAAACGGCGTTCGCCCCGGGCCATCATCCTGCCGGTCGTGCTCGTTATCGTGATCGGCGCCTTGGGTTATTGGCTCTTTTCTTATTGGACCCATGGTCGCTTTGTCATAGCAACTGATGATGCCTATGTCGGCGCGTCTGTATCGACAATATCATCACGTGTCTCTGGCCATGTGGTTGCAGTATCGGTCGTCAACAATCAAATCGTAAAAGCGGGTGATCTGCTCGCCAAAATCGATGATGGCGATTATCGCCTCGCGGTTGAAAGTGCTGAGCGCAAAATTGAAACACAAAATGCAAGCCTCGCGCGCCTTGACAGTCAATCGCTTCAACAAAATGCCGCAATCACACAAGCGCGCGCACAAATCTCTGCCGCTGAAGCCGATGCACAACGTGCGCAAGGTGATTTTGATCGTGCGCAAACTTTGGCCGCCGCCGACTTTAACAGCCGCGCAAAACTTGATCAGGTGCGTGCTGATCGTGATCGCACACAAGCAGCCTTACAAAGCGCACGCGCCGGCTTCGCCGCAGCCGAAGCGGGACTTGACGTTTTGAAAGCCCAAAAATCAGAACTTGCGAGCAGCAAAAGCGAACTTGAAACGGTTCTGGCCCGTGCGAAGCGCGATCTCTCCTTCACAGAAATACGCGCGCCTTTCGATGGTGTTGTTGGCAATAAAGCTGTGCAGCTCGGTCAATTTGTTCAACCGGGCATGAAGCTTCTTGCACTCGTTCAACTTGAAAGCGTTTATGTCGACGCCAATTTGAAAGAAATACAAATTGCACCGTTGAAAATTGGAATGCGCGCGGAGATTCGCGCCGATGCTTTCCCCGACCGTGTGTTTGAAGGTCGAATTGAAAGTCTCTCTCCGGCAACAGGTTCACAATTCTCGCTCTTGCCGCCAGAAAATGCGACGGGCAATTTTACGAAAGTCGTGCAACGTATTCCGGTAAGAATAGCGCTTCCCGATGATGTGAAACGCGAGAAACTCTTGCGTCCCGGTCTTTCGGTTACCGTCGAGATTGATCCGACAAAACCATGAGCGCGCCCGCAGCAGCATGGCCGCCACAACCGGTTTTAACCGCACGGCGTGTGATTGCCTTCACCGGCATGGTGTTTGGCATGTTCATGGCCATTCTCGATATTCAGATTGTCTCGGCTTCACTGGCTGAAATTCAAGCGGGTCTCTCGGCGAGTGCTGAGGAAATTTCGTGGGTGCAGACTGCCTATCTTATCGCTGAAGTGATTATGATCCCGCTCTCCGGTTTTCTCGGCCGAATGATCTCGACGCGTTATCTGTTCGCAGCATCCGCTGCCGGATTTACGCTGATGAGCGTCATGTGCGCGCAAGCTTCATCCATTGAAGAAATGATCATTTGGCTTGCGCTGCAAGGCTTTATTGGCGGCGGTATGATTCCGTCTGTTTTTTCTGCCGCCTTCACGATCTTCCCGCGCGAAAAACAATCAATCGTCTCACCCATCATCGGGCTTGTCGCAACGCTCGCCCCGACAATTGGCCCCACCGCGGGTGGATATCTCACAGATCTATTTTCGTGGCATTGGCTTTTTCTCGTTAATGTCATTCCCGGCATTGGAGTTACGCTTGCCGCCTGGTTCCTTATTGATTTTGACAAACCCAATTGGAGTTTGTTCAAGACCTTTGATTGGTGGGGCCTTGCGGCAATGGCAGCCCTTCTGGGTGGTCTCGAATATGTGCTTGAAGAAGGTACCGCCAAAGATTGGTTTCAAGATGAAGCGATCACATGGTGCGCCCTCATCAGCAGTATTGGCGGCGTGATCTTTTTCTATCGAGCGTTCACAGCAACCACGCCAATTGTAGATCTTAAAGCCTTTTCAAATCGAAATTTCGCATCTGGTTGTCTAGCCTCATTCACAATTGGTATCGGGTTATACGGATTGACTTACCTCTATCCGGTCTTCTTAGCGCGGGTGCGCGGCTATACATCGCTTGAAATTGGCGAGACGATGTTTTTAACCGGTGTCGCGATGTTTTTCACCGCGCCTTTCGCCGGACGTCTTTCAGCGAAACTCGATCCGCGCGTCATGTTAGCCATCGGCGTATTTGGCTTTGCCATCGGCACATTTCTCGCCTAAACGCTTACAAAGGATTGGGGCTTTCATGAATTGATTTGGCCGCAAATTTTCCGTGGCGTGTCTTTGATGTTTTGTATGGTGCCGATCAACAATGTGGCGCTTGGCACGCTCCCGCCAGAGCGCTTAAAAAATGCTTCGGGCCTCTTCAATCTCACGCGCAATCTTGGCGGCGCAGTCGGCCTCGCGCTCATCAACACACTCATGAATGATCGATGGGATTTTCATCTCCATAATCTTCACGAGAAAATCATTTGGGGACGACAAGTTGCCGACGAAACCCTTGCTAATATCACGCAAGGCTTTTCCACTCTCGGCGACAACGCAGCACTCGCAGCGACAAAGCAACTGTCTTTATTGGCCCGCCGTGAAGCACTGGTGCTTGCACTTGGAGATGTCTTTCTTGCGCTCACTTTTATCTTTTTATTGATGCTTATTGTTTTGCCCGCAATTAAACGCGCAAGCCCCGCTCGTGGTGGCGGCGGTGGGCATTAACAGAACGCGTCGCCCCTCTTCTTTGATCCGCTGAATGACGCCTCACCCTGTCATATGGGACAGGTCACAGCCGCGTGTTTGTCATCCATGACTACGCCGTACGGCGCATCGGCGGCGATTGACAAATCGTATCTTGTAGGATACAAATGAAGATATCATTCGAAACCACGCCGTGGTTCGAGTCTTGGTTATCAAGTTTAAAGCGGACCAATGCCTATATCCGCGTGGTGGCCCGATTACAGAGGGCCGAGCGCGGTCATTTTGGCGATTGCCGGACGATTGATCAGGGCGTTTTTGAAATGAGGATGCATTTCGGACCAGGCTATAGGGTCTATGTCATGCGAAGAGATACGACGATTTATCTTCTTATTGGTGGTGGCGATAAATCCACTCAAGAACGGGATATCGACATGGCACTTACTTTAGCGCGCGAGATCAGAAAAAAAGATCAATGACAATCGAAACAAAAGATAAAATTACAACCAAACCTTTTGATATCGCAGAGCATCTTACAACGCCCGAGATCATGGCTGGATTTTTAACAGAATGCCTCGAAGAAGATGATCTTGATGTCTTCTTGGGTGCTCTTGAAAATGCATGCCGCGCGAAAGGCATGACCGATGTTGCAAGGCTGACAGGCCTTGGTCGCGAAAGCCTTTATAAAACACTTTCTGAAGGGACAGAGCCACGCTTTTCAACCATCAAAAAAATAATCACCGCTCTGGATTTGAAACTCACTTTCAGTGTTTAGGCGTTTACGAAGTCCTATTGTGAAGCGACTGTCAATTTACGCAATCGTAATGGCCATACGGCCCAAGGATCCATAATCGGCAATCATGTGATCGCCGACCGCAATTGGAACAGGTACAACACAAGTGCCTGTTGTGACGACATCACCCGCTTGAATTCCCTCAGCATAACGAGCGACTTCGTTCACGAGCCAGTGAAGAGCAATACGTGGATCTCCAAGCGCGGCCTTTCCCGCACCCTTTGCAACAACCTCATCGCCTTTCAAGGCACGCACTTCATGTTCGGCGAGATCAAACGCACGCCATGACTCATCAAACGCCTTGCCAATCATCAACCAACACGCGCAAGCCGTATCCGCAATCAAACTCGGCGCACCTACAGCCGTGAAATCATGGTATCGCGAATCTGGAATCTCAATCGAGGGATGAAGACTTTGCACGGCAGCCATCACTTCATCATATGAATAATCCGACTCTCGAGAGGGTAAAGCGCGCGCGAAGCGAAAGGCAAATTCCACTTCCGCCACTTTCATAACGTTGTTGCCGAGCGTCACAGAAGATTGCGGCGTCAGCATACGACCCGCCAACAAACGTCCACCCAAAGGGCCATCAACATTGATATGGGCTTGGCCGGCTTTGCTTGTCGCCGCGATCTTCCACCCGACGACCCGTTCTCCCGCATGTGCAACAACTTCCGCACCAATACGATACCCCGCAGCGCGATCGATCGGACGCAAGGCCTCTGGCAAGGCGTCGATTCGAGTTCCCGCCTGCCAATAGCGCCAAAGAAGTGCAGCGGCTTCGCGCTCTTGAGCTGAGGGGGTGGTCATCATGAAAAGACGCTCTGTTCATTGCCCTTCTGGCATTCTCGCCAGATTGCAAAATCGCGCAAGAGGTCCGGCTTTCCCTCATCCGCAACCGATGCTAGACGGATCATCATGCTTGAAGGTCTGACCCCCAAAAATCCCACCCATGTCATGCGGCTAAATTCGGATGAGCGCACGGCGCGCGCCGTTGCTGACATTGTCATGGAAACTTTCGATCCCAACGAAACAGCCGCCGCGGCTTTCGAAAATGAGGCGGAAGGTCGATGGGAGACAGAGGTCTATTTTGCTGATGCCCCTGATGTAGAGGCGATGCGTTCGCTTATCCGTGAAACGGTCAGCAACGATGCCGCGCGGGCGTTAACATTCGAAACGCTAGCCGAAAAAGATTGGGTGAAAGCCTCGCTTGACGGTCTTTCCATAGTTGAAGCCGGACGTTTCCGTGTCCATGGCGCGCATGATCGCAATCGCATCGGTCTGAACTCTATCGGTATTGAAATTGAAGCCGCCCTCGCCTTCGGCACGGGCCATCACGGCACCACACGCGGATGCCTTCTGATGCTCGATCATATTTTGAAACGGCGACGGCCGCGTCATGTGATTGATATCGGCACAGGGACGGGCGTGCTCGCAATCGCCGCCGCGCGCGCGTTGCGTGCACCCGTCGCCTCAGGCGATATTGATCCAGTGGCCGTGGATGCCGCGCGCTCAAATGCTTTGCTCAATCGCGCGAGTGCTTTTGTGCGTCCCGTTGTGGCCAAAGGCGTTTCGCATCCCGCTTTGATGATGAGCCAACATTATGATCTCGTCTTCGCCAATATTCTCGCGCGACCATTGATTAGGCTTGCGCCATCCATTGCCAAGATCGCATCGCCCGATGCGGATATTGTGCTCTCAGGCTTGCTTGCGCATGATGTGCCGGGCGTTGTGAATGCCTATGGGTTACAAGGGTGGCACCTTCAAAAACGGATCAATCTTGATGGCTGGGCTGCTTTGCTTTTGCATCGCGTGGCCGGCCACCCTCTTACGCGTGTTTAGTTTTATTCTGTGCAAGGACGCTTCCGATGAGCCAAGCGATTTTTCAAAGCTTTGAGCAAAAAACAAAACCCTCACAAGGCGCACCGCATCTCAAAGCCTTGCGCGAAGAATTGAAAAAACGTGGCCTTGATGGCTTTGTTGTTCCTCGCACCGATGAACATCAAAATGAATATGTGCCCGCCTCTTCTGAACGCTTGATGTGGCTCACAGGGTTTGCCGGTTCATGGGGGGCAGCGATTGTAATTCGTGACAAAGCGGCGATTTTTGTTGATGGACGCTACACTGTACAGGTGCGCGAACAAGTGGATACCTCACTGTTCTCGCCCGAACATTTGATCGAACATCCGCCGGAGCAATGGATTAAAAAAAATGTCAAAGCCGGAATGAAAATCGGTTTTGATCCGTGGCTTCACACACATGACGGCACAAAGCGGCTTGAAGAAGCGTGCGCCACAATCGGCGCTTCGCTCGTGGCTGTCGACTCAAACCCGATTGATTCAGTCTGGTCTGATCGCCCTGCCATTCCCCTTGCACCCGTTACATTGCATCGCCCCGCTTATGCCGGTGAAGAGGCCGATCAAAAAATCAAGCGCATCCAATCAAAACTCAAAGACATGAACGCCGATGCGGTTGTGATCACAGACGCTCATGCGGTCGCATGGATTTTCAATATTCGCGGCGGCGATGTGGGTCATACGCCTTTACCCCTCGGCTTTGCCATTATCCCGCAACAAGGAAAACCCGAGCTCTTCATGGATGGTCGGAAATTTTCGAACGTCACGCGCGATGCCGTTGCCAATCTTGCCGAGATTGCGGAACCTTCAGCGCTAGATGTCGCGCTTGATCGATTAGGCAAAGCGAAAGCCCGCGTGCGTTTTGATGGCGCCACGGCCGCCACACGTCTCGTTCGTAAAATTGAACAAGCGGGCGGCAGCGCCGATGTCGGCACTGATTTCGTGGCGCTTATGAAGGCCGTGAAAAACAAAGCCGAGATTGAAGGATCGCGTGCCGCTCACGCGCGTGATGGCGCGGCGATGTCGAAATTTTTGGCCTGGTTTGATCGTGAAGCGATTAAAGGTCATCTCACAGAAATCAGCGCCACGGAAAAACTTGAAGAATGCCGCCGTGATACAGGCGTTTTGAAAGACGTTTCATTTCCCTCCATTGCAGGTGCGGGTCCAAATGCTGCCATTCCGCATTATAAGGTCTCTGTTGAGTCAAATCGCAAAATCGAAAAGGGAATCTTTCTGATTGATTCCGGTGCGCAATATGAGGATGGCACGACAGATATTACACGCACGATGGCCGTCGGCACGCCTACAGATGAGATGAAAGATCGCTTCACACGAGTTTTGAAGGGCCATATCGCCATTGCAAGGGCCATCTTTCCAAAAGGCACGACGGGCGCGCAAATCGATTCATTTGCACGGAAACCGCTTTGGGACGTGGGCCTCGATTTCGATCACGGCACAGGCCACGGCATCGGGTCTTATCTCTCCGTGCATGAAGGCCCGCAACGTATCGCGAAAACAGGTATCACTCCCCTTGAAGTCGGCATGATGCTTTCGAATGAGCCCGGTTATTACAAAGCCGGCCATTGGGGTATTCGCATTGAAAATCTGATCCTCGTCGAAAAACGTGATTTCAAAAATGCCGAGCGCGAGATGTTTGGATTTGAAACCTTAAGCTTCGCGCCGATTGATTTGAATCTTGTCGAGGTCTCACTGCTCACTGCGGAAGAACGAACGTGGTTGAACGAGTATCATGCAAAGACACGCGCGATTGTTTCGCCCTACTGCGATGAAGAGACAAAGAACTGGTTAGAGAAAGCGACGCGCGCGATCTAAAGTGATTTCATCAGGCTCTAACGCGACGAAACCATTCTTCTTCATCGATGACTTCGACGCCATGTTTCTTGGCGTCCTCTAACTTTGATCCCGCGCCAGGCCCCGCTATAAGAAGATCCGTCTTTTTAGAAACAGAGCCTGACACTTTGGCACCCAAACGTTCGGCCATGGCTTTGGCTTCTTCGCGCGTCATCTTTTCAAGCGATCCCGTGAATACAACCGTCTTGCCCGAAACGGGACTTGCTGTTTCAACCGCTTCCATCGCCTCTGGCGTGACATGCTCTAAAAGCGCTTCAAGTTCTTCGCAATTATGTGCCTCGGCAAAAAAATCGATGATCGATCCAGCAACAATTGGTCCAATGCCGTCAATCGATTCGAGCGTGTCGCGCGCGCTTTGCCCCTCATGTCCTGCTTTCACCGCGAAATCGCGCAATGTCTCGATAGAACCGAAATGCCGCGCCAAGAGCTTTGCTGTTGTTTCACCCACATGGCGAATGCCAAGCGCAAAGATGAACCGATTAAGTGAAACGGACTTTCTGGCGGCAATCGCATCAAAAAGATTTTTGACAGATAAAGCGCCATAACCTTCACGGTCTTTGAGTTTTTTCAACGACCGCGCATCGCGCGCTTCAAGCGTAAAAATATCACGCGGGCGCGTGATGATGCCGTCCGCAAAGAAGCTTTCAATCTGCTTGTCGCCCAAGCCTTCAATGTCGAAAGCATTGCGTGAGGCAAAATGTTTCAAACGTTCGGTCGCTTGCGCGGGACAAATGAGCCCCGCTGTGCAACGCCTTACCGCCTCGGGTTCGCCTGTTTTTGGATCATTCTCGCGCACGGCATGACTGCCGCAAGCGGGGCAATGATCTGGGAACATAAAGGGCTTCGCGCCATGCTTTCTTTTTTCTTCAACAACAGAAACGATTTGCGGGATCACATCACCCGCGCGTTGAATGACAACCGTATCACCGATGCGGATGCCCTTTCGGGTGATCTCATCTTCATTGTGCAAAGTCGCATTAGAAACGACGACACCCCCCACTGAAACAGGTTGCAATTTTGCAACTGGAGTCAAAGCGCCCGTGCGCCCGACTTGAACATCAATATCAAGCAGTATCGTTGTTGCTTTTTCAGCTGGAAATTTTCGTGCCGTTGCCCAGCGCGGTGAGCGCGATATAAAGCCGAGGCGTGATTGCAAAGTGAGATCATCAACTTTGTAAACAACACCGTCGATATCATAGCCCAAAGTCGCGCGTTGCTCTTCAATCAATCGATAATGATCAATCATCTCTTGAAGCGTGGCGCAGCGTTTAGTCAGCGGATTGGTTGGCAAGCCCATTTTGTGAAAGGCTTTGATCATCCCACTTTGCGTGTCAGACGGCATCGCGCCATCAATCTGCCCCCACGTATAAGCAAAAAATTTAAGTGGCCTTTGCGCAGTGATTTTGGAATCGAGTTGACGCAAGGATCCCGCCGCCGCATTACGCGGATTAGCGAAGAGCGATTTACCCTCTTTTTCCTGCCGCTCATTAAGTTTTATAAAATCGGCGGTCGCCATATAAATTTCACCGCGAATTTCAATCACATTCGGCACAGTGCCATGAAGATGATGCGGCACATCATGAATGACCTTGACATTCGCGGTGACATCTTCGCCCTCTTCTCCATCGCCGCGCGTGGCTGCTACTTTGAGCGAGCCATTTTCAAAACGCAGCGAGCAGGATAGACCATCGATTTTGGGTTCGGCCGTAAAAGCCAATTCACGCGAAGAAGGCCAATCGAGAAAGCGTCGCACACGCTCAACAAAATCGGAGACATCCTCATCCGAAAATGTATTCGCCAAAGAGAGCATCGGCACCGCATGTTTGACTTTGGAAAATTTCTCGGATGGCTTCGCGCCCACGCGCGTTAATGGCGAAACCTCTTTCTGCAATTCAGGAAAAGCGGAGAGAATAGACTCATAGCGACGACGCAGCGCATCATAGGCCGCATCCGAAATGGTGGGCTGATCTTCCTGGTGATAGCTCACATCATGACGCGCGACTTCTTCGCCGAGCGTCTGCCATTCCATTCGCGCTTCAAGCGGGGTGAGTTTTTCGACAGACAAAGCCCGCAATGGATCCTGCGGCTTTTTCATTTCGCAGCCTCGATCAATTTCTTCGCAGCCGCTCGCGCTTCCTCCGTGATCTCGGCGCCTGACAACATGCGTGCGATTTCTTCCCGGCGATGCCCATCATCAATCGTCACCACACGTGTGGCGATCCGTTTGCCTTTTCCGGACTCGCCCTTCGCAATCAGGAGATGCGTCGACGCGCGGGCAGCCACTTGCGGCGCATGTGTCACCGAGAGCACTTGTGTTTTTTTGGCTAACCGCGACAGGCGTTGACCAATCGCATCAGCCACCGCTCCACCCACACCCGTATCGATTTCATCAAAGACAAGCGTGGGTGCCGAACCACGATCCGCAAGTGACACTTTCAGTGCCAACATAAAGCGCGATAATTCACCGCCTGATGCCACTTTCATCATCGGCCCCGGTCGTGATCCCGGATTGGTTTCAACCCAGAATTCGATATGATCAAATCCATCAGGTCCACGTGCCCTATCATCGCGTTCCAATGCGACAATGAATTTCGCACGTTCAAGTTTTAACGGCGGCAATTCTCCCATCACCGCTTTTTCAAGTTCGACAGCCGCTTTCGCGCGCTTTTTGGAAAGCGCTTGCGCGGCCGCGATATAGCGATCCTCAGCCTCTTTCAAAGCCGCTTCAAGTTTCACAAGCGATGTCTCGCTGTGATCGAGCGCTTCAACATCTTGCGCATATTTTTCGGCAAGCGCAGCAAGCTGATCAACCGGCACATGATATTTTCGTGAAGCCGCACGCAAGGCAAAAAGGCGTTCTTCTGCGCGTTCCAATTCGCGCGGATCAAAATCAGCCGCGCGTTCTGCGGCTTCAAGCGCTGATCTCGTTTCCTCCAACGCATCGAGTGCGGTTGATAATGCGCGAATGGCGGGGCCCAACAGCGCGTCATTTTCTGTGCCACGCCGTTCAAGCCGACGCTGAACTGAAATCAAAGTGGGGATCGGTGATGAGGAACCGCCCACCGTATCAAGCGCTTCACGAATTTCACCGCTGGCTTTTTCAGCCGCCATCATCGCTTGGCGACGATCCGCCAATTTTGTCTCTTCGCCCTCTTCAGGCCCGAGTGCGGAAAGTTCATCACAAGCATGCCGCAAAAAATCAGCTTCTTTACGCGCCGCTTCTAAACGCGTTTGGTGATCACGCAATGTATCGCGCGCTTCACTCCAATGAAGATGCGCTTTGCGAAGAGCTGCTAATTCTTTTTCATTTCCGGCAAAGGAATCGAGAATGGCGCGATGGCTTGCGGGATCAGCCAGTGCGCGATCATCATGTTGGCCGTGAATTTCAACAAGGCTTGTTCCAATCGCGCGCAAAGTCTGCACACTCACCGGCTGATCATTCACAAGCGCGCGGGTTTTTCCATCTGCCATTTGTACGCGGCGCAAAATGATCTCGCCTTCATGCGCAATCGTTTGCTCGGAAAGCATGGCGAAGACGGGATGTTTGTCATCGGGTTGAAAGACAGCGGTAACCTGCCCTTGCGCCTCTCCTTGGCGTACCAGCGAGCCGTCCCCGCGCGCGCCAAGCGCCAGTGCAAAAGCATCGAGCAGAATAGATTTGCCCGCGCCAGTCTCGCCAGTGAGCACGGCGAGGCCGCGATCAAAGGCCAGATCAAGCCGATCAATCAAAACAATATCGCGGATGGACAAATGGGTCAGCATTGGACGATGAAACGCTGAGGCGCCACCGGGATGCAAGCCCCCATCAGAAGATCTTCACGGCCTTAAACGCCTTGGAAATCCAGGAATCCTGATTTTCCTTCGGCTCGACGCCCTTATTCTGCAAAAGCGCATAGGTGTCTTTATACCACTGGCTCTCGGGGAAATTATGGCCAAGCACCGCCGCCGCCGTTTCGGCCTCATTCACGATGCCCAAAGCGAGGTAGGCTTCGGTCAGACGGGCAAGAGCTTCTTCAACCTGATTGGTTGTTTGATATTGTGACACGACAATGCGGAAGCGGTTAATCGCAGCCGTGAAATTGCGCTTGTTGAGATAATAGCGCCCCACTTCCATCTCGCGTCCGGCCAATTGATCACGCAACACGCTGATCTTGAACTTCGCGTCTTTCGCATAATCCGACTTGGGCCAGCGTTGAACAACTTCCTGGAAGGCCACTAACGCCTTCTCCGCACGTTCCTGATCGCGGCTGATATCAAGAACCACATCATAATAGGAGCTTGCGATCAGATAGGCCGCATAGGCCGCATCGGGATCAGCCGGATAAAGTTGCAAATAGCGCTTGCCTGCCGAAGCCGCTTCTTCAAATTCTTTCATCGAATAATGCGAGAAGGTCTGCATCAACAAAGCCTTCTTCGACCATTGCGAATAGGGATAGACCTTGTCGAGTTCTTTGAATTGCTTATTCGCTTTTTCGAAATCGCGCGCTTCAACGGCAGCGAGGCCATCATTGTAAAGTTTTTCTGCCGGAAGATCTGATTTAACTTCGGGCTTATAGACTTCACCCTTATCGAAGGGATTAAGCGTGTCGCACGCCGCCAGCGGCACTACGGCCAACGCCGCAAGCAAAGGAAGCAAGATGCGGGTCGAAGCCCTCGGCGTGACGGTTTCGGCGTGGCGCATGATCAACGAGGCTCCCCAGAGACAAGGACAGTGACAAAGACGGTCGATTTAGATTCGCGAGCAACCGCACACTGCGCTGGTTTCATAAACCAAACGCTAACAGGCCGCTAGCTTGATGGGACAAAAAGCCACAAAAGACGGCGGAAATAGGGTCAGAAGCCCAAATCAGGCTCAATCGACCGAAGGCGCGCAGGCAATCGCCGCCACACGCGTGCGAACCGGGCCAAGAACCGCGTCAGCGCGCTTGTCCTCGATGATCTCAAAAGCGGTGCGATCAGCAAATAACGCTTCGAGAACCGCCACATTCATACGGTGGCCACTGCACCAAGACCGGAAATGACCGATGATCGGCAAGCCTGCGAGCGCGAGATCACCCACAGCATCGAGCATCTTGTGACGGATGAACTCATCGCGATAACGAAGGCCCTCAGGATTGAGGATCTGGTCGCCATCAATCGCCACAGTGTTTTCAAGCGACGCACCAAGCGCAAACCCTGCCTGACGCAAGCGATCAACATCTTTCAGAAAACCGAACGTCCGCGCATGTTGCAACTCATCACGGAAGCTTTCGGCCGTGAGATCA
This sequence comes from Hyphomicrobiales bacterium, assembly GCA_046091665.1. Taxonomy (GTDB): domain Bacteria; phylum Pseudomonadota; class Alphaproteobacteria; order Rhizobiales; family Beijerinckiaceae; genus CAIUPE01. The sequence continues at coordinate 28,605 of JBJTCD010000120.1, forward strand.
AGCGTCTTTTTCTGGCGTCCAATCAAGGCGGTCGGGAAGTCAATTTCAACCGTCAAACGGAAGCCACGCGCATAAGGAACGAGTTCCGAAAATTTTCCGTCTTTCTCAACACGCACGGGCTTTAACACACGCAGATAACAACGTGCTGACTTTTGATTGATAAGACCCGCGCGATCAATCGCTGCGATGAAAGGCGCAGAGCTTCCATCCATGATCGGCACTTCAGCGCCGTCAATCTCAACAAGAAGATTGTCGATGCCGGTTGCATAAAGCGCAGCCATCAAATGTTCGATTGTGGAAATCGCGCCCGACTCATGGTCGCCGATGATTGTGCATAATTCCGAAGCGCTCACCGCATCATGACGCGCGGAGATCAAACGCTCACGACCACCCTCAAGACCCGTGCGCAAAAAACGAATGCCGTGATGATCAGCTGCAGGATGAAGAATAAGGGAAACAGGTTTTCCGGAATGGACGCCATGCCCTGCCAACCGAGCGCGGCGCGCTAGAGTCACTTGTCGCGAAGAAGTCATCACGTCTCTCGTCCATCCCCCAAAGCCAAGAGCCCTTACCCAGCATCCCTGACTATGACCGTGTTTCTACCCTTTGAGTGGAGTCCGCTCAAATCACGGTGTCTTACCGTTTGTTACAAAAACCAAGGCTGGGGAAAACATTAAAAAAGTGTTATTTTTCAAAAATTTGGCCCGGATCTTTGAGACCCGGGCCGAACTCATTTTACCACTCTAAAATACGGGCTCTCAGTTTGACTGACGCCGTAAAAAGGCGGGGATTTCCATTTGGTCATCCTCAAACATGCGCGGTGCCTGAGCCGGACGCGCGGCTTGTTGAGGCTGTTGCATCGGACGCGGCGCTTGGGCCTGCATTGGGGCTTGGGCGGGCATGGTCGTCTGCGGCATCGGCTGAGGTATGGGTTGCGACTCGACAGAAACAGACCGCGGCGGGGCGGGCATTTCATTCGGGTCGGCACGACGTCCGCCGAAACCGGCCGACACAAGACGCTCCATCAGCGACTTCTTCGGGCTTTCGACAGGAGCTGGACGTTCCTGACGACCGGCTTCAAGGCTCTTCTGCGCGATTGGCGGGAAATCTTCCGCCGTCGGCATACGAACCGGACGAACCGGACGCTCGGAAACCGGCGGCACGAAACCACGATCATCAACGTGTTGAGTGTAAGGTTCCGGCATGCGCGGCGCGGGTTGCGGTTGCGGCTCTGGCATCACCGGACGTGGTGCGGCCGGACGAATGGCGAGATCGGGCGCCACTTGAATGCCACGCGGCTGATAGGCCGGTTGGTAGGACGTCGGCTGCGGTGCGGCGTCCGTCATCTGCGGCTGAGACACATAAGACGCTGCAGGTGCAGCCGGTGTGTGATAAGCGACAGGCGCATGCTGCTCGACCGGACGGGCGAGCGCTGCTGTCACTTCACTGCGCACACGATCGGCCATATCGCGCAAACGGTTTTCCGCAACGGCCGAAGTTTGAATCGGAGCGGTTGCATTCTGACGCATGATTTCAGCGTGATCGATGCCCGTCGCAACGACTGACACACGCACAATGCCCTCGAGCGAGTCATCACGCGTCGCGCCGAAGATCACATTCGCATCAGGATCCACTTCTTCACGAATACGGGTTGCGGCTTCATCAACTTCATAGAGTGTGAGATCGGAACCACCCGTGATCGAGATCAAAAGACCCCGCGCGCCCGCCATATTCACATCATCAAGCAACGGATTGGCAATCGCGGCTTCAGCGGCACGAAGAGCACGCTTCTCACCAGTCGCTTCGCCCGTGCCCATCATCGCTTTGCCCATTTCACGCATCACGGCGCGCACATCGGCGAAGTCGAGATTGATGAGACCTTCTTTGACCATGAGATCGGTGATGCAGGCGACACCGGAATAAAGAACGCGATCGGCCATGGCAAACGCATCGGCGAAAGTGGTTTGCTCATTAGCGACGCGGAAGAGATTCTGGTTTGGTATGATGATCAGCGTATCAACGCATTTCTGCAATTCATTGATGCCCGATTCAGCCAAACGCATGCGGCGTGTGCCTTCAAACTGAAACGGCTTTGTGACCACACCGACCGTGAGGATGCCCATGTCACGCGCAGCGCGCGCGATGACCGGTGCAGCACCTGTGCCTGTGCCGCCACCCATACCGGCAGTGACAAACACCATATGAGCGCCGGCGAGTTGATCACGAATTTCATCGATCACTTCTTCAGCGGCAGCACGTCCGACTTCCGGCTGCGAACCCGCGCCGAGACCTTCAGTGACTTGCATACCCATCTGAATGACGCGATGCGCTTTTGAGCTTGTGAGCGCTTGCGCATCCGTATTGCCGACCACGAATTCGCAGCCCTGCAGACCAATTTCAATCATATTGTTGACGGCATTGCCGCCGCCGCCACCAACACCGAACACGGTGATTCTTGGTTTCAATTCCCGGATGTCCGGTGCTGAAAGATTGATCGTCATGGTCTTCGCCTCTACTCTGGTTCGACGCCCGGCCGCGCCTTTGTTGAACTCATTATGACACCAAGGCCGCCGCGCCTTTGTGCCGGTCCCCTTCTAAAAACTTTCGCGCAGCCACCGGCCAACGCGCATGAAATAGCCATCTGTTCCCGTGCCCAAAGCAAGCCCCGATGTGCGCGGTTCGAAATGCTCAAGAGCTGCGACTTGCGGATAAACGAGAAGCCCGACGGGCGCTGCAAAAGCAGGCCCCTTCAATGCTTCCGGCAAGCCCTGCACACCGAGCGGACGACCGACACGGACTTGTTTGGAAATCACGATGCGACAAAGTTCCGACAGGCCCGTCAGCGATGCGCCTCCGCCTGTTAATACGATGCGGCGCCCCGCTTCCGCTGCAAAACCGGATGTCTTCAACCGATCACGCACAAGTTCAAGAATCTCTTCAACACGCGGACGGATGATTCGAACAAGCTGAGATTTTGGAATGTGATAAACATGGTCGCCTTGCGCTTCATCGACAGAGGCAACCGCAACCGTTTCGCGATCATCAGAAGGACTTGCGAGCGTCGAGCCATAAAGCGTTTTCAAACGCTCGGCATGGTTGATGCCGGTTGAAAGACCGCGCGCAATATCCATGGTGATATGATTGCCGCCCACAGCGACTGCATCAGCGTGAACAAGAACACCATTTGAAAAGACGCCGACGCTTGTCGTGCCGCCGCCCAATTCAACAACCGCCACGCCCATTTCGGCTTCATCATCAACGAGGCACGACAAACCGCTCGCATAGGGACTTGCGACAACCGCCTCAACGCCGACATGGCAACGCTCAACCGCCAACATGAGATTGCGGATCGCATATTCGTCACTTGTGAGAACATGCATATCGACGCCAAGACGCTCGCCGATCATGCCATGCGGATCGCGGATGTGACGCGTCTCATCAATCGCAAAACCGGTGGGGAGCGAATGCAACACGCTGCGACCGCTCTCTGCGCCTGTGAAGCTCATCGCTTCGAAGACGCGGCGAATATCGCCATCAGAGACGCCCTGCCCGCGCAACGAAACTTCCGCCGTAAAAGCTTCTGATTTCAAACGACCGCCGGTCATATTGACTATGACTGAGCGCACTTCAACGCGCGCCATGCTTTCTGCCGAATCGATTGCCAGACGGATCGAATGTTCAGCAGCTTCCAAATCAATGATCGCGCCGCCTTTGACGCCGCGCGCGCGCTGATGACCCAAACCGATAATGCGCGCTTTATGCGAACGACCCTTCAAGGCCTCTGCACCCGAGACCGGCAAGAGTTCAGCAATCAGGCACACAACTTTGCTTGTGCCCACATCAAGCACAGACACAATCGTCGAACGCTTGGGATTGATCGGCCGCATGCGTGGCGTGAGGCTTGGTCCATATTCGCTCATGCTGGACCTCCCTTCGCCTTCGCTTTGGCTTTCAATTGCTCTTCACGTTGAGCGGCTGCTGCTTCCGTGAGGCGCAACACAACACGATCAGGATAGCGCAAATCGACAAGAACAATGCCTTTATCGGCAAGCTTGTGGTCATGAAGAAAGGTCGAGAATTTTTGCAAAGCTTCGGAAGGATTGTCTTCAGGCAATAAGACGTCAAGACCGCTTGTCAATTTTAATGTCCAACGCCGATCACCGACACGAATGCCCGCCTTCACAAGCGGTTTTACATCAGGCGCCCCATCAAGGATGGCGACAAATTCGGTGGCGCGTGCATTAGCACCTTCACCCACCACAAGCGGTAAATCGGTAAAGGCTTCATCATTCATCTGACCAATGACACGACCATCCGATCCGATGATCGAAACCTCACCATCACGCTGCCAGAGTGCATAGGGTTTATTCTCAGAAATGCCGATAGAAAGTGCATTCGGATAGAATTTGCGGACAGTGACATCACGAACCAGCGGCAAAGCCATCAACCGCTCGCGCACCGCATCGGCATCGAGAAACGGCAAGGAATCGTCTGCCTCAATACCGGTGGCAGCGAGCACATCTTGTTCATTTAATGTCTGCAGGCCTGTGATGGTCACGCTGCGAATATCGAAACCCGCAAGCCGCAAGACTTCCTCTTGCAGGTCGCTATGCGCTTCGAGAAAAGATTTAATATGTCCGCCGCGATCAAGACCGAAGAGCAATGTCGCCACGAAGAGACAAATGGTCAGCGTTGAGCCGATGCCTTTGGGCAGGCGCTCAACAAGATTTGCAAGCGTTTCGCGAAAACGTGACTCGGAACCGAAGCGGGTGGATAAAATCCGAAAACGTGAATGATGAACCCGGTGTACAAACGCGAATTCGCCGGAGGCCTGATGCCCCCTCAGCGCTCGCAGCTCGCGTCCTCCACCATCCATCTCACCAACTCACCAAACCCGATACCCTCATGGGCCGCCAATTCCGGCACCAAAGACGTCTCCGTCATCCCGGGCTGCGTGTTGACTTCGAGGCAGATGACCTCGCCCGACCCCTTGGGCGTGTCGTCATATCGAAAATCGGCGCGGCTCACGCCGCGGCAGCCCAAAGATTGATGCGCCGTTAACGCTAGCTTTTGGACAAGATGGTAAATATTCGGTAAAATTTTTGCGGGCAGAACGTGAATAGATCCGCCCTTGGCATATTTCGATTCAAAATCGTAAAAATTTCCGGCCGCCGGCTGAATATCGATGACTCCCAAGGCCCGATCCGCCATCACCGCACAGGTTAACTCCCGGCCCGGTATATACCGCTCGACCAAAACCACATCGCCATAGGGCCAATCAGCACGGGCGAGTTCCTGCGGCGGATGCGAGCGATCTTCGCGCACAAGGATGACGCCAACTGACGAGCCTTCATTCACGGGTTTCACGACATAAGGCGGCTTCATGACATGGGCCTTGGCCGCTTCAAAACGGCTAATCGTAATGCCCTCGGCAACCGGAACGCCCGCCGCCTTCATCACCGCTTTGGCACGATCTTTCTGCATCGCGAGCGATGAAGCCAACACACCCGAATGCGTGTAGGGAATCTGGAGCATTTCAAGAATGCCTTGCACGACGCCATCTTCACCAAAGCGACCATGCAACGCGTTGAAAGCGACGTCGGGCTTTAGATGCGTCAAGGCATCGGACAAATCGCGATCCACATCGACGCGGCTCACACGATAACCCTCGCCTTCAAGAGCAAGAGCGCAGGCCGCGCCCGATCTCAAACTCACACTGCGTTCGGCCGAAAGCCCGCCCATCAATACGGCGACATGTTTCATTGCGCGGGCTCTCCCACAATTTTGATTTCCCATTCGAGCGTGATGCCCGTCATCTCTTTCACGCGACGGCGCGCTTCTTCGCCGAGCGCCTCAATATCGGCAGCTTTTGCGCCTTCATGTGCGATCAAAAAATTCGTATGTAATTTCGAGATCTCCGCGCCACCAATACGATGACCGCGCAAGCCTGCCTGATCAATCAATTCCCACGCCTTCATATTCGGCGGATTGCGAAAGGTCGAACCGCCTGTGCGTGTGTTGACAGGTTGAGTGGATGAACGCGCCTCGGTGATCGCATTCATCTCTTCAAGAATTTTTGCCGGATCACCTTTATGTCCTTTAAACAATGCCTCGGTGAAAATCACATCATCGGGCACAGATATGTGTCGATAGGAAAATCCCATCGCAGCATGATCAAAGTGATGAATACGCCCTTCACGATCAACACCACGCGCGGACACAAAAATATCTTTTGTTTCGCCGCCATAAGCGCCACCATTCATGCGCAGAGCCCCGCCAATTGTGCCGGGAATACCACGCAAAAAAGAAAAGCCTGCAAGGCCTGCTTCTGCTGCGATACGCGCAACTTTTACATCCGCCACTTGCGCGCCGGCACGCAGGTGAAAATCAGATTCGATGTTGATTGCTTGAAAAGTTTTTCCCAATCGAATGACAGCACCGTGAAACCCGCCATCACGTATGAGAAGATTGGATCCCAAGCCAATTGTAAGGATGGGTACATCGCGCGGAAGCATTTTTAAAAATGCAATGAGGTCTTCTTCATTGTCGGGCGTAAAAAGAAGATCCGCTGGGCCCCCGATACGAAACCACGACAAAGGCGCAAGCGACGCATCAAACTGAAGCGTACCTTTGAGAGTAGAAAAATCGTGATCGCGTAACGCCATTATTGGCCTTGTTTTTGAAGGGCAGCCAATTCACCCGGTAGCGCATAGGCCCATTGCGTGATGTTCCCCGCACCAAGACACACAACATAATCGCCTTTTGATGCTAATGGCTTTACAAGGCGCGCCAAAGACGCTGCATCAGGAAGTGCGATGACATGACGATGACCATGCGCCTTTAATCCGGCAACAAGGGAGTCACGATCCGCACCCGCAATCGGCGCTTCACCAGCGGCATAAGTTTCCGCCACGATCACATGATCCGCATCATTGAAACAGGTTGCAAATTGATCAAAAAGCGATGCCAAACGCGTGTAGCGATGCGGTTGAACCACAGCAATGACTTTGCCTTTTGTTGACGCGCGTGCCGCTTTGAGCACCGCAGCAATTTCAACCGGATGATGGCCGTAATCATCAAAAATCTCGGCGCCATTCCATTCGCCCGTTTTTGTAAAGCGGCGCTTCACTCCGCCGAAACTTTTCAAACCTTCGCGAATGGCATCAGGTGTCATTCCAAGATGAAACGCCACGGCAATCGCAGCCGTCGCATTCAACGCATTGTGATGGCCGGGCATCGGCAATTCGAGACCATCGATACGAGTGAGCGCTTTCGTTTTGCGATCACGAATGGCAACAGAAAAGCGTGAACGCCCACCCGAAAGATCGACATCCAACAGACGCAGATCGGCTTGCGGGTTTTCACCATAAGTGATGACACGACGATCCTCGATGCGGCCAACCAATTCTTGCACGGTCGGATGATCGAGACACATCACCGCAAAACCATAGAAGGGCAAATTCTCAACAAACGTCCGGAAGGCTTCTTTGATGGCGTCAAAAGTTTTGAAATGATCCAAATGTTCCGGATCAATATTGGTAACGACGGCGACATCAGCGGGCAATTTCAAAAATGTACCGTCCGATTCGTCGGCCTCAACCACCATCCATTCGCCATCGCCCAATCGCGCATTGGTGCCATAGGCATTGATGATGCCACCATTGATGACGGTCGGATCAAAATGTCCGGCAACGAGCAATGTCGCAACAAGCGAGGTCGTGGTCGTTTTGCCATGCGTGCCCGCAATCGCAACGCAGGTTTTAAGCCGCATCAATTCGGCAAGCATTTCCGCGCGCCTGACGACCGGAATGCGCCGCTCACGCGCCGCCATCAATTCAGGATTATCACGCTGAATGGCGGTGGACACCACAAGCACTTCAGCATCACCAATATTGCGCGCGTCATGGCCAACAAAAACGTCAATGCCTTTGTCGCGTAACCGCTTCACATTGGCATTATCCGAAGCGTCCGATCCTTGCACGCGATAGCCGAGATTATGCAGCACCTCGGCAATGCCCGACATGCCGATGCCGCCAATCCCGATAAAATGAATCGCACCCAATTCGGTGGGAAGCTTCATGAGGATCGTCCTCTCGAAAAATTTAAACCAAGGCTTTCGCCGATAAGCGCAGCGAATCGTTCAGCCGCATCCGCAATGCCCGCGCTTTTGGCGGCTCGGCTTGAGTCGGTCAATCGATCCGGATGGCTGATCAATTCGTTAAGATGATGCGCCAGAGCCTTAGCGGTAAATTCGCTTTGCTTCATAACAAGTGCGGCCCCACGCTCGGCCAAACTTTCCGCGTTCGCCGCCTGATCTTGATCAAGTGACCCCGGAAGCGGCACAAGAATCGACGGCCGAGCAATCACCGCAAGCTCGGCAATGGTCGATGCGCCTGCGCGCCCGATCACGAGATGCGCTTGAGCAATCCGCATTGGTAAATCATCGAAAAAGGAACGAATATCCACACTCACACCGGCGCGATGATAAAGCGCTTTTGCGGTTTCAAGATCATCCCCGCGCGCTTGATGCTTAATGCGCAACCTTGATTTGATATCATCAGATAAAAGCGCAATCGCTTCAGGAACCACCGTGCTCATCACGCGTGCGCCTTGGCTTCCGCCCGTTACAAGAAGATGAAACTCACTTTGTGATTGGAGCGCGGGATAGGGAATCGCCATCGCTTCTCGCGCGAGCGGACGAATGGGATTTCCCACATGATGCGCTTTTACTGCGTTCTTCTGTGAAAGGCCTCTCGGTTTTTCAAACCCCGTTGCAATCGCATTGACAAAAGGTGCGATGAAACGATTGGCGCGTCCCATCACACCATTTTGCTCGTGAATGAATGTGGGAACACCGGCAAGCACCGCACCAAGAAGCGGTGGCACCGAAGGATAACCTCCAAAGCCAATGACTGCATCGGGGTTTAGCCTTTTAATCAAGCTATAGGATTGAAGCGTGCCGCGCAGTAAAACAAAAATGGCTTTTATCAAAGACAGAGGCGATTTCCCTGAGGGAGTCGCCGCACGAATTTCATGACGCGCGACAGCTGGAAACGCGCCGCCATAGGCCATGCCGCGATGATCGGTTGCGAGATGGATGACAATACCCCGCGCACTCAATTCACTCGCAAGCGCTTCAGCCGGAAATAAATGACCGCCGGTGCCCCCAGCGGCCAATAAAATCACCGGTGCACGAGAGGATATCATTCATCCTGCTCCGCGCGAAAGCGATCAACATAATCCGCGCGCGGGCGACGACGCGTGACCGCAAGCAAAAATCCCATCGCCAAGCCAAGCGAAATCAAAGATGAGCCACCATAAGAAATGAAAGGAAGCGTCATGCCCTTTGCTGGAATGAGATGAACATTCACCGCCATATTTATTGAAGCTTGGATGCCAAATAAAATCACGAGACCTGATGCCGCTAAGCGGCAAAAAGGTTCTTCATTTTGGCGCGCCAAATAAAGGCCGCGCAACACGACAATCGCAAAGACGGCAAGAAGCGCGAGGCACGCGATGATGCCGAATTCTTCTGCCGTTACGGCGAACACAAAATCCGTGTGGCTATCAGGAAGAATGCGTTTAATCGTGCCCTCGCCCGGCCCTTTGCCGAACCATCCGCCTTCAATGAAACTTTGCATCGCATTATCGACTTGAAACGTATCACCCGCTTCGGGATTGCGGAAGCGATCGATACGATCACGCACATGCGGCAAGAATTTATATGCCGCTGCGAGACCCGCGGCCCCAATGCCGCCAATACCGAACACCCAAAACAAATGCAGGCCTGATAGAAAAACAATGCCGGCCCATGCCATCGCAATCAACATGGTTTGACCAATATCAGGCTGCAACACGAGCGGGCCAATCGTGCCCACAAGCAACAGCACGCCCAAAGTATTTCCTGGCACATCCTTACGACGCCCGCCTTCGGAGAAGGCCCAAGCAACAAGAATGATAAAGGCTGGCTTCACAAATTCCGAGGGCTGCAGCGCAATGCCCATCAGCGTGATCCATCTTTTCGCACCTTTCACTTCCGTGCCGAAAAGCAGTGTTGCCACGACAAGCGCCATGCCGACAAGATAAAGCGCCAAAGCCGTGCGGCGCACGAGACGCGGTGTCATGAAACTTGCGATCATCATCACCACAAAGGCGGGCGCGAGATTGATCGCCTGACGGATTACGAAATGAAATGTTGGTAAGCCTAAACGTTCGGCCACCGGCGGACTTCCCGCAAGCCCCAACACAATGCCTGTCATCATCAACAAGATGATGAGGACAAACATCAACCGGTCAACGGTCCACCACCAATCCGCAAGCGGGTTACGATCAAGACGTGATTGCATCACTCACCTCTGCTTAGCCGGTTGAAAATCGAGTTGATTTTGAACGAGTGCACGAAAATGATTGCCTCGCTCTTCGAAATTTTTGAATTGATCATAGGACGCACATGCAGGCGACAAAAGAATGACCGGCTCTTTCGTGCGCGAGGCTTGCGCATCCTGCTTGGCTTTCAAAAGTGCAGCTTCTAAATGACCGCTGATTTCAAACGGCACTTTTATGCCGAGCGTCGAAGCAAAGTTATCCGCTGCTTCGCCGACGAGATAGGCTTTCTCGACGCGATTGAACAAGGGAATCAACGGTTCAATCCCGCCCTCTTTCGCGCGGCCGCCCACAATCCAAAAAAGCCCATCGGTGAAAGAAAGCAAGGCTTTCTCGGTTGCATCTGCATTTGTGGCCTTTGAATCATTAATCACCAAAGCGCGGCCAAGATGTCCGATGATTTCGAGCCGATGCGCGAGACCTGGAAATGTACGAAATCCCTTGATGATCTCGTCATGAGTTAAGCCGAGCGCACTCACCGCAGCAATCGCCGCTGCCGCATTCTGCGCATTATGCGTTCCCCGCAACGTTGCGATTGATGAAAGATCAATAATGGGCTTCAGCTCATAACCATCACGTTTCGAAATCAATGAGCCTTTTATGACATAATCAGCGGCCTGATGATCATTGAGCGATAGGGTGATGAAAGGCCTTCCCGCTTCCTCACGGCGTGCCGCAATCGCCTGACACCATTGATCATCTATACCGATGATCGAAAGCTCGGCCGACGCCACCAAACGCTCTTTGACGGACGCGTAATTTTCCATTGTACCATGGCGATCAAGATGATCAGGGGTAATGTTCAAAAGCACGCCAACAGAGGGGGCGATTGATGGCGTCAAATCAATCTGAAAACTTGAACATTCCAACACGTGATAGCGCGTAAACGAAGGTGGCGGCAGGTCAAGAACCGCGGTGCCGATATTACCCCCTAGCGCCACATCACGACCAGCGGAAGAGAGAAGATGCGCAATTAATGAAGTGGTTGTTGATTTCCCATTCGTGCCTGTAATTGCGACAAAAGGTGCATTCGGCACCACGCGATTTCGCTCGCGACAGAACAATTCGATATCGCCAATCACCGGAATGTGAGCGACTTTGGCTTTCTTCACGCTCCAATGTGGTTCAGGATGCGTGAGCGGCACTCCGGGCGCCAATATTAAAGCACTGTATTGCGAAAAATCTTCTTTTGATAAATCAACAAGCGCGACATTTTTTTGCCTTGCCGCTTCGCGTGATGTTTCAGAATCGTCCCAAGCTGCAACATATGCGCCACCAGCCTCTAAAGCCTTTACGGTTGACAAGCCCGATCCGCCCAGTCCGAAGACGGCGACACTCTCACCACGGAAGCTTTCAACCGGCGTCATCATCACCTCAATTTCAAGGTCGAAAGACCAATTAATGCGAGAATGACAGAAATGATCCAAAAGCGGATCACGATTTGCGGTTCTTTCCATCCAAGCTTTTCAAAATGATGATGGATCGGCGCCATCAAAAAGATTCTCTTACCCGTCAATTTAAATGATGCCACTTGAATGATGACGGAGACCGCTTCCAAGACAAAAAGACCACCAACAATTGCGAGCACAATTTCATGTTTCGTCGCCACCGCGACGGTGCCAAGCAATCCCCCGAGCGCGAGTGATCCTGTATCACCCATGAAAATTTGCGCGGGCGGCGCGTTGAACCACAAAAAGCCAAGTCCTGCACCGATCAATGCACCGCACACAACGGCGAGTTCGCCGGTGCCGAGCGTAAAATGAATTTGCAGATAATTTGCAAAAATCGCATTACCCGCAAGATAAGCGATGAAACCAAATGTCGCCGCTGCGATCATCACCGGTACGATAGCTAATCCATCAAGTCCATCCGTGAGATTAACCGCATTGCCAGCAGCAACAATCACGAAAGCGCCAAAGACAAAGAAGAAAAAGCCGAGATCAATTACGATCTCTTTGAAGAAGGGCACTGTGAGTGCGGTGGAAAGACGTCCCCCATCCGCATGGGCCATCACCACACACGCAATGATGCTGACGATGGCTTCAATCGCAAGCCGCATACGACCGGAAAGTCCGGCGTGGCTCTGTTTTATCACTTTCAAATAATCATCATAAAAGCCGATCAATCCGAAAGCGAGCGTGACGGCAAGCACCGACCACAGATAGACATTTTTGAGATTACCCCAGAGAAGCGTTGCCACAAGAACGCCCGAGAGGATCATCAAGCCGCCCATCGTAGGCGTGCCTTTTTTCGTCAAAAGATGTGACTCTGGTCCGTCCGTGCGGATGGGTTGTCCTTTTCCCTGCCGCATACGCAAGCTTGCGATGATGGTGGGGCCAAAGAAGAACACAAAGAACATCGCTGTAACCGTTGCCCCGACGGTTCTGAACGTGATATAACGAAACACATTCAGAAGCCCGAATGCCCCGCTATATTCGGCAAGCCAAGCCAACATTAGTTTTGTTCCTTATCCAGGCGGGTTTTGATTTCATCAACGACAAGACGCATGCGGCTGCCATTCGAACCTTTGACCATCAACGCGTCCCCCGGTTGAATCTGATCGAGGAATGACGCCGCAAGTTCTTGCGAATTTTTATACCAAGCGCCTTGTTTTGCGCGGGGCAAAGCGTCGAATAAATGACGCATCAAAGGACCTGAAGCATAAACGAGGTCGATGCCTAAGTCTTCAATCGAAGACGCAAGATCTGCATGAAGCGCTTCCGCATCTTTACCCAATTCAAGCATATCGCCAACAAGTGCAATGCGTCGTCCTTTTGGGCTCACGTCTGTTGATGATAACAGTGCAAAGGCCGCACGCATGGAGGTTGGATTTGCGTTATAGCTTTCATCAATCAATGTGATGCGACTATTTTCTTTACCCCAAGACAATCTCGCACCACGGCCTTGTGGCGGTTTGACATCAGAGAGTGCTCGTGATGCCGCCTCAAGATCCGCGCCGAGCGCAAGACAAACAGCAAGAATACCAAGACTGTTCAAAGCCAGATGTTTTCCAGGGCTGCCAAGGCGATAGGCAAGCGGCAAACCATTAATCTCCGCAATGATGTCTGAACCTTCTACATCCATTTTGAGCGAGGCTAAGCGAATATCGGCGAAAGGATTTTCACCGAAACTTAAAAGCCGTCCTGCTTTTGAACGCGAAGCATGTGTCCACATCCGTTCATAATGCGGATTGTCGCGATTTATGATGGCCGTACCACCTTCTTCAAGGCCTAAAGAGATTGTTGATTTTTCATCAGCAATCGCTTCAACATTCGGAAAATTCTCAATGTGCACGGCTTCTACGGTGGTGATCAAAGCGACATGCGGTTTGACTTGTCGTGTTAATGGTTCGATTTCGCCCGCATGATTCATGCCGATTTCAAAAATACCGAATTTGGTCGCCTGATCCATGCGTGCAAGCGTCAAAGGCACACCGAAATGATTGTTATAGGAGGCGACCGACGCATGGGTTTGGCCTTGCTGTGAAAGGACAAAACGCAAAGCTTCCTTTGTACCCGTTTTCCCAACAGATCCCGTAACCGCGACAACTCGCGCGTCAGACGTTAACCGCGCGCGCGCCACCGCACCAAGGTGAACCAAAGCGGAAAGCGTATCATCAACAGGAATTAAAGGTCCTGAAATTGATAGTGACGAAGCCTTATCATTTTTTACAAGCGCTGCCGCCGCGCCTTTTTCAAAGGCCGTATTCACAAATTCATGACCGTCACGAAGATCGCCCGTCAGCGCAACAAAGAGATCTCCCTTTTCAATCGTCCGCGTATCGATTGATACACCGGTAATCGAAGAGAAATTCGCTGTGGCTTTCACATGCAAAGCGTTTTCGATGAAGCTTTGTGTCATCAGGGGGGTCATGCCCTCACCCCTTTATCTAAGCACGCCGCGACGACTTCATGATCAGAAAAGGGAAGAATTTTATCGCCGATAATTTGACCGGTCTCGTGACCCTTACCAGCAATCACCAACACATCTCCTTTTTGAAGCATATCGATTCCCGCTTGAATGGCGTCTCGGCGATCAGCAATTTCCAGCGCTCCCGGTGCGGCTGAAAGAATCGTGCGGCGGATCAAGGCCGCATCTTCAGAGCGCGGATTATCATCCGTCACAATCGTGATATCCGCATTTTGATGCGCGATCGTTCCCATCAATGCGCGCTTTTCCTTGTCACGATCGCCGCCACAACCAAAGAGACAAATCAATCGACCTTCAGCGAAAGGCCGCATCGTTTCAAGCACAGCCTTGAGTGCATCAGGCTTATGGGCGTAATCAATGATAATCAATCCGCCCTTGTGCACACCCACACGTTCGAGCCGTCCCTTCACGCCACGCAGCGACGAAAGCGCATCAAAAACAGGGCCTGCTTTCAGACCGGTTGAAAGTGCAAGCCCGGCGGCAACAAGCGTATTTGAAATTTGAAATTCACCAACAAGCGGTAATGTGATTTCATAGTGATCGCCGCTGTGATCAAGAGAAATGATTTGATCAAAGCCTTCGAGCCTTGCTGCTTTCAGCGTGATCGTGTGTCCTGCGCGGCCCACTGAAAAAATTTCTAATCCGCGATGGCGTGCTTTTTCCGTGATGGTTGCCGCGTCATCGGAATCCGCATTGATGACGGCCGGTGAACCCTTGGGCAATAGAGGATCAAACAAGCGCAGTTTCGCCTGAAGATACGCTTCACGCGTTCCATGATAATCAAGATGATCATGACCGAGATTGGTGAATGCCGCCGCTGTTAAGCGCACACCATCAAGCCTCTTCTGATCAAGTCCGTGAGAGGAGGCTTCCATCGCCAGATGCGTGATGCCTTCATCGTGAAGCGCTTGCAATATTTCATGCAGAGAAACGGGGTCAGGTGTTGTCAGCGCGCCATAATCGATACGGTCTTCGCGTGTGATCCCGATTGTACCAAGACTTGCCGCGCGATGACCATTTTTTGAAAAAATCTGGCGCGTAAAATCAGCGACTGAACTTTTGCCCGCCGTTCCCGTGACAGCGACAATCGTCTCAGGTTGACGCGGATAAAAGCGCGATGCGACCTTTGCCAGAGCTAAACGCGCGTCTTGATTTTGAAGATAAATAACAGATACCGGTAAGTCGCGCGGCGCAGACTCATCCCCGACAATCACAGACGCGCCGCGTTGAATTGCATCCTTAATGAAGTCAGCGCCACGCGCCTTTGTTCCAGCAAGAGCAAAGAATATGAAATGATCTTTGATCAAGCGACTGTCTGACGAAAGGCCTTCAATCTCCACATTATGATGCGGAGAAGGAACATGATCGATCAGCGCGCGAAGTTTCACTTCGTCCCCCACGCACCCAATTTGACCATGGTCGGAAAAGGCTGAGCCGGTGGATCAAATTTTTTGGGAAGTTCAAGAAAAGGCGCAACACGTTCGATGATATTGCAGGTCACAGGCCCGGCATTCCATCCGGCTGTTTGAAACCCATAGGTCCCTTCAACAGCCTGTGGCTCATCAAGGATCACCGTGAAGAGATAACGCGGTTTATCAGCGGGCGCGATGCCCATGAATGTTGTGAGAACGCGCTTCCCATCATATTGACCATGGAAAGATTTATCGGCCGTGCCGGTTTTGCCCCCAACAAAATAACCTTCAATATTGGCTTTGCTTGCGGTTCCTAATTTATGCGAGGCGTTTAACCGCATGATGTAACGCATCGCTTCGCTTGTTTCGGGTTTAATGACGGTTTTCGACATCGCCATCGCTTCGTCTTCTGTGCGAGGCAAGAATGTCGGGGGGAACAAATGTCCGCCATTGACAAGCGCAGACACCGCCATCACCGCTTGAATGGGCGCAACTGCAAGACCATGACCATAAGCAACGGTCACTGTTGTCAACTCATTCCAGTATTTCTGGACTTGTGGCTCAGCGCTTTCAGGCAATTCGGTTTGTAACCGATCAAGCTGGCCCATCTTTTTCAAAAATGCGCGATGCCCGTCGACACCGACCGCCAAGGCCATTCTTGCTGTGCCGATATTGGAGGAATGAATAAACACTTCCGGCACGGTCAAGATGCGATGCGTCGGATGAAAATCACCGATTGTATACTTACCATAACGCAATCCGGATCGCGCATCGAGCGTTGAATTGATATTGATTTTGCCCGAATCAAGCGCCATCGCCGTCGTGAGCGCTTTGAAAGTCGAACCCATCTCATAAGTGCCGACCACAATGCGATTGATCTTTTCCGGATCAAGCGCGTCTTTCGGATTATTCGGATCAAAATCGGGAAGCGATGCCAAAGCGATCACTTCACCATTTGTCACATCAATGACCATGCCGCCGCCGGCTTTGGCCTTATAATGCTCAATGCCCTTGAGCAATTCATCGCGCAAAGCATGTTGTACGCGGATATCAATTGATAGACGTACAGGCGTAAGCTTGGTGGCATCGGATGCGAGACCCGCACTCGCAAGTGCTGCGAGTCCTTGTCCATCAATATATTTTTCAATACCCGCGATGCCGGTATTATCGATGCTCGAATAGCCGAGAATATGCGCGGCCGTTGTCCCATTCGGATAAATCCGCTTGCTTTCGGGTTGGAACCCGATGCCTGGCAACCCCAAGCGATAGATTTCTTCGCGTTCTTTCGGTGTGATTTCACGCTTGATCCACACAAAGCCTTTTTTTGATGCGAGTTTTTCACGCAATTCCCGCGCATTTACATCTGGCAAAACGGCCGTGATCAACTCAACCGCCTCATCTTTATCAATGATGCGTTTTGGTTCAGCAAAGAGAGAAACGGTTTTCACATCGGTTGCAAGCACAACGCCGTTGCGGTCAATGATATCCGGACGCGCTTTCGCGATTTCTGTCACCGGAAAGCGATGCTGCGCCACATCTTCAGTCTGATTGGCATAATGAACAAGCTTATAAGAGATCGCGCCAAATATGCACAAAAAGCCGATCATCACAATCACAAGACGCGGACGGCTTTTATCAATGCGCATGCTGAAAAGTGCGCGCCATATGCGCACGGGCCATGAAGGCCGCGGCTTTTTCTCCGCACGCGTTGCGCGCGTCGCCGTTAAATGCAGAGGATCATCGGGAGGAAATGAGCGCGCCATTACACGCTATTCCTTTTTCTTTGCGCTGCCCGTGATCTCGGGCGATTTCGATGATGTCGCATGATCAGAAAGACCAAGTGTGCCGAGCTTATCAGCAATTGAATCTGTTTCCGGTAAGCGATCGGGAACATCTTGCCAGCGAATAATTTGGCTTGCGCGCATGGGCACAAGATCAAGATGCGCATCGGACAACATTTGAATGCGCTCGGGGCCGTTAAGCTTCTGCCATTCAGCTTTGAGAAGCGCAATCAAATCGCGTTCATGCACAATCTGCTTTTCAAGCCGCGCAACTTCACCTCGCAGCCCCATCGTATCATATTTGATTTTATAGACATAAACGGCTGAACCGATCAGCAACATAATCGCAAGCGCGTGAAATATACGGGGCATGTCAGCGTCTCCCCTTTGGTGACGCTTGACGTGCCGGCGCGGCGGTGCGCTGTGCAACACGTAAGCGCGCAGAACGCGCACGAGGATTTTCGGCAATTTCTTCTTGCGACGGATCAATCGGTTTCCGACGAAGTGTCTCAAATGTGGCTTGAGGACGCGCGCCCATCGGCATATGCCGTGAGGGGTCTGGCGTATCACCTGCGCGTTCTGCCATGAACCGTTTCACAATGCGATCTTCAAGCGAATGAAAAGTCACAACAGCCAAATGTCCGCCTACGCCAAGCACCTCTTCCGATGCATCGAGCGCGCGCTCAAGTTCACCCAACTCATCATTCACAGCGATACGTAACGCCTGAAACGTCCGCGTTGCCGGATGAATCGCATCGCGCGGCATATGCACAACACGCGCAACAAGATCAGCGAGTTGTAAGGTTGTTTCAAAAGGCGTTTCGCGTCTCATGGCCACAATCGCACGCGCCACCGCGCGGGAGCGTCGCTCTTCACCATAGGTGTAAATGAGATCAGCGAGCGCTGTTTCATCCATTGTATTGACGAGATCCGCAGCGCTGGGACCGACTTGCTCCATGCGCATATCGAGCGGGCCATCAAAACGAAAAGAAAAGCCGCGCGCCGCATCATCAAGCTGCATGGAGGAGACGCCAATATCGAGCACAATCGCATCGGCAGGTTTAAACCCATGCGCTTCAGCGAGTGAGGCGAGATCACCAAACCGCCCTTCTACAAGGTTCAACCGGCCTTGAGCCGCATCAACAAGTGCTGCGCCGTCGCGAATAGCGTTGGGATCGCGGTCGATTGCCATCACATGAATATCGGGTGCCGCATCGAGAATGCCCGCGCTATAGCCGCCAGCGCCAAAAGTGCCATCAATCACACGGTCACCCGGTTCAAGGGAAAGAGTCGCCAAAACCTCCGCAAGCATGACCGGGCGATGGCGCGAAGCACCGTTCCGCACGGCATCGGAGAGGGCGGGAAAACTCGGCATAAGGGCACGCGAAACGACAGCGGACACGAAGTTAAGGCTCAAGAACTGACACTGAAGCGAGCATGGTTAAAAATTGGTTGAGATTGCGGCAAAGCACCCGCAAAAGCAGCAAATTCCAACCAAAGATCTGCCAATTTCAAAGAAACTCGTGCCAGCCAGTCTATAAGCCGGGTTCTGTCCCTCCGGATCGCTCCGGATTAGACGGCCAGTCCTCTGGGACGACAGTCTCCTGCCGCCTCAAGCAACCTACCCGAATGACAGAGGCCGGAGCCGCCTCAGGAGCCCGAAAGCCCCTCGTCACTCCTATTTGGTCTTGCTCCCGGTGGGGTTTTCCCTGCCGCGCCCGTTACCGGCCGCGCGGTGCGCTCTTACCGCACCTTTTCACCCTTACCCCCGATCCGAAAATCGAAGGCGGTATCGCTTTCTGTGGCACGGTCCCTGGGGTCGCCCCCGCCGGCCATTAACCGGCACCGTTTCTCCGTGGAGCCCGGACTTTCCTCCAGCCCCGAAGGGCCGGCGGCCATCCAACCGACTGGCACGAGATGTCGAGATAGTCATTCATCGACGCGCTGGCAAGGCAGCGCTTAGTTGATCGCGCCTTCATAGGTGGCCATGAAATTTTTGGCGCGCAAGCAATAGGCGCGATTAGCGGCGTTTATTTTTTGCGCATCGATGCCGCTTTGATAACGAACCACAGTGCCACAGAGGTCTCCACCCGCGCGCTCATAGGCGATAGCTAAATATTGTACACCGAATTTGATATTGGTCTCAGGATCAAAGAGATCCTTTGTCGAGCCGCGGTAACCGAGCGAGCGCGCAGTTGAAGGCGTAATTTGCATCAGACCAATTGATGATCCATTTCGTGCATCGCGACGCCATCCGCTTTCAACCGCGATAACGGCATGAACAAGCGCTGACGGAATGCCATGCGTCTGCGCATATTTTTCTGCAAGTGCAGACAATCTCTCAGGTGGCGCATCCGCCTTCGCCGATGTTCCAACGATGAATAACACTGAAGATACAATCAAACAAAAACGCAAAACAGAATACGGCAGGCGCATAACATCGCTCCGTTCATTGAAAGAAAAGATAATGTTTCGAGTCCTGCGTCATGCAGAAATTCGAACATTCATTCCATTGATCGTGATGAGGGGCAGCGGATCACATGGTCTTGAAGAAAGACACGCTCAAATGGTGTGATCGCACCTGTCCACCGGAGTGGGCCGCGCTATAGACCGAAGCCATCGCATTCGGGAGATAGCATGATGAATGATGTTTATTCATGATCCCTCTTCGACTTCAAACTATGGCGCAATAAAGACATAGAGGAATTTAATTCTAGGCAAGTCGTATAATAACGTAAGGAAAAAAAGTCAATGTTCAAAAAATCAAAATGATTTCAACGCGTTTACAGCTTGAGACTGTATCATGGCTGTAGTGTAAATAAATGATTAATCGCATCATCAGCATAGATGATCTTATCTATGGTTGATAAAGCTCTGGATGCGTTTCACAAAAGTGGCGAAGCGCCATCACAAGCTCTCCCGCATGGGCTTTACGGCCCTGCTCAAGCGCTGCGTGAATGTCATCGATGATCATATCGCGCACATAATCGGCGCCGTGATTGCAATGAAGAAGATAAGAGGCCAAGGCGGCGGCGGCAACTTCAGACACATGTTCATGCTCGGCAATGGCTTCGATTTCAGCAAGCTCGAGGCCGCACATGCCGCAAATATCAACAAGCGAAATCATCTTCTAAAATCCGCATGAACGATGTCATGAAAACTAAGAAGAATGATCAGCGCTGCCCATTCGGAGAAGTGCGGATGAGATCACGCCGCACGTGGCAAAGATGCAGGCCGCAATCCAAGCAAATGCGCAATTGCATAAGCGAGATCAGCGCGGTTCATGGTGTAGAAATGAAAATCGGCGACCCCTTGATCAAGAAGATCAAAAACTTGTTCCGCCGCAACCGCTGCCGCGACGAGACGCCGTGTTTCGCGATCTTGTTCAAGACCATCAAAGCGCCGTGCAAACCACGCGGGAATGCTTGTCCCGGCTTTGCCTGCAAATTGCGCGGTCTGTGAGAAATTTTCGACTGGCAAAATTCCTGGCACAATCGGAATGTTAATGCCCTTTGCGCGGACTTTATCGAGATAGCGGAAATAGACATCATTATCGAAAAAGAATTGCGTGATGGCACGCGTTGCGCCCGCATCAATCTTGGCTTTCAACGCATCAAGATCCGAATCGAATGTCGCGCTTTCGGGATGTTTTTCCGGATAGGCCGACACCGACACTTCAATATCGCCTTTCGCACGAATGGCCGCAACAAGATCGGACGTTTGCGCATAACCATCAGGGTGAGGCTCATAATTTGTGCCAATGCCGCCTTGCGGATCACCACGCAACGCGACGATGTGGCGAACACCTGAGGCAATAAAAGCCTCAAGCGTTGAATTGATGTCTGACTTTGATGCCCCCACGCATGTAAAATGCGCGGCCGGCTTCAATGTTGTTTCACGGCAAAGGCGCGTGACTGTGTCCAATGTACGTTCACGCGTTGTACCGCCTGCGCCATAGGTGACAGATACGAAAGCCGGATCAAGCGGTTCAATACGGCGAATGGTTGTCCATAAGGCTTGATCGGCTTCCGGAGATTTCGGAGGAAAGAATTCGAAGGAGGCACGAATCTCTTTCGGCTCGATGTCACGACTGACGCGGGCTGAAACGGTCGAGATCATGAAAGAGTCTCCTCTTGCGATTTTTTCGGATCTTGCGTTTTGTTTGGACGAGGATCACGCGCAACAACAATAGAAACGGTGAGTTGCGCACCACCCTTCACAGGCGGTGCGATGTCACGACGACGTTCACCGCGTAACCCGGCTTCTGCAAGCCAGCCGTCAATTTGCGCAACAGAAAAACCAAGACGTCGATGTGCCTGTGTTTCACGCAAAAATTCGAGATCATGCGGGGCGAAATCGACAATCAACATGCGCCCGCCCGGAGCTAAAGCTTGCGCTGCCTCACGAATGGCACGCGCCGGATCATCGAGAAAATGCAAGACCTGATGCAAAATCACGAGATCAAATGCATCCCGTTCAACCGGCAGCGCATAAATATCACCTTGACGCAATTCGACGGGGCGCAATCCTTCGCGTTCAAGATTCGCGCGCGCAACCGCCAACATCGCATGGCTTCCGTCAACGCCAACGCGACGCCGCGCTTGCGAACCGAAAAGCGAAATCATGCGGCCGGTGCCTGTACCCAAATCAAGCAGCGCACCGAAAGAAGCTTCACCGATTGCCGCGCGCAACGCCTCTTCAACCACAGCGTCAGGCGCATGGAGCGAACGGATCTTGTCCCATTCATCGGCATGTTTCGAGAAATAAGCAGCGGCAGCTTCCGCGCGGTTTGCGCGAACGGCACGTAAGCGATCACGATCACCCCGCAACACGGCATCGCTTGCATCGATACGTTGAACAAGTGCGCGCACAAGACCACCCGCCGGATCGCGATCCGCCACACTGAAGAAGGCCCACGCCCCTTCGCGGCTCCTTTGGATGAGACCTGCCTCGACCATCAATTTGAGATGCCGCGACACGCGCGGCTGCGATTGGCCGAGAATATCGGTGAGATCGGAAACGGTGAGCTCACCCTCGGCGAGAAGCGCCAAAATCCGGATCCGTGTATCTTCACCAGCCGCTCGCAATGCGCCCACAAGCGCTTCAAGCGTCATCGGAAGTGAGAGTGTCTGCGGTCCCATGAATTTGCCTACGCCTCTTATTAGAAAGACATAAACATATCTTTATGTCATCAAAATAAGAAGTGCAAGCCGAATTTTAAGATGGGCGCGGTTCTCCCCGAATAATTCGGGTTTGGCGGCCAATCAGCACCGTTCCAACCACCGCCACGGCAAAAATCCAGGTCCAGAGGTCGATCACTTCGCCGTTAAAGAGAGCTGCGGTTGCCAAAGTCACAAAGGCTTGGAGGAGCTGCGTCTGGCTGACACGCGCCTGCCCGCCAATGGCCAAGCCCGAATTCCAGAAGAAAAAGCCGATATATTGGCTCATGAGGCCCAGATAGAGAAATGCGCCCCAATGCGTCACGGGCACAGAAAAGGGATCGGCAGGCGCGGTCAGGAGTGCAATCGGCACCGGGAAGGGCAGCCCGATGACCACTGCCCAGGAGACAACTTCCCAGCCCGGCCGTCCCTGCCGCGAAACCCGATTGAAAGCCGTGTATCCCGCCGCAGCACTGAGAACCGCGCCAAGCAATAAATGATCACCGAGCCCCAATTGGCCGGCCTCGTCGCGCAAGGAAAACCCAATCACGAGCGCCGCACCGACAATGGCCGATACCCAAAAACCGAGAGATGGCCGGTCGCCAGACGACAAGGCGCCGAAGAGCGCGACGACCAGAGGTAAGATGCCGAGCACAACACCGCCATGCGAAGCGGGCACAAGCTGCATCGCAAAACCGGTACAAACCGGAAAACCGATGATTGTGAAAAAAGCCCCCATACAG
>JBJTCD010000121.1:0-75023 GCA_046091665.1 Hyphomicrobiales bacterium
TCTATTAATGCGGCATAGACGCTACGGGCGATGCCAACGCCACCGGAACGAGATACGCTTTTGGCCAATTCATCAGTGAGGAGTCCGCGCCAAGCGTCGCCGCCTGCACCTTGTCCACCGAGAGGGCCATCACCATTGAGCAAAGACGTCATTTGCCCAAACATCGACGCTAAAAAATTTGACTCAAAATCTTCAGCCAGTGCCATGAGTTTTGGATTTTGCGTTTGTGATTTTGGCTGTGAAGATGAGGCGAGCGAGAGTGGTGACATCATCACATCACCTCGATTTCAGCTTGCAACGCACCAGCAGCTTTAATCGCTTGCAGGATCGAGATGATATCGCGCGGACCAATCCCCAGCGCATTCAACCCATCGACCAATTCTTTCAAAGTCACACTGTCTTTAAGGACCGCAAGTTTGTTATTTTGCCCTTGATCGACTTGAATCGTCGTGCGCGGCACTGTGACCGTTTGCGCTTGATCACCCGAGAAGAGGCCCGGTTGGCTGACAAACGGTTGCTCGGTGATCGAGATCGTCAAATTACCTTGCGCAGTCGCAACTGTTGAGACGCGCACATTTTTACCCATCACAATCACGCCGGTGCGTTCATCAATCACGACACGTGCGACTTGATCGGGATCGACGCGCAATTGTTCGATCTCGGTTAAAAGCTGCACCATGTTGCCTTTGAAATTTTTCGGGATCGCGAGATTGACGGTTGAAGGATCAGTCGGCTCAGCCGCATTCGCCGCCATGAATTCATTGATCGCCAAAGCAATCCGACGACCGGTTGTTAGATCAGGATTACGAAGTGCAAGACGAACCGTGCGCGTATCTTTGAATTGATAATCGATTTCTTGCTCAATCAGCGCGCCATTCGAAATACGCCCCACAGTCGGCACGCCCCGCGTGAGACTGGCGGCAGCGCCTTCCGCTTGAAAGCCTGCAATGGCAACAGAACCTTGTGCGACAGCATAAATTTCACCGGTGGCGCCCATCAACGGCGTGACAAGCAATGTGCCGCCTTGCAGACTTTTCGCATCACCGAGTGCAGACACCGTCACATCGATGCGCGACCCTTTTCGTCCGAAGGCAGGGAGATCGGCCGTCACCATCACGGCGGCGACATTGGCGGTTCTTAAATTTGCACCGCGCGTGTTCACACCAAGCCGCTCAAGCATTGCGGTTAAACTCTGCATGGTGAAAGGCGCGTTGTTTAATGTATCGCCGGTGCCATTGAGGCCCACAACCAAGCCATAGCCGACAAGTTGGTTCTGGCGCACGCCTTCAATGGAAGCGAGATCCTTGATGCGCGATGTTTCGCCGAGAGCGGGCGTGAGTGCGAGAAGCCCGATGACGCAGACACCCATCATCTTCCTGATAAAATTTATCTGCACGGGTTATCTCCAGCACTCTAAGCGCATCAAAGTGATGCCTCATGTGCAAAGCGAGCCCCATGCCATCAGAGAAGCCATCATAAAGCGTTGAAAAGACACATCAAATTTTATCAACTGCCCAAACAGTGTTTGCTGTCAGGCAAGTTTTTCAAGTCCTTTGGGCAGGTATTGCCGCAATATTTAATCTTTCTTAACCAAAATTTCTCAATGTAACTTTGAAATTTTGAACAAGGTTTTGATCTTGCGGATCAACTCATCATCGCCGGCATCGGCATCATCATCTTCGTCGCGCGCGGCGGCTACGGGGTCGTCTGAGCGATTCCATGCGATCGGCGATCCCCCCTCGCAATCAGGCTTGGCAAAGCCGCTTGCGACAATCGGTCTCAGTTCGGTTTTGACGCTCCAAGAGGAGCGTGAGTCGCCCACCGAGCGGCGTAAACGTCAGGTCAAACGCGGGCTTGGAATACTTGATGCCCTTGATGAGATTAAGCGTGACTTGGTGCTTGGACGCCGTGCGGCCTCAAGTTTTTCGCGTCTCTCTGACGCTTTAGCGCTCGCCGCCCCAAATGACGTGGATCCCGAAGCACGCGGGCTTTTGCGCGCGATTGATGTCAGGGCGGCGGTCGAGCTTGCCAAAGCTGGCCGCTAAACTGTTCACAGGCCTGTTGCTGATTATCGTAGCCTTGCCCGCAATTTTTCGCTAACAGACACGCCAGTTACGGGTTCGTATCACCAAGTCCGGGTGGTTAAGCTCGGAAAGGGTGGATGGGATGCCAAAGCGTCAGGGTAAAAGAATGGCGACCGCAGTCACGCTCGACCACGATTATCGGCCGTCGGAAGACGAGCCCTTTATGAATGAAAGACAGCGCCAATATTTCCGTAAGAAATTATTGGTCTGGAAAGATGAGATTTTACGCGAAGCGCGTGAGACCATCGCCAATCTGCAAAATGACAGCGAGAATCATCCCGATATTGCGGATCGTGCTTCGTCTGAAACGGATCGCTCCATTGAACTTCGTTCGCGTGATCGCCAGCGCAAATTGATTGCAAAAATCGACGCCGCGCTCGCGCGCCTTGATGATGGCACTTATGGTTATTGCGAAGAAACAGGCGAACCGATTTCAATCAAGCGTCTCGATGCGCGGCCCATTGCTACGCTTTCGATTGAGGCGCAAGAACGCCATGAGCGCAACGAACGCGTTCATCGCGACGATTGAACATTTTCAGCGCGTCTAATTTATTCGGATAGATGTCCGGCGCGTTCGCGCTTTGATGCGACATAGCGCAGATTTGACGGATGTTCGCGACCAAAGAGTCGACGATGACCGACAACATCGATGCCCGCGCGTTTCATCGCATCAATCTTATCAGGATTATTGGTCACAAGTGTGATTTTATTCACGCCTAATTGCTCAAGCATGGCCGCTGCAAAATCAAAATGGCGTTGATCAAGACCTAAGCCCAATTCGGCGTCGGCATCATAAGTATCAAGCCCGTCATCTTGCAGCTTGTAAGCGCGGATTTTATTCGCAAGTCCCGCGCCACGGCCTTCTTGATCAAGATAGAGAAGATAACCGCCGCCTTGCGCGGCCATCATGCGGACGGATTCACGCAATTGATCGCCACAATCGCATTTGAGACTGCCGAAGAGATCACCTGTCAAACAGGCTGAATGAAGTCTCACAAGTACGGCATTTTGCGGATCGGGAGAACCGACTTTTACTGCGACTTGATCGCGCAAACCTTCACCGCCGCGAAACACGATGAATTCACTCTCTTCAGCGCCTTCAAGCGGAACCGGCGCGCGTGACACCAAAGTGACTTTGTTTGTCGCTTGCCGACGATAATGTTCAATCGCTTCCGCTTTCACGGACAAAATCGCTTCGCCTGCTAGTATTTCGCTGTCGGCGGGTAACACGATGATCGCGGGCAGGAGCAGAGCAAGCCCTGCAAGATCAAGACCCGCGCGGTCGATGATTGTGGTGGCACCAACCGGCGCATCAATCCGCGCATCGGGTTTGGTGGAAAGGGCTAAAATCCGTTCCGCGTCCAATCGCGGCAGCGCCAAGGCACCCGCTGTTTCGCGCTGAACACCGAGACGTGCAAAACGCTTCTCGGTCAAAACGAGATGAGCTTTTCCGGCTGAGAGCGCGGAGAGGGCCGAAAGCAGGCGGGGGTCGGGATTGTCGGCGGAAAGCACCAGACCCGAACGATCACCATCAGTTAAAAGTACAGGTCGACCCGCGCGCAATTCCGCAATCGCGCGTTCAACCGAAAGCCGGTCGAAATTCTCAATCAAGCGGGGCGAACGGGGCTGCGGCATATTTTTCAAAAGTATCCAAATTATAGGTCTGTTCTTAGGCGCTCACCGCGGCCCTGTCTATCGGCAGAACGGCAAAGGAGATTGCCCAAGTGCCGAGGCGCTTTGGCATTCCTGCATATAGGACGTCAGAACCGCCCATCAATATGGGCGCGGACCGAAGCAAAAACCTCTTCAAACATCGCATCCGTCAAAACACCCGTGTTCGTATTATAGCGGGAGCAATGATAGCTATCGAAGAGAACGGGACCACCTAAATCATGCGTCGCTCCGTGCCCGAACGGGTGGACGGAGAGCGTTTCCCCAAAGCTTTTGATCACCGCATCATGGGCAATACGACCGAGCGCGACAATGGCCTTAAGACCCTTCGTGCCATCAATGGTTTTTTCAAGATATGGGCGGCAGGTTTTGATTTCGGCCGGGGTTGGTTTGTTCTCTGGCGGCACGCAGTGCACCGCGTTCGTGATCCGCGCCGAAATCAGCGTCAAACCATCATCGGGCCGCGCTTCATAAATGCCTTTGGCAAATCCAAATTTGATCAAAGTGCGATAGAGAAGATCGCCCGCATAATCTCCGGTGAAGGGTCGACCGGTGCGGTTGGCGCCTTTTAATCCCGGAGCAAGGCCCACAATCAGCAGCGATGCTGTCTCAGGCCCGAATGAGGAAACCGGCGCATTGTGCCAGTCGGGGAAATCTTTGCGGGCGGAGAGGCGATAATCGACCAGCCGCGGACAAAGTTTGCAATTCCGCGGCGGGTCTAGAGATAACGACATGATCGGTTAGGTGCGAAGCCCAATCAGACTTCGACGGGCTCGATGGTTTCAGGCGAACGGGCGGGGCGTTTTTCACGCGGCGCGCGTTCTGGCGCTTCGCGCGTGTCGCGTCCGATTTTCGGCAGAAGATTTACAATATCGATAAAATCATCAGCCTGACGGCGCAATTCATCGGCCACCATGGGCGGTTGTGAATTGATCGTTGAAACCACAGAGACTTTCAAACCCTTGCGCTGCAGCGCTTCAACCAAGGAGCGGAAATCGCCATCGCCAGAAAAAATCACGGCATGATTGATGAAGGGCGCGAGTTCGAGCGCATCAATGGCAAGCTCGATATCCATATTGCCTTTCATTTTGCGGCGGCCGGTTGAGTCAACATATTCCTTGGCGGGCTTTGTGACGACACGGAAACCATTGTAATCGAGCCAATCGATCAGCGGACGGATCGATGAATATTCCTGATCTTCAACAAGAGCGGTGTAATAATAAGCGCGGAGCAAATTGCCGCGAGACTGAAATTCTTTAAGCAAGCGTCGATAATCTACATCAAAGCCCAGCGATTTTGCGGTCGCGTGGAGATTGGCGCCATCGATGAAGAGGGCGATGCGTTCACCTGAATTCATGGAGTCTTTTCTTTCCTTTGGCCCAGCGTCGCCAGAGCCACTGCAATAAATCAACGAATACACCAGGAACGGCTAACGAGCCGTGCGACGAAACCTGCAATAAACTGAATAAGAAACAACTTCCTTATTGGTTGCCTTTTTAGGGATTTTCACGATCTTCCGTCAAGACATTCTCAGAAAATCCATCTTTTGTGTCCTTTTTCGGGCCGCCAAAAGTAAAATTCCCGGTATTTTGAGAAATTTGCGCCGAAAAACTTGCGTCACGCCCCCGGCCCGTGTATCAGGCCCGCTCTATTCCCTTTCCGCCCAGCGAAGGAGACTGAGCATCCATGGCTCGCGTCACCGTTGAAGATTGCATCGAAAAAGTTGATAACCGCTTCGAGCTCGTGTTGCTCGCAAGCCATCGTGCCCGCATGATCTCAGCCGGCTCACCGCTGACCGTTGATCGTGATCGGGATAAAAATCCGGTCGTCGCTTTGCGCGAAATTGCCGATACGACGATTTCGCCGGAAGATCTCAAAGAAGACTTGATCCACTCGCTCCAGAAACATGTCGATGTTGACGAGCCAGAAGCGGAAGCTGTGCCGATGATCGGTGCGGCGCCTGCTGTTAATGACGACACGAATGTCGAATTTGACCGCATGACCGAAGAAGATCTCTTGCGCGGGCTTGACGGCCTCGTGCCGCCCTCTGGCTCGGATGACGACGCCGACTGATCGCGAATACTGATTAACGAGTTTAAAAAAGCCCGGCGAGAGCTGGGCTTTTTCGTATCATGTTAACGGTGTTGCGCGCGCTCTCTTGCGAAACGGGTTCGAAATCGTGTAGTTTTGTGAGGTTGCTGGCGAAAGCCCAGAAATTTGTCTCACAAGGAGCCGTTGCCCGCGCCATGATGCGCCAATATGAGCTGGTCGAGAAGGTCAAAGCCTATAATCCGCAGACGGATGAGGCGCTGCTCAATCGCGCCTATGTCTATGCGATGCGCGCGCATGGCAATCAGAAGCGGGCATCGGGCGCACCCTATATTTCGCATCCGCTCGAAGTTGCGGCCATTCTCACAGATTTGAAGCTTGATGATGCGACCATCGTTGCGGCATTGCTTCATGATACGATTGAAGACACGGAAACAACACGCGAAGAAATCGATAAACTCTTCGGACCGCAGATTGGTCAAATCGTAGAGGGTCTGACAAAGATCCAAAAGCTTGATCTTGTTTCCAAGAAAGCCGCGCAAGCCGAAAATCTCCGTAAGCTTCTTTTGGCAATCGCTGATGATGTACGTGTGCTTTTGATCAAGCTTGCGGATCGGCTGCATAACATGCGCACGCTTCATCACATGGCAGAGGCCAAACGTGCGCGCATTGCAGAAGAGACGCTTGATATTTATGCTCCGTTTGCAGGCCGTATGGGGATGCAGGACTTACGCGAAGAATTAGAAGATCTCGCTTTTCGCCATTTTTCGCCGGACGCCTATCAGGCCATCATTCATCGTCTCGACGAATTGAGTGAAAAAAGCGAACCAGTGATTGAGCGTATTGAAAAAGAGCTCACACAAAAATTATCAGCCTCCGGCATTCATGCGAGTGTCAAAGGGCGAATGAAACGTGCCTATTCGATATGGAAGAAGATGGAGCGCAAATCAATTTCATTCGAACAGCTCTCTGATATTTTTGGGTTCCGTGTGGTTGTTGAGCGGCTCGAAGATTGTTACGCGACCTTGGGCATTGTTCATACGACTTGGCAGGTTGTGCCGGGGCGTTTCAAAGATTATATTTCAACGCCAAAACAAAATGATTATCGCTCGATTCACACAACCGTTGTGGGTCCGGGCAAACAACGTGTTGAACTCCAGATCCGCACGGAAGACATGGATCGCATCGCGGAATATGGCATCGCCGCTCACGCGATCTATAAGGATGGGCGAGCACTGCCTTCGTCATCGCGTGAGGCGGGTGAAAGCAATGTCTATGCGTGGTTGCGCCGCACGCTTGAAACTTTATCCGAGGGCGACAGCGCCGAAGAATTTCTTGAACACACAAAACTCGAATTGTTTCACGACCAGGTTTTTTGTTTCACGCCAAAGGGGCAATTAATTGCCTTGCCGCAAAACGCCACGCCGATTGATTTTGCCTACGCGGTTCATACCAATATTGGTGACACCGCAGTGGGCGCCAAAGTGAATGGTGTGCTCGTGCCTCTCGTTTCAACTTTGCGCAATGGTGATGAAGTTGAGATTGTGCGCGCAGAAGGACAAACGCCCCCTTCGGCCTGGGAAGAAATTGTGGTGACCGGTAAAGCACGCGCGGCGATCAGGCGCGCGACTCGTGCGGCGGTCAGAAAACAATATGCAGGGCTTGGACAAAAAATTATCGAACGCGCGTTTGAACGCATCGGTAAAGAATATACGGATCAGCGTTTAAAAGCGGTGTTGCCGCGTTTGGCACGCGCGTCGCTCGAAGATGTGCTCGCCGCCGTCGGCCGGGGCGAAATGTATTCGGGCGATGTCGTCAAAGCTGTCTATCCCGATTATCGCGAAGAACAATCCGCAGGGGCCGGAGCCAATCTCGCTGAAGGCGGGTGGTTTGGCATGAAAGGCGGCCAGGGGCTTGTGTTCAAAGTGCCCGGTTCAAGCGAAGGGGACGGTGGGGGAGATATGTCGCGCGCCATTCCCATTCGCGGCATAGGCGGTGATCTCCCGGTTCAATTCGCGCCCAATGGCGGGGCGGTGCCCGGTGACCGGATCATCGGCATTCTGACCCCCGGTGTCGGGATTACGATTTACCCGATCCAGTCGCCCGCTCTGACGGCGTTCGATGATGAGCCGGAGCGCTGGCTCGATGTGCGATGGGATATTGACGAGCGCCATCCGCAGCGTTTTCCGGCGCAACTGATCATCACCGTGATCAATGAACCGGGCGCGCTGGCGCAGGTCGCGAGCGTGATTGGCGAAAATGACGGGAATATCGACTCCATGTCGATCGCAGGGAAAACGGCCGATTATCGCGATATGGTGATCAATCTCGAAGTCTGGGATCTTAAACATCTCAATTCGATCATCAGCCAATTGAAGACCAAATCCGTGATCAGCGCGGTCGAGCGGGTGAATGGCTGACATGATGCCGAAGCGGGGATAAGGCGCCTGCAGGGGGCTCGAAAGCGCCTCAAATCATGCTAGAGAGCGGTCCGTCGCGCGACTAAGGAGTTGACCGCTATGACCGAAGACGAGGTTCTTGCCGAATTCAGGGCGGCGGGCGCTCTGCTTGAAGGCCATTTCATTCTGTCTTCTGGTTTGAGAAGTCCCGTCTTTTTGCAAAAGATGTTTGTGTTTCAAGATCCAAAACGGACGGAGCATCTCTGCCGTGCCTTGGCGAAAAAAGCAGAAGCACGTTTTGGCAAAATCGATGTTGTCGTCTCGCCTGCGGTAGGCGGCATTGTGCCGGGTTATGAAACAGCGCGGCATCTCAATGCGAAGGCGATTTTTGTTGAACGTGAAGAAGGCCGGTTTCAATTGCGGCGCGGATTTACAATTCCTGAAGATGCAAAAGTGTTGATTGTCGAAGATATCATGACAACGGGTCTGTCATCACGCGAATGTATTGAATCGATCTCAAGCCTCACGAAAAATTTGGTTGGCGAAGCTTGTTTGATTGACCGCTCTGGCGGTAAGGCTGAATTGGGCATTCCCTATGTAGCGCTCGCGACACTCGATATTCCCACTTACCCCGCAGACCAACTTCCGCCTGAATTGGCGTCCATTCCCCCGATCAAGCCCGGCAGCCGGGCGTTGAAAGCATAAAGCGATTATGACTGTCATTCATTCCATCCGCCTCGGCCTCAATATTGATCACGTCGCAACGATTAGAAATGCGCGCGGCGGGAATAATCCCGATCCGGTGCGTGCGGCGATGCTTGCGGTTGAAAGCGGCGTTGATGGCATCACAGCGCATTTGCGCGAAGATCGTCGGCATATCCGTGATGAGGATATGGCACGCTTGAAATTGGAAATCGCTAAGCCATTGAATTTTGAAATGGCGGCAACCGAAGAGATGAAAGAAATTGCGTTGCGCGTAAAACCACATGCAGCGTGTCTTGTACCTGAAAAGCGCGAAGAACGAACAACCGAGGGTGGGCTAGATATTGTCGGACAGCATAATCATCTGATGCCCTATATCGCCGAACTTAATGCGGCGGGCATTCGCGTCTCGCTCTTTATTGAGCCTGATCGGAAAGCCATTGAAACCGCTCATGCGCTTGGCGCTCCGGTGATTGAATTGCACACAGGCACTTATTGCGAGGCCTTCGCTCATGGCGATCATCACCGCGCAGCGCAAGAGCTCGCGCGGCTTAATGAAGGCGCAGCGATTGCCGCTACGTTAGGGCTTGAAGTTCATGCGGGTCATGGGCTTGATTTCGCCACTGCCGAAAAGCTTGCCGAGATTCCTGAAATTCGTGAATTGAATATTGGTCACTTCATTATCGGTGAAGCGATCTTTATTGGTCTTCATAACGCGATCATGCAGATGCGCGCCGCAATCGACCAAGGCCGCACAAGGGCAAGGCCACGCTGATGATCATCGGGCTTGGTTCCGATCTCTGTGATATCCGACGTATTGAGAAAACACTCGAACGTTTTGGCAATCGTTTTGTCGAACGCGTTTTTACAACCATAGAACAACGCAAAGCTGAAAGTCGCGCTCATCGCGCTGCCACATATGCGAAACGATTTGCAGCCAAAGAGGCCTGTGCCAAAGCCTTGGGAACCGGATTTAGCCGAGGCGTTTTTTTGAAAGACATCGGCGTCGTGAATGGACCCTCGGGCGCGCCGACTTTGGCACTGACGGGCGGTGCCGCACAGCGGCTCGCGGCGCTTGTGCCGAAAGACCATGACGTCAAAATTCACCTGACACTGACCGATGAAGCGCCTCTGGCCATGGCGGTGGTTGTGATTGAAGCTCTACCGCGTCACGCGGCATTGTCTTGATTGCGAGTCGGGGTGTCGGAGACTATAGAGGGTCGCGCGGGCTTCCTTTATGGGATGCCGTGGACGACAGACAGAAAGTTGAAATGGGATGAGCGATCTTAAAACATCGGATCAAGAAAAAGCTCAAGAGTCGGGCCTACTCGATACCTTCAAAGTCATCATTCAGGCGCTTCTGATCGCCGTTGTGATCCGGACTTTATTGTTTCAGCCGTTCAACATTCCTTCAAGCTCGCTTGTTCCGACTTTGCTTGTGGGTGATTATCTATTTGTCTCGAAATTTTCATACGGCTTTTCGAAACATTCGATCCCTTTCAGTCCACCGCTTTTTTCGGGCCGCATTCTCGCTTACGTCCCCCGACCAGATCAATTCATCTCTTTCAGTCCACCGCT
Organism: Hyphomicrobiales bacterium; assembly: GCA_046091665.1. Lineage (GTDB taxonomy): Bacteria > Pseudomonadota > Alphaproteobacteria > Rhizobiales > Beijerinckiaceae > CAIUPE01. The sequence goes on from JBJTCD010000121.1 coordinate 10,484, forward strand.
TTTTTCGGGCCGCATTCTCGGATCAGAGCCAAAGCGCGGTGATATTGCCGTCTTCAAATTGCCGCGCGATCCGTCGATTGATTACATCAAGCGTGTGATTGGCTTGCCGGGTGATCGTATCCAGATGATTGACGGCATTCTGAACATCAATGGCCAGCCGGTGCCGAAGCAGAAGCTTGGCACGAAAGAATTGAATGCCGGCGCAGGCTACAAAGACGAAGCGACTTATTATCGCGAGACGCTTCCGAATGGCGTGAGTTACACAATTCAGGAACTCGAAAAATTCGGTAATAAACTCGGCCGCAACACATCGGTTTATGTTGTGCCGCCCGGACATTTTTTCATGATGGGAGACAATCGCGATAATTCGCTCGACTCGCGCGATATGTCTTCGCAAGGTGTGGGTTATGTCCCTTATGAAAATTTTGTCGGTCGTGCCGAAGTGATTTTCTTCTCTGTTGAGGAAGATTCGGCCGCCTGGAAAATTTGGGAATGGCCGTGGTCGGTAAGATGGTCGCGTTTGTTTAACCGGATCGGATGATCGCGTGGCGGCAAAGCGCATAAGTCCTGATCTGTCCGATTTGGAAAATCGGATCGGCTATCACTTCAAGACGCGTGCCTATCTCGAGCAAGCGCTTACCCATATCAGCGCCGTCAAAGCGCCGGTTAATGCCGATGCTTATTATGAGCGGCTTGAATTTTTAGGCGATCGTGTTTTGGGATTAGCGATTGCCGAATTGCTTTATCGAAACTTTCCGCATGAAGCGGAAGGCATCTTATCCCGTCGACTTGCCACGCTTGTTCGCAAAGAGAGCTGCGCACAAATTGCCGAGAGCTGGGGTGTAAGTCCTTTCATCAAATTGGGCCCCGGTGAAATGCAATCGGGCTTGCGCAAGAAAGGCGTGTTGCTCGGGGATCTGTGCGAAGCGATCATTGCCGCGATCTATCTTGATGGCGGTTATGATGAAGCGCGGCGGGTGGTCGAACAGAGCTTTGGGCACAAGCTTCATGAAAGCGATGCCGCGCGTCGCGACGCGAAATCGAGTTTGCAAGAATGGGCCTTGGGTCGGGGCTTGCCGGTGCCTCATTATCGCGAAGTTAAACGTTCCGGTCCTGATCACGCACCGGTTTTCGTGATCGCGGTTGAGGTGCAAGGTTTTTTGTCCTGTGAGGCAGAAGGTCCGTCGAAACGTTTGGCGGAACATGCAGCGGCTCATTTTTTTATGTCGCGTGAAGGCGTGGAGAGACCGTAATGACTAATGAGACTCCGACGCGCTGCGGTTATGTCGCATTGATCGGCGTGCCAAATGCCGGGAAATCAACGCTTGTGAATGCGCTTGTTGGTGCGAAAGTTTCAATCGTATCGCGCAAAGTGCAAACGACACGAGCGCTTGTGCGCGGCATTGCGATGGTCGATCAGACGCAGATTATCTTCGTTGATACGCCGGGGATTTTCTCACCGAAGCGTCGTCTTGAACGCGCGATGGTGACATCTGCTTGGGGCGGTGCGGGCGAGGCCGATGCGGTTGGTCTTGTGATTGATGCACGCAAAGGCATCGATACGGATGTCGAAGCTCTGCTTCAATCCCTAAGCGAATGGAAAAAGCCGATCCATCTCATCTTGAATAAAGTCGATCTCGTCGATCCGCCGCATCTTTTGACTTTGGCCGAAATGCTTAATCAAAGAATTTCTTTCAAAGAAACCTTCATGGTGTCCGCAACAACGGGAAGTGGTGTTGATCGCGTGCGCTCGCATTTTGCCGCTTTGATGCCGGAGGGTCCGTGGCTTTATCCGGAAGATCAAGTCTCAGACGCTCCCATGCGTATGCTTGCCGCTGAAATCACGCGCGAGAAATTATTTGAACGTCTGCATGATGAATTGCCTTATCGGTCAACGGTCGAAACCGATCAATGGCAGCAGCGCAAAGATGGGTCTGTCCGTATCGAACAAACAATTTTTGTCGAGCGCGAGAGCCAACGCATGATTGTGCTCGGTAAAGCTGGGCAGACCATCAAAGCGATTGGTGCGGCGTCACGCAAAGACATTGCCGAGGAAATTGAAACACCAGTTCATCTTTTTCTTCACGTGAAAGTGCGCGAAAATTGGTCGGATGATCCGGCGCGCTATCGCGAAATGGGTCTTGAATTTCCGAAAGAGTAAATTGCAGGGGCGGCCGTAAAGCACATGGAATGGCAGGATGATGCCATCGTGATCGGTGTGCGCCGTTTGGGCGAGGCCGATGTCATTCTCGAAGCGATGACGCGTGCGCATGGTCGTCACTTGGGCGTCGTGCGAGGTGGCCGTTCGCGCCGTTTGCAACCGGCATTGCAAGCGGGGAACGCGGTGTCGCTCTCTTGGCGTGCGCGGCTTGATGAGCAGCTTGGTCATTTTGCTGTTGAACCCATGCGGATGCGAGCGGCCGCTTTTATGGGTCAAAGACGAACGCTTTACGCATTGACGACGATTGCCGCCCTTGTCCGTCTTTTACCCGAGCGTGATCCGCATCCGTCACTCTATGACGCGCTCGAAATTATTTTGAACACGATGGATCAAGATGATCTTGCCGCGCCTTTGCTTGTGCGCTTCGAGGTGGCGCTGCTTGCAGAGCTTGGTTTCGGTCTTGATCTCACAGAATGCGCCGCCACCGGCGCCAAAGATCGATTGATTTATGTCTCTCCAAAATCGGGTCGTGCGGTATGTGAAGAGGCGGGCGAGCCCTATCGTGAGCGGCTCTTTAAGCTTCCGGCTTTTTTGTTGGACCAAGCCAATGTGGGCCTGCCGCAAGAAAGAGATGTCGCCGATGGTCTGGCTTTGACCGGCTATTTTCTCGAGCGCCATCTTTTCGGTGCGCGCAATCTGCCGCTTCCAGAGGCACGAGAGGCGCTTTCAACCCTCTATCGACAGGGAAAGGGCGCTGAAACCCTCGGCTAGAGGGGCTTCGGCTTGCCGCGAATCGGTTCTGAGGGCATCCGGACACGGGTAAAAATTGAGGTAGGTTCATGGGTAAGCGCGTTGCTCCGCCGGATGATAAGGGCATAGAAGAAATCTCGTTGAAAGATGCGCTCGAAGAGCGTTATCTCGCTTATGCGCTTTCCACCATCATGCATCGCGCATTGCCGGATGCGCGCGACGGCTTGAAGCCTGTTCATCGCCGTCTTCTTTATGCGATGCGTTTGTTGCGTTTGGATCCGGGTCAGGCCTTTAAGAAATGCGCGCGCGTTGTCGGCGACGTGATTGGTAAATATCACCCGCATGGTGATCAATCGGTCTATGATGCACTCGTGCGTCTCGCGCAGGATTTTGCGGTTCGCTATCCGCTTGTTGATGGTCAAGGTAATTTTGGAAATATCGACGGCGATAATCCGGCCGCGATGCGTTACACCGAAGCGCGTCTTACAGAAGTTGCGCGTTTGCTTCTCGAAGGTCTCGATGAGAATGCGGTTGATTTCCGCGAGACCTATGATGGCTCGGAAGAAGAGCCGCTTGTTCTCCCCGCAGCTTTCCCCAATCTTCTTGCCAATGGTTCGCAAGGCATTGCGGTGGGGATGGCAACATCCATTCCGCCACATAATGCCGCTGAACTTTGTGATGCTGCGCTTTATTTGATTGCACATCCGAAAGCGACGACGGATCAAATTCTCACTTTCGTGCCAGGTCCTGATTTTCCAACAGGTGGTGTGATTGTTGAATCGCGCGAGTCGATTGCCGAGACCTATCGCACGGGGCGTGGTTCGTTTCGCGTGCGCGCGAAATGGACGAAGGAAGATCAAGGGCGGGGATTGTGGTCGATCATCGTGACCGAAATTCCTTATATGGATCCATAATCGCGTCTGATCGAGAAACTTGCTGAATTGATCAATGAACGCAAATTGCCTTTCCTTGCCGACGTGCGTGATGAATCAGCAGAAGATATTCGCATCGTCATCGAGCCGCGTGCGCGTACAGTTGATCCGGAAATTCTGATGGAGTCGCTCTTCAAACTCACCGAGCTTGAAGCGCGTGTGCCGATGAATATGAATGTTTTGACTGCAGGTCTTGTGCCGCGTGTGTTAGGCCTTGCCGATGTACTACGTGAATGGCTCAATCATCGCCGTGATGTGTTGGAGCGTCGATCGCGTCATCGACTCAATCAGATTGATAAGCGTCTTGAAATTCTCAAAGGCCTATTGATCGTCTATCTCGATCTTGATCGTGTGATCAAAATCATCCGCGAGAAAGACGATCCAAAGGCTGAACTCATCAAAGCATTCAAATTGAATGATGTTCAGGCGGAAGCGATTTTGAACACGCGTTTGCGTTCTTTGCGCAAATTGGAAGAGATGGAACTCAGGCGTGAATTCGAAACGCTCACCGAAGAAAAAGCACAGATTGAATTGCTTCTCGCTTCGCCGGATAAGCAATGGAAAGCGATTTCATGGCAAATTCGTGAGGTCAAAAAGAGCTTTGGTCCTGACACAAAAATCGGCAAGAGACGGTCGAATTTTGCTGAAGCGCCCGAGATTGGCACAGTCGATCTCACCGAAGCGATGGTTGAGCGTGAACCGCTTACCGTCGTGCTTTCGGAGAAGGGCTGGATTCGTGCGCTAAAAGGTTATGTGACGGATTTGGGCAATCTGCAGTTTAAAGGCGATGATGCGCTGAAACTGAGTTTCCATACAGAGACAACCGCAAAAATTCTGGTCTTCGTCACAAGCGGAAAAGTTTACACGCTTGATGCCTCTAAACTGCCGGGCGGTCGCGGCTTCGGTGATCCTGTTCGGTTGCTCGCCGATATTGATGAAGGCGCGGAGATCGTAACCGCATGGCCGCATAAAGCGGGCGAAAAATTATTGTTTGCTTCATCCGTTGGCCGCGGTTTCATCGCGCTTTCAGATGACACGATTGCGAACACACGCAAAGGGCGGCAAGTGCTCAATCTTGATGATCGTGAAACCGCACGTTTTGTTGTGCCGGTTGAAGGCGATCATGTCGCCGCGATTGGCGAGAACCGCAAATTACTTTGTTTCCCGCTTTCACAAATGGTGGAGATGGCGCGCGGCAAAGGTGTTCGCATTCAAAAATATAAAGATGGCGGCATGGCCGATATCAAGACCTTCAAATTGTCTGAAGGTCTTACATGGAAAGATACAGCCGGCCGCACATGGACAGTTGGCAAGCCTGACATCAAGGAGTGGATCGGCAGCCGTTCGGATGCCGGACGTTTGCCGCCAAAAGGTTTCCCAAAATCGAATAGGTTTTCGGCTTAGTTTTTGAATAGTGCTGTCACGTGTCGGAGTAACGTTCGACACGGGCCCACCCATTCGTGCCCAAACGTTCTTGCGGCAAGAAGCGCGCTTTATATGCCATTTTGCGTGAGCCCGGAATCCAATAGCCGAGATAAAGATAGGGCAGGCCACGTTTGCGCGTGCGTTCTATATGATCAAGGATCATATAGGTGCCGAGACTGCGTTGGCTCTCTTCCGGGTTATAAAAAGAATAAACCATCGACAACCCGTCGGACAGAACATCGGTCAAGGCGGTGGCGAGAAGCGGGCCTGTGGCCTGTCCGAAAAATCCGGGCTCGGTGCTGCGACGACGATATTCAACCAGTTCGGTATCGACATGCGTATCTTCGATCATCAGCGTGAAATCGAGAATGTTCATATCGATCATGCCGCCTTCCGTATGACGTGCAGAAAGATATGAGCGAAACAATCCGTAATGCTCGGCGCTCGCGGTATTCGGTGCTTCCGTCCCCATCAAATCGCCGTTGCGCTCCAGAACGCGGGCGAGATTGCGGGAGGGGGTAAATTCATCGACCGGCACCCGCACCGACACGCAGGCTGAACAGCGTTCACAGGCAGGCCGATAGGCAATCGTTTGGGAGCGACGAAATCCGGCTTCCGAGAGCAGGTTGTTCAGGCTTTTCGCCCGCCGTCCGATCAGATGGGTGAAGACTTTTCGTTCCATTTGGCCCGGAATATAGCCGCAGGGGCTCGGTGCCGTCATGAAAAACTGGGTTGGATCCTGTGCTTGATTTGTCATCCGCTAGTCCGTGATCGATCCCGTATCCTTACCCTGCTCAGATGATAGGCATGAGTCACACTTCCGTGCAATCGCTTTGGGTAAGTCAACCGCTTTGTCGCAGGGGACTAGCCAGCGCGCATATGGATTTTCTATTATGCAGCTTAACGGACAGATTTAGGCGGGAAGGGCCTCGCATATGATTGAGAATAGTCTTCGGGTCGGAATTGTGGCTTTGGTGTCCTTGTTTGTGGCGTCCTGCGCGACAACCCCAACACCGCAATCATCTGTCTCAGGAGGCGTCGCTGACGTTTCCAATGAAGCCGTGGGCCTAGTAAATTCCTTCCGGGCTCAAAATGGTCTTGGCCCCGTGAGTGTCAATTCCGCCGTTGTTGAAGCTGCGCGCTATCAGGCGGTCGCGATGGCGTCGCGCGATGTGCTGTCTCATGAAGTGGCGGGCGACTTCACAACGCGCATGAACAATGCCGGCTTTACCTATGCACTTGCTACAGAAAATGTTGGCGCGGCAGATCGATCTGTTGCGGACTCGATCAATGCCTGGATCCGTTCGCCCCATCATCGCGAAAATATGCTGATGAGAGAGGCCAAATATATGGGTATGATTAGGGCGAGCGCGCCGGGCTCACGCTATCGGACTTATTGGGCGCTCATCCTTACATCAGCTGAGGCGGGTTCGGGTCCAAAAATTATCTATAGCTCCGGCAAACCGGGCAAAGGAAAAGTGGGAACGCCGTTCGAAAATGACGGCGTCCAGATTTTCTTTACCGGACATTGAGGGATCGCGCGCGTGTCTAGCGCGCGAGCATCTCCGCAACACGGGGTGCGAAATAAGTCAGGATTCCATCGGCGCCAGCGCGTTTGAAAGCGAGTAAACTTTCAAGCATCGCGCGGTCGCCATCGAGCCAGCCATTCTTGGCAGCAGCCATGATCATCGCATACTCGCCCGACACCTGATAGGCGAAGGTCGGCACACCGAAATGTTCACGCACGCGGTGAACAATATCGAGATAGGGCATGCCGGGTTTCACCATTACCATGTCGGCACCTTCTTCGAGATCAAGCGCCACTTCTCTGATGGCTTCTTCGCCATTGGCCGGATCCATTTGATAGGTCCGTTTGTCGCCGACCAAAGTTGCCGAGGTTCCGATCGCGTCGCGAAAGGGACCATAAAAGGCGGAGGCATATTTCGCCGCATAGGCCATGAGCTGCACTAATTCATAACCCTGATCATCAAGCGCAGCGCGAATGGCTCCCACGCGTCCATCCATCATATCGGAAGGCGCGATGATGTCCGATCCCGCTTCTGCTTGAACCAATGCCTGACGGGCGAGCTGGAATACCGTTTCATCATTCAAAATGGTTTCGCCCGAGAGCAATCCGTCATGGCCATGGCTTATATAGGGATCAAGCGCGACATCCGTCATCAAACCGATTTGAGGCGCGACTTTTTTGATCGCGCGGCAGGCCTGACAGACAAGATTGTTGGAATTGAGCGCTTCGCTTCCCGTCGCATCGCGTTTTGCGGGATCGGTATAGGGAAAAAGGGCGATGACTGGAATGCCGAGTTTGGCAGCTTTTTCTGCATCCCGTGCCGCTTCATCGACACTTAGTCTCTCGACGCCCGGCATAGAAGCAACGGGCACGCGTTGATTAACCCCGTCGACGATAAAAATCGGCCAGATCAGATCATCCGTGGTCAAGCGGTTTTCACGAACCAACCGACGCGACCATTCCGCTTTCCGGTTCCGCCGGGGGCGATGAGGCAAAATCAAGCGCGCAGTGTCGCGGGACGCCATGTTACTCACTCCAATCCCATCTATTTCTTGTCTTAGGAAGCGCTTTTACCATCGCCTTGATTGTCTTCGGAAGAGGAAGAGGCGATATTTCTTGTCGATTTATCCGATCCACCTTGCCCCTCCATAGGGGCCAATGGCATAAAACGACCCATGGCCATTCATCTCGATGTCTCGCAAACAAAACTGCATTTTGTTTTGCAAGTTTCCTATCGGATTTTGGCCATTTTCTGGCTGATCAAGGGATTCTGGGCTTGGGCGGATTTGACGGGCGCGATTGGCCCGGGACTTCACCTGGTCAAGACCGCCCTCGACGCTGAGTTGGCGATGGCTTTGGTTTTTGCAATTCTCGATTTAATCGCGGGCGTCGCGCTGTGGATGTCTTGGCGTTGGGGCGCGGGCGTGTGGTTTCTGGTGGCGACCGCTTATGGATTGTCGGCCATCGCGTCACAGTCGAGTTTCGCGCACGAGATGCTCGGCGTATTCACTCTGGTGTTGGTTGTTGTCCATATCCTGCGGATCTTTTTCGTTCGGGCGCAGCCTGAAAAACGACTCACAATCCTTTGAAATTCAATCGATTCATTTTTAGCCATTGGCTTTCCGTCCTGCTTACCCTTTTTAAGGTAAGGTTTTCTTAGGTACAAAAATTAATACGTCTTTTACGAGCATTCTCATATTCCCTAACGTCAAGATTGTATTACGTTTAGGAATTAAAGGGGATGGTCTCCGATGAATAAGATGGTCAAGATTTCCGTTAATGATGCTTCAGTGAAGACGCTTGGGGCTGCGGCGCCTGTTTATCTTGAATCGCTTTCGCTGGTCGAAAGACTTCACCGGGGACTGCTTGACGTAGTCAAGGATGAGTTTGACCGTCGCGGCCGTTCGGACGTCAACCCGGTTCAGGCTTTGCTGCTTTTTAATATTGGAGACAAGGAATTGACCGCAGGCGAATTGCGTTCACGCGGCTATTATCTCGGCTCCAACGTCTCCTATAACGTCAAGAAATTGGTCGAGACGGGCTATCTCTCGCATGAAAGATCGCGTGTTGATCGGCGCTCTGTTCGGATTAAGCTGACCGAAAAGGGACGCCAAATCCACGACATCGTGCAGGGTCTTTATTCCAAACATACCCGCACGGTGGAACGGGTAGGGGGGATCAGCGAGCCCGAATTTCGCTCGGCCAATGCCATTTTGATGCGGCTTGAACGTTTTTTCAGCGATAATGTGAAATATCGTCTTTAAAAGCGCGGCTCGTCCTTCGTCATCAAATTGCCAAAACTTGGGCGCTAGAGACTCATCTCAAAAGCGTTGTGACAGGAATCATTAACGCGATTTTGCGATAATGAATGTCTTCTGAGTTTCGGGATTTTGATGATGGTTGGTTCTTTCGGGGTTTCCCGTCGTGATTTTTTACGCGGTTCGACCGCATTGGCCTCATTGGCCTTCGGTGCTGGTTCTGCTTTCGCGCAGGACATGCTGGACGATACCGGCGATCAGGCCGAATGGGTACAAAGCTATGATGCCGCCACATCTAAGACCTTAGACCGTTCAACCGCACCTTTGCTCTCTCCCGGCACAGTCGCAGCAACCGAAGCGGCGATTGAAAAATTCAAATTGTTTATTGCCAAGGGCGGCTGGCCGCTTGTTCCGACTGTACCGTTAAAGCTCGGTATGCAAGATCCCGCTGTTATTGATCTCAGAAAAAGATTGATGGCGTCTGGTGACCTTGATCTTGAAGCCGGACTTTCCGATGTGTTCGACTCTTTCGTTGAAACGGGTGTGAAGCGGTTTCAAGAATTGCATGGCTTGCGTCCATCGGGCCTTGTGACGCGGCAGACGATTACCGCTTTCAATATTCCGGCGGATGTTCGCCTCAAGCAGCTTGAAGTGAATCTCGTAAGGCTCCGCTCTTACGCTTCTAATCCGGGTAAGAGATTTGTAACCGCCAATATTCCGGGCGCGCTCGTCGAAACTGTTGAAGACGGCGTTGTTCAAACCCGTCATGCGGCAGGTGTTGGCAAGATTGATCGTCAATCGCCCATCATGACAACGCGCGTGATCGACATTAACTTCAATCCGTTCTGGACGGTGCCGGCGTCGATCATTAAAAAAGATCTTATTCCGAAGATGCAGGCCAATCCGAATTATCTGATCGAGAACAAGATCAGAATTTTCACTAAGGAAGGAAATGAAATCCAATCCAGTCAGGTGAATTGGAAAACGGATGAGGCGACGCGTTATCAATTCCGCCAAGATCCGGGTGGGGAATTTAATTCGCTTGGGTTTGTTCGGATCAACATCGCCAATCCTTACGGCGTGTATATGCATGACACGCCGGCTAAAGGCATCTTCGGTGATGATTTCCGCTTTGTATCATCGGGCTGTATGCGTGTGCAGAATGTCCGCGACTATGTGGAATGGTTGCTCAAAGACACACCGGGTTGGGCGCGTGAGCAAATTGACGAGGCGATCCAATCGGGTCAGCGCGTAGATGCGAAATTGGCTAAACCCGTTCCTGTCTTTTGGGTTTACATCACCGCATGGGCGACGCCTGACGGCCTCATTCAATTCCGCGATGATATTTATAACAAAGACGGTTTAGGGCAGGTGCCTTTGGTCACAACGGTAAAAGCGACCGAGGAATAATCACGGCTCCGGCGTCGTTGTGCCCTGACGTTTTAGAATCCGCCCGACATCGGGTGTGACGACGGGGTCATCAAAACTGCCCGTGACCGTGTAAGGAAGAATAGCCGGAGCGGTGCCGTTATCCGGGTCGGGACCGGTGGCGATTCCTTCTAGGGTGAGGCGGCGTTCGCCAATATTCACTTGCCCTGTCATTGTCATGCCATTCGGCGGAAAAATCATTTCCGCTTTATCGAGCGTGGCATTTCCATTTTCAATCGCGGCACTCACGTGAACGCGATCAAAATCAGTCTTCCCGCCTTTCATATCGCGAATGGCGGATAGGGGGCGCGTCTCAATTCGTTTGAGAATGGTCGCGAGATTAACGCCATTCAGGGTGCCATTACTGATGGTTAGATCAGTCGTTCCTGAAAGCCCTTTCATAATCGCGTCTGCTGAGCGGCCTTGCGATTCAAATTCGAATTTACCTTCTGCAGTGCCCTCGATCTTTCTCATATCCATGAGAGCGAGTGTGGCTTGCGCCAGATCGACATTATCGAAACTGCCATGCAGCGCTAAACGATAACCTTCTTCCTCAGGTTTGATCGACACTTTTCCTTTTGCTGATCCTTGAAAGAGTTTCGAGCCTCCTAAAGTCAGATCAAGTGCGCGATCTTTGGCTAAGATGGAAACCGCGAGATTGGCTATACGCACAATGCCCAGGTTAACGCGTTCTGCTGAAAACCGAACATCGAAATCTTGTTCGGGTGTGAGACCATTCGAGAGCGGTTCTGTTTTCCATCCTTGCGCTTGCTTTGGCCATAGAGGTGACAAAAATTCCGTAACATCCATGTCGCCCGCAGAAAGACTTCCAAAAACGAGAGGTCGTTGACCGGCAACATCAAGGCCGATGCCGCCTTTCATCTCGATCTTGCCGAGGGTAAGGGCAGCCTCACGAATGGCGATGCGCTCGCCCGTGATTTCAGCCGCCCCTTTCACCGCGAGCGGCGTTGCGAAATTTATAGGCGGATCGATGTCGAGCCATTTGCCAAAGCGATCAAGCGCTTTGATGGCGAGATCAATCGTGCCTGCAAAATGAAGTTCTGGTGTTGTTGCCAAGGCACCTTCGAGACTGATCGAAGCGGGCGCGCTTTTGATTACAAGTGAAGACGCTTTGCTTCCCGTATTCGGGTCGACTGGGTCGACCCGGCCGCTCACGTCAACCGCTTCGCTTTTCCAGGGCAGGCGAAGATCGAAATCGATCCGCCCCGCTTTGGTGATTGAAAGATCAGCGTCGAATGTCTCGACGAAGGAAACTTGGGTGTCAGCGGCCACCACAATTTTGCCTGAGCGGATGGCAATTGCGTCGATGGGGGTTTCTTGGATTGAGTCCGCTGCGCCTAACGCACCGCTCAGCAGCGCCAAGGCACTTTGCCTCGTCTCAGGGAGGCTCGAAAGTGGCAGTGTGATGACGGGATTATTGATTGTCAGGCTTGAGCCCGAAAGGCCGCCTGACAATAAAGTTACAACGCTGACCGGTACCGTAGCTTGTTGGGACTTGATAGAAAATTTGTCTTTTTTAGAGATGGTTAGATTAGAAATCTGAAGTGTTGGACGAGGCAAAATCGACAAAGAAGCCGAAAGATCCAGCGTCACATCAGGGCCGAGAAACCCGATCAAAGTCGGCCGGATCAAGCGGCCGACGCGTTCGCCATCGACCGGAACTGAAATCAGGCTGCCAACGCCAATCAGGACAAGGAAAAGAAGGGCCGCAATGCCGAGGCGTCGTGCCTGTCGCTTGATGTCAAAAGGGCGCATTGATGACGGCTATCTTTTTCCTAAACCAAACTCGGTATACATCGGCCGCAGAGATACCGGAAGCAAGGGTTCACACTGGCTTCTGGATAAAAGGGGAAATGGATGATGCGGCAGGAACCACTCTGGCGACCGCGGCCGGAAGCGGCGGCGTCGAGCGCGATGGCCGAGTTCCGGACCTTTTTCGGAGCCCGCCTCGGCCGCGTGCTTTCCGATTACCCCGCGCTTCATCAGGCCTCGGTGGAGGAACGGGGAGAATTCTGGTCGGCGCTTTGGGATTTCTGTGGCGTGATCGGCGAGAAGGGAACGGTTCTACTTGGTGAGGACCGGATGCCGGGCGCCGCCTTTTTCCCAAAGGCGCGGCTCAATTATGCGGAAAATCTCCTCAGCCATGCCGATGACCGTGAGGCCATCATATTTCGGGCGGAGGATCGCGTCGAGAAGCGGATGACACGACGAGAGCTTCTCAAAGCGGTCGGATCGGCGCAACGCTTTTTGAAATCCAAAAATGTTGGGGTGGGAGATCGGGTTGCAGCGATGCTGCCCAATTGTCCTGAGGCTATCGTCATGATGCTCGCCACCGCTTCGATTGGCGCGATCTGGTCATCATGTTCGCCCGATTTTGGTGTGCGGGGTGTGCTTGATCGCTTTTCGCAGATTGAGCCGAAGCTCTTTCTCTGTTGCGATGGTTATTTCTATAATCGCCAGCGCCTTTCGATCCTTGATAAATGCACGGAAATTTTGAACGCTCTTCCGTCGGTCAAAGCCAGCCTGGTAATTGATCTGATTGGCGAAGCGAATGAGGTGGCTTTATCGCTTCCAAATGCCGGCTCTTATTCAAGCATCATGTCAGAGTCATCTGACGAGCCGGTTCATTTCGAAAGGCTGTCTTTTAATCACCCGCTTTTCATTCTGTTTTCATCAGGCACCACCGGCATTCCAAAATGCATTGTTCATGGTGCGGGCGGCACGCTTCTTCAACATCTGAAAGAACATCGACTTCATTCCAATAATGGTGAGAATGATCGTGTATTCTATTTCACCACTCTCGGGTGGATGATGTGGAACTGGCTTGTCTCGGCCTTGGCGTGCCGATCCACTTTGATCCTCTTCGACGGATCGCCTTTCGCCCCGCGCTCCAATGTTCTTTTTGATTATGCACAAGAAGAGCGTGTGACATTTTTTGGCACGTCAGCAAAATATCTTGATTCATGTCGCAAGCTCGAATTGAAACCTATAGAGACGCATGATCTCAAAGCGCTCCGCACAGTGGCGTCAACAGGATCTCCGCTCGCGGCTGAAACTTTTGAATGGGTTTACCAATCAATTAAAAGCGATGTGCATCTGGCATCCATTTCGGGCGGCACCGATATTGTTTCCTGTTTTGTGCTCGGAGATCCGACTTCACCCATTTACGCGGGTGAGATTCAAAGACCGGGTTTAGGCATGGCGGTCGATATATTCGATGATGACGGAAAGGCGCTCGCATCAGGCAAGGGTGAGCTTGTATGTAAAAAAGCGTTTCCGTCCATGCCGGTGTCTTTTTGGAATGATCCCGAAGGAAAAAAATATCGCGCTGCCTATTTTGAGCGTTTTCCCGGCCTATGGCATCATGGTGATTTTGCAGAGTGGACTCCGCATGGCGGTTTCATCATCCATGGTCGATCAGATGCGACACTCAATCCCGGTGGTGTGCGCATTGGAACCGCTGAAATCTATGCGCAAGTCGAACAGATTCCCGACGTCATTGAAGCACTCGCCATCGGACAGGATTTTGCCGGTGATGTGCGCGTGATCCTCTTTGTGCGTTTGCGTAAAGGCGTGGAGCTTTCATCAGCACTTGAAGATCGTATTCGCAAGCAAATACGCAACGGCGCGAGCCCGCGTCACGTGCCACAAAAAATCATTGCGATTGCCGATATTCCAAGAACCAAATCCGGCAAGATCACTGAGCTCGCGGTGCGCGATATTATTCATGGTCGCGAAGTGAAAAATCGCGAAGCGCTCGCTAATCCCGAAGCGCTCGATCTTTATCGTGATATCGAAGCCTTGCGTAATTGATCACGCCGCCATGGCTTGTTTGGCGCGCACTGCCGGGCGACGTTCAGGCAAAGACGGATCGGTCCAATTGGGTTTTTGCCCGACCAGAAGGTCAAGAAACGGAATCGCATAATCGGGATTGTCGCGAATGTTTTCGCGAATACTTTGCCACACGCGGCGATCACGGCTTGCTTCCGTGAGCGTTGGCGCACCATCGAAATCTTGTTTCAAGACGGAGAGCGCCACACCCAGACAATAGCTCGCATAGACAGAGCCTTCCGGCCATTCCACTAAAATCGGATCATCGCTTTTACCGGAATTTGAAATCATCAAAGGTTCATGGCGGAAGAGTTCTGCCAACATGCGACCGGCGGCATAACAGACAAAATCTCGACGATCCGCTTCGGCGATTTCTCGTGTGACATGAAAGTTATCAACCCAAGCTAAAAAGGCTGAATGAAGTTTCGCGCGGTCTGTGCGGCTTGTCATTCCCGTATTTTCAAGACGTAGGGCGAGATTGCGCCGAAACGACTCTTCGAAAAATTTCAATTCGCGCACGCGATGGCGTATATCATCTTCACGCGTTAATTCGGGAAGGATGGGTAATTCCATATCACGCCTCAACAAGATGGGGTGCGAGGCGTTTTAATTCGGCCGCGAGCGCGGTTAAAGGATCAAATCCATTCATAATTGCGTCAAAAATGCCCACGCGCAAAGTGACGATTTCAGCGACCAGATCAAGCGCACCAATAACAGCGGCCGAGTCCGAAGGCGTGGAGAGCGTGAGCATGGCTTCCGCCAAAGAGAGCGCCGCAAAAATACGAAACGCCAGAGCTTGATCATCCGACGCAGCAATCGCGCCCGATGCCGTAAGCCGCAAAGCCTGATCAGCCAAACCTGTATAGTCAGCGCGTTCGCGAGGTGATGAAAGTGTATTCGCCGTCTCTGCCCATACACGCGCAATGGGTCTTTCAAGCAACAGATGATCACCATAGCCCATGCGCTTCATGAGATAGCGTGTCGCTTGATAGCGAGCGTGTACATAGGCGGCGCGGTCGGCTTCTCGACCATTGACCAAAGCGAGAAGCGCTTCATCCGTTTGTGGGTCGAACACGTCACGCGCGAGAGCTGAACCAAATTTCGCAGCTTTGCGTGCCTCACGTACAAGTTCGGCAGCCAGCGCCAAAGGCGAAAGGCCCATCGGGAACGGCACTTGGCTCATGTCACGAGACAGGGTCTCTAGGTCGCGTGTCGGATCGAATTGCTTGATTTCATGCCGAAGGCCACGCAGCATGTCTTTGACGAGGCGAGGCGCCTCTTCAAACATGTCGGGGAAGGGCAATCGGGACCCATCATCGGGTCGGGGCATGGACAAAACTCACGGTGTTCTTAGATCCTTGATCGCGCGTCATTATAGCGATCTTCGCAATTCAACGCATCTATTGAAATTGATATGGGATTTGGCTGGGGGACCTGGATTCGAACCAAGATTAACGGAGTCAGAGTCCGCTGTTCTACCGTTGAACTATCCCCCAACAGGACCGCATCACACGGGTTTCGCGGGCGAAACCCTGTCCTCATGGTCGGGCGCTGTTTAGCGAAACCGCTGAATAATGACAAGCCAAGCCGGTCGTGATGACAAAAAATTCACGTGCTCATGGTGAACGGCTCTGCCATAAGGGCTTACTTTCAATGTTCTGCTTTTTTCCTCCTTGGTGAGTCATTGCCCGATGATCCGCGTCCGCTCAGTAAAAATTCCCTGCATTCTGGCCCTTTTGACTTTGCTTGCGAGCCCTCACGCTGTTTTTGCTCAGCAAAGTGGCGCGCCTCAGGGCGGCGCTCCGTCGGCCGGTGCAACACAGAGGGTTGTTCCCGTCCTGTTGGGCACGGCGAAACGGGAGGCGGTTCCGGTTCAATTTGATACGATTGGAACGGTGCAGCCGGTGGCCTCGGTTACTTTGCGGCCACGGGTTGAGGGACAAATTCTTGAAATTCTCTTTGCCGATGGTGCGCTTGTGAAAGCTGGCGACGTCCTTGTTCGCCTCGATTCCCGTGGCATTGATGCGCAAGTGCGCCAAGCCGAAGCGACGGTTCAACGCACAACCGCCCAGCTCGAACAGGCCCAACGCGATGTGAGCCGCAATGAAGCGCTTGCGGCGAACGAATTTGCGTCCAAGGTCAATCTTGAAAATGCAAAGACACAAGTTGCGGCCATCACGGCGCAGCTCACCTCTGATCGGGCGGCGCTTGATAATCTTCGAGTAACGCAAAGCTATTATACGATCTTAGCGCCCATAAGCGGTCGCGCGGGTGTCGCGGGGTTGAAGCCGGGCAACATTGCGAAGACGGGCGATGGCAGTGTGCCCTTCACCGTCATCAATCAGATCTCACCCATTTATGTCGCCTTCAGCACGCCGCAACGTTTCTTGCCTGATTTAAAAGCCGCGCTCGGTAATGCGAGTTCAAGCGTTGAGGCAACAATCCAAGGTGTCGGTGAAAAGGTAAAGGGTAAGATTGCGGTGATTGATAATGCCGTCGATACCGCTTCGGGCACGGTGATGGTGCGTGCAATTTTCGATAATGAGAAAGAAGCGCTCTGGCCCGGTGCCTTATGCAATGTGCGTGTGACTTTGAAAGTCATCGATAATGCGGTGACGGTGCCGCGTGAAGCGGTGCAGACGGGGCCGCGTGGGTCTTTTGTTTATGTTGTCGATAAAGACGTTGCCAAATTCAAACCGGTCAAAACGGGGCGTACGGTCAATAATCGCACGGAGATCATTGAAGGACTTTCTGGCGATGAGCAAGTCGTCACCGATGGACAAATTCAATTGACGGATGGTGTGAAGATTGAACCGAAAGGTTCTTCGACGGGAGCGCCCTAATGTCTCTCTCGGAATTATGCATTCGTCGTCCGGTGATGACGACGCTCATCACGTTATCATTTATTATCTTTGGTCTCTTTGCTTATCGTCTGCTGGCGGTTGCCGCTCTGCCGCGTGTTGATTTTCCAACAATTAGCGTTTCGGCGAATTTGCCCGGTGCAAGCCCTGAAAGCATGGCGTCGTCTGTCGCCGCACCGCTTGAACGTCAATTCTCGACGATCTCGGGCATCACCGCAATGACATCAGTATCGAGTTTGGGATCAACCAATATCACGCTGCAATTTGATCTTGATCGCAACATTGATGGTGCCGCTCTTGATGTCCAGGCGGCGATTAGCGGATCATTACGTCGTCTTCCACCTGATTTGCCGAACCCGCCAAGTTTTCGAAAAGTCAATCCTGCCGATCAACCAGTGCTTTTCATCGCGCTCACCTCCGAGACGATGCAATTGTCACAGGTGAATGATTACGCCGAGCAAATTCTTCAGCAGCAGATCTCACAAATTAATGGCGTGGCGCAGGTACAAATTTATGGGTCGCAAAAATATGCGGTACGTGTAACGGCTGATCCTGAAGCGGTCTCTGCGCGTGGTCTTTCTTTCGCCGATATTCAAAGAGCGATTTCCTCAGCGAATTCCAATCAACCAACGGGCACTTTGCGTGGTACCGAGCGCAACGTTACAATTGAAGCTTCCGGTCAATTAAGAAATGCGGCCGACTATGGCGCGATCATCATCAGTTCAAAAAATGCTGTACCTGTGAAACTTGAAGACATCGCCACTGTGCGCGACTCTGTTGAGAATGATCAAACGGCAAGTTGGTATGGAAAAAAGAGATCCATTGTTTTAGCGGTCTTCCGACAATCTGACGCCAATACGGTTGATGTTGTGGATCAAGTCAAAGCGAAGTTGCCGCAATATCGTAATCAGCTTCCTGCGTCGATTGGCATGGATGTTTTGTCAGATCGCTCGCTTCCCATTCGCGAAGCCGTTGCCGATGTGGAGTTCACTCTTGGGCTTTCCATAATCCTTGTGGTCTTGGTGATTTTTTTATTCCTAAAATCACTGACAGCGACCATTATCCCCACGCTCGCGCTGCCTGTCTCTTTGATTGGTACATTCGCGGCGATGTATGTGTTCGGCTATTCGATCGACAATATATCGCTTCTCGCGCTCACGCTTTCTGTGGGCTTCGTGGTTGATGACGCCATCGTGATGCTTGAAAACATCATGCGCCATATTGAGAATGGCGAGAAACCCTTTGACGCCGCGTTGCGGGGATCACGAGAAATCGGTTTTACGATTATTTCCATCACACTGTCTTTGGTCGCGGTTTTTATTCCCGTCTTTTTCATGGGTGGCGTTGTCGGGCGTGTCTTCCGTGAATTTGCAGGCACGATTTCAGTGGCCATTTTGGTTTCTGGCTTTGTCTCGCTCACACTCACGCCGATGATATGCGCGCGGATTTTGCGCGAACATCGCCCTGGTCATCGTGAAAGCCTTTTCGCGCGTATTGTCGATGCGGGATTCAATGCGGTTTTGAAACTCTATCAAATTGCTCTTGATGGCGTGATCCGCATTCGATTGATTATTCTTCTTTTCACGATGGGAACGATTGCTTTAACCGGCTGGCTTTATGTTCAGATTCCAAAGGGATTTTTTCCTCAAGAAGATACGGGCCTTTTGCGTGCCTCGGTAGAAGCGGCACCCGATGTGTCGTTCAGCGCCATGGCCGATTATCAAGTCAAGCTCAATGAGGTGATCAGCAAAGATCCGGCGATTGATTATTTCACGGCGGCGGCCGGTTTCGGGTCCACCAATCAAGGTTTTATGTTTATTCAATTAAAGCCACGCGGGCAACGTGATGATATGGGCAAGATTATCGGACGGCTGCGTAAAGCCGCGTCCGGCATTCCGGGCATCAATGCGGTGTTTGTTCCGATACAAAACTTCAATCTGAATGCGGGACGGCTTGCGCGCGCGCAATATCAATACACGATGCAGTCTGGTGACCTCGCCACTTTGTTTGTAGCCGTTCCGAAGATCTTAGAACAGTTCCGAAAAACACCCGAATTGCGTGACGTGACGAGTGATTTGCAAATCGCCAATCCGCAAATCGTTGTGGATCTTGATCGCGAGAAAGCGGCCAATTTAGGTGTGACTTCCGATCAAGTTCGCCAAACGCTTTATAACGCCTTTGGTTCACGACAGATTTCAACCATCTATACGGCCTCAACCGATTATGCCGTGATCTTGGAAGCCAATCGCGATTATCAATCGGATCCGGCGGCCTTGTCGCGTTTGTTTATAAAAAATTGGACAGGTCAGAATGTGCCGCTTGAAGCGGTGGCGAATATACGCCGCAATATCGGTCCCTTATCGATCAATCGCCAATCCCAACAACCGGCTGTGACACTATCCTTTAATCTAGCGCCCGATATTGCTTTGGGCCAAGCCGTCGAATCCATTCGCAAGGCAGAGAAAATTGCAGGTCTCCCGTCGTCAATTGTCACAGGTTTTGCGGGATCTGCGCAGCAATTCCAAGACTCGCTCAAAGGGCAGGGGCTTTTGATCCTCGCCGCTGTGCTGGTGATCTATATTGTTTTGGGGGTTCTTTATGAAAGCTTCATTCATCCCATCACGATTTTGTCTGGTCTTCCATCTGCAGGCTTAGGCGCCTTGCTTGCACTTCAATATTATAAGCTTGATCTTTCAGTCATCGCCATCATCGGCATTTTGATGCTGGTCGGTATTGTTAAGAAAAACGCAATCATGATGGTTGATTTTGCGATTGAACGACGGCAATCGGGAATGGACGCGTTAAACGCTATTCGGGAAGCGGCGCTTGTGCGGTTTCGCCCGATCATGATGACGACATTCGCAGCCCTTTTTGGCACTTTGCCGATCGCGCTTGGTTCGGGAGCGGGATCTGAACTTCGCCAACCTTTGGGCATCGCAGTTGTCGGCGGTCTTGCCGTTTCGCAGCTACTCACATTGTTCATCACGCCGGTGGTCTATATTTATCTCGACAAGATCGAGAGTTATTTTAACCGCCGAGCGAAGGCCGAAGCCGTACTTGAACCTCAAGATGGTTGAATTTTAGCCAATTTTTATCCGAACTTTTAAACGCATAAGGCTATGACGATCCCGCAATTATATTCAGGATCTGAAATTTATGACGTCTCAATCTCTCTCTGTTTCGTCGAAGAACAGACCGCGCAGTCTTTTACTGTCTCCAGATTATCATTGCCGGGCGGTGCTTTCTGACCTCTTTGACGATTATGGCTATCCGCTCACCTGTCAGTCTTCGCTTAAAGAGATTGTTCTTAAAGGGGCGGATGACGGTGCCGAGCTTGTGATTTTGGATGACGAGCTTGGCGATATGACGCCTTATGAAGCGCTTCGGATTTTGCGCGCGAAACTTGAAAACCCATCCTCTGCAAAAGCGATTTTATTGAGCGGCGGCACGACCCGCCGTATTGTTGAGCAGGCGCGGAAGGCGGGGTTTGATGCCGTGATCGCCAAGCCGATTGCGCCTACGCTTTTTCTACGGACCCTGAGAAATCTGACTTTGTCCCTCGCTGCCTAAAGGGGGTGAGGCGTTCAGCCCGCGCTCTCGCTTGGCTTTTTGGCCCGACTGATGCTAGCGTCGTCCTTGATTGAGTGTTTTTCGAACGGAATTCCATGTCGCGGGCGGGTGTGCATCGCGCGGAAGAGGGTGCAGGCAAGGCGGGACGGCATCACGCTGAGGGCGGCGATGCTTCGCGTGCTGCGGTCTATGCCGCGCTGGATTTGGGTACCAATAATTGTCGCCTCTTGATGGCGCGGCCGTCGCGCGACGGGTTCCGCGTGGTGGATGCGTTTTCTCGCATCGTACGTTTGGGCGAAGGCGTGTCCTCGACACGCCGTCTGGCCGATGATGCGATCAATCGCACGATTGAGGCGCTCAAAATCTGCAGCCACAAAATGGCGCATCGAGGCGTAAAGCGTGCGCGCTTGATTGCGACTGAAGCCTGTCGTGCGGCCGATAACCGCCAAGATTTTATGGGCCGCGTCGAGCATGAGACGGGCCTTCGCCTGGAGATCATTGATCGCGAGACAGAGGCGGCACTCGCCGCTGCGGGATGCGCGGCTTTGGCCGATCCGAAAGCCGAGAGCGTTGTGCTCTTTGATATTGGTGGCGGCTCCACCGAAGTTGTGTGGCTCGATGCCGCGCGTGAAGGACGCCGCTCAATCCGCAAGCGCATTCGCTCTTGGCTTTCTTTGCCGGTCGGTGTCGTCAATCTCTCCGAGCGGCATGGCGGACGCGATGTGAGTGTCGAGTCTTATCAACGCATGGTTGACGAAGTGAAAGACCATCTTGTGACTTTCGCAGCCTCTCTGCCAAAGACGGGTGAGCCGCGTGATTTTCATCTTTTGGGTACTTCCGGCACTGTGACGACTTTGGCGGGCGTGCATCTTGGCTTGCCGCGTTATGATCGTCGCGCGGTTGATGGCATCTGGATGAGCTCTGATCAGGTGAGTAATATCGTCTCGAAACTCTTGGCGATGAATTATTCCGAACGTGTTGCGAGCGCGTGTATCGGCGCTGAACGTGCGGATTTGGTTTTGTCAGGCTGCGCGATTTTTGATGCCATTCGCCACATGTTTCCTTCTGATCGCGTTCGTGTGGCGGATCGCGGATTGCGTGAAGGCATTCTCATGCAATTGATGGTCGAAGATGGCGTGTGGCATGATCACGCTTTGGGGGCCGCATGAGTGGCGACGGACTCTCGGGCCGCGAAGGGGGGCGTTCCCTCAAACAACGGGTGAAGACCGCCAAGAAACGTACGGTCTCACAAAAACGGTGGTTGGAACGGCAACTCAATGATCCTTATGTCGCGCGGGCCAAGCGCGAAGGTTATCGTTCACGAGCGGCATTCAAAATCATCGAGCTTAATGAGAAGTTCAAATTGTTTAAGTCCGGCGGTCGCATTGTTGATTTAGGCGCAGCACCCGGTGGATGGGCGCAAGTGGCGGCAAAGATCGTTCAATCCGACAAGGGCAAAGGCAAAGTGATCGGTATTGATCTTTTAGAGATTGAACCCATCATTGGCGTTGATTTCACGGTGATGGATTTTCTCGAAGCCGATGCCCCTGAAAAGCTAAAAGCGATGCTCGGTGGCGAGGCCGATGTCGTGATGTCAGATATGGCAGCGAATACAACGGGTCATAAGAAGACCGATCATTTGAAAATTGTGGCGCTTGCCGAACTCGCCGCAGAATTCGCACGCGAGGTGCTTGCACCCGGCGGGGCTTTTCTCGCCAAGGTCCTGCAAGGCGGGACGGAGGGGACCTTGCTCTCCGATCTCAAGCGGGATTTTGCGCAGGTCAAACATTACAAACCCGCCGCGAGCCGGTCTGATTCGGCTGAGCTTTATGTCGTCGCCACGGGCTATCGCGGGCGTGCTTCGGCTTAAATCCTCGCGAATTTGGGCAGGCTTTCGTTTTCTCGCCATAAAAACGGAGATAAATCCCTAAGCTGGGAGGTTTCCGCTTCCCGTTTGGGAGAGGCCGTGATACGTCCCACTGCCAATCCGATGACCGGCCTCTAATTGCCGCCGCGCTGTTTTAAAGCCGGTCGTCTCCGCCTCTTTTTCGCGTTCGGGAGTTGGCCATGGCCGTCAAATCGGCAATCCGTGAATCTTTCACATTCGACGATGTTCTCTTGCAGCCCGGTCACTCTTTGGTGATGCCGGGCGATGTCGATGTGACAACGCGATTGACGCGCACGCTGAATTTGAAACTTCCCATCATTTCTGCCGCCATGGATACCGTGACCGAACATCGATTGGCGATTGCAATGGCGCAAGCAGGCGGTCTTGGCGTTCTTCATCGCAATATGACGATTGATGAACAAGCCAATGAAGTGCGCGCGGTCAAAAAATTTGAAAGCGGCATGGTTGTGAATCCTCTCACGATCTATCCCGATGAGACGCTCGCCGATGCGCTTGAACTCATGAAGCGCAATCATATTTCCGGTGTGCCGGTTGTTGAACGCGGCTCGGGAGATAAATCGGGAAAGCTTGTCGGCATTCTCACCAATCGCGATGTGCGCTTTGCCACCAATCCGCAACAACCCGTTTCCGAATTGATGACAAAGGATCGGTTGATCACGGTGCGTGAAGGGGTGAGCCAAGATGAGGCGCGCCGTCTTCTTCATCAATTCCGTATTGAAAAATTGCTCGTTGTTGATGACCATTTCCGTTGTATCGGCTTGATCACAGTTAAAGATATGGAAAAGCAGGTCGCGCATCCGAATGCGTCGAAAGATGCACGCGGACGTTTGCTCGTGGCGGCGGCAACGACGGTGGGGGACTCAGGATTTGAACGTGCGGAAGCTTTGATTGATGCAGGCTGCGATGTCGTTTGCGTTGATACGGCGCATGGTCATTCGCAACGCGTGCTTGATAGCGTGACACGGATCAAGAAATTATCGAATGCAGTGCAAATCATCGCCGGCAATGTCGCAACCGCAGGCGGCACGAAAGCGCTGATCGATACGGGTGCGGATGCGGTGAAAATTGGTATTGGTCCTGGTTCGATCTGTACAACGCGTATTGTCGCTGGTGTTGGTGTGCCGCAACTCTCCGCGATTATGGATGCCTATTCGGTTGCCGAGAAAGCGGATATTCCGGTGATTGCCGATGGCGGTATTAAATTCTCCGGCGATCTTGCGAAGGCGCTTGCTGCAGGTGCTGAAACAGCGATGATCGGTTCACTTCTTGCGGGCACGGATGAAAGCCCCGGCGAAACATTCCTTTATCAAGGCCGCACTTACAAAGCCTATCGCGGTATGGGTTCGGTCGGTGCGATGGCGCGCGGTTCGGCGGATCGCTATTTCCAACAAGACATCAAAGACGCGCTGAAACTTGTGCCCGAAGGCATTGAAGGGCAGGTGCCTTATAAAGGCCCAGTGGCCAGCGTGCTTCATCAATTGGCGGGTGGCTTGCGGGCGTCTATGGGTTATGTGGGTGGCGCGACGCTTCAGGAATTCCGAGCGAAAGCTGAATTTGTGAAAATCACATCTGCGGGATTGCGCGAAAGCCATGCTCATGATGTGACGATCACACGCGAGAGTCCGAATTATCCGACATGAGTGTTTTTGATTTTATTTTGCTCTCTCTTTTGAAAGTTGTGTTATGACGCCTGCGGCACGACTTTCTGCAGCCATCGAAGTGCTCGATGATCTCATCACGCGTCGGCGACCGGCGAGTGATGCGTTGAAAGATTGGGGTCTTTCTCATCGCTTTGCAGGTTCAGGTGATCGCGCAGCGATTGCGGCTTTTGTCTATGACACGTTGAGACGCCGCGCCTCAGCATCATTTATGATGAATGCTGAAACGCCGCGGGCTATGCTTTTGGGCGCCTTGCATCTCGAACGCGGTCTCTCTGGTGATGAGATCGCGGCTCTTTGTTCCGGCGAGAAATTTGCGCCGGAGCCGCTGACGGCCGATGAAGCAGACGCCCTGCAAAAGAACATGATCATTGACGCACCATCGCATGTCATCGGGGATTATCCCGAATGGCTTGACGCGTCTTTCAAAGCCGCTTTTGGTGAAGCGTCGTCAGATGAAATGCAGGCGCTTTCGCACCGCGCGCCCATCGATTTGCGCGTCAACACACTGAAAGTCACGCGCGAACGGGTTCTCGAAGAGCTTTCGCATTTTAAACCGATTGCCACACCGCATTCGCCGGTTGGCATTCGTATCATGCCATCGCCTGTTGGCCGCGCACCAAGCCTGCAAGCCGAGCCAGCCTTTCAAAAGGGTTTTTATGAAATTCAAGATGAAGGGTCGCAACTTGCCGCAGCGCTCTCAGCCGTTGATCCGGGCATGCAAGTGATTGATCTTTGCGCAGGTGCTGGCGGTAAAACATTGGCACTCGCAGCGCTCATGGATAATCGCGGACAGATTTTCGCGACCGACAGCGACAAAAGACGTCTTGCACCGATCTTTGATCGCTTGACGCGTTCGGGCGCACGCAATGTGCAAGTGAGAGCGCCAAAGACCAAAGAGGACGAACCGCTCAAGGGCCTTGAAGGCCAAGCCGATCTTGTGTTGATTGATGCGCCGTGCACAGGCACCGGCACATGGCGTCGTAACCCTGACGCGAAATGGCGATTGCGTCCCAATGCATTGGAAGACCGCATTAATGAACAAAGAGCCGTGCTTGAACGCGCGTCCTCTTTCGTTAAACGCGGGGGACGGATCGCTTACATCACATGCTCGCTTTTGCCGCAGGAAAATGACGACGCGGTTGAAGCGTTTTTGAAAGCGCATGACTCATTCACACGTGTTGATCCCACCCATGTGGCGATGAATGCCGGTTTTCCGGCGCTTGCTGATTTTGTCTCTCACAAAGGCAAAGGCTTGCAATTAACGCCACACCGTTCGGGTACGGATGGTTTTTATATTTCACTTCTTAAGCGGCAATGATTTTATAATTCGGAACGCTCGATGACTGATAGACATGATCCTCACGCGCATGAAAAAATCCTGATCGTCGATTTCGGCTCGCAGGTCACGCAATTGATCGCGCGGCGGGTGCGTGAGGAGGGGGTTTATTGCGAGATCATTCCGTTTCAATCGGCTGAAAAAGCCTATCATGACATCAACCCCAAAGCAGTGATCTTGTCGGGCGGGCCTGCCTCCGTGCTCGACGAGAATGCGCCTTTCGCGCCGGATGTGATTTTCAAATCTGGCGTTCCCGTACTTGGCATTTGTTATGGCGAACAGACCATGGCGAAGCAATTGGGTGGTCACGTTGAGAGCGGTCATCATCGTGAATTTGGCCGTGCTGAAATTGAAGTCACAGCATCATGTAAATTGTTTGAAGATGTGTGGGCGAAGGGACAGAAGTCTCCTGTGTGGATGAGTCATGGTGATCGTGTAACACAATTGCCGAAAGGCTTCTCGGTTGTTGCGGTCTCTGAAAACGCACCCTTTGCCGCGATTGCGGATGACGCGCGGCATTATTACGGCGTGCAATTTCATCCGGAAGTGGTTCATACGCCTGATGGCGCAAAGCTTATCCGGAATTTTGTGCGTAACATTGCCGGATGCCGCGCCGATTGGACGATGAAGGCGTTCCGCGAAGAGGCAATCAAACGCATTCGTGATCAAGTCGGCAAAGGCCGCGTGATTTGTGGTTTGTCGGGTGGCGTTGATTCATCGGTTGCTGCCGTTTTGATTCATGAAGCCATTGGCGATCAATTGACCTGCGTCTTTGTCGATCATGGGTTGTTGCGTTTGGGTGAAGCGCAAAAAGTCGTCACGCTGTTTCGTGATCATTACAATATCCCGCTCGTCCATGTGGATGCGAGTGAAACCTTTTTGACGGAACTTTCAGGCGTTGATGATCCGGAAACCAAACGAAAAATCATCGGAAAACTGTTCATCGATGTGTTCGACGCCGAAGCCAAAAAAATCGGTGGTGCGGATTTCTTGGCGCAAGGTACACTCTATCCCGATGTGATTGAGAGCGTGTCATTTACAGGCGGGCCATCGGTAACCATCAAAAGTCATCATAATGTTGGCGGTTTGCCTGAACGCATGAAGATGAAATTGGTCGAACCCTTACGCGAACTCTTCAAAGATGAAGTGCGGGCCTTGGGGCGTGAATTGGGATTGCCGGATGCGTTTGTTGGCCGTCATCCTTTTCCGGGGCCGGGCCTTGCGATCCGTATCCCGGGTGCGATCACGAAAGAAAAGGCGGATATTTTACGCTTGGCTGACGAAATCTATCTCGAAGAAATTCGTCGCGCGGGGCTTTATGACAAAATCTGGCAGGCCTTTGCTGTGTTGCTCCCCGTGCGCACGGTGGGCGTGATGGGTGATGGGCGCACTTATGATCATGTTTGCGCCTTGCGCGCGGTAACATCGGTTGATGGCATGACGGCGGATTTTTATCATTTCGATATGAATTTCCTGGGTCGCGCGGCCAACCGCATCATCAATGAAGTCAAAGGCATCAATCGTGTTGTCTATGATGTGACATCGAAACCACCCGGTACGATTGAGTGGGAGTGAGTGTCATGTCGGAGTCCTCAATCCGCATCGCGGAACTCGAGCATCGCATCACAGAGCAAGAAAAGTCCATTGTGGATTTGAGCGAGATGGTTGTTGCGCAATGGAAGAAGATTGATGGTCTCGAGCGTCGTTTTAAGGAACTGAAAGAAGAGTTTGAGGCTTCGAATGAGCCACGAGACAAAGCGCCTGAGCCGCCGCCGCCGCATTATTAATCAGACGGTGTTTAAGAGCCTAAATTACTAAACCCATGTAATTTTTAAGAAATTTAGAGCTAATAACTATATTTGCTACTTGACCTTGCGTAAGGTTGCGGCCTGTGGTTCCCTTCTTATCCTCGGGACGAGGAGGATGTGCCATGCGGCGCTTTTTGGGATTGCGGACGACAGAACAAGCAGCGCGAACGGGCGCTGTCGGTCAGGCTGTGAGTGATGAAATCCTGCGTGCGTCATCGTCTTTTGCCGAACAGGCGGAAGGCGTTCGCTTGCCGCAAGCCTCTCCACCCAAATTTTCGGGTGAGGAAGAAACCTCTCTTGCTGAAACAGCGCCACTTTTGGCCTCTGCCATTCGCAATGAAGAAATTCGGCTTGATTATGAAGGATTGATAGAGCGGTTCAGGGCTTTTGATCTTCTCCGTGCCGAGTTCTTGGGCGTTACGCAGCGTTTCGTTGCCGTTGTTGATGAATTGGAAGATCTGAAAAAAGATAAAGCTGAATTGCAAGGTCATCTTGAATTGTCGGAGGCCGTCGGCGCTGAATTGCGGGTCGCGCTTACCGAGCTTGAACCAAAATATGAAACGCTCGTATCCGAGAAAGCGGCGCTCGAGGCCGCAGGCGAACGGGCGCGCGATATGATCGCAAAAACCGAGGCCGCAAAACATAAAGAAAAAGAAGAGCATCAATCCACGCGGGATATCGTCAAACAGCGTGAGGGCGCTTTGGCGGAAGCGCGCGCAGAGATCAACGCGCTGCAAGACGAGATTTCAGCGGGACGGCGCGAGCTTGATCGGTTGTCGTCCACTTTGGCCGAACGTGAAGTCGCTTATGAGCAGGTGGCAAGCGCTTTTCGAAGCAGTGAAGAACAAGGCCGGATGCTCAAAACTTTGCTTGATGAGAGCACATTCCAAACCGCGCGTTTAAGTCGCACAGTCAGCGAATTGGAGCCGATGGCAGAGCGTTTGAAATCGCAGATCGCAACGCTTCAAGCTGCCGTTGAAGCCGAGCGTGAAGCGAAGGAGAAGGCCGCTATTGATCGCGTAGAAGGTCTTGAAGTGCTTCGCGCGGAATTGCGCGCCACCGCGGCAAAACTTGAAGCGGCAACCCAACGCGCCGAGACACAGGAAAAAATGTTGAATTCAGCGCGGCAAAATTATCGCGAAAAGCTCGAAGAATTGCGCGCCGTTGAACGCTCGGTCATTGATCTCACAATGCAGCTCGCCAATATGACGCGACGCGCCGAGACGGCGGAAGCGGAAAAATCGTTGCTCTACGCGCGTGTATCTGATCTTGAAACGGCTGAGCGCAATTTTGACCTTCGCTATGAGGAAGTTAGTAAAGCGCTGACCGAAAAAGAAACGGCTCTCTTGCTGGCGCGCGATCAAATCACATTTGAATCAAGCCGCTTGGAAGAAGCGCAGCGTATGGCGCGTCTCGAACGCGCGCGTTATGAAGCGGATATGGTCGAGATGGCGCGGCTTCTCGATAAAGAGCGCGTTGACCGTACCGTTCTCGAAGGCGCGTTGCTGTCAAATCGTCGGCGCCATATTCAGCGCGGTACCGAGGCAGAAGAGGCTTCTGAGACTACGCTCGACATCGCTCAAGAAACGGTCACCGAATTAATCGAAGAGGAGTCGAATTTGGGCTCGTCATCTCTTCTCGTTGATGAGGCCGAAAGTGGCGCCGTCATTTTGGAGTTTGAACGCGCGCCCGCGAGTGTCACGCTTGAAACTCTTGTCGCATCGGAGGAGAGTCCGAATACAAAATCACCTTCGGCCCCGAT
Source organism: Hyphomicrobiales bacterium (assembly GCA_046091665.1). Taxonomy (GTDB): domain Bacteria; phylum Pseudomonadota; class Alphaproteobacteria; order Rhizobiales; family Beijerinckiaceae; genus CAIUPE01. The sequence continues at coordinate 39,725 of JBJTCD010000121.1, forward strand.
CGCGTCTTGAAAACCACCAAAGCGCTTTGATCCTTAGTACTGATCAAGCACGGCAAGACTTGCTCAATATGCCCCGCGCGTGGTTTAACGAGTGCCTCGCTTTAAGGGGAATTCGTTCATGTCCATTCTCATTCTCGGCCTTGTGATTTTGCTTGCAGGTCATTCTGTCCAGATGGCTCCTGCACTTCACGCGAGCCTTCAGCAGACATTCGGGCGCAATATCTATCGTGGTCTTTATAGTGTTGTGGCTGTGATCGGCATCGCTCTTGTGATTGAGGGCTTCGGCCGCTATCGCGCCGACGGCATGATCCCAGTGTGGGACCCGCCTATGGGCATGAAACATCTCAATCTCTTGTTGATGCTTTTTGCATTCATTGCGCTGATCGCTAGCCAGCTCCCGCGCGGCTATATTAAGGCGCGGTTGAAACATCCGATGTTGGTGGGGCTCAAAGCCTGGGCCTTTGGCCATCTGCTCGCCAATGGCGATCTCGGCAGCATCATTCTTTTCGGGTCGATCCTCGCTTGGGCGGTTGTAAACCGGATTTCCTTCCGTTGGCGACCAGTGGGGGCAGAACCACCCGCGCCGCGTGTTTTGGGCGATATTTTGGCGGTTGGTATCGGTGTCATTGCCTATGTGGCGATGCTTTATCTGCACCCGATCCTTATCGGCGTGTCCGTATTCGGCTGAAATCGGCCGATTTTTTACTTACAAAAGCCACCGGTCTTCCTTATAGAGGGCCGGTTGCAATCTGATTTTTGGGCGTCTTCAGGCCATGAGCGATATTTTCCGCGAAGTTGACGAGGATCTCCGCCGCGATCAGGCGGTCGATCTCTGGAAGAAATATGGTCCGATCTTTTTGGCGATCGCGGCTGTCATCGTCGCGGGCACCGCGCTTTACCGTGTTTACGTCTATTATGAGCGCCAAAAAGCCGAGGCGCTAGGCGGACGCTATCAAGCCGCGCTCGAATTATCGCGCACTGGCAAAAACGATGAAGCGGCCAAAGAATTCGCCGCCATCGCGTCAGAGGGCGGAGCCGGTTATGGCGTCTTGGCGCGTTTCCGCGCGGCGGCAGAACTTCAGGTGAAGGACAAAGCGGCCGCAGCGGCGCAATTTGACGCGCTTGCGAATGACGCGTCTCTTGGTGCGCTTCTGCAAGGTCTTGCGCGTTTGCGTGCTGCGACTGTTCTGGCTGATACGCTTTCAGCTGACGAATTGAAAAAGCGCCTCGAGCCTCTTCTGCCGCAAGGCTCACCGTGGGGCCCCAATGCGAAGGAATTGATCGGTCTTGCAACCATGAAGGCGGGCGATCTTGACGCCGCAGGAAAAGTTTTTGACGAAGTCATGACCGATCCCGCATCGCCGCCGAGTTTGAAGCAACGTGTTGAAGTCTATCTCGCGCTTGTGAAATCGGGCAGCAAGGCTCCCTGACAGGAGAGTCACTCAAAGAGGTGATGAAGTATGTCGTTTACGGTCGCGCTGATCGGCCGACCGAATGTCGGCAAATCCACTTTGTTCAATCGCCTGGTTGGAAAGAAGCTCGCGCTTGTTGATGATCAACCGGGGGTGACGCGCGATCGTCGCGCGGGTGATGCGCATCTTGGCGATTTCGATTTTACGGTCATTGATACGGCAGGCTTGGAGGAGAGTGCGGAAACCTCTTTGACGGGTCGTATGCGCGCACAAACAGAAGCCGCTATTTTTGACTCCGATGCGGTGATTTTTTTGATCGATGTGCGCGCAGGCATCACGCCGACGGATCGGCATTTTGCTTCGCTGGTTAGGCGCGCGGGCAAGCCTGTCATTCTTCTTGCCAATAAAGCCGAGGGTAAAATCGGCATGATGGAAAGCTATGAGGCTTTTGAATTAGGCTTAGGCGATCCCATTCCTTTCTCGGGCGAACATGGTGAAGGACTTGCTGACCTTTATGAAGCCTTACGTGAAGTCTTTCCGCGCGATGAAAATGATGACCCGGATGATGATACTCTTGATGATGATGACATCGAACGTCCGTTGCGCATTGCCATTGTTGGACGTCCCAATGCAGGCAAATCCACACTCATCAATCAGCTGATTGGTGAAGAGCGATTACTCACCGGGCCAGAAGCAGGCATCACGCGCGATTCGATTTCAGTCGAATGGTCTTATCGCGGAAAGCCTGTGAAGCTTTATGATACGGCCGGTATGCGCAAGCGTTCGAAAGTCGAAGACAAGCTTGAAAAGCTTGCTGTGTCTGACGGATTGCGTGCCGTTAAATTTGCGGAAGTGGTTGTGCTGCTTCTCGATGCCACGATCCCGTTTGAAAAGCAGGATCTCGCCATTCTATCTGTCATTGAACGTGAAGGTCGTGCGCTTGTTGTAGGTGTCAATAAATGGGATCTTGTGGCAGGTGAGGCGGGTCGATTCCAGCGTATGGTTGAAGATGCCGAACGATTGATCTCGAATGTCAAAGGCGCACAGATCATTCCGCTTTCGGGATTGACCGGATCAGGCACGGATCAATTGATAGAGGCTTGTTTCAAAGCGGCAGAGATTTGGTCAACGCGTGTATCAACCGGACAAATCAATCGTTGGCTTGAAGGTGTTCTAGAAAAACATCCGCCGCCGGCGATTTCTGGTCGGCGCATCAAAATTCGTTACGCAACACAAGTGAAAGCACGGCCACCGCATTTCGCTTTGTTCGGTTCGCAGCTTGATGGCTTACCCGATAGTTACACGCGCTATCTCATCAATTCATTGCGCGAGACATTTAACTTGCCCGGTACCCCAATCCGCTTGTCGATGCGGACCGCAAAAAATCCTTACGCGAAAGACTGAGCTAATATTTCACATCCACCGGTTTGCCGAAATCGCAGATACGCGGTGTGGGGCCTGAGAAGTCGAAGAGTCTTCCCGTATCGCTCCATGATGAGGCGGCCATGTCGATGAGATGCGGCACAAGCGCGGAAGGTTCACGCAAACTCATTGGATCTTCACCAGGCACTGCATTTGCGCGCATATCGGTGCGCAGTGGACCCGGATCGACCATCATCACTTTGATCGGCGTTGAAGAGACTTCTTGCGCGTAAGTGTGACCGAGCGCTTCAACCGCGGCTTTTGAAACACTGTAAGGCCCCCAATAAGGACGACGCTTCCATGCGGCCGCCGAGCTCATCAGAATGACACGACCAGACTCTGAGCGTTGCAAGAGCGGATCAAGAATGCGGATCAAACGGAAATTCGCCGTCACATTGACGAGCATCACATCATCCCATTCTTTCGCGATGATATGACCGAGCGGCGAGATGGGACCCAAGATCGCGCCATTGCCAAAGAAGATATCAAGCTTGCCCCAACGCTCCAAAAGCGCTGGGCCCAAGCGATCAAGACTGTCCATATCTTTCAAATCGGCGGGAACAAGAGTCGCCGTTCCCCCAACGGCGCGGATCGCGTCATCAAGCTCCTCAAGCGCGCCTTGCGTGCGCGCCATGGCAATCACATGCGCGCCTTCTTTTGCAAAAGCGAGCGCGGTCGCGCGACCGATGCCGCGGGATGCGCCGGTGATGAGCGCAATCCGGTTTTCAAGTTTTTTTGTCATTGAATTTAACCCGCTTCCGCAAGCAGTGAGAGTTGTTTGGGTGAATCGCCCGATTGATCCGTTAGGCCTGTCGGATAATCACCTGTGAAACAATGATCGGTAAATTGTGGTCGATCATGACTGCGACCTGTTTCGCCCATCGCGCGATAAATGCCATCGACTGATAAAAAGGCGAGCGAGTCGCAGCCGATAAACTCACGCATTTCATCAAGCGAATGAGTGGCAGCCAAAAGATTATTACGTTCCGGCGTATCAATGCCGTAGAAATCAGGAAATTTGATCGGTGGTGACGAGATGCGGAAATGTACTTCGCGCGCTCCCGCATCACGCATCATGCGCACGATTTTCACGGACGTTGTTCCGCGCACAATCGAGTCATCAATCAGAATGATGCGTTTGCCTTCAACAACCGCACGATTGGCAGAATGTTTCATGCGAACGCCGATTTCGCGCCCCGTCTGTGTGGGTTGAATGAAGGTACGCCCGACATAATGATTACGAATGATGCCCAGTTCATAGGGAAGACCTGACTCTTGCGCATAACCAAGCGCCGCAGGCACACCTGAGTCAGGAACAGGGATCACAACATCAGCCGCAACAGGATTCTCACGCGAAAGCTCAGCCCCCATCGCTTTACGCACTTGATACACAGACTTGCCATGAACGATAGAGTCGGGTCGCGCGAAATAAATATATTCGAAGATGCAGGGCCGCGCCGGAAGAACGCCGAACGGCTTTAAGGACTCGATGCCCGTTTCGCTGATGATAACGACTTCGCCATTTTCGATATCACGCACAAACCGCGCGCCGATAATATCGAGCGCACAGGTCTCGGAGGCGAGAATATAGGCGCCATCCAATTCGCCAAGCACCAAAGGTCTGATGCCTAAAGGATCGCGCACACCAATCATTTTTTTGTTGGTGAGACCAACAAAAGAATAGGCACCTTCAAGCTGTGTTATCGCTTCGATGAAACGATCGACGAATTTGATTTTTTTTGAACCCGCCACGAGATGCAACACAACTTCTGTGTCGCTTGTTGATTGATAGATCGCGCCTGCTCGAATGAGATTGCGGCGAAGCGTGATGCCATTCGTGATATTGCCATTATGCGCGACCGCGAAGCCACCGCCATCAAGTTCGGCAAAGAGTGGTTGGACATTGCGTAAAATGGTTTCGCCCGTCGTCGAGTAGCGCGTGTGCCCAATCGCAGTGTTGCCTGCGAGGCGTTCAATCACGGAGCGCTTCGAGAAATTATCGCCAACCAAACCCATGCGGCGTTCTGAATGGAAACGGCGACCATCAAAGCTCACAATGCCAGCGGCTTCTTGGCCACGATGCTGGAGCGCATGGAGACCTAGCGCGGTGATGGCTGCGGCTTCGGGATGGCCATAAATGCCGAAGACACCGCATTCTTCCTTAAGACGATCAGCGTCGAGGTCGAAATTCTCGTAGGTCATCGGAAATCCCGGCTGTTGCGGCGGAGATATGCGCTTTCGGTCGGGGGATTGCAACTTGTATCGTCGGGCTTCAACAACTCATGCGTGGCTTCTGACAAAACCACAGAGTTTACGGTGTTTTGGGCTGCCCATCTTGGGTATTTTGCCCTTCGGCGGGCGCAGCCCCTTGCAACGCTTTTGCTTTCAGCTTTTCCAAAAATCCGGCGTCGGTTGGCAAAAGGGCAATCAATTGATCCCCTGATTCTTTTAGGAGGGGCCGCAGTTTCGCGTCGCGCACCCAATCCGGATATTGTTTTTCGCCGACGAGTTTGTCGAAAAAGAGAAAAGCCACCGCCGCGATCAGAAAGCCTCTTGCCGCACCAAACAAAAAGCCAAGCGTCCTGTCGAGCGCGCCAATGCTTGAATCAAGAATGAGATCCGACAATTTCACCGTGATCATCGTGACGATCACGAGCGTGACCAGAAACACTGCGGCAATGGCCGCTGCGAGCGCGATCTGGCGGTTCGCAATATGTGGCTCGAGAAATTCGAGCACACGCGGATGAAAGGCATAGGCCGCAATGGCCGCAATTACCCAAGAGCCAATGGCGAGCACTTCTCGGGTGAAACCGCGCACAGAGGCCAAGAGCGCCGAGAGGAGAACGATGCCGATCACGAGAAGATCGAGCAGGCTGATCGGTAATTGACTCATCTCTCTTCCATTTCCTTTGGGACGCCCCGCATGGTTCGGCGCTTATAGTCGTAGCGGTCCGCCACGTCACGCCTGTTTCGTAAATCCATTCGACCTTTTAGATGGCGCGGGAGGCTCTCTTTCCTGCGATGATTGAGGCGACGAGATCTGCCGCATCAGCGATGGTTGCCACGGTGAGCGAGGAGGGGCCTGCGGCTTCCGCCCCCGCTTTGGGAATGACCGCTGAGCCAAAGCCGAGCTTTGCGGCCTCTTTGAGGCGCGCGGCGACTTGGCCCACGGGCCGAAGCGCACCGGTCAATCCAATCTCACCCATGTAAACGCGCGTCGCGGGCAAAGGTGTCGCGCTTAAAGAAGAAATCAGCGCGGCAGCGGCGGCGGCGTCAGCCGCTGGTTCGTCGATTTTGAGGCCTCCGGCCACATTCAGATAGACATCATAACCGCCAAGCTTGAGGCCCCCATGCGCTTCGAGCACGGCAAGCACCATGGACAGGCGGCTTTGGTCCCATCCGACCACTGCCCGCCTTGGTGTACCAAGTGAAGAGGCGGCAACTAGAGCTTGAAATTCAACAAGAACAGGGCGTGTGCCTTCCATACCGGCAAAGACTGCTGTGCCGGCTGACTCTGTGTCCCGTCCCTCGAGAAAAAGCGCCGAAGGATTGGTCACTTCACGTAAACCCAGACCCGTCATTTCGAAGACGCCGATCTCGTCCGTCGGCCCGAAGCGGTTTTTCGCTGCGCGTAAAATCCGGAAATGCTGCGCGCCATCCCCTTCGAAAGAGGCTACCGCATCGACCATATGTTCAACCACGCGGGGGCCTGCGATCTGACCGTCTTTGGTCACATGGCCGACGAGAATAACACTCGCGCCGCTCGTTTTGGCATAGCGGATCAGGTTCTGCGCCGAGCCGCGCACTTGGGTAACGGTGCCGGGCGCGGAATCGACCGTGTCCGACCACATGGTCTGGATCGAGTCGATGATCACGAGGCGGGGCGGGGCGCCTTTTGAAAGCGTCGCGATGATGTCTTCCACATTGGTCTCGGACGCGAGTTCGACAGGCGATTTGCTGAGCCCGAGCCGTTCTGCACGGAGGCGCACCTGACCCGTGGCCTCTTCGCCCGAGATGTAGACCACCCGCTCGCCTTTATTCGCGAGCGCGGCGGAGGCTTGCATCAGCAAAGTCGATTTGCCGATCCCCGGATCGCCGCCGAGCAAGATCACCGAACCTGGAACAAAACCGCCACCGGTGACGCGGTCGAGTTCGCCTATGCCGCTTGGCATACGCGGGGATTCCGTTGAGTCACCCACCAATCCCTCAAGCGGAAAGATACGCCCTTTTTTGCCACGTGCGGGACCCGACGATCCTGGGAGTGGGGCGGATGCAGCTTCCTCGGCAATCGTGCTCCATTGACCACAGGCCTCGCATTTGCCCTGCCAGCGCGTGTAAACCGCACCACAGGCCTGACAAATGAAACTGGCTGTCCGCTTTGCCATTTTAGATCAATCCTTACCCGTCAAAACACGCCGCCGGAATCGGGGGCCAAGATGAACGAGAATTTCATAACCGATCGTTCCTGATTTGGCTGCAACTTCATCAAGCGTGATGTCGTCGCCAATCATCACCGCATAATCGCCGCGCTTGACCGCACCTTCTGGGCAATCAGTGATATCGGCCATCACAAGATCCATCGAAATGCGACCGAGTATTTTGCAGCGTTGTCCCGCGATGAGGCATTCAGCACCGGCCTTTGTATCCGTATTTTTTGCACCGCGCGGATAGCCATCGCCATAGCCGATCGAAAGCGTCGCGATGCGGGTGTCACGTTTAACTGTGATCTCGCCACCATAACCGATGGGCGTTCCTTTTTTCGCATGACGGATTTGAAGGATCGGTGCCTCGAGGCGAATGACCGGCTTCATCGGGTTCGTTTTATCAAGGCAGGGATTACCACCATAAAGCGCATAACCTGGGCGCACGAGATCAAAGGCTGTTTTTGTATCGAGAAACACACCGGATGAATTCGAAAGACTCGCTGGAACATTCGGAAACAATGCGCGCATTTTCTCAAAAAGCGCGACTTGTTTTTCCGTGATTGAAGAGCCTTGTATTTCGCTTTCGATAAAATGAGTCATCAGAAGTGAAAATGAGAGCGGTGATTTTTTGCTTTTACGATGCTCTGCATAAGAACGCGCTTCGTCAACGGTAAGACCCAAGCGGTTCATTCCTGTATCGATATGCAAAGCGGGTGGCGAAAGTTTAACGCCGTCTCTCAAGGCTTTTTCAAAATCATTGATATCTTCAAGCGACCCCAAAACTCCAGATAGACGATGTGTTTCATATAGTTTTACGGCATCGAACGAAAAGCCATTCAAGACATAAATCACTGCTTGAGGCGCGGATGCGCGCGCGCTTAACCCTTCTGAAATCGTTGCGACAAAGAAATGCGAGCATCCAGCTTCGACCAAAGCCGGAACGACGAGATCGATTCCAAGGCCATAAGCATTCGCCTTGATATTCGCACTCACTTTTGCAGGTGAAACACGTTCCGCAATCAAGAGGTAATTTGACTGGAGCGCAGGAAGATCAATCGTGAGAGAGGCGGCGGTTGGATCATCCGCAAGGAGAGCGGATAATACCATCTTACTCGATCCTTTCCGGAATGCGATCTTCGCTCACAAGGGTCGAGAAACGCGTAACTTCAGCGTCAAATTGCAAAGTCACGGTTCCGGTTGGTCCATGACGCTGCTTGCCGATGATGACTTCGGCGCGACCATGGACCTGCTCCATTTCCGTCTGCCATTTGAAATAGTCTTCTGTGCCCATTTTTGGCTCTTTGTTTTTGAGATAATATTCTTCACGAAACACAAAGAGCACGATATCGGCGTCTTGTTCGATAGAGCCAGACTCACGCAAATCAGAAAGTTGCGGTCGTTTGTCATCCCGTTGTTCGACCTGACGCGACAATTGCGAAAGCGCGATCACAGGGACATTTAATTCTTTCGCAAGCGCTTTCAATCCCGTGGTGATCTCAGTCAATTCCTGAACGCGATTATCGCCTTTGCGCGCAGAGCCCGAAAGGAGCTGCAAATAGTCAACAACCAGAACATCTAATCCTTTTTGCCGCTTCAAGCGACGCGCACGCGCAACCAGCTGCGCAATTGAGATGCCGCCCGTCTCATCGATATAAAAGGGAATGCGTTCCATCTCGCGCGCCGCATCCGCGATTTTGGAAAAATCCTGTTCACCGATTTCGCCACGACGAATTTTATAGGACGCGACGCCCGACTGTTCAGCGATGATACGTGTTGCCAATTGTTCAGCCGACATTTCGAGCGAGAAGAAGCCGACGATGCCCCCATCAAGACGTTTGATGGATCCATCTTGTTGTTTCTCGCCGGAATAAGCGCGCGCGATGTTGAAGGCGATATTGGTGGCAAGTGCGGTTTTGCCCATACCCGGACGACCGGCCACAATGATCAAATCAGATGATTGCAAACCGCCAAGCATACGGTCGAGATCGGAAAGTCCTGTTGCAACACCTGATAATTTTCTGTCACGACGAAAGGCTTCCGCTGCGAGTTCAACGGCATTTTTTAAAGCGCTCGAAAAATCTTGAAAGCCGCCGTCATAGCGACCTTGTTCAGCGAGTTCGTAAAGGCGACGCTCGGCATCTTCAATTTGTTTGCGCGGATGATCATCAACCGGCGCATCATAGGCGACATTCACCATGTCTTCGCCGATATTGATGAGCTGGCGACGCATGGCGAGATCATAGATCGTGCGGCCATAGGCTTCCGCATTCACGACGGTTGTTGCTTCCGCCGCGAGGCGCGCGAGATATTGCGGCACCGTCATGCCACCTAAGTCTTGATCACCAACAAAGGATTTCAGTGTGACGGGTGTTGCGAGTTTTCCGGCCCGGATCAATTGCTGCAAAATATCGTAGATGCGGCGATGCAGCTCTTCTGAAAAATGCGCGGGCTCTAGAAAATCGGAAACGCGAAAATAAGCGTCATTATTGACGAGGATCGCGCCAAGCAAAGCTTGCTCGGCCTCCACATTGTGCGGTGGCACACGATAGGCTGTTTCAATATCTGCGAGGCGAAGTACGGTTGAGGGCGCGGCCATTGGATTTTCCGATTGAGGTCAACGGAGCTTTAGACTGAGCCTGCCAGACGAATCACGAGATGATCGCGATTCTAATCAAAGCGTGCCCGTTTTCCACAGCGCTCACAGGGAACCCAAAAATCCTTTGTCTTAATCACGATTTTTCTTGCTTTGCGCAATCAATTGAAAAAGCCCGGGTTTCACCGGGCTTTTCTGCATTTCTTGAGAGTGAACGGGGCGATTATTCGCCGTCGCCGCCTTCAGCCAAAGCGGCACCCACTTCGAGGCCCAAATCGTCAAGATTGACTTCTTCACGAACAATCGTGCTTTCGCCGCGGGCTTGCCGCTCTGCTTCTTCAGGGCTGCGCGCAACATTCACCGTGATTTTTACGTCCACTTCTGGGTGAAGGTGAACACGTACAGTGTGCATGCCGATTGTCTTGATCGGAATATTCAAAACAACCTGATTGCGGTTAAGGCTGAAGCCGCCCGCTGTCGCAGCTTCTGAAATATCGCGCGCGGCAACTGAACCATAAAGTTGGCCCATTTCACCGGCCTGACGAATGATCACGAATGATTGACCATCGAGTTTTTCAGCAATGGCAGAAGCTTCTTTTTTCGCGGTGAGATTGCGGGCTTCGAGTTGCGCGCGCTGCGTTTCAAAATGCGCGATATTGTCTTTCGTCGCACGCAAGGCTTTTTGACGCGGCAAAAGGAAATTGCGCGCGTAACCATCTTTCACGCGGACAACATCGCCCATTTGTCCGAGATTAGGAACGCGTTCGAGAAGAATGACTTGCATGGGTAGGTCCTTTCTAAATTAAGCTTCAGTGTTCGACGGAAGAGGGGTGGTTGAAAACCGTGTCCGGAAGGAAAGCCACATGTCGGCGATCCCGAGTAACGCAATGCCGATGACGGGCCATCCGGGCAGCACGACAAAGACGATATAGATGGCGAAGAGCAGGCTGCGACGCGATTTCAGCGGCCGTGTGATTGCATGAAGAACGGCAAGCCCTTGCAGGCAGAAGCCGATAACGAGGCTTGCCAGAATGACGCGACCTGCGAGTGCAGCATAATCTTGCGCTGCAATCGCCAAAGCGAGCGAAAGTACAAGAGCGGGCACGGCGAGACGTGGCAGCGAGAGTGTTGAAAGGTCCGGCCAGGGACGTGGCAATCTGCCAGAGGCTTGCACAATGCGTCCGGCCACCCAGAGCAGGATCACCGAAATCATAACGCTTGCGGCAGCGCTGATCGGGGCTGCGATGTTAGCGAGGAGTGAGGAGAGTGTTTTTAAGAATTGCGCTCGTTCATCAGCCGACATGCCTGCGACGAGATCGGGATCATAAGTGAGAACGACATCAACCGCGCGCCCGAATGTGGCAATAAAGCTTTCATAGTCGGGGGCAATCAAGAGGGCGCCGACAATGGTCAATGCCGAAGAAAGACCAATCACCCAAAGAACAACGCGACCGAGCGGATACCATTCCATCGTCGCGGAGTCGTCATTGGATGACGGACGCCCGAGCAGCAGCAGATAGGCGGTGAACCAAGATGGTAACGCAACCGAGAGTGCTTGAATGACGCCCGCAAGCGGCGAGAAGATTAGTGCAGTGACCGCGAGTGATACGAGCGTTGCGACAAGACCGGCTTGATAACCAAAGCCCAAAGTCGCAATCAAAATCGGCAAGGGTGCGATCAAGTAAAGCAAGAAGGCGAGCGGGGAACCCGTTGAAATAACGGCAAAAAGCAACGCCGATACCGCGCCGCATCCTGCTCCAAAGGAAAGGTTCTTACCCGTTGTCATCCCGCTGTCCCGCTGACCCCAAAGGGGCGGTTAGGAACGGATCAATCGTCCGCTCCAACAAATCCGGATTGGGCCAAAGCCGTCTTCCAGATCAGTGATGAGAGAGCCGGGACCCGTAGATCCCGGAAATTCCTTGTGTCTCCGACGAGACCGATTAAGCGATCACGTAAGGCAGGAGGCCCAAGAAACGCGCGCGCTTGATGGCTTGCGCCAATTCGCGTTGCTTCTTGGCCGATACAGCCGTGATGCGTGAAGGAACAATCTTGCCGCGCTCGGAAATGTAACGCGAAAGCAAACGTGTGTCCTTGTAGTCGATCTTCGGCGCATTGGTGCCCGAGAAGGGGCAAGACTTGCGGCGACGATAGAAGGGGCGACGTGCGCCTCCTGATGATTCAACAGCTGACATCAGAAGCTCTCCTCTTCAGCATCATTTTCGTCACGACGGGGCGGACGCGGTGCGCGGCCACTACCGCCGCCGCCACCGAAGCGGCCACCGCCTGGGCGACCGCCGCCAGGTCCGCGCTCGCCACGATCATCATCACGATCACGCTTCTGGAGCATGGCCGAGGGGCCTTCTTCCAAAGCTTCGACACGGATGGTCATGGAGCGGATCACGTCTTCGCTAACCGCTTCGAGGCGCTCGACTTCCGCGACAGCGGCATGTGGCGCATCGACATTGAGAAGCGTGAAATGGGCTTTCCGGTTCTTCTTGATCCGGAATGCGAGGGTCTTCACGCCACAATATTCGTTCTTCGTGACATAGCCGCCATTGGCTTCGATCACGCCTTTATATTGTTCATTGATGGCCTCGACCTGTTGCGCCGTCACATCTTGGCGCACGAGGATAACATGCTCGTAGAGAGCCATGGGTTTGCCTTTCCTGTTTCACGCGAGCTTTCGGCGCCAAGCCCTTCGAGCTACTAGGATTTTTAAATCCGAGGAAAGGCCCGAAACGAGAGAGGAACGAAGGCGGAGACAAGGGAAACGGAGAAGGGTTCTCCTGCCCGATTGCTCGGGTTTTCCTTTCAGCCACCGGCCGATCGACCGCGATTGAAGGCGCCTTCCTAAAGGCAAAACTCAAGAAAGGCAAGGGGATAGCGCCGCAGAAGCCGGACCAAAAACTTACCCCAAAGCCCCCATCACCAAAGTCACATTCAACCCAATGATGACAATCGCGATCACGCCCGCAAGCGCGGTCACGGCGCGCGGGGCGACGAGGGCGCCCATCCGCTTTTTTGAAGCGGTGAAGATCACGAGGGGCACGATGGCAAAGGGCAATTGCAGGCTCAAGACCACCTGACTGAAGACAAGGAGCTTGGTCGCCCCCTCATTGCCATAGGCGAAGGCCACGAAGGCCGCGGGCCCTACCGCAATAAGGCGCGTAACCAATCGCTGCACCCAAGGCCTGAAGGCGATCTTAAGGAAGCCTTCAAACACGATTTGGCCCGCGAGCGTCGCGGTCACGGTAGCGTTGAGCCCGCAGCCGATCAGCGCAATCGCGAAGAGTATCGGTGCGAGCGATGTCCCCAAGAGGGGCTCGAGCAACGCATGGGCGTCGGATAATTCCGCGATCTCGGTTTTGCCATTCGCGTGAAAAGTTGCGGCCGACAGGATCAAGATTGAGGCGTTGATGAGGAACGCGAAACAAAGGGCGACGGTTGAATCGATGGTCGCGAAAGTGAGGCTTTCTTTTCTGGCCATTGGCGTCGTGCCCAGCACGCGTGTCTGAACAATGCCGGAATGGAGATAGAGATTATGGGGCATGACGGTCGCGCCCAAAATCCCGAGCGCGAGATAGAGCATCTCCGGATTTTTTAGAATCGTCGAACTAGGCATCAGCCCGGGAAGTACGGCGTTCCAATCGGGTTTTGCGAGTGCAATTTCGACAACAAAGCAGAATGTGATCAAGGCCAAGACGCCGATCACAACCGCTTCGATGGTACGAAAGCCATATCGTTGGAGCGCGAGGATCAACAGCGCATCCAACGCCGTGACCGCTATACCAACAGGCAGCGGCCAGCCGAAGAGTAATTGCAGCCCGATGGCGGTGCCGATGACTTCGGCAATATCGGTGGCGATGATGGCGATTTCGGCGAGTGCGAAGAGAAAGAGATTGATTGGAGCGGGCAGGGTTTCGCGGCAGGTTTCCGCGAGATCCTTGCCGGTCGCGACGGCCAAACGAGCCGCGAGCGCCTGCAATAGGATCGCCGTCAGGCTTGAGAGCAGCACCACTGAGAGCAGTGTATAGCCAAATTTCGAACCGCCCGCGAGCGAGGTCGCCGAATTGCCGGGGTCCATATAACCGACCGCAACAAGATAGCCCGGACCGAGAAAGGCCAAGAGTTTACGCCCAAAGGACCAATGGGCGGAAACGGGCACAGTCTCATGCTCGGCCCGCAAACCATGGATTGTGGCCGGGCGGTTGGCGTCTGAAATCTCACTCATTCTCTATAAATTGCCCATTGCCTCCGAATCCTCAAGGTCTGAGGGCCATTTTCTCAGCATGAAGGCGAGGAAGAGGGGCAATTTTGTGGTGCCGCCACAACACTCAGAAACAAAACAGCGGCTCCGCCCTTTGGTGAAGGGGCTTTGCCGAAAATTGGCCACAATGAAGCCGATCTGAGATGTGGGCCTTCTGATGAGTGGGCTTGGCAATTGAAAAGTAACGCCTTTGTCGCCATGGTGTCGCCCGCGTTGCCCGACATGAAGTCGGTTTCCGGGGGAAAGGTGGACGAAAGCTTGGGTTTTCGGTCCGCGAGAGAGAAGGTTTGAAAGGCCAGAACGTCTCATGAGCGATCGTGTTTTTGACAAGTCCAAATTGCCCAGCCGCTATGTGACGGAAGGTCCGGCGCGTGCACCGCACCGGTCATATTATTACGCGATGGGGTTAAGCCGTGCTGAGATGAGCCGCCCCTTTGTCGGTGTGGCCTCGTGCTGGAATGAAGCGGCGCCTTGTAACAATACGCTCATGCATCAAGCCCAATTTGTGAAGCGTGGTGTGGACGCCGCCGGTGGCACGCCACGCGAATTCGTGACCATCACTGTGACTGACGGCATCGCGATGGGACATCAAGGCATGAAGTCATCGCTTGTGTCGCGTGAAGTGATCGCCGACTCTGTTGAGCTCACAATGCGCGGCCATTCTTATGATGCGATTGTCGGCCTTGCGGGTTGTGACAAATCTTTGCCGGGCATGATGATGGCGATGGTACGATTGAATGTGCCATCAATTTTCATCTATGGCGGATCGATTTTGCCAGGCACTTTCAAAGGCAAACCGGTAACAGTTCAAGATGTCTTCGAAGCGGTCGGCAAATATTCTGTCGGCGCAATGAATGAAGAAGATCTCTACGAACTCGAGTCCGTTGCGTGTCCGTCTTCAGGTGCCTGTGGTGCGCAATTCACCGCCAACACAATGGCCACCGTCTCGGAAGCAATCGGCCTTGCACTTCCTTATTCGGCGGGTGCGCCTGCACCTTATGAAATCCGTGAACAATTTTGCCGCACAGCCGGCGAAATGATCATGGATCTCATTGCTAAAAATATTCGTCCGCGTGACATCGTGACGAGAAAAGCGCTTGAGAATGCGGCGACGGTTGTGGCGGCTTCAGGCGGGTCAACAAATGCGGCACTTCATCTTCCTGCAATTGCCCATGAAGCAGGGATCGATTTCGATTTGTTCGATGTCGCCGAGATTTTCAAAAAGACGCCTTACATTGCCGATTTGAAACCAGGCGGAAAATATGTCGCGAAAGACATGTTTGAAGTGGGCGGCATTCCGCTTCTCATGAAGACGCTTCTTGATCATGGGTATCTGCATGGTGACTGCATGACGGTTACCGGACGTACGATGGCCGAGAACATGGCGAGCGTGAAATGGAACCCGGATCAGGATGTCGTTTATGCGGCAAATAAGCCGTTAACGCCTACAGGCGGTGTTGTCGGTCTTAAGGGCAATCTCGCTCCTGAAGGCGCGATTGTGAAAGTCGCTGGCATGCCGGTTGAGAAACAAGTCTTCACCGGACCTGCACGCGTGTTCGATAATGAAGAAGCTTGCTTCGAAGCGGTAACAAAGCGCCAATACAAAGAAGGCGAAGTGCTCGTCATTTGTTATGAAGGACCGCGCGGTGGTCCGGGCATGCGTGAAATGCTCGCAACAACTGCGGCGCTTTATGGGCAAGGCATGGGTGATAAAGTGGCGCTCATTACAGACGGGCGATTCTCTGGCGCAACGCGCGGCTTCTGCGTGGGCCATGTTGGCCCTGAAGCTGCGGTTGGTGGCCCGATCGCGCTTCTAAAAGATGGTGATGTAATTCATCTCGACGCCATCAAAGGAATTTTATCGGTCGATTTGTCAGATGATGAGTTGGCTCGCCGCAAAAAAGACTGGAAGTCGCGCGAACATGAATATGGATCGGGCGCGATTTGGAAATATGCGCAGACTGTTGGGTCTGCACGGGCCGGCGCGGTGACCCATCCGGGCGGCAAGGGTGAAAAATTCGTCTATGCGGATATTTGAGGCGATACGACCAGGTTTGATGTTTGTCCTACCGGCGCTTTTTTTCGTCGGTGGGACATGCATCACAAAAGTATATGCGCTTGATCGTAGCTCTGGGCACTCGACGGTATCGATTCAAAAATCAAATAATGATTCCGATGATGAGGGCGGTGGCTCATCCGTAAAGACGGCTAAGGCGTCCACGTCACCCAATTTGACATCTCCGGTTCAGAAAGAAGACGAAGACCAAAGTGCATCAACTGAAACGGTTGAAGGGCCGCCAAGCACTGAGGATCTCACAAAAGCACCGCTTGAGGCGTTGAGCTCCGTCGTTGATGCCACACGCAACGCGATCCGTTCCTATCTTGCGGGTAACAAAGACGAAGCCGTCAAATCACTTGAATATGCAGCGGATCAAGGTCATGCGCCCGCGCAATGGAAATTGGCGCGGATGTATGCGGAAGGCGATGGCGTGCCGCGGGATGATCTGCGTGCGTTTGAAGCCTTCTCAAAAGTTTGTGACCGTCATGCCGACGAGGCACCTGATTCACCGACTGCGCCTTTTGTGGCGAATGCTTTTGTGGCTTTGGGTTCCTATTATTTGAATGGCATCCCCAATAGTGCGGTGAAAGCCAATCCTTCACGCGCGAGAGAAATGTTCACCTATTCTGCGAGTTATTTCGGTGATGCGCAGGCGCAGCTCATTCTCGCGCGGCTTTATCTTGAAGGTGTCGGCGGTGCGAAAGATATGAAGCAAGCCATGCGTTGGCTTAATCTCTCCGCCGAAAAAGGCAATCGCATTGCGCAAGCGCAATTAGGCCAACTCTTGTTTTCGGGTGAAGCCGGAATGAAACAACGTGCGCGCGGCTTGATGTGGTTGAGTGTTGCGCGTCTTGGTGCCGATCCGCAGAAAGATGCGTGGATCATTGATGCGCATGAAGAAGCGTTGGAAAAAGCAAGCGAAGCGGATCGCTTTGCTGCCATTGCCTATGTCAGCCAACGCGAAAAACGCACAAAATAGTTCTTCGCGTCAAGTTCAAAGCGAAGTTTCAAAATTCTAGATCAATACGCACGGGCACATGATCGGACGGTTTTTCCCATCCGCGCAGATGAGCGTCAATTGCGGATGATTTCAATCCGTCGGTCGCCTGCGGTGACAACAAAAGATGATCAATGCGAATGCCGTTATTCTTTTGCCAGGCGCCCGCTTGATAATCCCAGAATGTATAGATTTGATCGGCATCGCTTGTTGCGCGCACGGCATCGGTCAATCCAAGCGCTAAAAGCTCTTGCCATTTCGCGCGAGACTCTGGGCGATAAAGCGCATCATTCACCCATAGATCAGGATGAGCGGCATCTTGTGGTTTCGGAATGATGTTGTAATCGCCCGCGATGACAAAACGCTCTTCGCTCTGAAGCCATGATTTTGCATGTGCAATGAGCGCTTCAAGAAAATCGAGCTTATATGAAAATTTCTCAGTGCCGAGCGGATTGCCATTCGGCGCATAGAGAGATGCTACGCGGATGGGTGTTTGTCCTTTGGGCACAATGAGCGCTTCGATGTAACGAGATTGCGGCTCGCCCGGTTGATGCGGCAACCCGCGCTGACACTCTTCAATCTTATGTTTTGACAATATGGCCACACCGTTGAATGTCTTCTGCCCGAGCGTTTCGACATGATAACCGAGCGATTCGATCTCAAGCTGCGGAAATGCGTCATCAAGACATTTCAATTCCTGTAGACAGACGACATCGGGCGCAGCTTCTTTGAGCCATGCTGTCAAATGCTCGATCCTTTGGCGAACCGAATTGACGTTCCAAGTGGCGATACGCATGGCAAATTCCGGAAGTTAGGGATTCGGGAGCGGCAAGATTACGGGAGACGTCGGGGGCTGACCAGTGCGGGGCGCACTTTCGGGTCGCGATGGACAACTTGACTCTTCCCGCATCGTGGCTCACGAGCGCGCGGCATAAGAAGCGCTTCATCCGTGAACGCGGCAGGAGACCTTAATCATGACGGTGGCATTCACATTTCCGGGGCAGGGCAGCCAAGCGGTGGGTATGGGCAAGGGATTTGCCGATAATTTTGCCGCCGCGCGTGCCGTTTTTGCCGAAGTGGATGATGCCTTGTCTCAAAAACTCTCCACGCTGATGTTCGAAGGGCCTGAGGATCAGCTGACACTTACGGCGAATGCCCAACCCGCATTAATGGCTGTGAGCCTTGCAATTCTGCGCGTTCTTGAGGCGGAAGCAGGGATCACGCCTGCTAAAAATGCGCGTTTCGTCGCGGGGCACTCGCTCGGCGAATATTCAGCGCTTGCGGCGGCCGGGAGCCTCTCGATTGCAGATACGGCGCGGCTTTTGCGGATCCGTGGTAATGCGATGCAAGCGGCGGTGGCGCCGGGCGTTGGCGCGATGGCGGCTCTGCTGGGTCTCGATTTTGATGCTGCCGCTGCGGTGGCTCAAGAAGCGGCGCAAGGTGAAATCTGCCAAGCGGCCAACGACAATGGTGGTGGTCAGGTTGTTGTTTCAGGCAGCAAAGCGGCTGTTGAACGCGCGGTTGAGCTTGCCAAGACCAAGGGCGCAAAACGTGCGGTGATGCTTTCGGTATCCGCGCCCTTCCACTGCGCTTTGATGCAGCCGGCTGCGGATGCGATGGCGGATGCGCTTGCCAAAGTGACAATTAAATCTCCTATGGTTCCCTTGGTAGGGAATGTGACGGCCTCCGCGGGTTCCGATCCTGAAGCGATCCGCCGCAATCTCGTAACTCAAGTTACAGGCACCGTGCGCTGGCGCGAAAGCATTGCTTATATGGCCGCGCAAGGGATCACAAAATTTGTCGAGATCGGGTCGGGCAAAGTGTTAACCGGACTTGTGAAAAGAATAGCGGCTGAGGCCGAGGGTGTGTCTGTTTCACAACCCGATGATGTTGCGACTTTACGTGCGCAGCTCGGTGTTTGAGTTTTCGTTCAGGAGTATCTTCCATGTTTGATTTGACGGGCCAGTCGGCTCTTGTGACCGGCGCGACGGGGGGAATTGGCGGAGCGATTGCACGGGCTCTTCATGCACAAGGAGCAACGGTGGCAATATCTGGTACGCGTCGCGAAGCGCTTGAAGCATTGGCTTCTGAGTTGGGCGCGCGTGTTCATATTTGTCCGGCAAATTTGTCGGACACGGCTTCGGTTGAAGCGCTTGTGCCTTCCGCTGAAGAAGCGATGGGGGGGCTTGATATCCTCGTCAACAATGCGGGCATCACACGCGACAATCTTTTCATCCGCATGAAGGATGAAGAATGGTCCGATGTGATGCGCGTCAATCTCGACTCTGTCTTTCGGTTGAGCCGTGCTGCTGCCAAAACAATGATGCGCAAACGCTATGGCCGCATCATATCGATTACGTCTGTTGTTGGCACGACTGGCAATCCCGGACAGGGCAATTATGCCGCCGCGAAAGCTGCGATTGTTGGCATGTCAAAAGCACTTGCGGCGGAAGTGGCGAGCCGAAATATCACGGTCAATTGTGTGGCGCCCGGCTTTATCGCCACCCCCATGACCGATGTTCTCAATGAGAAACAACGTGAGTCGGTGATGCAGAAAGTCCCGATGGGTCGCCTGGGCGAGCCTGGGGAAATTGCCGCCGCGACGCTTTATCTGGCGAGCCGTGAAGCCGCCTATGTGACCGGCCAGACGCTTCATGTGAATGGCGGAATGGCAATGATCTGAATGGGTTACACCCATATTCTCGCCAAAAATTTGAATAAAAGGCGTATCTCGCCTTCAGCAATGGAGTGTGGTAAACCTTGCCGAGTTCGGCCGCAGGGGCTTGACGTCGCGTTGATGGCGTCGTTTGAACGCTCCGAGGTTCAGGTTTCCTCCGGTTTTGCCTGCGGCCTTGGTTGTGATCGGCTGCAACGGCCGGTTGTTTGAGGGAAACCGTGTCGGCGTTTGTGAAGAAGTAAAAGCGTCGTCGCAACAGGAAGACAGTGAGGACATAAGGACATGAGCGATATCGCAGCCCGCGTGAAGAAGATTGTCATCGAGCATCTCGGTGTTGACGCCGACAAGGTCGTTGAGAGCGCCAATTTCATCGATGATCTCGGTGCCGACAGCCTCGACACGGTCGAGCTCGTGATGGCGTTCGAAGAAGAATTCAGCGTCGAAATCCCCGATGATGCGGCCGAGACGATCCGCACTGTGGGTGACGCGGTGGCCTTCATTACGAAGAAGTCCGCCTAATCCCCATTGGGGAAGTTGATCGTGGATGTCAGAGCGGGGAGTTGAGGCCATGCGGCGTGTCGTCGTAACGGGGATCGGCATGGTGTCGCCGCTTGGCGGTTCCGCGGAATCCTCTTGGTCAAATTTGCTTGCGAGCGAAAGCGGCGCGGTGAATGTCACCCGCTGTGACGTCTCCGATTTGGCCTCGCAAATTGCGTGTGAAGTGCCGCGCGGTGATGGATCGGGCGGCACCTTTAATGCCAATGACTGGATGGATCCCAAAGATCAGCGCAAAGCAGATGAGTTTATCGTTTTCGGCATGGCGGCAGCGACACAAGCACTGGCAGACGCGAAATGGGCACCGTCAACCGATGAAGAAAAACATCGCACCGGTGTTATGGTCGGCTCCGGTATTGGTGGCATCGGAACGATCTATGAAACATCTGTGACCTTGTTCGAAAAAGGTCCGCGGCGCGTTTCGCCTTTCTTTATCCCCAGCGCGATCATCAATCTGGCCTCAGGATGGATTTCCATTCGCCATGGCTTGAAGGGCCCCAATCATTCGGTTGTCACGGCCTGTTCAACCGGCGCGCATGCGATTGGTGATGCGTCGCGCCTCATCATGCTTGGTGACGCGGATGTGATGGTGGCCGGCGGTGCGGAATCGCCGATCAATCGTATTTCGCTTGCGGGCTTTGCAGCTTGCCGTGCGTTGTCGACGAATTTCAATAATGATCCGAAACGTGCATCACGGCCTTATGACAAGGATCGTGATGGGTTCGTGATGGGTGAGGGCTCAGGCGTTGTTGTGCTTGAAGAACTCGAACACGCGAAGGCACGCGGTGCGAAAATTTATGCCGAGATCGTCGGCTATGGCATGTCGGGTGATGCGTATCATATCACATCACCGGCTGAAGATGGTGATGGTGCTTATCGTTGCATGTCCGCCGCGTTGAAGCGCGCTGGACTTCAGGCGTCCGACATCGATTACATCAATGCGCATGGCACATCGACGCCCCTTGGTGATGAAATCGAATTGCGCGCGGTTGAGCGGTTGCTTGGCAATGACACGACGAAAACGTCGATGTCTTCAACAAAATCAGCCACAGGTCATTTGCTTGGGGCGGCGGGTGCGATTGAAGCGATCTTCTCCATTCTCGCGATCCGCGATCAAAAAGTGCCGCCTACACTCAATCTCGATAATCCATCAGTTGAGACCGCGATTGATCTTGTGCCACACAAAGCAAAATCACGTAAGGTGGATGCGGTTTTATCCAATTCATTCGGCTTCGGGGGTACAAACGCCTCGCTCGTTTTCAAACGATACGAGCCGTAAGCCCCATGGTCGCCGCAATTTCGGTATTCAAGCTTTGAAGGCCGCGTTGGGGTTTTAGAAACGGATGACCGAAGACAAACCGATAGTCGGAAATGAGAAGACGGACGCGGAACAAAAATCCGCGTCGGCGACCGATATCGCTCCGGTCAGCGCGCAAACCGAGAGCGTTACAGATATTCAAACTGATGTGTCGCATCTGATCGGCAAAGATGAAACATCGAGCGAACGCGTTCCGAGCGAAGCGAAAGACGACGGGCCTTCATTAGCCGTTTCGGTGGACGATGCGGCTCGAACGAAGTCGCGCGGATTTATGCGCCGGATGATGGTGCGAAGTCCCGCAGCCGCCATTCATCCCGAAACCGTTCCCGAGCCGCCACAACATATAACGCCTGAAAGAAAAGAAAGACCGCTTACAAATTTCTTGAGCGGGCTTTTGTCTTTCATCGCGATTGTGGCCGCTTGTCTTGCCGGCCTCTTTCTCTTGGCTGAGCGTCAGATTTATACCCCAGGTCCGCTTGATAATGATAAAGTCGTTCTCGTTCGCGGAAGCACTGCGGAAGTGATTGATCGGTTGGAACGCGAAGGCGTGATTGATAAAGCGTTTTTGCTCACGCTTTATTGGCAGCTCACCGGTCGCGCGTCACAAATCAAAGGTGGCGAATATCAATTCAAAAAAGAAGCGAGCCTTGATCATGTGACGAAGACTTTGATCGAGGGCAAGACCATCAAACATTCGCTGACCATTGCCGAAGGCAAAACATCTCAAGAAATTGTTGGGCTTCTGCTCGCTGATACAAATCTAGCGGGTGAAATCAAAGATATTCCGCGCGAAGGAACGCTGCTGCCGGAAACTTATAAATTCGATTATGGCATGTCACGTGCGAAGCTCATTGAGCATATGACGCAAGAACAAATGAAGCTTGTGCGTGAGATCTGGGCGAAGCGTGATCCAGATTTGCCGATTGCAAGCCCACAAGATCTCGTGATCCTTGCTTCGATCGTCGAAAAGGAAACAGGCAAAGCCGATGAACGGCCGCGTGTTGCCGGCGTCTTTGTGAATCGGCTCTTGAAAAAAATGCGACTGGAATCCGATCCCACCGTTGTTTACGGATTGGTTGGCGGGAAGGGCACTTTGGGACGCGGGTTGACCAAGGCGGAGCTTGATCAACCGACACCCTACAATACGTATACATTACCCGGATTGCCGGCAGGACCGATCACAAATCCAGGACGTGCGGCGCTTGAAGCTGTGGCCAATCCCTCGCGCACAAAGGAACTCTTCTTTGTTGCTGATGGAACGGGCGGTCACGTTTTTGCCGAAACCTATGAGCAGCATTTGAAGAATGTTGCGAAGTGGCGACAGATTGAAGGGCAAAAAATCGATACAGCACCGGTTGTGACAGCACCGGCAGCGAATAACACAACAAACACTACACCGAAGACGACGACGGCGAGCGAAACACAGCCACAGTCGCAAATGCCAACAACGGCGAAGACCACGACCCCGACCAAGGCGCCGGCAAAGCCACTCAAGAAAAAGGCTGTCAATCCCGAGACAGGAGCTGAGACAGCGCCAGCCCCCGATTAAGTTTGGTCGTGCCTGATCTAGCCTTGTTAGTGTTTTTTGATTGAGGAGTACCGCATCAATGATTGCCCATTTTGTGAATGAGCAGATTGCACGCCGCGGTTTGATGTTTGTACTCTCCTCGCCTTCAGGTGCTGGTAAAACGACGCTGACCCGCCTCTTGCGTGAACAAGAGCCAAGTCTCACTTTGTCGGTCTCGGTCACAACACGTGCGCGTCGTCCGAGTGAAGTCGATGGCGTTCATTATCATTTTATCAGCGAAGCCGAATTTTTTGCGATGCGTGAGCGTGGCGCGTTACTCGAGTCCGCGCATGTACATGGCAATCATTATGGGTCCCCCCGTGATCGTGTTGAGCAGGCGTTAAGCGAAGGAAAGGACGTTCTTTTCGACATTGATTATCAAGGCGCGCAGCAATTAACCGCCAGTTCGCCTGACGATGTTGTCAGCATCTTTATTCTCCCACCATCAATGCAAGAATTACGCGCGAGACTTGAAAGACGTGCTGAGGACTCGGCGGACGTTATCGAAAGACGCTTGGCGGCGGCGCGCAAAGAAATCAATCGCTGGCGTGATTACCGTTATGTGTTGGTCAATGATGATTTGGACAAGACCTTTTCGCAACTTCGTATGATTCTTGCCGCTGAAAGATTAAAGCGCGAGCGGCAAACCGGCCTTGAAGCATTCATTGATTTATTGGTTGATCAATGATTTTTTGAATGCAGTGCTTGAGCGAGCGCGACGAATTGATCAATGGTAACTGTTTCGGCGCGCGCTGTGGGATCAAGTCCCACACTCTCACAAAGCTTGATCGGATCAACGCCAAGGCTTTTTAAACTTTGACGCAGCATTTTTCGTCTCTGACCAAAAGCAGCTTGTGTCAGGCGCGCAAGGATTTTCGGATCACAAACGGTCGGATGAGCACGTGGCGTCACTCTAACAACGGAAGAAACAACTTTCGGAGGTGGTGTGAAAGCTTGCGGTGAAACATCAAACAGAATTTTTGCGTCCGTGCGCCAACCGCAGAAAACGCTTAAACGTCCATAGTTATGCGGTGTATCTGGTGTGGCGACGATCCGTTCAGCAACTTCACGCTGGAACATTAAAACGAGATCATTGAAAATTGGCGGCCATTCAGCGCTATCAATCCACTTCATCAATAAGGCTGTGCCGATATTATAGGGTAGATTGGCAATGATTTTCAGAGGGCCATCATGATCAAGGTGCTCGAGATCAAATGCGAGTGCATCGCCTTCGATAATTGTAAGCCGTTCAGGATAATGCGCGGCAATCTCTTCCAGAGCGGGAAGACATCGTTGATCCTTTTCAATTGCGATCACTTTCTTCGCGCATGCGGCTAAAAGTGCGCGTGTCAATCCGCCGGGGCCAGGTCCGACTTCAAGAACCGTGGTGTCTTCAAGAGGTCCCGCTGATCGTGCGATACGCGAAGTCAGATTGAGATCGAGGAGAAAATTTTGACCCAACGCTTTTTGCGCGTTTAATCCATAGCGAGCGATGATGTCTCTCAATGGCGGCAGAGTGTCGATCGCCACTTACTGCTGTCCTGCCAAAGAACCCACTTCTCTCTTGGTCTCAATCGTGCCCAATGACCGGAGCGTCAAGCGAACAAAGATGGTTTGATCTTGCGTTGTGGTGCCTGTGGCATAGGGTTCGCGACCGATATAGGCGATCGAAAGATCGGTACATTCATCATGATAGGTTGCCGATGCAGAATATGCTGCAATATAGGCGCGAGGTAGGTCAGGATCCGAAAGATATCGCGTAAGCGCAAAGAGCGTGTTGCCAGCCACGCTCCACTTTGGTGTCAAACGATATCCTGCACCAACGCCTAATCCCTCACGACGATTTGTAATTCCCACATTCGGCTGTGCGGCATAATTGGCATAGATAAGATTTGTCGACAAATCGCCGATGGATGCGCGATTTTCGAGTTCAAAACGTTTCGAATTCAATCCATCGGGATCAAAACGTCCACGCGCCGTGAAGGAATAATTGGCGTTTGGTACAAATTGTAACCGCGATACATAATCTGATGTTGTTTTATCAAGGCCAGAGTCGGTGCCTTCGAGAGCGAGTCCGCGCTGTGCAAATGAATTTAAGCCAGCCATTTGGACTGATTGACCGATCAACATATTTGCATGAGCGCCGTTAATCATTCCGAGCGAGTATTGTGCGCCATAATTGGCGCGCGTGCCGCCTTCAACGCGATCATAACCCGTATATTTATCTACAGAAAATAAATTTGTGTCGTCAAAGACAAGGCTTTGTGAATCTTCATTGGGAAGATTGCCGATATTTGATTCATTAGGTCTAGAAATGACTTGAACAATCGGTTCGAAAATATGTGAACCAAATGATGACGCAGCGACAAAGGGAAAACGGTAAGTCATACCGATCGTGCCCATCGCACGTGTCAAACCTTGATTCCCTGTCGATAAGAAATTGTCCTGGACTGCGTTTGCTGTTCCATTCCGAAACAGCGTTGCGTAGGCTGCATCACCCCGCATCGATGCAAAAGGCGTCCATGATTGTCCGAGCGGATCGACAAAGCTCCGACGCCAACCGATCTCTGTTGTGTAACGACTATAGTCACCACCAATACCGCGCATGAAACAATTGGTTGTGGTGGGGCTAGGGCAGCTTCCAGAAAGGGTTCCGAAATCAGCTTCAAGGCGCGATAAATTTGTAAAATTCGCATTCAGCGCCACTTCGCCGCCAATCGCTCCACCGAGGTGATAACGACGGTCATAATCTACGACGGGTAAAATCAAGGGTTGAATATTTTGATTGTCTTTGGGCAGCAATGTTTGAAAATAATATGTGCGGGCATCGAACAAACTATTTTTGTCTTCACCATGGAGAAACGCGGTGGATGTTGACTCGCGTTTGATCGTTCCAAGCCGGGTGACTGATGGAGAGTCGATCTTGTAATTTTGATAGAACCATTTGTCGGAAACATATGCGAGGTCCCATCCCCATCTCCATCGTGAATTGATCGGAAAGGCGCCGATGGTTTCAATATAACCACGCACACGTTGATCCCCTGCGCCATTCGGTGACGACAAAAAGGCACCCTGATCATTTTGCGAGATGATCGCACCATTGATTGTATAGGTGCCGGTCTCGAGCCTTTGCCGCCATTCACCTGCAAGCATCAATCCTTGGCGTGAATAATAAGTGGGTGAAATCGTAAAATCCTTGTCTGGCGAAACAACATAATAGTAGGGGAGCGTCAAACCCTGTCCGAGAGTAGATCTTGCGGAATAAATCGGATTGAGGAAGCCAGATTTTTTCGTGATTGTGTTGTCAGGTGCCGAGAAATAGGGAAAATAAGTGACAGGAACGCCGGCGAGGTCGAGCGTTGCGTCCTCATAATAGATGACTTTCTCAACTTGGTTATGAATGATCCGGCGTGCTTTCACTTGCCAGAGCGGCGGTTTTGTCGGGTCCTCCTTACAGGCATCGCACGCCGTGTAAGTGCCCCGCTCGAAAATTGTTTGTCTTCCAGAAATCCGCTCGGCCCGTGGCGCCACGAAATGGGTGTTATCGACCGTATCGACGCGCATTGATTTTATGAAACCATCATGGAACTGATCGGTGAGTTCCAACGAATTCGCGCGCACCACTTGGCCATCGGGCTCAGTGAGAACGACATGCCCCTCGGCAAAGACCCGCTCGCTGTCGCTGCGATAGATGACTTGGTCCGCTTCGAGAATTTTACCCTTGTAGTAGAGTTTCGCATTCCCGCGCGCAGCGATGGTCTTTTTGTCCGTATCATAGACAATTTCGTCAGCATCGACGGTCAATTTGTCGGCATCCGAGGAAGTGGCCGCTGGGGATGTTTGCGCTTGCGCTTTGGACACAACAAAACCGCCCGCCAATTGCATGGCGAGACAAAGGGTCCAAACCGTTGCAACGGCTAGGATTTTGGCCAATCGGGCATTCAAAGCGCGTGTTCGCTCTGCAAGTCTTTCATCCGTCCTCAAGATACAGCAAGACAAGGGTGCAGAGCAAACCCGCAGAGAGGGGGGGGAGGAACGAAGAGAGAATAGGGTTAAGCAATCCATTCGCGCCAAAATCACCGGCAATTTTGGCAAAAACATAGAAGGCAAATCCGCCACCGATTCCGCCAAGGATTGAAAACGGCCTTAACCCCGTACGGGCAAAACGCAGACTGACTGTGGCGGCGATTAACACCATCACCATGAGTACGAAAGGTCGGGCAATAAGTGATTGAAATTGTTGTAGATATCGGGTGGCATCGAGTCCCGCGGCGGCAGTCGCGCGGGCCCAGCCGGGCAGATCAAAGATCGAAATCGTGTCGGGCTCGGAGAGGGATTGCTGGACTTGTTCGCGAGTAAGATAGGTCGCGAGTTCGAAAACATCGTGACGTTCCGGCGCTGAACCGGGCGAAAGAACCCGCGCATTCCGCAACAGCCAAAGTCCGTCATTCAGGTGACCATTTGGAGCTTCGACCCGGTGGATAAATTGTCCTTGGCGGTCAAATTCAAAAACCGTCATGCCGCGAAAGTCTCCTGACTCCAGATCGGCGAGACCCGCGCGGATAATCGCCTCTCCATCGACATTTCTTTGGCGGAGCCAGATATTTTTGAGCTTTGTCGTTTGATCATCGGCGCTCGTCCGCGCAAGGATCGCATCGGCCTTCGCTTTCAGGGTGGCGGATACAGGATTAAGAACCAAAGTCCCAGCCGCACCAACAAGAAAAGCGGCGATCAAGGGCGCGGTGATCATATGCCAAACAGACATGCCACCCGCACGGACCACCACCAATTCACGGCTTCGCGCGAGTGACAAAAAAGCAAAAAGACCGCCGAAGAGGGCCGCGAAAGGTAACACTTGTTCAGCGACAGAGGGCGTGCGCATCAAGGCAAGCTCGGCAGCGAGGATTAAGGCGTTGGTAGACGCATCATTCGCAATGCGGGTGAGTTCTATGAGATCGAGAACAAAAACTAAGGCGGCAACAATTCCAAACACGGAAAGGATCGCCAGGCTAAATTTTTTAAAGAAATAGCGGAACAGAACCGAAAGCGGCATGGTCATGACGTCTGTTCCGCCGGCTTCGAAATCATATTACGAATAAAGTCTGTTAATCCTTCTCGACGGGCGAGCCGGTGGCCAAACAAAGTATCAATTAGCCACACAAGAACGGCGCAGATAACCGGAAATGCCACTGAGAGAGCGAGATAAAACGGCAGCTCTTTACCATTCACAATCAAAACAAATCCACCAACTCGAATAATCGCTGCAAAGAGGATGGTGTAGAGAATCGCGCTTAAACGATGCGCACGCGCTGATCGGGGCCGTCCGATAAACGCCAAAGCGAGACAAGCAAAAGGAAATACATAAAGCGGCGTAGCAAATCGATCAGCAAGTTCCGTTTCGATGCGGATCATGTCTGCGCGGGTCTCGCGCCCCGATTGATAGGCTTGAAGGAGATCAAGCGTGAGGCGCTCATGCGGCGAATAGGTGATTTCGCCGTTGCCGGGAACGAGTTGTGTGAGGTCAAGCGCGTAGCGCTGAAAGGCGACAATGCTCGCATCGCGATTGCGCGGCGTTTCGCGTTGCACGCTGCCATTTTCAAGAACGAGATAGTTACCCGAAGCGCCATTCACAATACGCCCGCGTTCAGCCACATAAACAAGGATCAACGCTGGATCGCGTTTATCCTGAATAAATAGACCAAGAAGCGTATCACCTGCGCGTTCTCGATAATGAAAAATGACATTCGCTTCGAGTTCATTGAAGCGTCCGGCTTTTACAATTTTGGTTAAGAAATCGGAACGAATTTGTGTGACCATTACACGCCACAGATTGATACTCTCGGGCATAAGTTTGAGGGTCAAAAATCCCGTAAAGAGTGAACCAATGAATGCGGCAATCAAAAGCGGTTTCAGCAATCGAAAAGGTGAAATACCCGCCGACGCCAAGACGGCCAATTCGCTTTCTGCATTCAATCGGTTGAGCGTTACAATCAAGCCGATCAAGAGAGCCACCGGCGCGATGATGGCCGCCATTGCAGGCAAGGTCAAAAGCGTCATCGTGAAGAATTTGAGAACGGATTGGCCCTGCGTGGTCATCAGGTCGATGTCATGGAGCGCCTGGCTGATCCAAATGACGCCCGAGAGTGCCAAGAGGGCCCAAAGGCTCGTCGCGCCGATCTGGCGAATGAGATAGCGGTCGATCAACGACATAAAGAGCGCCTTGCCTCGCGGGACGCCTTGCAGAGGCGACCTGATTGATGCAGAGCTAGCAAGGTCGCACCCGCAAGATCAAGCCAAGTTTTGACATTGTCTTGGGAATTTCGCTGGGGGCTTCGAGGATTTACGAGATTATCGGGAGAGTTTTATGGCCGCCATACTCAAGATTGGCTTTGCTTCACCGGCATTGGATAAGACCGGAACCTTGGTCCTGTTTGTGGGAAGCGATTTGGAATTGAGCGCGGCCACACGCAAGCTGATTGGAACGGCGGGCGTCGGCACTATAAAACGCGCGGTTTCGGCTGAAAAATTCAAGGGTAAGGAACGCTCAACGCTCGTTATTCCCGCGCCGCAGGGGTTCGATGTGGATCGTCTTGTGATTGTCGGCTTGGGCAAGGATGAGGAACAAGAGAAAGCCGATTATGTTCGGCTTGGTGGCGTCATTGCTTCAGTCTTGGGCTCAGCGAGTACAGCTTCAATTCTTTTGGAAGGCCCTGCAAAATGGCGCGCGGATGCGGAGGCGGCTGCTGACATCGCTTTGGGTTTAAGACTTCGTCACTATCGCTTCGACAAATACAAAGCGAAAAAGCGTGACGCGGGAGATGGCGAGAAAGCCGATCAACCTATCACTGTCACCATTCATGTTGAAGATCCTGTTGCCGCAAAGCGCGCCATTCGCGCACGCGAAGCCTTGGGAACAGGAGTGGAACTTGCACGTGATCTTGTCAACGAGCCGCCAAATGTTCTCGATCCCGTTGAATTTGCGAAACGCGCGAAAGAGCTCGAAAAGCTCGGCGTTGACATCACCATTCTCGATGAGAAGCAGCTCACGAAAATTGGCATGCGCGCGCTTTTGGGCGTGGGGCAGGGTTCTGAAAAGGAAAGCCGCGTTGTCATCATGCGCTGGAACGGCGCAAAAGCGAAAAAGGGTGCCAAAGCACAACCGGTTGCCTTTATCGGTAAAGGTGTCGTGTTTGATACGGGCGGCATTTCCATCAAGCCCGCGCAAGGCATGGAAGATATGAAAGGCGATATGGCGGGCGCCGCTTGTGTCGTCGGTTTAATGCATGCGCTTGCGGCTCGAAAAGCGAAAGTGAATGCGGTTGGTGCGATTGGCCTTGTCGAGAATATGCCCGATGGCAATGCGCAACGTCCGGGCGATATTGTGACATCGCTCTCAGGTCAGACGATTGAAATCATCAATACGGATGCTGAAGGTCGGCTCGTTTTGGGTGATGTGCTTTGGTATGTGAAAGAGACTTATAAGCCGAGCTTCATGATTGATCTTGCCACTTTGACTGGCGCAATCATGATTGCTTTGGGGCAAGAATATGCGGGCCTCTTTTCAAATAATGATACGCTTGCCGAAAGACTTCATGCGGCAGGTCAAGCGACTGGTGAAGGTGTATGGCGTCTGCCGCTCGGTGCGGCTTATGACAAAATGATCGACTCCAAATTTGCCGATATGAAAAATACGGGTGGTCGTTTTGGTGGATCAATCACGGCAGCGCAATTTCTGAAGCGCTTTGTTGGCGACACGCCTTGGGCGCATCTTGATATTGCAGGCACCGCGATGTCATCGCCCGAAACCGATATCAATAAGAGCTGGGCGTCAGGCTGGGGCGTGCGATTGTTGGATCGTCTCGTTGCTGATTATTATGAAGATCGGGATTGAGGCGCGAGGTCTAATCGCTTCATGGTCACGATCTATCATAATCCTTCATGCGGAACATCGCGCAACACTTTGGCGATGATCCTCGCGGCAGGCATAGAGCCGACAATCATTGAGTATCTCAAAACGCCGCCATCACGCGATGAGATCAAGAATCTCGTTCGATTGATCGGTGAGCCTTTGCGGTCGCTGATTCGTGAGAAGGGGACGCCTTTTCATGAACTTGGCCTTGATCACGCTGATATTTCGGATGACGAATTGCTTGATGCGCTCAGACAATATCCGGCTCTTTTGAATCGACCGATTGTTGTGACTGAGAAGGGGGCGGCTTTGTGTCGTCCTTCCGAGCGCGTTCTCGATTTGCTGCCTAATTCGCTTACAAGAGATTTTGGGAAAGAGGATGGGGAGATTGTGCGTGTTGGGGGGAGCAATCCATCATGACCGAGATCCTCTTTTATCATCTCGAGCGGCAACCGCTTGATCAGGTCTTGCCTTCATTGCTTGAAAAGACACGCAAAAGGGGATGGCGTGCAGTGATCAGAACCGCTTCCTCTGAGCGCGCCGCAACGCTTGACGAACATCTTTGGGCTTATCGCGAAGAGAGCTTTCTTGCTCATGCTTTGGCTTCTAACGCTGGTCCCGGTGAAGAGCCGATTGTGATTGCGATTGACGAGGCGGATCTCAATCAGCCGCAAGTGTCATTTCATATCGAAGGGGCGCCTTTGCCCAAATCGCCGCAAATCTATGAGCGTATAGTCGTCTTGTTTGATGGCAATGATGCAGCGGCATTAGAAACGGCGCGCACTCAATGGAAACACATTCGTGATCAGGGGTTAGCGGCGACCTATTGGCAACAAAATGAGCAAGGACGTTGGGAGAAAAAAGCGTAAGGCGTTTTCTGAAACTTTTGATGGCTAAGCAATTTCCTCAAGTTCTGCCGTCAAGGTCAACCATTCTTCTTCCACGGCTGCAAGATTGGCGTGAAGTTCGGCCTGCTGTCGTGATAATGTCGCCGCTTTTTCTGGGTCTTTTTTGAACGTTTCAGGATCGGCCAACACCGTGTCCACGCGTGCAATCAGATCCGTGATTTTTTGCATCCGTTGTTCGGTGGCTTCAATCTTCTTCTTTATACTCCCAAGATTTGCTTTTTTGACAGACTTTGAAGGCTCACCAGGTGAAGCCGGTTCATTTTTTCGTTCATTTTTTTGTGATGAAGGCGTTTCAAGAATTTTCGCTCGATAGGCGTCAAGATCACCGTCGAATGGTTTGACTGTTCCATCACCCACGAACCATAAGCGATCCGCGCAGGATTCAAGCAAAAAGCGATCATGCGAAATCAAAATGATTGCGCCCTGATATTCATTAATTGCGTCCATAAGTGCGACGCGTGAATCAATATCGAGATGGTTCGTCGGCTCATCGAGAATGAGAAGATGCGGTCCGTGAAAGGTTGCAATGCCCATCAGCAAGCGCGCTTTTTCACCACCGGATAAAGACGTGATCGGCGTATCCGCGCGGGCACCTGAAAAACCAATCCGCGCGACGCGCGCGCGCGTTTGCGCTTCGCTCGCTTCAGGCATCAAGCTGCGAATATGCGTATAAGGTGTTCCTGTCGGTGTTAATTCATCAAGCTGATGTTGCGCAAAATAGGCAACCGTCATTTTAGAAGACTTTTTGAGCGACCCTGAAAGAGGGTCCAAGCGTCCACCAATCAGTTTTGCGAAAGTCGATTTGCCGTTACCATTGGATCCGAGAAGTCCGATACGATCATCATCGGCGATTGAAAGCGACAATCGCGAAAGCACAGGTCTGTCGTTATAACCCACGCTAACATTTTCCAGCGCGACAAGCGGCGGCGAGAGCGGTCGTTCGGGGGAGGGGAATTCAAAAGGCAACACATCACTTTCAATGATCGGCGTGATCATTTTGAGTTTCTCTAATCTCTTTACACGCGATTGCGCTTGGCGTGCTTTCGACGCTTTGGCTTTGAACCGATTGATGAAAGCTTCGAGATGCTTGCGCTCTTCCGCTTGTTTCTTCGCAAAGCGCGCTTGCACTTCTTGTTCTTCCGCGCGTTGCTTTTCGAAATTGTCATAGCCACCTTTGTAGAGGCGTAATTTTCCTTCTGAGAGATGCATGATCTGATCAACGGATTGATTGAGCAAATCACGATCATGGCTGATCACGATCACCGTATGCGGGTAGCGCGCCAGATAATCCATGAGCCAGAGCGTGCCCTCGAGATCGAGATAATTGGTCGGCTCATCGAGAAGCAAAAGATCAGGTGCGGAGAAAAGAACGGCGGCAAGCGCCACGCGCATACGCCACCCGCCCGAGAAATCCGAGCAGGGGCGAAGTTGTGCTTCAGAATCAAAGCCTAGCCCGTGGAGCACGGACGCCGCGCGAGCGGGTGCCGAATGGGCATCGATATCGGCAAGCCGGATGTGAATTTCAGAAATTCTTGCGGGTTCTTTCGCCGTCTCCGCCTCAGCGAGAAGGGCGGTGCGTTCCGTGTCGGCCGCCAGAACCGTCTCGATGAGGCTCTCGGGACCGCCCGGTGCCTCCTGCGCGACTGAGCCGATCCGAAACCCGCGAGAAAGTTGGATTTCGCCTGATTCCGGCCCTATTTCGCCCCTTATCAGTCGAAAAAGGGTTGTTTTCCCGGTTCCGTTACGACCCACAAAGCCCACACGGGCGCCCGTCGGGATGGTCGCTGACGCCTTATCGAAGAGGGTTCGGGCGCCGAGCCGATAGGTGATGTCGTTCAAAATGAGCATGGCGGGCCTCTCTTGAACGAAGCTTTACCGGGGGGCAAGGGATCTGCGTTAATCCTTCCTGCAAGAAACGCCTTGAAGGATCACGCAACAGGACATAAACCGTGTCTCGCGCATTGGCACCGGGGCTTAGCGCAGTCTGGTAGCGCATCTGCTTTGGGAGCAGAGGGTCGCAAGTTCAAATCTTGCAGCCCCGACCAATGGGCAAAATGGTTGTTCGAGGGATGGTATTTCGATGACGGCCCGTATTTCCCGCCCCACAAAGACTGCGATGCAGTCAGGCAAAGCAAAATCTGATCGTTGGCTTTTGGAATTTGTTCCGGAGCATCCCGGTCAGGTTGATCCCTTGATGGGCTGGTCAGGCACGGTGGATATGCAGACCCAGGTCAAATTGTGGTTTGCAAGCCGCGACGAAGCGATCGCCTACGCAGCACGCCATGGGATCGCCGCGCAGGTGGAAGAGCCGCAAGACGCCAAACGTCGTGTCATGTCTTATTCGGATAATTTCAAATCCAACCGGATCGGTTCTTGGACGCATTGAGGCGTCAGAATTGAGATTCACGGCCTGATCGGCTATGAGATCTGGCCGAAAGGCGGGCTTTTTGACTCCATAGCTCAGCTGGATAGAGCAGCCGCCTTCTAAGCGGCAGGTCGGAGGTTCGAATCCTCCTGGAGTCGCCAGCCTCTCATTGAGGGCCTCTTTCGTGACTAATGATTTGCCGCCCTTTCTTGCTGATCTCGATGCCGCGCTTGAACATGGCTTTGATTTATTGACGAAAGCGGTGCGGCTTCGCACGGCGCCCATGCATACGCCCGTTGTCTCAACGATTGCACTCGATGGTCGCCCGCGCGCACGTGTCGTGGTGCTCAGAGCCTTTGATCGCGAGCGCAGACATTTGCGATTTCACACCGATATTCGTTCTGATAAATTTCAAGAGCTCCATGCGGATCCGCGCATCGCGCTTTTGTTTTATGATTCTGAAGAAAAAATTCAGCTTCGCATCGAAGGGCGAGCAACACTTCATAAGAATGATGAGAGTGCCAACGCGGCTTGGGCGTCATCGCAGCCGATGAGTAAGCTTTGTTATGCTGTTGAACCGGGGCCGGGGCATCACATCAGCGCGCGCGATGATTTTTCTTTGCCGCGAGACAGAGCGGAAAGCGAAACGGGTCGCGCGCATTTCGCAGCCGTCATTGTGACGATCGAAGACATAGATTTCTTATGGCTTGGCGCCGCAGGCAACCGCCGCGCGTTGTATAAGTTTGGAGATCATCAATTCGACGCGCGCTGGGTTGTACCTTAAGCGTTATGAGCGGCGCGAAGGCGTGCAAACCCTGCTTCAAGA
>JBJTCD010000122.1:0-78215 GCA_046091665.1 Hyphomicrobiales bacterium
TACCGCCTCGCCTAATTCTGAAAGAAAAGAAAATCCCGCCTCTGTTCCGGCCGACCCGGAAGCAAAAGGCTTTGTCGCCGAGCGACCGCAATTGGGCGTTAACAAAGGTGAAAAAACTGTCAGCGAAGGTCTGCCCGATCAAGGCGTAACTAATGGAAAATCAGGCGTGCCGGCCGTTGCCGAACGTATTGATCCTTCGCCAACGCCTGCCTCAAATCCACCGAAGAGCTCGCAATTGGCTTTGCTTGAACCACTCTCCGGTTCGGCAACATTCTCGTCAACAAAGCCAAGTCCGGATGAAACGCGGATTGTTTCAACGCGACAGGCGGATCTCGATCCCTTCGGCGGTGGTGTCGATGTACAAGTGGATAAGCCGATGGTGACGATGGTCTATGAACCGCGTGCCGTTCGGCTTGACGGTGGAGCGACATTGAAGCTCACCGAATTTATCAATCGAAATAAAGATGATCTTGCTGAGCGGCGTATTCGCGTAAGAGCGCTTGCCAATGTACGTGATGGGGCGGTCACGAATGCGCGTCGCTTTAGCTATTATCGCGCGATGGCCATGCGCCAATTGTTGATCGATCAGGGAATTCCCGCCAACAAAATCGCCGTGGTGATCGATGATGTGAGCGATTCTGAACGCCACGATGTTGTTGAACTTTTCGCTATTCGCAAAGAAGATTGAGGCTATGCCATGACCATCAAGCGTAACAAAGATGCAAAATCGACATTGAATTCCATTTGGATTGAGATCTCAAAATCTGTTTTTGTTGTCGCTCTCATTATTGCCTTAGGTATATGGCAATATGATTTTGCCTATAAATCTGTGCTTTCGCATCCTCAGTTAAATCTTCTAATTATTTTCACATTTATTGGTGGTGTCGTCGCGGCCTTTATCACCGCATATCGCTTGTTTAATGAATATCACGTGTTGCAAGCGATGAAAGAGACCCAACATGATTTCGCTGAAATGGAAAAACTCGGCGACGATGGCGGGGTGACACGTTTGGTGAGGGCGGCCGAACCCGGCATTGTGATCACGCAACCGCGCCTTTTCGGCGAAGTCTATCGGCAGATCATGGGCGAGCTTCTGATGACGCGAGGGTTACGCGTATCTCTCGCTCAACGAACGGCATTATTTGACTCCGTAAAAGAAGCAGCGAGCCGTGAACGGTCTTTGTCGAATTATCTCACCGGCACGCTGATTTTGATGGGGTTGATTGGGACCTTTATCGGCCTCATGGAAATGGTGGCTTCGGTGGGCGGTATTGTTGGCGGTCTCGCGAAAGCGGGCACAGGATCGGATGAAGCGATTAAAAATGTCATTCGCGATCTCGAAGCGCCGCTTGTCGGCATGGCCACGGGCTTCTCTGCATCCTTGTTTGGTCTTTTTGGATCATTGTCTCTTGGCTTGATTGCACGTTTTATTGATGGCGCCTTGGCTGCTTTGCGCCATGATTTCGAAGGGTGGCTCACCCATATTGGGTCGCTTGAAGGACAAGGGGTTTCATCGGTTCCCGGTGTCGCTTCGAATGAATCGAATGTCATTACTTTGGCAAGCACCTTGCTTGGCGCTTTCAGAACAACACAAGGTCTAATTACAAGAAGCGCCGAAGTGATGAAAAAACTTGGTGATCGGCAGGAAACGCAAACGGCCGCACTCTCTATGTTGGTTGAACAAGTCGAGTCACTTTCGCTGCGACAAGCCAATATTTTTCAACAGATGAAAAAGCTTGATGTCATCAGTGATTCCGTTGAGCGGCTGCGTGAGGAAGAGATTTTGAGAGATCGCGCTCTTGCCAATCGTTACGCTGATGGTGTGGGCAGACTCTCGCAGACCATAGAAGATTCACGTGGCGCCGTGATTGAAGTTGTTGGACAAGTGGCCGATCAACATCGTACAACCGAACGTCTTATTCGTGCGCTTGAACTGCAGACAACACGTGGCTTTGAGTCATTTGGCGTTGAAGTGAATGCACTCAAACAATCGGGTGAAGAGCGCGGCCGCGTGGCCATTGAATCAAATACCGCGCTTGAACGTTTGGTTCGAGAATCAACGAGACCGCTTGATGTCAAAACCATTGGCGATCAATTGTCAGCGTCCGTCGACGAGCGGTTGGGCGCAGGTTTTGGCGCAGTCGCGGCATCCTTTGATGAATCGCTCTCGCGTCTCCTGGTCGGCATCGAAAGATTGGGCATCACGCAATCAGATCTTGCAGATCGTTTGGCCGCCTTTGATCGCGGTACAGATCCGGTGAGCGAGATGCGCGCCTTTGGGGAACATATTGAACAAGGCCTATCTAATGGCTTGAATGAAATTGCGCGTGTGCTCGACAGTATTCTGATTGCGCAAACCGCAGCGGCAAAACCCGCAACACCGGATGCGATTGAGGTTCCCGCCGCAGTCGAAGTCCCGGATTTATCCGCCGTAAGTCAAGCCGTGAACGAAGCCATACTCGCGCGCTTCCGCCGCCGCAATGGCCAGTCGGATGCGTGATCCTGATTTTGTTGTATCAAAGGAATTTTTCTGATGTTGGATCGTACTGAAAAACCTGAAGCGCCTAAGCCTCAACCGCCGCTACAGCTTGATCGTCGTCCCTGCTGTATCGTTTCGGAGCTTTTACTCGACGAGGAAGATCTCGTTCTGGATGGCATTGTGCGATGGCTTTTGCCCGATCGGGCACTCTTTCGTGAAGCAAGTCGGTATATCCTCGAGCGGCGTAATGATCGTGTGCGCCTGCGTATTCTTGGCGAAGATCATCCGGCAAAGATTATTGGCACCACCCGTGAAGGATATGAAATCGCGTTCGAGACAGAAATTCCGCGGGAGACTGTGGTCGAGTGGGTGGATCGCTATCTGACGGAAGAGTGAAAATTTGGAGGGATGTAGGTTTCGGGAAAAATGGTCGGAGCGAAAGGATTTGAACCTTCGACCCCCTCGTCCCGAACGAGGTGCGCTACCAGGCTGCGCTACGCTCCGACATGTCCCGCTCCCGGGAAGGCGGCGTTATAGCCGCGCGGCCCCCGGCTCGCAAGCGCCTTCCGGTTGAGCTGATCTGTCACAGGCTTTTCGATCGCTGGAATTTTTCGCTCCGGGTTGCGTCAAAGAAGCGGGCGCTTTATGCATCCTTCGCGAGTCGCATTGGGGCGTCGCCAAGCGGTAAGGCAGTGGATGTTGATTCCACCATGCGGAGGTTCGAATCCTCCCGCCCCAGCCATCTCCCCGTCACATTTTGAAAGTTTCAGGTCCCGCGTGGTTTTGCCCGCGTCGTGGGCTGGGCTTTGGCCGGATCATCCGGCCAGACATGTTTCGGGTAGCGCCCCTTCATCTCGCTTTTGACCGCTGCCCAAGAGCCCTTCCAGAAGCCCGGGAGATCACGCGTGATCTGGATAGGGCGGTGGGCAGGCGAGAGAAGATGGAGCACCAGCGGAATCCGCCCCTGCGCGACGCTTGGATGGGTTTCAAGACCGAAGAGTTCCTGAACCCGGATGGCGAGCACTGGCCCTTCTTCGGCCTCATAATCAATGGCGTGGCGGTTACTGGTGGGCGCGGTGAAAAAGGCAGGCGCTTCCGCCTCCACGCGTTGCTGCATGGGCCACTCCATCAGGGAGTTGAGCGCCTGGCGGAAGATCTCGTCATCAAGATCGGAAAGCCCCGTCTTTCCGATGAGAAAAGGCGCAAGCCAGTCCTCAGCGGTTTTCTCGAGCGTCTCGTCCGAAAGGTCCGGCCACTTGATGTCTGTCCGGCGCAAAAACAAAATCCGGTCACGCCATTGGCGTGTGGCTTTTGAGAGCGGCCATTGCGCCACCCCAAGTGATCCGAGCCCGCGCGCCAAAACACGCGCAGCGTCGTCAGACGCAGGAACGGGCAAACGCTGCTCGGAGAAAATAAGAGCGCCTAAGCGTCTGCTTTTCGTGGCGCGAAGTTGAGCCGCGTTCCGATCAAAACTGATTGACGCTTCCGAGATGATCTCCTTTTCAAATTCCGTTTCAATTTCGGAAAGCGTCAAAGGTGCTGAGAGAAGAATGCGCGCATCACTCGCACTGCCAGCGATTTCACCAATGGCAAGATAGGATTCACGCGCAAGAGCGTCATGCGGTTCAACACGCGCGGCGCGTCCATTCGCCATCAGAAACGAACCGGGCGCACCGCGCGCTTTGGCAATACGATCCGGAAACGCCAAAGCGAGCAAAGCCCCTGTGGAGAGGTCAATACCGCTTTGAGAATTTGAAACAGTGTCGGCCCATGATTTCGCAAGACGCCTCACATCATCCGCGCGGCGCGAGCGGTCTTTATGGAATTGTTCGAGACGATGGGTGAGATCTGATGATGTGCCACCCATACCGCGCTCACTCATTAAAGCGGCAATTTCCGCGGCTTGATAGGCTTTACCTCTTGCGCCTGCTGTCACAATCATACGCGCCAATCGCGGTGGTAACGGCAAAGCGCGAATGGCGTGGCCTGTTGCGGTGATGCGTCCCTCTTCATCAAGTGCTTCAAGCGCATTCAAAGTCGCGCGCGCTTCATTGAGTGCTGGCTTTGGTGGCGGGTCAAGAAATGCCAAGCGCGTAGGGTCAGTGACGCCCCATTCTGCACAATCAAGCATCAAGCCGGATAAATCGGCCGCGAGAATTTCAGGAGCCGAGAAAGGTTCAAGCGCACCCGTCGCTGCTTCTTCCCACAAACGATAGCAAACACCCGGCTCCGTTCGCCCCGCGCGACCACGCCGTTGATCGGCAGACGCGCGTGACACGCGCCGCGTTTCAAGCCTCGTTAAACCGAGATCCGGCTCGTATACGGGAATGCGCTGCAAACCTGAATCAATAACAACACGCACACCGTCAATGGTGAGCGATGTTTCAGCAATCGATGTTGCTAAAACGATTTTCCGAATACCCGGACGCGCCGGTGAAATAGCCTTGTCCTGATCTGCAACATCCATCGCGCCATAAAGCGGCGCAATCTCGATGGATGGAGAAGAAATTTTATCTCGAAGCAAATCCTCTGTTCGTTTGATCTCGCTTTGCCCCGGTAGAAATACCAGAATCGATCCTTCATCTTGCGCGAGCGCATAACGGATTACGTCAACGATTGAGTCTTCAATACGACGCGAAGGATCACGCGGTCTATAAAATGTTTCAATCGGAAACGCTCGGCCTTCGCTTTCAATAACGGGACATTGACCAAGAAGCGTGGCAACACGCGCGCCATCAAGTGTTGCCGACATGGCTAGGATACGAAGATCAGGCCGCAAAGCCTGCTGCGCATCGAGCGCTAGCGCCAAGCCGAGATCGGCATCCAATGATCTTTCGTGAAATTCGTCAAACAAAACCGCAGCAACGGAAGAGAGTGACGGATCATCAAGGATCATACGGGTAAAAATACCTTCAGTGATCACTTCAATTCTTGTACGCGCGCTGATTTTGGATTGAAGCCTGACGCGATAGCCAACGGTGTCACCGACCGCTTCACCAAGGGTTGAAGCCATCCGCGCCGCCGCACCGCGTGCAGCAAGCCGCCGCGGTTCGAGAACAACAATTTTTTTTTCCTCGCGCCAAGACGCATCAAGCAGAGCGAGTGGCACACGGGTTGTTTTGCCCGCACCGGGCGGCGCGACCAAAACAGCGGATGAATGATGCTCGAGCGCATCGAGACAATCGGTAAGCACATCATCAATCGGAAGTCGCGTTTCAAAAATCCGCATATCGACTGTCTAATGATGGCTCAATGAAAGCCGGGATCGGCAAGCACGCGTGGAAGTGGTCCACCGGTCGCCCAATCAAGCAATTCAATTGTGTGAACGACGCGAATATCGGATTGCCGATCTTTGAGTCCTTTACCGATTTGCGTCATGCAACCAAGATTGCCCGTCGCGACGAGCTCAGGTCTTGTTCGCTCGATATGATCAACTTTACGCTCCCGCAATGCGCCTGATAATTCCGGCTGCATCATATTATAGGTGCCTGCCGAACCGCAGCAGATATGACCCTCAGGCACATCTTTCACAACAAACCCAGCGGCCTTCAAAAGATTTTTTGGTTCATCTTTGATCTGCTGTCCATGTTGCATCGAGCAAGCTGAATGATAGGCAATCACCTGTCCGGTCGCATTTATTTTCTCAGGTAATCCGAATTGTGAAATCACTTCGGAAATATCTTTGGCAAGCGCCGAAACGCGCGCCGCCTTTTCAGCATAGGCCGGATCATTACGGAACATGAATCCATAATCTTTGATCGTGGTGCCGCAGCCCGATGTAGTGATCGCAATCGCATCAAGACCATCACCTTCGATTTCTTTCATCCACGCATCGATATTTGCCTTTGCAAAATGATGACTTTCTTCATCGCGCCCCATGTGATGGACAAGCGCGCCGCAACAGCCTTCGCCCTTCGCCCTCACGACATCAAAACCCATCCGGCTTAGAAGACGAATGGTCGCATCATTAATGCCCGGGTCCAGAACGGTCTGCGCGCAACCACCAAGTAATGCGATGCGTCCACGACGCGGCGCCTCTGTCGGTATGATTTCAGATGTTTCATGACGCGAACGTGCAGGAAGAGTCAGTGGCGCAAGATCAATCATTGCGCCGAGCTTTTTGCCAATTGACGGGAGTGCGCGAATAAGGGGAGCGATCACCTTGGCAAAGCGGGCACCAAAAAGCGCGAAACGAAAACGCGTCGGATAAGGCAACACATAGGCCAAGACCGCGCGGATCAGACGATCACCGAGAGGGCGCGAATATGTCGCCTCAATATGCGCCCGCGCGTGATCAATGAGATGCATATAATGAACGCCGGACGGACATGTTGTCATGCAAGAAAGGCATGAGAGGCAACGATCAA
This sequence comes from Hyphomicrobiales bacterium, assembly GCA_046091665.1. Classification (GTDB taxonomy): domain Bacteria; phylum Pseudomonadota; class Alphaproteobacteria; order Rhizobiales; family Beijerinckiaceae; genus CAIUPE01. The sequence goes on from JBJTCD010000122.1 coordinate 6,847, forward strand.
TATGAGTGACGACATCTTTCGTCGCCGGACGCCCGCGTTCGAGCATATCTTTGATCATATAAATACGACCGCGCGGGGAATCGAGTTCATCGCCGAGCAACAAATAGGTTGGACATGTCGCTGTGCAGAACCCGCAATGAACGCAGGTTCGCAGGATTTTTTCCGAGGCCTGCATTGCAGGCAGTTGAAGCGCTTCGGGTTTGAATGATGTTTGCATGATGATGTCGTCTATGCGCGGACCATCAGGCCCGGATTGAAGATCCGTTTGGGATCATGAGCAAGGCGAATGCGTTCAGAGAGCGCGGCAAGCGGTGAGGAGAGGGGCTCGAACACATCCACCGCCGCGCGCACTTCAAGAGGCGCACGGAATAAGGTCGCGTGACCACCTGTATCTTTGAGCGCGTTACGAATGAGCGTGGCACCGCCATCGCCTTCGCTCTTTGTCTGAATCCAAATCAAACCGCCACCCCAATCGAGAAGTGAGCGGAAAGTTAAACCATTCGAGCGAAGAGCATTTAAGAATGGAGATGCCTTTGAAGGCGCAAGCGATATTTTCCAGATAATATCAGTCTGCGGTTCAACAAAATCACTCACATCGCGGATACGGCGCCACAGGCCTTCCGAGGCGCTGTGATCGAGTCGCTCGACACGACTGAATGACGAAAGATCATGCGATAATTTTTCTGAACGATAAGCTACAGACTCGGTAAAACCTTCAAGACGAATGAGCGTCGTTGCGACGCGTTCCAATCCCGCAGGTAGATGCGCCGCCCCTGTCACATCGAAAGGAGAGCCGAGCGCCTTCGACATCGCGGCCACCGCGCGCGCGTCATCAAGGCCATGCAGCATCAAAGTCTGCGTTGTTTGTGGCTTTGGCAGAACTTTAAAGATCGCTTCGGTAATCAGACCCAGTGTACCCCATGAGCCCGCGAAGAGTTTTACAAGGTCAAGGCCCGTGACATTTTTCATCACCCGCCCACCGGATTTGATCAATTCACCTTCACCATTGATGAAGCGGATGCCGATCAAACTATCTCGACACGCGCCCGCTTGAATGCGTCGTGGACCAGAAAGATTTGTTGCCGCAAGCCCACCAATTGTTGGTTCACCTGATGACCCAAGAAGCGCACGATAATCTGGCGGCTCGAAAGGCAGCATCTGGTTTTTTTCATCAAGCCGATCATAAATTTCTTTTAAAGGCGTTCCGGCGCGTGCGCCAATCACCATCTCGGCAGGCTCATAAAGTGTAATGCCCTGAAGCGATTTTGTTGAAAGCGTCGAAAGAGCGGTCACCGGTTGGCCGATATTTGATTTTGTTCCGCCGCCGATGAGTCGTAAGGTCGTACCATTGCGCGAGGCGTTACGAATGGTGGCGATAAAATCGTCTTCAGCGAAAAGAGAATGCGCTTCATTCATGAGGCGATGCGCCCTTCAAGCGGAAATACTTTTGCGGGATTAAGAAGCCATTGCGTGTCAAAAGCAGCACGCACGCGCATTTGCTGATGAAGGTCGGCACTCGTGAATTGCTTCGTCATCAGATCGCGCTTCTCGATGCCGACACCATGTTCGCCCGTCAAACAACCGCCCACTTCAACACAGAGCTTAAGAATATCATTACCCGCCTCTTCGGCCTTGGCCGCTTCAACAGGGTCGTTGCAATTATAGAGAATCAAAGGATGAAGATTCCCGTCGCCTGCATGAAACACATTGGCTACGCGTAAGCCGTAAGATTTTACGATCTCGTCAATGCGACGCAGCACATAAGGCAGTTGGCCCGTCGGAATCGTACCATCCATACAAATATAGTCTGCGACACGTCCCGTCGCGCCGAAGGCTGATTTGCGGCCTTTCCAGATTGCGGCTGTTTCCATCGCTGATTTCGATTCGCGAATTGTTTTCACATAATGCTGCTCCGCAATCGCGATGATGCGTTTGAGCACCGCATCCATTTCTGCGTCCGAGCCCTCAACTTCGATGATCAGCAACGCTTCAACATCAAGCGGATAACCGGCATGAGCAAAGGCTTCGCAAATTTCGATGGCAGGCTTATCCATGAATTCCATCGCCACAGGAATGATTCCGGCGCCAATAATTGCAGCCACACATGCGCCTGCGGCTTCACTCGTTTCAAAACCGAAAAGTACCGGGCGCGCGCCTTCAGCCTGCCGCAAAATGCGCACCGTGGCTTCGGTGACAATGCCGAGCTGCCCTTCAGACCCGATGATGAGACCCAAAAGATCAAGGCCCGGCGCATCAAGTGCGTCGGACCCGATATCGACAATCGTACCGTCGATCATCACCATGCGCACGCCGAGAATGTTGTTTGTGGTCACGCCATATTTCAAGCAATGCGCACCGCCCGAATTCATGCCGATGTTGCCGGCAATTGTGCAGGCGAGTTGTGACGACGGATCAGGTGCATAGAAAAACCCATCTGCTGCCACCGCATTCGAAATGCCGAGATTGGTGATGCCTGCTTGCACGCGCATGGTGCGATCGGAAAAATTCACGTCGAGAATCTTCGCCATTTTACCAACGCCGATGATGATCGCGTCTTCTTGCGGAATGGCGCCACCGGCGAGTGATGTGCCCGCACCGCGTGGAACAATCTTCACGCCGTTCTGATGGCAATAGCGCATCACAGCCGCGACCTCTTCCGTCGTTGTGGGCAGAACGACCGCGAGCGGCATCTTGCGATAGGCGGTGAGCGCATCAGTCTCAAAGGCGCGTCTTTCATCCTCGGAAATGATCAATGAGGCGGGCGGCACCAAAGCGGCCAAGCCTTCGATGATCGCCTCGCGGCGTGCAAGAATGGCTTCATCGGGAAGCGGGAAGGCGATGCCCATGGGCGTGATCCTTTGAAAAAGACGCTTCCCATGTTTTGAAAGTTTTTTTCAGATTTGCAAGTGCGTTTCAGCCGCAGCAGGCATGAATGCCGCTTGGGCGATCAGGAGGCTAGAACGCGGGTCGGCGGGAAGGTGATTTCGACGAGCGTTCCGGCATTACGCGCGCTTTTGATCGAGAATGTTGCCCGATTGGCTTCAACCAGCGCTTTTGTGAGCGGCAGACCGAGGCCCGTGCCTCCCGATTTGCGGGTGGTCGACAATTGCCGGAAGGGTTCGAGCGCCGTCGCAATTTCCTGATCGGTCATTCCGATGCCCGTATCTTTGACGCGGATTACAACATCACCATCCGACGTACGAGTGGTTGAAACAATCACTTGTCCACCTTCGGGTGTGAATTTGATCGCGTTCGACATGAGATTGAGAATGATCTGATGGAGCGCTCGTTTATCGGCCATCAAGCCAGGTAAATTTGAATCAAGGCTCATCCGCAAAATCACACGCGCGCGACGCGCTTCTTCTTGCAGCAAAGATGACGCGTCAACGAGTACGCCATTTACATCGACATCTTGAAAATCAAGCTCAGCGCGGCCGGCTTCAATTTTTGACAGATCAAGCAGATCATTGACGAGATCAATCACATAAGAGCCGGACGTCAGAATGTCTTTGAGATAGTCTTTGTATTTTTTATTTCCCAAAGGACCATAGCGCTCTTCCTGCATGATTTCAGCAAAGCCGATGATAGCCGAAAGGGGCGTACGAATTTCATGACTGATACGCGCAAGAAAATCGGATTTACGGGCGCTTGCCAGTTCAGCGGCGCGTCGTGCTTCAGTGAGATCACGTTCCGCACGTTTCACCGCCGTCATATCACGCATGAAGACGCAATATTTTGAAAGCGTATGATCGCTGAGTTTTCCGATGGTTACGAAAAGCGGAATCTTGCCGCCTTGCCGCGTTTCCGCAATCACTTCGCGGCCATCATTTAAAAGGCTTTCTACGCCTATGCCGTTTAATGTTTCGAGATAGGATGTGACGCGCTCACGGCTCTCTTCATTCAAGAGCGCGATAAATCGCTCGCCTTCGACATCATCCGTATCATAACCGAAAAGCGCCTCGGCAGAGCGGTTGAGCATCAGAATGCGACCGTCACCATCGAGTACCGCAACGCCATCACTGGCTGTTTCAAGAATCGCCGACAATTCATCCGAAGAGACACGCTCATTCACAATGTCTGGTTGATCTTGCTCGTTTGCGTCTTCGACAAGATCACGCGGACGCTCAAACAACATGAGGCTTGCGGGTAAATCGCCCCAAGCGATGGTTTGAAGATGAACGGAAAGCGCCATCGTGTCCCCATCACGACGACGAATGAGCATCGCGCCATCATCATGCGGTGAACGTCGTGCGGGATGGCGACCGCCAAACATGGTTTCAATTCCGCCGCTCGCGTGGAAATCATCAACCGAGTCATAATCGAGCCAGGTGAGCAGCGTTTCATTCATCAGAATGGGAACAGCACCACGGCTCAGCAAAACACCCACAGGGAGTCGATCAAAAAGTGTTGCGAGCAAGGGCTCCGGCGTTGGTGCGGCTTCCGCATGCGTTGCGACTTGTGTTGCCGGCGCAGACATTTCGATGACCGGAATATCGACGGGCGTGGGACTTAATCGACTCGGGCGTTCACCCAAAGCGCGGGCAATATCGCGGAACGCTTGGCGTTCAATCTCGGTGAGGCCTGGTGCGGTCTCCGCATCAACAGGGCGTGATTTTGTTTGAGCGATCGGCGCGTCTTTGCGTTTGCTCGTTGTGAGTGCGATTGTGCCGAAACCCCGAAAGCCTTCGAATGTCCCGCCTTCACCCTTGATCGGCGTCCCGGACAGCATGACGGAGAGTGGTCCCTCGGCACCTTCGAGTGTCAGCGCCTCATTGACGAACGTGGCTCGAGCATCGAGAGCCTGTCGGGCCTTGCTGCCTTCTGGCCAAACTGTTTTTTCAAGACTGATTTTGAGGGCACCGAGTCGCGGGTCTTCCGTGAGCAACCGGATTGTGCCCACGCGGTCGCTCGTCCAGACAAAGCGGACACGGGAAGATGTGTCGCTGCTCTTCGGCTTCGACGAATTTGAACCTGTGGTGGTGGTCTCGGTCATCAGCGAGAGACGGTCCTTGGCGGCACTTTCAGGATAAATGCCGAAAATTCCTAAAGTTTCCGTCAAATTTTTACCGAAAGGGAGGCAGGGCGTCCAAGCCTTTCTCCCTCTAAGGTCGAAGAGATCGAAAACAGAGTTAACCGCTCGTCTAGTTGACGATTGTGCAATGCAACATTATATTGCACTGCGAAATAAATGATTATGTGCCTAAGCGTTTCAATTAGTTTTTTCCCAGTTTTTGAGGTTTTATCATGTCAAAATCGATCCCATCCTATGAAATTCCGACTGAAATGCGCGATTTCGCTGAGAAAAGCGTTGATCAAGCCCGCAAGGCCTTTGACGGTTTTCTTGGTGCAGCGCACAAAGCTGTTTCGGCAGCTGACTCCCAGACAGTGAACGCGCAGGCCAATTCGCGCGATCTCGCGGAAAAGGCCATTGGTTATGCCGAGAAAAACATCGCGGCGGCTTTCGATCTGGCCGAGCGTCTTGTTCATGCCAAGGACGTGCAGGACGTCGTCCACATTCAAACCGAATTCGTGAAGTCCCAATTTGCGACACTTCAATCGCAAATGGCTGAATTCGGCTCAGCCATGCAGTCAACGGCTCGTAAAGCTACAGAAAGCGCTCAGGCGACTGTGGAATCGGCCGCTGCCGAGATGCGCAAAGCTGCAACAGACGCCGCTCAGCGCAAATAATCCTGGTTCAAGCTGATCCAATCGAGGAGGTCACCATGACATCCGATTTCGAAGTCAATTCTAATGTGGTGGCAGAAGACACGGCCGTTGCGCCGGTCGTCGCTGCCAAAAAAACGCCTGCAACGCCGGTTGTCCCGGCTGAACGGGTAAAGCGTAAGCCGGGCGCAAAGGCCAAAGCGGAAGCGATAGAGGCTTTGGCCTCGGCTCATCATGAGGCGACCGATGCGATCCGCAGCGTGGCCGAGCAATCGCTCGATCAGGTTCGATCCGCATTTGCCCGCTCGCATGAGGCGTCTTTGTCTTTCGCGCGCGGCTTTGAAGCCAGCGGCCATGTTGTCCACTCTGGCCTTAAGGAATTTCAGACCCGCGTTGCTGACGCGCTTGAAGCCGAAGCCCATGCGGCTTTTGGTTATTTCCGCGCCATGACACAGGTGAAGACGCTTTCCGAGATCATCGATCTTCAAGCGAGCCAATTGCGCAAGCAATTTGAGCGCAATTTCGATGAAGCGCGGGATTTGTCGTCTCTCGCCACGGCGGTTGCGACCAAGGCGTCGGAGCCCGTGCGGAAGGCGTTTAGCCATGCGCTTGAGGCTCAGCGCCCCTCACACTGAGAGGCAACGGCCATCCGGCACTTGAAAAGAGAGTGAAGCGGGCTTAGGACGTCTCTCCGAAGAGGGGCGCATCGGCCCGCTTCCTTGTTTTCGGGCAGCTATAGCTCAGTTGGTTAGAGCGCTAGATTGTGGATCTAGAGGTCCCCCGTTCGAGCCGGGGTAGCTGTACCACCTTTCGTCTTTCGCGATGAAACTCATTCTCGATCGAAAACCCAACCTGTTGAGAGCTTGATGTAAATCAAGGTTGACGTTCCTTGCGCGGCTCAGAGTGGCGGCATGGTGAAACCGTCTGCCCTCAACGATAAATGGCTCGCGCAGCTTGATGCGCGCGTGCCGCGTTACACGAGCTATCCAACCGCGCCGCATTTTCATAATGGCGTCACCGCCGCGACGGTGAATTCTTGGCTTGAGCGAACGGATCTCTCGGAACCCCTCTCACTTTATCTTCACATTCCGTTTTGCTCGAAACTTTGCTGGTATTGCGGATGCAATACAACAATCACGAAAACCTATGCGCCGGTTCGTCCTTATCTCGAGACTTTGCTAGAAGAACTTGAGCTTGTGGTTGAAAGGCTTCCGGGGCGTGGACGTTTATCGCATCTTCATTTTGGCGGTGGCACACCGAGCCTTTTGTCGCCGGAAGATTTTCGTCGCGTAATGGCGGCGATTTCAAAATATTTTGATTTTGTCGACCGTGCAGAAATATCAATCGAGATTGATCCACGTGGTTTCACCGCGTCGCGCGCGAAAGCCTATGGTGAAGAAGGTGTAACGCGCGCTTCCATCGGCGTGCAGGATTTTGATGCCGACGTGCAAAAAGCCATCCACCGCATTCAACCTTTCGAGATGGTCGCAAAGACGGTTCATGATTTGCGCAAGAATGGTGTGATGTCGATAAACTTCGATTTGATTTATGGACTGCCTCATCAAACTGAAAAGACAATTATTGATAGCGTTGACGCGACGGTGAAACTCGGCGCCACGCGTGTTGCGCTTTTTGGTTATGCGCATGTGCCGTGGATGAAAAAATATCAGAAGGCGCTTGAACGTCATGGCCTTCCGGATTTGCGGGCGCGGATGAAGCTCGCAAGTGCTGCGCGCAACGAACTCGAAAAACATTATCTGCCGATAGGCCTTGATCATTTTGCTCTAGCTGATGATTTGATGGCTTTGGCCTTGAAGGACCATCGCTTGCGGCGGAATTTTCAAGGTTACACAACCGATCAGGCAAGCACTTTGATCGCCATTGGTCCGAGCGCGATTGGTGCGACGGGTTGGGGTTACGCACAGAATGAAAGCGATCTTGATGCCTGGGCCACTGCCGTCAATGACGGGCGGTTGCCCGTCCATCGTGGATTGGTTCTCAGCGCGGATGATCTTCTTCGTCGCGAAGTGATCGAAAAGCTCATGTGCGACATGGCCGTTGATCTCAAGAGCGTCGCCCACCATCACGGCGTTGATCCTGCGATCTTCCTTGATGACCTTGATCGCTTGCAGTCTTTAACCCGCGACAGCCTTGTTCAGATTGAGGGATGGCGGGTGATCATTCCCCCAAATGCTCGCCTTGCCATGCGCAGCGTTGCCTCGGCCTTTGATACGTATTTGATGGAAGGTCAAAACCGTCACGCCGCCGCGGTTTGATCCTTTTTAGAGTGCTGCCATAACAACAGCAACGATGGCTAACATCGTGCCCGTGATCCGATTGATTCGGCGGCGTGCGATTTTACTCGTAAAGAGAACACGGGCACGGCTTGCTGCCGATGCATAGATCATCAATCCCGTCGAAATCATGATCGCGATGGTGATTGTCAGAATGGCATAATCAACCAGAGTCAAAGTTGCGAGATCAAGCAGCGCTGGGAGAAGCGCTGCAAAAAAAAGTATCGCTTTCGGATTGCTGATTGTGAGCGAATAGGTCGAGAGAAAAAGCGCCCATGGTGATTCCGATTGAGAGGGATCAGTCGCTCCCAAATCTGTCGAGATCGGTGCGGTCCATAATCCGTAAGCGAGATAAATCAGATAGGCCGCGCCGCCATAGCGCACGAAAATCAATATTGGCGCATAGGCTTCGGCGAGTGCTGCGAGACCCGCAGCGGCAATGATGAATAACGTCAAATCACCAAAGATGAAGCCCGCGACAAAGAATGGCATGCCATGAAGGCCGCGTCCTAAAGCACGTGCAAAGATTGCGGCCAAGCCCGGTCCCGGTGTGATTACCGCGATGAAATAAGTGAGGGTGAAGATCAGATAATTTGAGATAGTCATGAGATAAAATCGACCTGTCCGTGCGATACGGCATAGCGTCGTGTTGCCTCTGGCATCAAGGAAAAAGAAGCCATATCCGCACCCGTCATAAAAACTTGCGAACCAAGCTGCGCCAAAGTGTCGAACAATGCGGTGCGTCGTTTCGGATCAAGATGCGCGGCAATCTCATCAAGAAGAATGATCGGCGCAATGCCGCTCACATCGGCAACGAGACGCGCATGAGCGAGAACAAGTCCGATCAGCAATGCTTTTTGTTCGCCGGTGGAAGCGCGTTCCGCCGCAACGGATTTCGGGCCATGAATGACAATCAGATCGGAGGCCTGCGGTCCGATCAAGGCTCGGCCCGCTGCGCGATCACGTGGTCGTTGTGTTTTTAAAAGCGCACGAAACTCGTCTTCAACATCAACAGCCGCACGATCAATGAGAGCGGTTTCAACCCAGCCCTCAAGTCGGATATCCGCCCAAGGAAAAGGCGACGTGTCATCGCGCATCGAATGAATCAATCCTGAAAGCCGTCCAATCGCCTCTTGCCGCGCAGCAGCAACCGCAATTCCCGTTTCAGCCACTTCGCGTTCAATCGCATCAAGCCAAAGAGGGTCGGGTGAAGGCTCTTCGAGCAATTTGTTTCGTGTTCTTAAGGCGCGCTCTAACCCGGAGACACGGCTTGCATGAGCCGGATCAAGCGCAAGCACCAATCGATCAAGAAAACGACGACGATCACCGGCTGGCCCTGTAAACAATCCATCAAAAGCGGGGGTAAGCCATACGAGGCGAAGATGATCGGTAAAATGATGTGCTGAGCCAACGCTCGCGCCATTGATACGATAGCGTCTTTGTGACGAGTTATCTTCGTCCTGGATCTCAAGGCCTGTGCCTAAACGCCAGAGATCCTCATCATCCTGAAGTGTGAGGGACACAGCAAAAGATCCGGGCCCTTGTTCGCGCGCCATCTCTTCAAGATCAGCGCGACGCAAACCGCGTCCCGGGGTGAAAAGCGAAAGCGCTTCAAGAAGATTTGTTTTGCCTGCGCCATTATCGCCCACAAAAACAATCAATGATCCGTCAAGCGAGAGATCGAGCGCGGGATAAGAGCGAAACTCTTGTAAGAGAAGACGAGTGACGCGCGGTGTTCGATAGGACGAAGACGCGCGTCGAGAGTCTAAATCGGTCACACGCGCATCGGCATCAGGACGTAAAGTGCGCTCGCGCCTTCGCGATCCTGAATCAAAGTGGGTGAGCCTGAATCGGCTAATTTGATTAATGCCGTGTCGCCATCGAGTTCAGACGCGATATCGAGGAGATAGCGCGCGTTAAAGCCAATCTCGAGTCCGGCCTGATCATAATCGACTTCGATTTCTTCAACCGCCGATCCCGATTCCGGATTGGTCACGGACAAAGTGAGCTTGCCGTCATTGACCGCTAATTTTACCGCGCGCGTGCGTTCCGATGAAATCGTCGAGACACGATCAACCGCTGCCATGAAATCTGCTTTTTCAACGGTGAGCAATTTATCATTCGCGGTGGGAATTACGCGTTGATAATCGGGGAAGGTTCCGTCGATCAATTTCGTTGTCAAAACCACTTCGCCGAGTGTGAGACGAATTTTTGCTGCCGAGACTTCGATCATGACATCGTCGCCACCGGCTTCAACCAGCTTCAAGATTTCATTGACTGCCTTGCGCGGCACGATGATGCCGGGCATGCCCGCCGAGCCTTGCGGAGCATCCGCTTCAACGCGCGCGAGACGATGACCATCGGTTGCGACGGCACGTAACATCGTGTGACCCATCACATCGATCGTGTGAAAATAAATCCCGTTGAGATAATAGCGCGTCTCTTCGGTTGAGATCGCAAATTGTGTCTTTTCAATCAGGCGCCGCAATTCAGCAGCTGGAAGGCTGAATTTGTGATCAAGCGTTCCCGCGGCCAGATCAGGAAAATCGCTGTCAGGCAAAGTCTGCAATGTGAAGCGCGAACGGCCCGCGCGAATGATCATCTGTGTCGCATCGCCCGAATTATCGAGTGAGACTTGCGCACCATCCGGCAATTTGCGGACGATTTCGTAGAACATATAAGCGGGTACGGTCGTCGCGCCCGGCGTTCCAATGTCAGCGGGAAACCGTTCGGTGACTTCAAGATCAAGATCGGTGGCTTTGAGATGCAGGCTGCCATCCGCCGCTTTGAGCAAAATATTGGAAAGGATCGGAATCGTGTTCCGCCGTTCAACCACGCGGTGCACATGGCCCAAAGACTTGAGGAGCGCTGCTTTTTCGACAGTGACTTTCATCGCCGACCTAGCTGATTTCTGGAAGAGTGATCCCCGACGGATTTGTCAGGTTGTTGAACGTGCCAGATCGAGCAAAGGTTATGCAAGATAAACTGGCAAGAGAGCGCTTGTTTTCGCCCTCTGGTCCACAGAATTCCCCGCTTTTTATGCGAAAAACGGCGCTTAGTCCTGCAGCATCCGCTTCAAAAGCTCGACATCGTCGCGCAAGCCATTGTCAGCCGCCACCGCGCCTTCGATCTTCCGGACGGCATGGAGCACCGTCGTGTGGTCACGACCGCCGAAGCGACGGCCAATTTCCGGAAGCGACCGCAAAGTGAGAACCTTGGCGAGATACATCGCGATCTGGCGGGGCTTCACGACGCCTGCCGAGCGACGCGAGGAGAGAATATCCGCGCGGCTGACATTAAAATGGGTTGCGACCAATTTCTGGATGTCTTCGATTTTGACTTTTCTCGGTTCGCGCGCGCGGATGAGATCGCGGATGGCAGCCTCGGCCGCTTCCACAGTCAAGGCGCCGCCTGTTAAAGTCGAATGGGCAAGCAAGCGATTGACCGCGCCATCAAGATCGCGACCATTTGAAACGATTGATTTTGCGACATAGGCAATCACATTCGCATTCACGTCGAAATTCGGCTGATGCTGTCTTGCACTTACGATGCGCGCTTCAATGATACGGATGCGGAGATTTTCATCAAGCGGTCCCATCTCGACAACAAGACCACCAGCGAGACGCGACTTCACGCGCTCATCAAGACTTTCAAGATCTGAAGGTGGACGATCCGCCGCAATTACGATCTGACGACCTGAATCAATCAGCGCGTTTAGTGTGTGGCAGAATTCCTGTTGGATCGATTTGCCTTGCAAGAATTGAACATCGTCGATGACGAGAAGATCAATGCCTCTCAAACGCTCTTTGAAATTGAGCGCCGTTTGCGCCTTCAAAGCGGCAACAAAACCATACATGAAACGATCAGCGGTCAGATAAATCACGCGACGGCCCTGCGCGATGGTTTCATGCGCGATCGCATGAAGAAGATGCGTCTTGCCGAGGCCAACGCCCGCGTGAATATAGAGTGGGTTATAGAGCGGTGCCTCACCAACGCCATTACCCGCAACACGTTCAGCAGCGGCATGCGCCAGCTGATTGGATTTGCCGACCAAGAAATTTGCAAAGGTCAAACGACGATCAAGCGGGGCGCCGCCAAGGGAGTCGGTTTCGCTTGTTGTGACGCGTTCGGTCGGTGTAGCCGCGTCTGATGGCGCGCGGTCGATTTGAACGCGGTCGCGCGTTGTTACCTCTGTCGCTTGCGGATTTTGTGCTTTTTGGACGGGCTTCTGTGTGGCACTGCGAACCGTGATCACAACCTCAGAGAGGCCAATAAATTCTTCAAAAACGAGCGCACGCAAACGGTCGATATAATGCGATTGGATCCAGCTTTTTAAGAACCGTGTCGGCACCGAAAGATGCGCTGTTTCACCGGAGAGCCCTGATAATTCGAGACGACCAAACCAGCTCGAAAAAACATCATCACCCAATTCGGCGCGCAAGCGGCGACGAACACGATCCCATGATGCGTCATGGTCCACGGTTTTAGCGATGGTCGGCTCAGCGGAGAGGAGAGCAGAAGAATGCGACATCAAACCAACCTGAACCATAGAGAAACGAAGAGCGTTATTTCGGCTTTTTTTACGATCAACAAAATGAGCCGGTAGAGTTCGGTGTCTGGCTTTGTGCGGTCAAGATCCCGTTACAGGTTTCGTTCTCGTCAAAGACACCGTTCATTTTTACGCTTCCTTCTTTCACATCCCCATCATCCAAAACGCGATCAGATTCGATCTTGTCGTCTCGTATGATCCCTCCAGCGACGTTGGTAACGTCACCCGCACACACATGTCTCTCGCTTCGACAAAAGAAGACCATACCCCAAAAGGAGTTGATCACCTCAACCATCAGGAGAGACCGTTCGCCGAAACCCGACGAACGAGAGGGACGTTACACACGCACCCGAGCCCACGCAACGTTCAAAACTCAACCAGAAGTCGAAATCTATCTTAAAGACCGTGCTTACGACCCTACATTCAGCCCGTCTTTTGGTCCAACGCCTTGGTGTTATTAAGATTTCTTTAATGACTGCGAACGCGCAAATTTTTTTAATTTTTTTTTCGCGTTCGTAGCGCCATGGCCGTTGCGGCCCATGATGACCGCTCGCTTTTTCCTTTATCGGCTAACGCATTGATTTTCAGTTATATTTTCTGACCACTTTTTGTCATCGCTTTGTCGCATGAACCAAATTTTGATGTCCAATGTGTCAAGCAAAAAATATTTGATGAGGTGAAATAAATCGCTTGCGATTGAAAGAAGAAACGCGATCAGAATTGAGAAACAAAAAAGCCCCGCTTCAGCGAGGCTCTTTTCATTTTTTAGTTGTATCAAGAAATGTCTGTGCTGCAGGCGTTTCTTTCATTCGCTCACTTGGCTGCAGCGCTCGCGGCTTTCGCAAGACGCGACACTTTGCGTGAAGCGGTCTTCTTATGCATCACGCCCTTTTGAGCGGCGCGCATCAATTCCGGCTCGGCAAGTTTCAGCGCTTCCGAAGCGGCGGCCTTGTCACCAACCTTCAACGCTTCTTCGACCTTCTTTACGTAAGTGCGCACGCGTGAACGACGGCTGCGATTGACGGCCGTGCGGGCTTCAATTTTACGGGTGGCCTTTTTGGCCGATTTCGTATTCGCCATGTTAAGTCCTCAAGACAAAATCGATGCGTTCAACCCAGCGACGATCTCTTTTGTCTATGGTTTGAAATTCAACCGGACTGAGCTTCACAACTGATAGGCTGTCCGTTTCGTGGCGGGTCTCTTAGCGGCTCGGGCCTTGGCCGTCAATGACCCTCAGCCCGGAAATGGCATAAAGGCGAAGAGCCAATGGAGCGGATTGGCGGGATCTGCCAGCATTTTGATCGATAGCGCGCAGCAGGTGATGACGATCAGTGGGCGGATCAGACGTGCCCCTTGCTGGACGGCAAGATGCGATCCGATCTGGGCGCCCGTGATCGAGGCAAGCCCCATGGCGAGACCCAAGGGCCAGTGAACCGCTCCGGCGATCGAATAGACGATCAGCGAGCCGAGATTGGAGCCGCCATTCAGGACCTTGGCCATGGCGGTCATCCGCGTGATGCCGAGACCCAGGAGGCCGATCAGGACAGCAGCATAGAATGATCCTGCCCCAGGGCCCAAAAACCCGTCATAGAGGGCGAGCGGCGGAATGATGAGGCTCAGAAAGACGGGCAGCGTCACCCGGGCTTTTCGGTCGGCATCGCCCACGCCCCGCATCAGGCCGAAATAGAGCGCCACGGTGATCAAAAGGATCGGAATCAGTGCCGCGATGACAACTTTTGAGAAAAACTGTATCAAAAGCGCGCCGCAACCCCCAAAAACAAGAGCAACGAGGCCCATTGGTATGCTGGCACGCCATTCAATGAGCCCCTTGCGTCCATAGGTGACGAGAGCCGAGACAATCGACAATGTCCCCTGCACTTTGTTGGTAGCCACCGCGGTTACGGGATCGACCCCGGCAATTAGAAGGGCAGGGACCGTCAAGAGACCACCCCCTCCGGCGATGGAGTCGATGAATCCGGCGAGGAAGGCGGTTCCCGTCAGAAGCGCGATCGTATCCCATTCAAGTCCTGACATCGGAAATGGACCCGACGTCAGTTTTGAGAGAAACGCGGCGGCCGTTTTTCAACAAAGGCTGCCATGCCTTCCTTTTGATCTTCGGTCGCAAAGAGGGATTGGAAAAGCCGCCGCTCGACAAGGAGCCCTTCCGAGAGGCTGGTCTCAAAGGCGCGATTGATTGCTTCCTTGGCCATGAGGACGCTGGTGCGTCCTAAAGAGGCGATTTGATTGGCGGTCTTCAGCGCATCCTCGATAAGATCAGCGGCAGGCACAATGCGGGCAACGAGGCCTGCGCGCTCGGCTTCCGCTGCATCCATCATGCGCCCTGTAAGGCAAAGCTCCATCGCTTTCGATTTACCAATCGCACGGGTCAAACGTTGCGAGCCACCAACGCCCGGAATGATGCCGAGTTTGATTTCCGGTTGTCCAAATTTTGCAGTATCGGCCGCCAGAATGAAATCGCACATCATGGCCAATTCACATCCGCCGCCTAAGGCAAAACCGGCGACAGCGGCGATGATGGGTTTGCGTTTCCGCGCAACCCGATCCCATGAGGTGACAAAATCATCGAGATAGGTTGAAGGAAAAGTCAGATCCTTCATTTCTTTAATATCCGCACCTGCCGCAAAGGCTTTCTCCGAGCCTGTGATGACGGTCGCACCAATATCAGGATCACGCTCAAACGCATCGAGCGCTTGATCAAGCTCCGAGATCAAAAGACTGTTTAATGCGTTGAGCGCATCAGGGCGATGAAGGGTAATCAATCCAGCTTTGTCGCGCGTCTCGACCTTGAGGGTCTGATAGGACATATTTCGCACTCCTTATCGATACAGGACTGATCCACTCATCACCACGTGACTGCTAGCGGCTTGTCGCATTTTGTTCAAGTATGCCAACGCTTTCTTATTTTTGACATTTCGGACAATAAAAGGTTGATCTTCCCGATTGCACGAGTCTCTTAATGACGCCCCCGCATGATTTTGTGAGGCAGTTTTCACCTTCGCGATCATAAACGCGGAAGCGATGTTGGAAATATCCGAGTGATCCATCTGTTTGTGCGAAATCGCGCAATGAGGATCCGCCTGCTTCTACCGCTTCATTCAACACATCACGGATAATCTCAGCGAGTTCATCGGCTTTTTCTTTCATCGCACCGCGCACGGAGGAAAGTGTGCCCGCACGCCTTTTGGGTGAAAGCCCCGCGCGATAAAGCGCTTCGCAGACATAGATATTGCCAAGCCCTGCGATCAAACTTTGATCGAGAAGCGCAGCCTTAAGCGGCGCTTTTTTTCCTTCAAACAGAGTGCGAATGCGATCTCCATTAAGTTCATTACCGAGCGGCTCAAGTCCCATGGATTTGAAAGGGCGCGAGGTTTCAATTGAATGGCGTGGCTGCAAATCCATAAAGCCGAAGCGTCGCGGGTCATTATATATAATGCGTGCGCCGCTCTCGAGATGAAAGACGACATGATCGTGAAGAGCCGTGCCGCCGGTATCATGATGAAAAACGCCCGGGCTTTGCTTTTGTGTGGGATCAATAATCGTAAAGCGGCCGCTCATGCCAAGATGCATGATCAGCACTTCGCCGGAAGAAAGATCGACGAGAAGATATTTGGCCCGCCGCCCGAGGCTTAAGACGCTCTGTCCTTCAAGCCGCTCCCGGAAGCGGGGCGGGAAGGGAAAGCGTAAATCCGGCCGGTTTTGCTCAACCCGCACGAGGCGCTGCCCGGTCATCACGGGCTCAAGCCCACGGCGTACGGTTTCAACTTCGGGCAATTCGGGCATGGCGGGTCCTTCCGGCTCCGGCATAGCGTCTTGACGCGCGTTCCGCTATGGTCTTGATCGCAAAGGAAATCGAGGCGGTTGATGGTGAATATGCAGGAAAATCTGGCAACAGAGGGCAGAAGCGACGACGCGGCCGAGACCCATTTCGGCTTTTCCTCTGTCCGTTTGGGCCAGAAACAGGCGCTCGTCGATGATGTGTTCCACAAAGTCGCGCGCCGCTATGATGTGATGAATGACCTCATGTCTTTCGGGCTGCATCGCGCCTGGAAAGCCGCACTTGTCTCCACGTTGCGGCCCCCGCGCACGCGGCCTTTTCATCTTCTCGATGTGGCGGGCGGAACCGGTGATATTTCTTTCCGTGTGTTGGAAGCGGCAGGGCCGCAAGCCAAAGCGACCGTACTCGATATCAATGGCGATATGCTCGAAGTGGGGCGCGACCGCACGCCAAAAGCTTTGAAAGATCGTATCGATTTTGTGCAAGGCAATGCCGAAGACCTGCCTTTGCCTGATAAAAATTTTGATGCCTACACAATCGCTTTTGGCATTCGCAATGTCCCGCGTATTGATCGCGCGCTTTCAGAAGCGCATCGTGTGTTGAAACGCGGCGGGCGTTTCTTATGCCTCGAATTTTCGAATGTCGATGTGCCGGGCCTTGATAAGATTTACGATGCATTCTCTTTTAAGGTCATTCCGCCGATGGGGAAACTCGTCACGGGCGATGCCGAACCCTACCAATATCTTGTCGAGTCGATCCGTCGCTTTCCAACGCCCGCGCGGTTTACATCCATGATTGAAGCGGCAGGCTTTGGTCGCGTGACATCGCGTCCGATGTCGGGGGGCATTGTTCAGCTTCATTCGGCGTGGAAGATATAAGGTCGAGCCCGTGCGATTTGCCCCGATCCATCTTTTGCGTTTGATGCGTGTTGGTTTTGTGCTCGCGCGCGAAGGTGCTTTTGCGCTGGTCGATCCGCGCGAAGCTCCTGCAGGTGTTGGTGCGCTGGTGCGCCTTGCGCGTCTTTTTGAAAAGCGCGGCGCCGCATCAAGCGCTGAAGGATTAGTCGCTGCGCTTACACGTTTGGGCCCATCTTATATCAAGCTTGGCCAATTTATGGCGACGCGTCCCGACGTTGTCGGTGTGCGTGTCGCGCGTGATCTTGAACGATTGCAGGATCGTATTCCGCCTTTCGGTCGTGCGGCGGCGGTGAAAGAAATTGAAGCGTCATTCGGCAAGCCGCTTGATGCGCTTTATTCCGATCTCAGCGAACCCATTGCGGCAGCGTCAATTGCGCAAGTGCATCGCGCACGCACGCGTGAAGGCGTAACCGTTGCTGTGAAAGTATTACGCCCCGGTGTGCGCACGCGGTTTCGCCGTGACCTCGCCGCGATGGCTTATGCCGCAGAAGTGATGGAAGAGTTTTCGGCCGAAGCGCGACGTTTAAAATTTGTCGATGTCGTTGAAACATTAAAGCGCTCTGTGACGATGGAGATGGATCTTCGTCTCGAAGCGGCGGCTCTGTCGGAAATGGCCGAGAATGCGCGCGAAGACGCAGAATTTCATGTGCCCTCCGTCAATTGGGATTTGACCGCGCGCGATGTCGTGACGATGGAATGGATCGACGGCATTCCGCTCCATGATCTTGATGCGATTGTTACGGCCGGTCATGATCGTGTCGGGCTTGGTCGCATCGTCATTCAATCCTTTTTGCGCCATGCTTTGCGGGACGGATTTTTTCACGCGGATATGCATCCAGGCAATTTATTCGTCGATCCCGCTGGCAGACTCTGCGCCGTTGATTTCGGCATCATGGGTCGCTTGGGGCCGCGCGAAAGACGCTTTCTCGCAGAAATTCTTCTTGGTTTTATCACGCGCAATTATCGCCGCGTGGCGGAAGTGCATTTTGAAGCGGGTTATGTGCCGATGCATCATTCGGTTGATGATTTCGCGCAAGCCATCCGTGCGATCGGCGAGCCCATTCATCAACGCTCCGCCGATCAGATTTCAATGGCGAAATTGTTGACGCTTCTTTTTGAAGTGACCGGCCTCTTCGATATGCGCACGCGCACAGAGCTTGTGATGCTGCAAAAGACGATGGTGGTTGTCGAAGGTGTCGCGCGTTCGCTTGATCCGCATTTGAATATGTGGACCACGGCAGAGCCCGTTGTTCGCGAATGGATCGAACGCAATCTCGGCCCGTTGGGTCGCATTGAAGATGTTGGTCGCGGTGCCGTCTCCCTTGCCTCCATGATTGGTCATCTGCCGTCACTCGCGCAAAAAGCCGAGACGCTGATCAATCATATCAATGAAGCGAGTGAGAAGGGTTTTCCGCTGGACGCGCGCTCAATCGCCAATATTGGCAAAGCGGAAGCCGAGCGTAATCGTTGGGGCAATGCTGCTTTATGGGTGATTGCGGCGGTGTTGGTGGTGTTTGCGTTCCGTTTTTTCAGTTTTCACTAGCTCGTAGAAGCGTAATGCTTTTTTCGAGTTAATTTAAAGATGGGTCGAAGATCATGACACTCTCGGGTAAACGCGTATTACTGATCATCGGCGGCGGCATTGCAGCCTATAAGTCGCTGGAGCTTATCCGCGAGACCAAAAAGCGCGGTGGGGCTGTGCGCGCGATCCTTACCAAAGCGGGCGCGGAATTTGTGACGCCGCTTTCGGTTTCAAGTCTTTCGGGCGAGAAGGTCTTTACCGATCTCTTCTCGCTGACGGACGAGGCCGAAATGGGTCATATCGAATTGTCGCGGTGGGCTGATCTCGTTGTGGTCGCGCCGGCGACTGCTGATCTTTTGGCGAAAATGGCCCAGGGCTTGGCGAATGATCTTGCCTCCACCGCGTTGCTTGCCACCGATAAAAAAGTGCTTGTTGCGCCTGCGATGAATGTGCGGATGTGGCAACACGCCGCCACCACGCGCAATGTCGCCCAGCTCAAAAAAGACGGTGTGCTGTTTGTGGGTCCTGATGACGGCGAGATGGCCTGCGGTGAATATGGTCCCGGGCGCATGGCCGAACCGTCAGCGATTGCGGATGTGATCGAGAAAACATTGGGCGGTAAATCGTCACGTAAAGGCCCGCTCTCGGGCAAACATGTGCTTGTCACATCAGGCCCCACCCATGAGCCGATTGATCCCGTGCGTTACATCGCCAATCGCTCTTCGGGCAAACAAGGCCACGCGATAGCAGCAGCGGCGGCGGATGCGGGCGCTGAAGTCACTTTGATTTCCGGACCGGTTTCTATCCCTGATCCTGTGGGTGTGAAGGTTATTCATGTCGAGACTGCGGCTGAGATGCTCGCCGCCGTGCAGAAAGCCTTACCTGCGGATCTTGCCGTTTTTTGCGCGGCGGTCGCGGATTGGCGTGTGAAATCGGCTGCGGGCGAGAAAATCAAAAAGACCAAAGGCGCGCCGCCGCCTGCCCTCGCGCTTGAAGCCAATCCTGATATTCTTGCCACCATTGCAGGCATGAAAAAAGGCCGGCCGGAGCTTGTCGTCGGCTTTGCCGCCGAGACGCATAATGTCGTCAATTACGCCAAAGCCAAACTTGCTGCGAAGGGCTGCGATTTGATCATCGCCAATGATGTCAGCACCGGGCTCGGTGTGATGGGCGGCGATATCAACACGGTACATATTGTCACGCCGCACGCGGTTGAAACCTGGCCGACTTTGGAAAAAACCGACATCGCCGAGCGGTTAATTGACTATTTTTCGGTGTCTTTGCCGAAAAAGGGCACGAAATGACCCCGATTATCGGTGTTTTGCGGCTTCCCCATGCCGAGGGTTTGCCTTTGCCGCGCTACGAAACGTCTCAGGCTGCAGGCATGGATTTGCTTGCGGCCATCCCCGAGACTCCTATATTTACAATTCCAAATGGGAAACGTGCATTAATCCCCACAGGATTGTGTATTGAGCTTCCCATCGGTTTTGAGGCGCAGGTTCGGCCCCGTTCGGGTCTCGCTTTGAAGCATGGCGTTACGGTGTTGAATGCGCCCGGCACGATTGACGCAGATTATCGCGGCGAAGTGTCGGTGCTTCTCATCAATCACGGCGACGAGCCCTTTGTCGTGACACGGGGCATGCGGATTGCCCAGCTTGTTGTCGCTCCGGTGGCGCAAGCGGTTCTTGAGGAGCGCACCCGTCTCGGAGACACCGGACGGGGCAGTGGAGGTTACGGCTCGACAGGCGTCTGATCCACGTCTTTCCCGAGCCCAAGGGAAGGATGTTGGCTATGAATTTACTCTCCCGTCGCAGCATGTTGGCCATCGCCGCCGTTGTTGATGTGGCACTTCATGCCCGGCCTGATCCGGTTCCTGCCAAGGCCTTGGCCGACCGCCATCGCTTGCCACCCCGCCATCTTGAAACGCTTTTGCAGGCGCTCGTGCGCGCCGGAATCCTAAAAGGCGTGCGCGGCCCGCGCGGCGGCTATGAGCTTGCGAGCGAGCGCCGCCGCTTGACCGCCGGGCAGATCGTGCGCGCCGCCATGTCCTCAGCGGAGGACGATGCGTTGATCCCCGAACCCCACTCGAAACTCGTTGATTTGGTTGTTGAACCCGAGGTGAAAACCGCAAGTCATGCGTTTTTGACCCATCTTGATAGTATTACGGTCGAGGCGCTTTGTGACGCGGCTCAAGCGCGAGGCCTTATTTCAGGAACCGAACCTGCCGATTTCTCAATCTGAATGTGTGAATTAAAATAAATATCGACTTTTTATGTAAAATAAGGCAATGATCGGCCAAACGGTCCTTTCAGGAGATGATCATCATGGCGCATTCGCATTCAATACCCGGCCGCGGCCGGATCTATCAATCGATCACTGATACGATTGGCGATACACCGATTGTGCGTCTTGATCGCCTGGCGAAAGAGAAAGGTGTCCATGCGCATCTTCTCGCCAAGCTTGAATTTTTTAATCCGATTGCAAGTGTGAAGGATCGCATCGGCGTCAATATGATCGATGCGCTTGAGCAACAAGGCGTGATCAAGCCGGGCGCAACATTGATTGAACCCACATCGGGCAATACAGGTATTGCGCTCGCTTTCGTGGCCGCTGCGCGTGGTTATCGCCTCATCCTTGTGATGCCTGAATCCATGTCGATTGAGCGACGCAAAATGTTGGCGCTGCTTGGTGCTGAACTTGAATTGACTCCCGCACCGCTCGGTATGAAAGGCGCAATTGCAAAGGCGGAAGAATTGAAAGCTTCAATTCCCGGTTCTGTCATTCCGCAACAATTCAAGAATCCTGCTAATCCGGATATTCATCGCAAAACAACTGCCGAAGAAATCTGGAATGACACAGAAGGTGGTGTCGATATTTTTATTTCCGGTGTTGGCACCGGCGGCACGATTACCGGCGTGGGACAAGTTTTGAAATCCCGTAAACCGCAAGTCAAAGTGGTTGCGGTCGAGCCGGAAGATTCACCGGTGTTGTCAGGTGGAAATCCCGGCCCGCATAAAATTCAAGGCATCGGTGCGGGTTTTGTGCCTGATATTCTTGATCGCTCCGTGATTGATGAAGTCGTGCGCATCGGTAATCAAACGGCATTTGATACTGCGCGCTTGCTTGCTCGTCTTGAAGGCATACCCACGGGTATTTCATCAGGCGCTGCCGTTGCTGCGGCACTGGAAATTGCCGCGCGGCCTGAGTCAAAGGGCAAAAATATAGTGATCATCATTCCAAGCTTCGCCGAACGTTATCTCTCGACGGCTTTGTTTGAAGGGTTGTGATTAAAACGGCAATCGGCAATCGGAATTCGGCAATAGGCAATTGAACGATCTTTGCCGCGGCGCATGTTATAGTGCCGATTGCCGATTGCCGACTGCCGATTACTCACACCAATGCCGCAATCACGCGGTCGGGTGGACGATGACCGTCCATGAAAGTGCGGATATTGATGATCACCTTCTCGCCCATTTCAATGCGGCCTTCGACGGTAGCTGAACCCATGTGAGGCAACACAACAATTTTGTGTTGCTTGGCGAGTTTCAACATTCTTGGCGAAATTGCAGGTTCATGTTCGAACACATCGAGGCCCGCGCCTGCGAGCTCGCCGGCTTCTAGCATCTTAATCAATGCGGTTTCATCGATGATTTCACCGCGTGCAGTGTTCACAAGAATGGCATCGCGTTTCAAAAGTTTGAGACGGCGTCCAGAGAGTAAGTGATAAGTCGCCGGCGTGTGTGGGCAATTCACCGAAACAATATCCATGCGCGCAAGCATTTGATCGAGTGAATCCCAATAGGTGGCTTCAAGCTCTTGTTCGATCGAAGGCGCAACCGGTTTGCGATTGTGATAATGAACTTGCAGCCCAAAAGCTTTCGCACGACGTGCAAGCGCCTGCCCGATACGACCCATCCCCACAATGCCTAAACGTTTTCCTGTGATGCGGTGACCAAGCATCCATGTTGGTGACCATCCATGGAAATTACCTTCGGGAATCACGCGTGCGCCTTCAGCGATACGACGTGACACCGATAGAATAAGAGCCATCGTCATATCGGCTGTATCATCGGTCAGAACGCCTGGCGTGTTGGTGACCGTAATGCCGCGTTCGCGCGCGGCATTGAGATCGATATGATCAACACCATTGCCGAAATTCGCGATGAGTTTGAGCTGCGGACCCGCTGCGGCGATGATTTCCGCATCCACTTCATCTGTGACGGTGGGTACGAGAACATCAGCCGTCTTTACCGCTTCGATCAATTCATCCCGGTTCATTGCGTGATCATCGATGTTGAGCGACGCTTTGAACAATTCGCGCATGCGCGTTTCAATCGTGTCCGGCAGTCGGCGCGTGACGACAACAAGCGGTTTTTGTTGGGGCATGAACAGGTTCCCTTTTCGCTTGCGCCTCGCTCTTGCGCGGGCTCACCTTCTTTACCAAGTCTTAACCCGCCACGCCTCACACAAAATCTGTGACGAAGTGGCGCGTGTGACCATCACTTCATTTTTCTCTAGCGATGCCACAAATGAAAAACAACGGGCGACGGAAGATCGATTAGTGAAGGACCGGATGAACAACGTGAAACGCGCCATCGCAGCTTTTTGTGTTCTCTTCGGTCTCGGCCTGAGCGCCCATGCTTTTGCGGCGGAAACCGCGGTCGGTTCGGCGTCGAATCTGCCTTTACCCCGTTTTGCCAGCCTGAAATCGGATCGTGTTAATCTCCGCGAGGGGCCAAGCAAAGAGCACCGAACCAAATGGATTTACGAGAAGGCTGGTTTACCCGTTGAAATCATTGCTGAATTTGAAACGTGGCGGCGCATTCGCGATTCCGAAGGGGCGGAGGGCTGGGTGCTTCACAGCCTCTTGTCCGGGCGGCGCACCGCGCTTGTGGCACCATGGGGCAAGGATAAGCCGGTCGCCCTGCGTTCAAAACCCGATGACGCCGCGCCGATGATCGCGGCCCTCATGCCGAATGTGCTCGGTGTGGTTCGCACCTGCGACTTGAAATGGTGCCGGATTGTCGGCGAAGGTGCCGAGGGGCAGAAATTTGACGGTTATGTCCCGCAAAGCCAGCTTTGGGGTGTCTATCCGGACGATAAATTCGATTAAAAGTCGATTTTAGACTTTACGGCGCAGGCGGACGACCACATCGACGCGGGCGATTTCCATGCCTTCCGGCACGCTGGGCAAGCTCGCGACGTCAATCTCGCTGCCCTCAATATCGATGAGGCGGTTTTCACCTTCGATATAGAAATGATGATGATTGGTCGCTTTGGTGTCGAAATGGGTTTTGGCCCCTTCGACGGCGATTTCCCGGATCAGGCCCGCCTCAGTGAATTGGTGCAGCGTGTTATAGACAGTTGCCAATGAAACAGGGACTTTTGCCTTTAAAGCCTCTTCATAGAGGCCTTCGGCGGTCAAATGGCGGTCGCCTTTGGCAAAAAGCAGCCATCCCAAGCCCATCCGCTGACGGGTTGGACGTAGGCCCGCGCCCTGCAAGCGTGATTTCACTTCGCTATAGACGCAACCGCGCCCGGCCTTTGAGGCCGCAACAGGTGCCGCTGACGGGGTGGAAAGGTTCGACATGCTCCAAAGATAGGCGTTGGAAGCCGTCTGTGCAACCCGTTTGCGATCTTTCGGCAGGGGGTTGCCTATGTTACGGAGGGTGGACAAAAGAGGGGAGTGACCGCCATCAGGCGGCGCAGAAGACTGGGACAACAGCACGGATCGGCTATGACGCAACGTTCGAGTTATGAATATGAAGATTTGTTGGCCTGCGGGCGGGGCGAATTGTTTGGCCCCGGAAACGCGCAATTGCCATTGCCGCCGATGCTGATGTTTGACCGGATCGCCGAGGTCTCCGAGACGGGTGGCGAATTTGGTAAAGGCGTTATCCGTGCCGAATTTGCGATCAAGCCCGATCTCTGGTTCTTCCCGTGCCATTTCCAAGGTGACCCTGTGATGCCGGGATGTCTTGGTCTTGATGCGCTTTGGCAATTATGCGGATTTTTTCTCGGCTGGCTCGGCGCAGAAGGTCGCGGCCGCGCGCTTGGCGTTGGCGAAGTGAAATTCATTGATCAAGTTCTGCCGAGTGTGAAGCAAGTTGTTTACACGGTGAATTTGAAACGCGTGTTTCGTTCGAAACTTGTTCTCGGCATTGCCGATGGTTATCTCGAAGCGGATGGACGCCGGATTTATGAGGCGCATGATCTTCGCGTCGGCCTGTTCAAAACAGCGTAACGATAAAGACATCAATTGAGTGATCGATGCCTGAGAAGGGTATCGGTTGTCATGAAGGAGATGAGTATGAGACGCGTTGTCGTCACCGGCATGGGGATTGTGTCCTCCATCGGCAATAACACGCAGGAAGTGATGGCTTCTCTTTATGAAGCGCGCTCCGGCATCATACGTGCGGATCGCTATTCTGAACTTGGTTTTCGCTGCCAGGTTCATGGCGCGCCAACGCTTGATCCGAATGAAATCGTTGATCGTCGCGCCATGCGTTTCCACGCAACCGGAACTGCGTGGAACCATGTGGCGATGGATCAGGCCATTCTCGATGCTGGTCTTGAAGAGCGCGATATTTCAAATGAACGTACCGGTATTGTGATGGGTTCGGGCGGCCCTTCGACACGTACGATTGTTGAAGCCGCGGATATCACGCGCGAGAAGGGTGGGCCGAAGCGTATTGGTCCTTTCGCCGTGCCAAAGAGCATGTCGTCAACGGCGTCAGCAACACTTGCGACATGGTTTAAAATCAAAGGCGTGAATTATTCAATTTCTTCGGCCTGTGCGACATCCAATCATTGCATCGGTAATGCTTATGAACTCATTCAATGGGGTAAGCAGGATGTGGTTTTTGCAGGTGGTTGCGAAGAGCTTGATTGGACACTCTCAGAACTTTTCGACGCGATGGGCGCGATGTCATCGAAATATAATGACACACCAAAAACCGCATCCCGCGCTTATGACAAAAATCGCGATGGGTTCGTGATCGCTGGTGGCGCGGGCGTACTCGTCCTTGAAGAGCTTGAACATGCGAAAGCACGCGGCGCGAGGATTTACGGTGAAGTCGTTGGCTATGGCGCAACGTCGGACGGTCACGATATGGTGGCACCGTCAGGTGAAGGTGCAATCCGCTGCATGCGGCAGGCACTCTCCACGGTTCATGTTCCGATTGATTACATCAACCCTCATGCGACATCGACTCCGGTTGGTGATGTGAAAGAGATCGAAGCGATCCGCGAAGTCTTCGGTTCGAAATGCCCCCCAATCTCAGCGACGAAATCACTCACGGGTCATTCGCTTGGCGCCACAGGCGTTCAGGAAGCCATCTATTCGCTTCTCATGATGAATAATGGATTCATTTGCGAGAGCGCCAATATTGAAGAGCTTGATCCGGATTTCGCGGATATGCCGATTGTGCGGAAACGAATTGATCATGCCAAAATCGGTGCGGTGCTCTCAAACTCATTCGGCTTTGGCGGTACCAATGCCACCATCGTCATGAAACGGCTTGAGGCTTGAGCGGTCTTCAAGATCACAAAGAGGGGAGCGGTTCATGAGCACATTGATGAAAGGCAAACGCGGTCTTGTGATGGGCGTTGCCAATAATCATTCAATTGCCTGGGGCATCGCAAAGACTTTGGCAGATCACGGCGCTGAATTGGCGTTTACCTATCAAGGCGACGCTTTGAAAAAGCGTGTCGAACCCTTAGCTGCTGAAGTTGGATCAAAATTTCTTCTCCCTTGTGATGTCGAAGATCTCTCTTCTGTTGATGCGGTTTTTGATGAAATCAAAGCGCAATGGGGCAATTTTGATTTTTTGGTCCACGCGATTGCATTCTCCGATAAATCGGAATTAAAGGGCCGCTTTGCCGACACAACGCGCGAGAATTTTTCGCGCACAATGTTGATTTCATGTTTTTCATTTGTGGAGCTTGCAAAGCGTGCAGCGCCTCTGATGCCGCATGGTGGATCGATGATCACGCTCTCTTATGGCGGCTCAACACGCGTGATGCCGAATTATAATGTTATGGGTGTCGCAAAAGCCGCGCTGGAGGCGTCAGTACGGTATCTCGCAGGCGATTTTGGTCCGGATAATATTCGCATCAATGCGATCTCTGCAGGCCCCGTTCGTACGCTCGCAGGTGCAGGCATCGCTGATGCGCGTTTGATGTTCAATTATCAGAAACGTCATGCACCTTTGCGTCGCACGGTGACGATCGAAGAAATTGGCGGCTCGGCGCTTTATCTCTTATCGGATCTCTCAACGGGTGTGACGGGTGAAGTACACTTTGTTGATTCAGGTTACAACATCATTTCGATGCCGCATCCTGAAGCGCTGAAGACCGTTGACGACGCCGAGACAGCGGCAGAAGCGCGCTTGGCCGGACGCGCGGCGGAGTGACGTGATGAGTGGATCACAGAGTGAAGGCATTCTGCCGTCGCAAGACATTCGCGCGTTACATGAGAGTGGTGCGATCAAAGCTGATCGCCCTCTCGTTGACGGACAAATTCAACCCGCAAGTCTTGATCTTCGTTTAGGCCGCCGTGTATGGCGTTTGCGCGCAAGTTTTCTGCCCGGTCAGTCGCATAAAGTGCGCGAGCGCCTTGATCGCGTGGCCTTGCATGAAATTGATTTGACTAATGGCGCGGTGCTTGAAACGGGCGCGGTTTACATTGCTGAATGTTTGGAAAGCCTCGCGCTGCCGAATGGATTACCCGCTTCAGCCAATCCGAAAAGTTCAACCGGTCGGCTTGATGTATTCACGCGTTTGATTGCGGATCATGCGCGTGAATTTGATCAAATTGAAGCGGGTTATCACGGTCCGCTTTATCTCGAAATTTCACCACGCACATTTCCAGTGCTTGTGCGCACGGGATCACGTCTCTCGCAAATTCGTTTTCGTCGCGGCGCGCCCCGCCTTGATGATGATGCGTTGAAGCTTTTGCATAAACGTGATCCGCTTGTGACGTCATCAGAACCGTCAATTCAAAACGGCATTGCAGTGAGTGTGGATCTCTCCGGCTTTGGTGCGAATAAGCTCGTTGGCTATCGCGCGCGCCGTCATACGGCTCTTGTCGATGTGGATCGCGTGGGTGCTTGTGCAGTTGATGATTATTGGGACCCGCTCTATGCGACTGCAGCGCGTGATCTTATTCTCGATCCGGGTCAGTTTTATATTTTGGCTTCAAAAGAAGCCGTGCAAGTACCGCCTGATCATGCCGCGGAGATGACGCCTTTCGATCCGCTAGTTGGTGAATTCCGCGTTCATTATGCCGGCTTCTTCGATCCGGGATTTGGCCATGCGGAAAGTGGTGGCTCGGGAAGTCGTGCCGTTCTCGAAGTGCGCTCGCGTGACGTGCCTTTCATCATCGAAGATGGTCAGACCGTCGGTCGTCTCGTTTATGAGCGCATGGCGGCTTTGCCCGATGTGTTATACGGCAAGGGTCTGGGCTCGAATTATCAAGCGCAGAGCTTGAAATTATCAAAGCACTTCAAAGTTGATTGAGGGCAAAGAAAGATTAGGAATCTTTCAGGAGCTCTTTTAAACGTTCAGTATAGTTGAACAAATGCTTGCGCCCATGATCCGTCATCGTGACAATTTTGGCGCGGCGATCATTTTCACCATCGAGACGGTTGATGATCTTTAGTTTTTCGAGCGCGCGTAAATGTTGGCGGACGGACACTTCGGTGGCTTGCGTATTCTCGTAAATATCGGAAAGCGGCGCCGAGAAATCATTCTCAACCAGATAGCTCAAAATTTCGATGGTTGTGTTTGTGCGGCTCTTAAAAAAATCGAGCTCGATCTGAATCAGGTGCCGTCTGCGGCGCGCTAGGTCATGAATCGATACGCCGCTACTCATATTGGATTGAACCCATCGCTCTTGATTGTGCTTTTATAGCTTAGGCGTAGCCGTAAAAACGTCTTAAAAAATCAAAAAAAAGTTTCGGAGATTCAGTTCGTTATTTGCGAAAATTCTTGTATTTCGCCTTTATTCATTGATTTTGGGGCCATAAGCGACTATCCCGCCCACAAGGATTTGCCCCTACCGCCACGATGAGATTATCCGAAACAGGTCCGGGCCAGGACGCGTTATGACACTGAAAACCGAGGCCGGACGGCGGCGCACTTTTGCGATCATCTCGCACCCTGACGCCGGTAAGACGACATTGACCGAAAAGCTGCTGCTCATGGGCGGCGCGATCCAGCTTGCCGGTGAGGTGAAGGCGCGGCGCGGCGGGGCGCAAACGCGCTCGGACTGGATGGGCATTGAGCGCGCGCGCGGTATTTCTGTGGTCACTTCGGTGATGACGTTCGAATATGCTGGATGCGTTTTCAATCTCCTCGATACGCCGGGCCACGAAGACTTTTCCGAAGATACGTATCGTACATTGACGGCCGTTGATTCAGCTGTGATGGTGATTGACGCTGCGAAAGGCATCGAGGCGCGCACGCGCAAACTCTTTGAAGTGTGCCGCTTGCGCGACATTCCCATTGTGACATTCATCAACAAAATGGATCGTGAGACGCGTGATCCGTTCGATCTCTTGGATGAAATCGAAAAGACTCTCGCGCTTGATACCGCACCAGCGACATGGCCGGTGGGGCGCGGCAAGAACTTTGCTGGCACTTATGATTTTACAAAGCGCGCATTTCGTAAACTCGATTCAGATGAAACGGTTCTGACCGTAAGCGGTCCTGATGACGAACGGTTGGCAGAGCTTATTCCTGAACATGAACGCGATGCGTTCCGTGAAGAAATTTCACTTGCCGCGGAAGCGTGTCGTCCCTTCGATCTTCAAGCCTTTCGTGAAGGTCATTTGACGCCGGTGTTTTTTGGTTCAGCCTTGCGTGACTTTGGTGTGCGCGATCTGATTGATGCAATGGCTGCGATTGCGCCGCCGCCGCGCGCGCAAGAAGCCGCAAGCCGTATAGTTGAATCTGATGAAAGCAAAATGACGGGCTTTGTTTTCAAGATCCAAGCGAATATGGATCCCAATCATCGGGACCGTATTGCTTTTATCCGCGTTTGCTCCGGTCGTCTTGAACGCGGCATGAAAGCAAAATTGGTCCGCACCGGAAAAGCCTTGCCTGTGAATGCACCGCAATTCTTTTTCGCGCGTGATCGAGTTTTGGCTGAAGAAGCCTATGCAGGCGATGTTGTGGGTCTGCCCAATCACGGCACCTTGCGCATTGGCGACACATTGACCGAAGGCGAAGATTTGATTTTTCGCGGTGTGCCCAGTTTTGCGCCTGAAATCTTGCGTCGCGTGCGTTTGAAAGACGCAATGAAAGCCAAGAAACTCAAGGAAGCCTTGCAGCAATTGGGTGAAGAAGGGGTTGTACAACTCTTCACACCGCTTGATGGTTCGGGCGCAATTGTCGGTGTTGTTGGCGCGTTGCAGCTTGATGTGCTGATTGAGCGCCTCAATGCTGAATATGGATTACCGATTGAATTGGAGCCGACACGCTTTAGCGTTTGTCGCTGGATTTCATCTGACGATAAGGCCGAATTGGAAAAATTTATTGATGCGCATGGGTCTTCCATTGCGCATGATCTTGATGGCGCACCGGTTTTTCTTGCGCCCTCCGCCTTTACGTTGAATTATGAGCATGAACGCTGGCCGGCGATTTTGATTGCCGATGTCAAAGATTATCAGATGCGGGATGACGCGAATTAAGGAGCGCTTTTGATCATGGCTGGTGGTGAAAAGAAAATTCGATCCGACAATCTGAAAGCCGTCGCACGCCACATCTTTGCCAAAGCCGGATCTTTACCGCGCGAATGTGATCTCTTGGCGGATCATTTGATTGAAGCCAATCTCAAAGGTCATGACTCGCACGGTATCGGAATGATTCCCGCTTATATCGCGGCGCTAAAAGTCGACGAGTTGAAACTCAATGCTTCACCACGCTTGATCTCTGAAACAGGGTCAACGCTTGTCCTTGATGGCGGATTGGGCCTGGGTCAAAGCATCGCGCATGACGCGATGGCAATGGGTATTGAGCGCGCGAAAGCGCATGGCTCTTCGATTGTCGCACTGCATAACAGCCATCATATCGGACGCATCGGCCATTGGGCCGAGCAATGTGCGGCGGCAGGTCTTGTATCGATTCATTTCGTCAATGTGATTGCTGAACCCGTGGTCGCACCTTTTGGTGGAACGGTGGCCCGGGTTGTGACCAATCCGATCTCGATTGGCATTCCGCGCGAAGGTCATGCGGCGGTGATTGTTGATTTTGCAACAAGCCGATTAGCGCATGGAAAAATTCGCGTGGCTTATAACAAGGGCATCACTGTGCCTGAAGGCACTTTGATCGATGCGGCGGGACATCCCACAAATGATCCGGCGGCTTTGTTCACGGATCCGCGCGGCGCAATCCTGCCTTTCGGCGAGCATAAAGGGTGGACGCTGGCATTTGCCTGCGAAGCTTTGGCCGGTGCGCTTACGGGCGGCGAGGCGATCAAGGGCGTTGTGACGCGCAAAGCCATCGTCAATAATATGCTCTCCATTCTGATCGCGCCGAACCGGATTGGCACAGCACCCTCCTATTTCCGTGAACTTGAAGAGATGATCACTTGGGTTCAGAGCCCCGCGCCGGGTGCCGATCCTTCCGTCCTTCTGCCGGGTGACCCCGAACGGAAAACGCGGACCGAGCGATTGCGTGAGGGTATTCCGGTTGATCCGGCGACATGGGCGCAAATTTTGGCGGCTGCGGGCGAAATTGGCGTCACATCGTCTTCACTTGAGGCGGCGGCGGGCCTTTAACGGACCCTTGCCTTGCTTTCGCCCGGTCGAGCCGTCATAGAACGGAACCATTTTCGCTCTGGTTGCTCTATATTGTCTTCATGACGGAACGCGCGCCTTCCCCGCAATCATCTGCTGCTGAACCGCCGAAAGAGCGGCAAGGCGTGAATATTTTTGGCGGCATCGCCAGCGTTATTCTTTTTGGTGCTGCGCTTTATGTACTCTATCGCGTTGCGGGGGAAGTGAAACCGGATGATGTGATTGCTGCGTTTCATAAAGCGGGACGTGAGCAAATCGGTCTCGCTATAGTTTTTACACTTTTGAGTTATCTGTTCCTCACCGGTTATGACGCCTTAGCGATGCGCCAATTGGCGATCAAAGCGCATGTGGCACGCGTTGCCTTTGCATCTTTCACAAGCTACGCCATTTCTTTTACGCTCGGTTTTCCCTGGCTTACCGCCGGCGCTGTTCGCTATTGGATCTACTCCGCAACCGGAATCTCGTCATCAAAAGTGGCGAGCCTGACATTAATTGCCGGAATGACATTCATTCTCGGCATGGCCGCTGTCTTTGGAATTGGTTTGATTTGGCAGGCTGAAGCCATTTCATATATCAATCAAGCAACCGCTTCGGTTAATCAATTGATTGGCATGGCGGTGCTCTCTGGCATTCTTGTTTATCTTGTATGGGCCGCTGCCAAAAAGCGCCACATGCGCATCAAAACTTTTATGATCGAATTGCCGACACTGAATGTGTCGCTCGGCCAATTGGCATTGGGTGCTGCCGATGTGTGCGCGGCGGCGGCCGTACTTTACGTGCTTCTTCCAGAAGATCATGGCATTGCCTTTGAAACTTTTGCGGCGATTTATGCCTTCGCGTGTATTCTTGGCGTCGTCAGTAATGCGCCCGGAGGCTTGGGAGTTTTTGAAGCGACGATTTTACTGGCCTT
Organism: Hyphomicrobiales bacterium; assembly: GCA_046091665.1. Classification (GTDB taxonomy): domain Bacteria; phylum Pseudomonadota; class Alphaproteobacteria; order Rhizobiales; family Beijerinckiaceae; genus CAIUPE01. The sequence continues at coordinate 39,299 of JBJTCD010000122.1, forward strand.
GCATAATTTGCCACGCGAAGGTGTGATCAGTGCGCTGCTCCTTTTTCGTCTCTGTTATTATCTTGGTCCTTTTGTGATCGCGGTCATCGCCTTGGCGCTCTATGAGATTGTCATCAGATTTTTAAAATTCCGTGCGCGTATGATTGATCATACTCCGGATGAATGAGGCGCAATCATCCCCATGACTCCGCTTCCCCCTTTATTGCTTGAAAGTCTTGATGCGCTCTCTGATCCGGTCATTCTGATTGATCAACGTAAAACCATCATCCATTTTAACAAAGCTGCAAGTGAAGCCTGGTCGGCTTTGGCAATGGGCGCACCGCTGTCTTTTACACTTCGAGCTCCTGATCTTGTTGAGGCCATCGAAGAGGTGCTCGCTGATCGCATGCGGGAGTGCGAAGGCATATTTTCAGAACGGCATCCGGTTGAGCGTGATTTTTCATTCCGCATTCGCGGATTTCAAGATCAAGAGTCTGTCTCAACACGCACGGCCCCAGCAGCCATTGTGATTTTCCGTGATCTCACAGAAGCGCGTCGTCTCGAATCCATGCGCGTCGATTTTGTTGCCAATGCGAGTCATGAATTGCGCACACCGCTGGCCTCGTTGATTGGTTTTATTGAAACATTGCAAGGCCCCGCGCGTGATGATCCTAAAGCTCAGGCGCGTTTTCTTTCCATCATGCGCGAGCAAGGCCGACGCATGGCGCGGTTGATTGATGATCTTTTATCCTTGTCACGCGTCGAGATGAGCGAACATCGTAGACCTATTGATCCTGTTGATCTCTCGTCTGTTGTTCAGCAATCGGTTGATACGCTCAGGCCTGTGGCTTCCGCACGCGGCGTAACGCTCGAAATTAAATCTCCCGATCAGCCATTTATCATTCCCGGTGATCGCGATGAATTGTTGCGAGTCGTTGAAAACCTCGTCGAGAATGGCATTAAATATGGTCACACTGGCGGCCGTGTCGAAATTGATGTGCGACCGATTCAGGGCGACGTGTCAGATGATCTCGCTTTATCGGTTCGTGATTTTGGCGACGGCATTGCCGCTGAACATTTACCGCGATTAACTGAGCGCTTTTATCGGGTTGATGCGTCCGCAAGCCGCGAAAGTGGTGGCACAGGATTGGGGCTCGCCATCGTTAAACATATCATCAACCGCCATCGCGGAAGGCTTGTGATTGAAAGCGAGAAGGGCCAAGGCTCGGTCTTCCGGGCGATTTTGCCGCGCACGGCTTCGTCACTTTGACTTAGGCCGCTCGGGGTTTTCCCCAATATCTCCCAACTGTCTTTTTGATGTCATAAATGTGTCATCGGGCGCGCTTACGACGGCGCCATCGAGGCGAGTATGGCCTCGTGGTCCGGTGTTCTGCCTTCGATGGCGCGGCCGCTGGGATCGACCCTAAAATCCCCTTGTTGGAGATTATCCCATGAAATTGAAGACGATTTTGGCTGCTGGCCTTGTGGCAGCGGTTTCTTTTACAGGCGCTTTGGCGAAGGATGTGTCGGGTGCCGGCGCGACATTCCCGGCTCCCGTTTATCTCAAATGGGCCGATGCCTATAAAAAGGCCACCGGCGCAGCGGTGAATTATCAGGGCGTTGGCTCGGGCGCTGGCCGCAAGCAGATTGAAGCCCGCACGGTGACTTTTGCCGGTTCAGACATCCCGCAAAAAGGTGACTGGCTTGATCAACGCGGCCTCGTGCAATGGCCGATGGTGATGGGCGGCATTGTGCCGATCGTCAATCTTGAAGGCATTGGCTCATCAGACCTCGTTCTCGACGGCCAGACGCTCGGCGATATCTATTCGGGCAAGATCAAGCGTTGGAATGATGCCGCTTTGACCGCGCTCAACCCGAAGGCGAAGCTTCCGGATCTGCCCATTATCGTGATCCGCCGTTCAGACGGTTCGGGCACGACCTACAATTTCACATACTATCTCTCGGCCGTGAATGAAGACTTCAAGAAAAAAGTCGGCACGGGTGAAGCGGTTGAATGGCCGGTCGGCATCGGCGGCAAGGGCAATGATGGCGTAGCCAACAATGTCATGCAAACCAAGGGTTCGATTGGTTATGTTGAGCTCGCCTTCGCAATCCAGAACGGCCTTGCTTACACCGACATGATCAATGCGGCTGGCAAGCGCGTGAAGCCGAAATTCGAAAGCTTCCAGGCAGCCGCACAAAATGCTGATTGGGCCAAGGCTGATCATTTCAACCTCGTTCTTGCCAATCAGCCGGGCGCCAGCGCTTGGCCGATGACGGTGGCGACCTTCATCCTGATGCCGACAGAGCCTGAAGATGGCGAAGCTGCTGCGGCCGCGCTGAAATTCTTCGACTGGGCCTATGCGAATGGCGGCGGCATGGCCAAGGAACTCGATTATATCCCGATGCCTGACTCGGTTGTCTCAAAGGTGAAGGCGTCGGTCTGGTCACAAATCAAGAAATAATCAGACTTTGCTTTGTCATCTTTCTGTGATGACACTCCTTAAAAGCTTCTCAGGGCGCTTCACAAAGCGCCCTGATTATATAGACCGGTGTCTCAGCAATAGGCGTCGCGTTTACAGATGATGGGTAGCGATCAAGGGACCTCCTATGACACAAGTCACATCTTCACTTGATCTGCGCCAAACCGCCAGCACTGCCCGCTCAAAAATTCTTTCCTCGATGGCCACTGGTGATCGTATTTTTGCGTTCGTCACCCGCGCATGTGCCTATGGCGTCTTCATCCTTTTGCTCGGCATTATGGTGTCACTCATCATGGGTGCTTGGCCAGCGATTAAAACTTTCGGCCTTGAATTCTTGGTGACACGGCGTTGGGCACCGCAACTTGATGAACCGATACTTGGCGCGCTCGCACCAATCTATGGAACGCTGCTTACCTCTTTTGTTGCGATGTTGATTGCGGTTCCTTTTGGTCTCGGCATCGCGATTTTTTTAACGGAACTTTGCCCTATTCCCTTGCGCCGCCCGATCCGTGTTGCGGTTGAACTTTTGGCAGGCGTTCCGTCAATCATCTATGGCATGTGGGGCTTCTTTGTCCTTGGGCCTTTCTTAGCGCATTATGTCGAGCCCCCTATCGTGTGGGCCGTGCAAGATATTCCGGTGCTGAATATCATTTTCGGTGCTGAGATGATTTCAAATATCAGTCTTTTTAATGCATCGCTTGTGCTTGCGATTATGATTCTCCCGTTCATCACCGCAATTGCTGTTGACGTCTTCAGTACGGTGCCGCCTGTATTGAAAGAGTCTGCCTATGGAATTGGCTGCACGACATGGGAAGTGGTAACAAATGTCGTCGTTCCTTATGCGCGTGTTGGTTTGGTTGGCGGCGTGATGTTGGCGCTTGGTCGGGCGCTTGGCGAAACCATGGCCGTGACCTTCATCATCGGTAATAGTTTCAAGATTGATGGTTCAATCTTCTCACCGGGTACAACCATTTCCGCTGCGATTGCCAGTGAATTTGCGGAAAGCTCTGATCTACATCGTTCGGCTTTGATGTATCTTGGCCTCTTGCTTTTCATACTCACTTTCTTTGTTCTCGCAGCCGCACGTTTGATGTTGATGCGTCTCGAAAAGCGTGCAGGAGCTTGAGATGTCACTTTATGCAAGCCGCCGTCGCTCAAATTTTACCGCGATGACATTGTGTTTGATCGCTACGGGCATTGGCATTATCTGGCTCTTTTTGATTTTGTTTTCGCTCCTTTTGAATGGATTACCGCATCTCTCCTTCTCAACTTTTTTTGAGATGACCCCGCCCCCCGGCGAGACGGGAGGCGGACTGGCCAATGCGATTTTCGGTACATTACTGATGACTTTTCTAGGCGTCGGCGTTGGCGCGCCGATTGGCGTAATGGCGGGAACCTATTTGGCCGAATATGGCCGTTACTCGAAGACAACACCCGCGATCCGTTTCATCAATGATATTCTTCTCTCGGCCCCATCGATCATTATTGGGCTCTTCATTTATGGACTTGTTGTTGTGCCGATGAAGAATTTTTCTGCACTTGCGGGTTCATTGGCTTTGGCTGTGATCGTCATACCTGTTGTTGTGAGAACAACCGAAGACATGTTGTTGCTTGTGCCGAACACTTTGCGTGAGGCAGCGTCAGCGATGGGTCTGCCGCGGTCACACGTCGTGTGGCACGTGGCCTATCGTGCGGCGCGCACGGGTATTTTGACAGGTATTCTTCTGGGTGTCGCGCGCATTGCCGGTGAAACAGCACCGCTTCTCTTTACCGCCTTCTCCAATAATTTCTGGAGCGCAAGCCTTTTGAAGCCGATCGCCAGCCTGCCTACGACGATCAATAGTTTCATCAACACGCCTGATGCCAATATGAAAGAATTGGCGTGGACAGGGGCTTTGATTGTGACATTGGCTGTATTGGGATTAAACATCGCTGCGCGAATTTTGGGCGCGGCCAAAAAGCAATCGTGATGGAATTGAGTATCTAACCGAATAACTGGATAGACAGAGCTATGAACGAGAAGATATCAATCCGTGACTTAAAATTTTTCTACGGAACCAGTTTGGCTCTGAAGGGAATCAATATCCCTCTTTATGCGAATAAAGTGACGGCCTTTATCGGGCCATCGGGCTGCGGAAAATCAACGCTGCTTCGCGTTTTGAACCGCATGTATGATCTCTATCCCAATCAACATGCCGAGGGGCAGGTCCTTTTTGACGGCCGCAATATTCTCGATTCTGATGTTGATCTTAATCTCTTGCGCGCTCGCATCGGCATGGTGTTTCAAAAGCCGACACCATTTCCGATGACGATTTATGATAATATCGCGTTTGGCTTGAAGCTTTATGAAAATCTTTCCAAGTCGGAGCTCGATGGGCGTGTCGAAGATGCGTTGAAACGCGCAGCCCTATGGTCTGAAGTCAAAGACAAGCTCAATGCAAATGGATTAAGTCTTTCGGGTGGACAGCAGCAACGTCTTTGCATTGCACGCACCGTTGCGATTAAGCCGGAAGTGATTTTGTTTGACGAGCCTTGCTCGGCGCTGGATCCGATTTCAACGGCTAAGATTGAAGAGTTGATTGATGAGTTGAAGCACGATTACACGATCGCGATTGTAACCCACAATATGCAACAGGCGGCACGTGTGTCCGAACATACGGCCTTTATGTATCTTGGCGAATTGGTTGAATTCGACGAGACTTCGAAAATCTTTACCGCACCAAGCGATTCACGAACGCAAGATTATATTACCGGCCGCTTCGGCTGATGTGAGTTTAGGAATTGGAGAAAGACCATGGTCGATCATACCGTACGCGCTTATGATGATGAGTTGATGGAGATCGGTCGCAAGATTTCCGAAATGGGCGGCATTGCCGAGACCATGCTGACCAATGCGATTGATGCGCTCGTGAAGGGCGATACGGATCTTGCCCAACGTGTCATCGCAACTGATCCAAAACTTGATGCGCTTGAACGCGAGATTGAAGAGAAAGCCGTTTTGACGATAGCGCGTCGTCAACCCATGGCGATTGACTTGCGCGCGCTGGTGTCGGCCATCCGCATCGCATCCGATATTGAACGCATTGGAGATCTCGCCAAGAATGTTGGTAAACGTGTTGTGGCGATGGACGGACAATTTGCACCGCAAAAAATTGTCGGCGGTGTCGTTCATATCAGCGATCTCGCGCTTGAGCGTCTTCATCGCGTGCTCGGCGCCTATGCGCAGCGTGATGTGAATGCCGCGCTTGATGTGTGGCAGCATGACGAGGAAATTGATCAGCTCTATAATTCACTTTTCCGCGAATTACTGACCTATATGATGGAAGATCCGCGCAATATCGGCTTCTGCACGCATCTCTTGTTCTCCGCCAAGAATATTGAGCGCATCGGCGATCACGCGACCAATATCGCGGAAACAATTCATTATTTGGTCAAAGGCGAAACCATTACTGCAGACCGTCCGCGTGTTTCGGGTGCTTATGAGCCCTTAAGTTTAGGTTGATTGATCCATAGTTGTCCCGGAAAGTGTAAATGACAACAAAGCCTCGCATTCTCGTCGTTGAAGACGAAGAGCCTCTATCACTTTTGTTGCGCTACAATCTCGAATCCGAAGGTTATGAAGTTGAAAGCGCGATGCGAGGTGATGATGCGGAATTGATGCTCAAAGAGCATATTCCCGATCTTGTCTTGCTTGATTGGATGTTGCCGGGGCTTTCGGGGATCGAGCTTTGTCGGCGGTTACGACAAAGAACGGATACAAAAACCTTACCGATTATTTTGCTCACAGCACGCGGCGAAGAAGATGAGCGAGTGCGCGGCCTAGCAACAGGTGCCGATGATTATGTCGTCAAACCTTTTTCAGTGCCGGAGCTTTTAGCGCGCGTCGGCGCACTCTTAAGGCGCGTCTCGCCAAACCGTGTGTCTTCGGCATTAGAGGCGGGCGATCTTCACCTTGATCGCTCAAGCCATCGTGTGCGTCGTTCAGGCCGTGAATTGCATTTGGGCCCAACCGAGTTTCGGTTGCTCGAATTTTTGATGGAGCGTCCGGGGCGTGTTTTTTCGCGCGCGCAATTGCTTGATCATGTCTGGGGCATGGATTCCGAAATCGACGAACGCACGGTGGATGTCCATGTCGGCCGCTTGCGCAAAGCGATCAACAAGCCACGCGAGCGCGATCCGGTGCGCACCATTCGTGGCGCGGGCTATTCATTCGACGAGAATTTTAATCGAAAGAACTGAGCGTGCGTTCCGCCTATCAGACTTTGTTTTTGCGACGATCGCTCGAAGGCTGATACGCAATGCGCGAATGGAAGGCGCAATAAGGCGTTCCGATCGGCGACTCTGCGCCACAGAAGCGGAAATCTGACGATGAAGGATCACCAAACGGCCAGCGGCAGGTGGATTCACGCAATTCCATGATCGTGATCCGCTCCGACATCGGCACAACAACATCCGTGAAGGGTTCGGGATCATACGCAACGACCGGAGCAATCGCTTCAGCCGTCACTGGAGATGGGCTCAAAGCAAGATTGCCGCGGATCGCTGCCTGACCGGCGGCGGCTGATGAATAAGAGCCAAGGCCAGCGCGATTTGCTGAATGCGTCAAAGGGTGGCTCGGTGCGCGGGTGATTTTGCGCGGCCGCGCGGCTTGTGAGGAGGGCGCTTTTGCCCGGCCCGAAAGCCCCAAGCGGTGCACTTTGCCAATCACCGCATTGCGGGTGATGCCATTCGCCAATTCAGTCGCGATCTGGCTTGCACTCAGGCCTTGGTTCCAAAGCTTGCGCAGCAACTCGACTCGTTCATCGGTCCAGGACATCGATTTCCTCACATAAACAACTGACAAACCCGATTGGTGGGGTTCTGCCGCTTTGCTTTGCAACTCACAAAACCAAGCGAAGAAATGAAGCCTTAACGCCACCAGATATCGCGTTTGATGCGTCGAAAACCTACAATATGCGTTGACTCCGTCGCAAGAGTCGCTGAGTCCGCTGATGAGTCGCCGAATCAGTTTTCCCCAGCGATGAATAGTGGATAAGTGCTTATGGTCCGACTTTAGGGGTGAGAATGGGTGCCGCCCTCTTCAATTGACAGTGCGAGCCCAGTCCGTGCTATAAGTTCTTTCACGATGAGCCGTCCCTCGGGGCGGCCATTTTTATTTTTTCCGTGTCTTTTTCGGGAGCCGTGTCCATGTCCGGACCCAGTTCTGCAGTCGCATCGCCCGCCTCCGCTTTGTTGCCGACTTTCGCGCGTCTCGACATTGGCTTTGAACGCGGCGAAGGCTGCTGGCTCTATGATCAGAAGGGCGAAGCCTATCTCGATTTTGGCTCGGGCATTGCTGTGAACGCTTTAGGCCATGCGCATCCGCATCTCGTTGAGGCGTTGCAAGCGCAAGCGGCCAAGCTTTGGCATGTTTCAAATCTTTATCAGATTCCCGAAGGCGAAAGACTCGCACGCCGCCTCGTCGAGCATAGTTTTGCTGATACGGTCTTCTTTACCAATTCGGGTGCGGAGGCGCTTGAATGTGCGATCAAAATGGCGCGCAAATATCATTCGGCGAATGGTAACCCCGAGAAATTTCGCATCATCACTTTTGAAGGCGCATTTCACGGTCGCACACTTGCGACGCTCGCCGCCGGCGGGCAGAAAAAATATCTTGATGGCTTCGGCCCCAAGGTCGATGGTTTTGATCAAGTCGCTTTTGCTGATCATGATGCGATTGAAAAAGCCATCACGCCAGAAACAGCAGCGATTTTGATTGAACCCATTCAAGGAGAAGGGGGCGTTCGCGTTGTGCCATCGCAATGTCTCAAGGGTTTACGTGAATTGTGCGATCGCCATGGCCTCTTATTGATTTTCGACGAGGTCCAATGTGGCATGGGCCGCACCGGTCATCTCTTTGCCTATCAAAAATCAGGTGTTGCGCCCGACATCATGGCGCTCGCAAAAGGTTTGGGCGGCGGCTTTCCGGTCGGTGCTTGCCTTGCAACGCTTGAAGCAGGCAAAGGCATGACGGCCGGATCGCATGGCACGACATTCGGCGGCAATCCGCTGGCCATGGCTGTTGGCAATGCGGTGCTTGATGTGATGCTCGCACCGGGTTTTCTCGATCATGTCCGCCATATGGGGTTGCTCTTCAAACAAAAACTCGCCGCTTTAAAAGACAGACATCCGCGTGTGATTGCTGATGTGCGTGGCGAAGGTCTGTTAATGGGTGTTAAAGCCGCGCAACCCAATACGGAACTCACCAAAGCCTTGTTTAACGAGCATATGTTATCCGTTGGCGCGGGCGATAATGTCGTGCGTCTTCTGCCGCCTTTGATCATTGATGAAAAGCTTGCCGATGATGCCCTTCATCGTCTTGATGCGGCTTGTGCACGCATTGAAGCCGAGCACGGATTTACCGCGACAGGGAGCGCGGCTTGATCATGAGCCAACGTCATTTTCTTGAGTTGAGCGATTTTTCTGCAGGCGCCTTGCGGGGCCTTCTTGATCAGGCGCATGCCATCAAGACTGTTCGCAACAAAGACAAAGTCAATGCGCCGAAGCCGCTTGCAGGCAAAGTGCTCGCGATGATTTTTGACCGCCCCTCAACGCGCACACGCGTGTCATTCGATGTGGGTATGCGCGAGCTTGGCGGCGAAACTATCATGCTCACCGGCGCAGAAATGCAGCTTGGTCGTGGCGAAACAATTGCTGATACGGCACGTGTTCTTTCACGCTATGTCGATGCGATTATGGTGCGTATGCTCGATCATGCGAAAGTGCGCGAGCTTGCCGAATATGCCACCGTCCCCGTGATCAATGGCCTGACAAAATTATCGCATCCCTGTCAGGTGATGGCTGATATTCTCACTTACGAAGAACATCGCGGGTCGATCAAAGGTAAAAAAGTCGCGTGGATGGGGGATGCAAATAATGTTCTTGCCTCATGGGTTCATGCCGCTGCACGTTTTGATTTCCAACTGGTGATCGCCGCACCTGAAGACTTGTCGCCATCAGCAGAATTGATTGCTTGGGCGCGTAATGAAGGCGCGCGTGTCACTGTGACCCGTAGTCCGCAAGACGCGGCAGATCAAGCTGATTGCATTGTGACGGATTGTTGGGTGTCGATGGGCGATGAAGATGCGGGTCGTCGCCATAATCTTCTCGCACCCTATCAAGTGAATTCTGCATTGATGGCGCGCGCATCTTCAAAAGCTTTGTTCATGCATTGTTTGCCCGCGCATCGCGGCGAAGAAGTTACAGATGATGTGATGGACGGTCCGCAAAGCGTTGTGTTTGACGAAGCCGAAAATCGCTTGCATGCTCAAAAATCCGTTCTCGCTTGGAGTCTCGGGGCCTGATTATGGCAGATGATCTTGTCCTGCCTTTCGCGGTCGAAACGCTCGATCTGCGTGGTCGGGTCGTACGTCTCGGATCATCGATCGATTCCATTTTGACGGGACATGATTATCCAGTCATCGTCTCTGATCTTTTAGGTCAGGCCGTAGTACTTGCGGCGCTTCTCGGCAGCGCGTTGAAATTCGAAGGACGGTTTCAGGTTCAATCGCGCACGGATGGTGCGGTATCGATGCTTGTTGTCGATTATGAAGCGCCTGATCGTGTGCGCGGCTACGCGCATTTTGATCGCGCTCTGTTGAGGGAGGGTATGACTCCGGCTGAGGCCTTGGGTCGCGGTCAATTGGGTCTCACGATTGATCAAGGGTCAAATCTCTCGCGCTATCAAGGGATTGTCGCGCTTGATGGCCAAGGACTCGAAGAAGCCGCGCAGCAATATTTTCGTCAGTCCGAACAAATTCCGACGCGGGTGCGTTTGGCAACGGGTCGTGTGTCACTCGTTGCCTCATCGTCTGGCGCGGATGTGATGTGGCGCGCGGGTGGATTGCTCGCGCAATTCATGCCGACTTCACCCGAGCGTCAACGCCGCATCGATCTTCATCCTGGCGATGCGCCGGAAGGTGTGTCGATTTTTGATCAGACCGACGATGAATCATGGATCGAAACACGCGCGCTTGTTGAGACGATAGAAGATCATGAATTGATTGATCCGACGCTTTCAAGTGAAGCACTGCTTTATCGTTTGTTTCATGAAAATGGTGTGCGTGTATTTGATGCGGAACCTGTTCATGCGCAATGCCGCTGCTCGCGTGATCGTATTTTATCGATGCTCAAAAGCTTCTCGCCAAAAGACCGCGCCGAGATGGTTACCGATGATGGTATGATCGGCGTCACATGCGATTTTTGTTCGAGCCGCTATATCATTGCGCCGAATGAAGTTGAGAATCGTTCAGCAATTGAAAATGAGTTGAACTCATGAGTGTTTTTGATCGGCGGATTACGGCGGTAAGACCTGACAGAGCGGCACTCTCCCTTAAAGGACAAATTGAAGCGCCCCTTTATGTTGAAGGCGTTAGAAAAATTGTTTTCGATGGTTCCGCCGATATGCGCCGGGAACCCTATCCCGATGCACCCCTCGATACCGAAGCGCTGCATGGTGAAATTTTTATCGAATATGAATGTGATGATGAAGGGTGGAGCTGGGGTCAACTTGAACGCGATTCCTATGTCGGCTTTGTGCCTTCGAAAGCTTTGACGCGCGATGAAGAAAAGCCAACGCATTATGTGTCTGTGTTGCGCAGTTTTCTTTATGGCGGGCCGAGCATCAAATTGCCGCCGATGGCCGCCCTGTCGCTTGGCAGTCGCGTTTCGATTGTTGACCACAAAGATCAATTTGCCCTCACGCATCGCGGCCATTGTTTGATTGCTGATCATCTCCAGCCGATTGAACATCAAGAAAAAGACTTTGTGAGCGTCGCCGAGCGTTTTATTGGCATTCCCTATTATTGGGGCGGCAAAACAAGTCTGGGTCTTGATTGCTCCGGGCTCGTGCAAGTGGCGTTCGATGCCGCCGGCCTGTCAGCGCCGCGTGATTCCGATATGCAGGAAAGGCAAGTGGGGCATAGTCTTCCCGTCAATGACTCGCTTTCAAAATTGAAACGCGGCGATTTAATTTTCTGGAAGGGTCATGTCGGCATTATGCGCGATGCGGAGACTTTGCTTCATGCGAGCGGCCATCACATGCTTGTTGTGAGTGAGTCTTTGCGTGAGGCGATTGATCGGATTGCTGCAAAAGGTGCGGGCCCCGTCACTTCAATAAAACGTCTTTAATAGCCGCGACCTTGCTCTACTTGATAAAGGAGCGGTTCGCCGCGTTCTGATCGGCGCACTTGCTCGGCAATCATCTGGCTGATCGCCATCGGATCGGAGACCGATGCATTATGCGGCGTGATGGTCACACGCGGATGAAGCCAGAGTGGCGATGAAACGGGCAGCGGTTCAGTTTCAAAAACATCAAGCACCGCTTCATGAAGTGTGTCGTCGTCAAGGCAACTTAGAATCTCATTCTCTTTTTGCAATCCGCCGCGTCCTGCATTGATCAATGATGGCGCTTTTACGCGACCATCGCGCGCTAAGCCTTTCAAGAGTTTCGCATTGATGATGCCGCGCGTTTCAGTCGTGAGCGGCAAGAGCACAATCAGAATATCGGTGCGGGCGAGGAAGTGAGGGAGTTCCTCATGGCCTGAGAAGAGTTTTATTCCCGATATCGATTTAGGACTGCGATTCCATCCTGCAACGTCAAAACCAAGGATTGATAATTTTTCAGCCGCATCTTGCCCGAGCACGCCCATACCCATGATTCCAACGCGCACATGTTCTGCAGCAGGCTGATGATCATCATCACTCCAGAGCTTCTCGCTTTGCTGTGTGCGATAGCGTCGTATTTGTCTTAAAATTGAAAGTGCATGAAGTACCACATATTCGGTCATCCGCTTTGTGAGATCAGGATCTACCACGCGCGCTGTAGGAACGGACGGCAAATGCGGATCGCGAAAGAGATGATCAACGCCTGCGCCCAAAGAAAAGATCGCTTTTAAAGATTTGAAATCAGCAAGAGAACCAGGTGGGTGATACCATGTCATTGCGTAGGCAACAGACTCTTGCTCGAAATCATCACCCAATTTGGCAATTGAAAATTCTGGCAGCAGCGTCTTAAAACTTTTGACCCAAGGCTCAGGATCACCAGAACCCATAGCAATTAGAAATGTCTTTTTCATGTGAGATCCGGTGTGATCCGTTCAAGAATGAGCGGTGTTGGTGCTGGCTTTGTCGATGATAATTTAAATGTGCTCTTGATCGCCGCGTGAGCAAGATCAAAATCTGTCTCGTTACGCGCATGAATCAAACAGAGTGGATCGCCTTTGTGACAAAAGGTACCAATAGGAAGAAGTTCGCTCAATCCAACGGAAGAATCGATTTGATCTTCTGCACGTTTGCGTCCGCCCCCCAAGCCGATGATCGCCACTCCAAGATCGCGTGTAGAAATCTCGGTGACATAACCCTCTTGTTCTGCAAAAGCAGGTTTAATAAGATGCGCGTGCGGCAGATATTGATCCGGGTGTTCAAGCAAATCTTTCGGCCCGCCAAGTGCAGCAACCATTTTCGAAAAAATAGATGCCGCCGCACCGGAGGAGAATGCGGCTTCAATTTTTGCCCGCGCTTCATCTTGATGTGAGGCGAGCTTTCCCGTGATCAACATTTCAACACCGAGCGCCACAGTGACATCATGGAGCCTTTGATTGCGATGTTTGCCGGTGAGATGATCAATTGCCAATTTGACTTCTAAAGCATTGCCCGCCGCATCAGCGAGCGGTTGATCCATATCGGTGATGAGTGCCGTCGTTGGCAATCCTGCGGCGGTCGCAACATCGGCGATGCTGCGCGCGAGGTCGCGCGCGCTTTCAAGACTCGCCATAAAAGCGCCTGATCCGGTTTTCACATCCATTGCCAATCCATTCAAACCGGAAGCAAGTTTCTTTGAAAGAATGGATGCCGTGATCAGTGGAATCGATTCAACAGTCGCCGTGACATCACGCAGCGCATAGAGTTTGCGATCAGCGGGAGCGAGATCGCGTGTTTGCCCGATGATGGCAGTGCCGACCTCCTTTACAGTTTTGCGAAACAAAGCAAGGTCGGGTTGCGAGAGGTAACCGGGAATTGAATCAAGTTTATCAAGCGTGCCGCCTGTATGTCCAAGCCCCCGCCCTGAAATCATCGGCACATAGCCGCCACATGCGGCAATTGCCGGCGCGAGAATAAGGCTGACCGTATCGCCGATGCCGCCGGTTGAATGTTTATCAAGCATGGGCCCCGGACAATCTTGCCAATCAAGAACAGTTCCGGAATGGGTCATGGTGCGCGTGAGAGCGACCCGTTCATCGCGCGTCATGCCATTGAAAAACACCGCCATCGCGAAGGCGGCGATTTGCGCGTCGCTCACCGCGCCGGACGTCATGCCTTCGATAAAGCGGCGAATCTCATCAGGCGAAAGCGAGCCACCATCGCGTTTTTTGCGGATGAGTTCTTGCGGAATCATGAGTCCCCCTTGTGCCGCAAGTCTCTACAAGGGTTTTAGAAAAGCAACAGAGATTTTTTTAAGCAGCGTAGCGGGTGGCCTCTTCGCCATAATAATCGATATAGCGCGGATTGATGGCTGACACCGGCAGTATCACCAGCACATCTGTCGTGCCGAATTGACGGTCAATCACCGCGCCGTCACCAAAGCGCGCGCCCAAACGCAAATAGCCTTTGATTAAGGGCGGTAAGGCATGAAGTGCTTTACGGGTATCAATTGCGTCGGCATCCATAAGATTCATATTGACGGCTCGACCCGCGACCGGTTTTGCGGCGAGTGCGCCTTCCGCCGACGCTGTGTGATGGAGAAAGCTCAAGGGTAAAGCGAGCGCATGGGGATCGGTGCCGGAGAGGCTCGCGCAACCGAACATGATGTCAATCTTATGCCGGCGGACATAGGCCCAAATACCATGCCAGAGCAATTCAACCGTGCGCTTGTCGCGATAGGCTTTTAAAACGCAGGACCGACCCAACTCCAAGAAACGCGCTGTAGGATGCGCGGCCAACATGGGCGCAATATCAAATTCGCTTGCTGTATAAAAGCCACAACCACGTGCGGCCATGCTTTGACGTAACAGTCGATAAGTGCCGATGACTTTAGGCTTTTTGTCTTTGTGATCCAAAACAAGGAGATGATCGCAATGCGCATCAAAAGGATCAATATCGCGACGCTTCAAACGCGACATCAGATCAGGCGTTGCAAACATTTCCTTATTGAAGACTTTGTAGCGTAAGCGTTGGGCCTTTTTGATTTCTTTTTTTGTGGCCGCGAGGCGTACTTCAAGCGAGCCGATGCGACCGAGACTATAGGCGGGGTCCGCGCTCACATCATCGATAAATGTCCGGATCAGACGCTGCGCTGGCTCGTCATGCGTCCAATCCCGAAACCCTTCGCCAAGATCGATCATGATCCCTCATCCTTTCAGCCATTATGGCTGTGATTCTTTCGTCGTATGAAGAAGGGATCACAATTACTCGACAGTTTTGTGACGGTTTTACGTGTAAAGAATTTGCGCCTGTGACGTACGATAAGAGAGCGCTTCTGCAATGTGAATCCGTTTGATGGTCTCTGTGCCATCAAGATCGGCTAGCGTGCGGGATACTTTTAATACGCGATGAAACCCGCGTGCGGTCAAATTCATATGGTCGGCTGCGCTGCGAATAAGGGCGAGACCCGCTTCATCGGGCGCGGCAATTTGATCAAGCAAGGAGACGGGGCACGTGGCATTGGTTGTTTCGAGACCTAACCCCTGCGCTTGATAGCGATGCATTTGTCTTTGTCGGGCAACACGCACACGGCGCGCAATGGAGTCAGACGTCTCGTTTTTTTGCGCAGATAAAAGATCACGCGGCGTAACAGCGGGCACATCAATCGTCAAATCGATACGATCGAGAAACGGTCCGGAAATGCGCGATTGATATTGTGCCATGCACACGGCGCTCGGTGCTTTGCGACACGTATAGCCGGGATCAGTCGCATGTCCGCAGCGACAGGGATTCATCGCGGCGATCAATTGAAATCGTGCCGGATAGGAGATGCGATGCTGCACGCGCGCGATCACCGCTTCTCCGGTTTCTAGAGGTTGGCGAAGACTGTCGAGCGCTTGCGGGTGAAATTCCGGCAATTCATCGAGAAACAAAACACCACGATGCGCAAGTGACACTTCGCCGGGGCGCGCTTGCGTGCCACCACCGACAAGGGCGGCCATGGAAGCCGAATGATGCGGCGCGCGAAAGGGTCTTCGATCGGTCAGGCCTTGCTCATCAAGTAAACCCGCAATCGAATGGATCATCGAGACTTCAAGCAATTCGGGTGGAGTAAGTGGAGGTAAAATCGAAGGCAGGCGTGACGCGAGCATGGATTTGCCTGCACCGGGCGGACCCGAGAAGAGAAGATTATGCCCGCCAGCGGCTGCGATCTCGAGCACGCGACGCGCGCTGTCTTGGCCTTTGAGTTCGGCCAAATCGGGCAGCGGTTGGCCGTCCTTGCGGATCGCGGGGGCAGGGCGCGATAAAATCTGTGTGCCTTTGAAATGAGTGGCGAGCTGGATCAAAGAGCGCGGCGCGAGAATGGGAAGATCGGCAGCGGCCCAAGCCGCTTCGGCACCTGAGGCTGCCGGACAAATCAATCCAAGTCCGCGCTCATGAGCGGCGACAGCGGCGGGCAAAATACCCGCAACAGGAGCGAGCGAACCATCAAGACCGAGCTCGCCTAAAACCACAAAACCTTCAAGCGCGTCGGAGGGCAAGGCGCCAATCGCCGCCATCAAACCAAGGGCGATGGGTAAATCAAAATGACTGCCTTCTTTCGGCATATCGGCGGGCGCGAGATTGATGATGATGCGACGTGCGGGCAAAGCGAGGCCGACAGCAGCGAGCGCGCCGCGCACGCGTTCCCGCGATTCGCCAACCGCTTTATCGGGTAAGCCGACAATGTTGAAGAGCACCCGCCCCGGCATGACTTGCACTTGAACATCGACAGGTTTCGCATTGACGCCTTCAAAGGCGACGGTTGAAACCCTTACGACCATGGGCGCAAGCCCTTATCCGTGGGGAAACGAAGAGGAGCTACGTCATTCGGATAAAATGCGGGGCGGGCATTAGGCATGGCTCGTTGATCATACAAGCACGCGCCGCCTCTTCATCCTGTCACATGTGACAGGGTGGCGTCATGTCGCGGCTTACTCAAAGACCAAAATCAAAGCCTTCAATATCCACAAACTCCGCAGCGGTGACGTCGCCCGCAGCGCCGGACATGCCACTGATATTATCAAGCGGACCTTGAGACAGCAGCGCAAGATGAGCGGCTTGATAACGCCACCGTCTCACTTCAGCCCAAGGCCAAGCGAGGCCAAAGGTCAAAAGGATCGCAACGAAATTGCTGAGCGTGATCCAAATCATCGCGCCGCGTCCGAGAAATGAACGCACGCGATGCCGACGATCAAAAACGAGCGTCGAGAGCGCCACATTGCGTGTACCTGCGCGATAAAAAATAGAGGCGATAATCAGGCCGAAATACAATGAGACGAAGAGCCAGTGCCAAGCCGAGAAGGATGACATGCCACCAGACATCTCATCCATCATCTCGTCGGCCATCAAGTGATGAAACCACATCGGCAGTGCGGTTAGGGGGATCATTGCGAGGATGAGCACGAGAATCGAAAGGCCAAATTGCGCGGCGATCGCGCCAAGAGGCGGAGCAATCTCCGCGCGGATGGCGCCGTAACGCACACGACTACCGATATAGCGCCAACTCGCTTTGGTGAAGAAGGGAAGGGCTAAACCACCGGTCAGCAAAACCGCGACGGGAAGAAGAATATAGATTGCAAAAGCCGGCCAATAATCACCCCGGAAACCAAAACGAATATCCCGGAAACTTGTCATACGGAGTGAAAAAGACAGCGACGCATTGACGATGACCGGCAAGAGAAAAATATACCCAATCAGAAGAATGCTGAAAAAAGGCGAGATCGCCACAAGAATATTGTAAAGAATAAGCGCGCCGACAACGATTAGACGACCGATGAGAATTTTAACCGGCTCGGCATGATAGTCAAAATGATATCCGTCGAGCGTTGTATTCCGATAGAAATAACGAAGGCGCCGTACTTTGGCCCATGCGGAATAAATTCCAATCGTGATGATCGAGAGCAGAACATTGACAATCCAAATCCCAAAATAAGTGGATGCGCGACCGTTAAAGATAAACGGATGTTCGCGAAGTTCTGGTGAAGCGCTCTGACTTATCCGTCTGTTCAGGGCATCGCTCATTTTTTCTACTTTCTCTCATTTAAACGGAAAGCATTAACGCTCTTCTACAATTTCGCCGCAAGTTTCTTCAGGTTGTAAAGCGCTTCAAGAGCATCTTTGGGCGTTAGATCATCCGGATGAATCGCTTCGAGTGCCTCGTGGAGCGGGTCTGGGCCCGACACAACACGCGAAGACGTTTGTTTCACCACTGTCGAGAAGAGCGGCAACTCATCAAGCATCACATCGACGGACGAGTGCCGGTCAGACGCTTCAAGTTCAGCCAAAATCATCGATGCACGATCAATGACGCTCCGCGGTAGCCCTGCAAGACGCGCGACATGAATGCCGTAAGACCGATCCGCAGTGCCAGCAATCACTTCATGTAAAAATATAACTTCACCTTTATGATCGGTAACACGCATCGTTGCATTTTTGAGGCGCGGTAATTTTTGAGTGAGTGTGGTCAGCTCATGAAAATGAGTTGCAAAAAGCGCGCGGCAGCGACTGACTTCATGAAGATGTTCAATCGTGGCCCAGGCAATCGAGAGACCATCAAAAGTCGCGGTGCCACGTCCGATTTCATCAAGGATCACGAGCGATTGCGGGGTTGCTTGATTGAGAATCGCGGCCGTTTCAATCATTTCAACCATGAAAGTTGAGCGACCGCGGGCCAAATCATCTGCCGCTCCCACGCGCGAAAATAATAGATAAACAAGACCGATTCGTGCACTCTTTGCCGGCACAAAACATCCTGCTTGCGCCATAATGGCGATCAACGCGTTTTGTCTGAGATAGGTCGATTTACCAGCCATATTCGGACCGGTGACAACGAGAATACGTCCACCCTTTTCATGTTCGGGTGGTGAGAGATCCGATTCATTCGCGACAAAAGACACACCCGAGCGCCGCAGTGCCTGCTCGACAACCGGATGGCGGCCGCCTTCGATAAAGAACTCAATTCCCTCGGTCATCACCGGTCGCGTGTGATTGAGATCATCGGCCAATTCGGCAAGCGCGGTGGCGACATCAATGATCGCGAGTGCGTCAGCGGCATGCCGGATCGCTTCCGTTGATTCAATCAAATGATTTGCAAGCGTTGAAAAGAGATCAAGTTCCAAAGCGAGCGCGCGATCACCCGCAGAAGCAATTTTTCCGGCAAGCTCGGCGAGTTCTCCCGTTGAAAACCGCATCGCACCTTGCATGGTTTGGCGATGAATAAAAGTTTCCACATGAGGCGGTTTTAAAAATTCTTCGCCATTGGCTTGCGGCACTTCGATGAAATAGCCCAAGAAATTATTGAATTTGATTCTGAGCGTACGCGCGCCAGTGAGTGCGATGTAATCGGCTTGCAGTTTCGCGATCACTTTGCGGCTCTCATCCCGCAAGGCACGGATATCATCGAGTTCTTTTGAAAAACCTTCGCTAATAAATCCGCCATCGCGTTTATTGAGCGGAACATCTTCTGCAAGCGCGGCGTTTAAAAGATTTGGAAGTTCTGGATTAACGCCAAGAAGCGCTTGTCGCGCTTGCTCAAATTCATCAGGAAGCGTTTGATCGCTCGGAAGCGTTGCCGCAATTTGTTTCACTGTTGAGAGCGCGATACCCAAGCTCACAAGATCGCGTGGACCGCCACGATCCATCGCCACACGTGTCAATGCACGCACCATGTCAGGTGCGCTTTTAAGCGCGCTTCGCAAGGTCTGGCGGAGATCGCGTCGATCAAGACAATAGGCAATTGCGTCATGGCGCGCGCGTATTTCATTGAGATCGGTAAGCGGACCCGCAAGTCTTTCCGCAAGCAGACGCGCCCCTACAGGCGTTACCGTGCGATCAATCGCTGCGAGTAATGAACCGTGTCGTTCACCTGAAAGCGTACGCGTGATTTCAAGATTGGCGCGCGTTGCCGCATCAATGCGCATGACACTGTCATGGCTTTCGCGCGAAGGCGGCGCGAGCGGTGCGCGAATGCCCTTCTGTGTACGTTCAACATAAGTGACGAGAGCTGCAGCAGCAGCGAGTTCCGCGCGCGAGAATGTGCCAAAGCCTGAAAGTGTCGCGACACCAAAATAGACTTCAAGACGTTTTTCGGCGGATGACGCATCAAAGCCCTCACGCGCCATCGGCGTGATGGCGTTTCTTCGATCACGCAGCAACGCGCCGAAAGGTCCTTGCTCATCAAGCAAACTGTCCGGCAGGAGAATCTCGCGCGGTGCAAAACGCGCAATTGTTGCGAGTAGCGCAGTCTCCTGACTCTCAATTGTTACAAAATGGCCCGTTGAGATATCGGCAGCCGCGATGCCATAGATCCATCCTTGATCGTCGGATCTTTGTCGCGCCACAGCGAGAAGGCGATTGGCTTCACCCGGATCAAGAAGACGTTCTTCCGTGATCGTGCCGGGAGTAACAAGCCGCGTCACATCGCGCCTTACAACCGATTTCGCGCCGCGTTTCTTGGCCTCAGCCGGATCTTCAAGCTGTTCGCAGACCGCAACACGATGACCTGCCGCGATGAGACGTTGCAGATAATCATCCGCGCGCTCAACCGGCACGCCACACATCGGAATATCGGCACCCTGATGTTTACCGCGTTTCGTGAGCACGATCCCGAGCGTGCGCGACGCAATTTCAGCATCTTCAAAAAAGAGCTCGTAGAAATCGCCCATGCGGTAGAAAAGCAGGCAATCCGGATTGGCGCCTTTGATCTCAATATACTGCGCCATCATCGGCGTGACGCGGTCTTCAGTCGAATGGTCGTGGGTTTGGCGCATAGATTTTTCATAGCAAAGTGGCTCGCGCGCTTCACGCCCTCGAGAGGACTTATCCGAGTATTTTTGTCCGGCACGCCCCGGTTGCTTTGGGGACCTTTCGCCCTTTAGAGTGGGAAAAACCATACGAGATAGGGTGGATATGATGGCAAATAAGGACGAGCGGCCCGGCAAACGCACGCGACCGACAATCAGCGACAAGGAAGCGCTTGAATTTCACGCGATGGGCCGACCCGGCAAGATCGAGATTGTCGCCACAAAGCCGATGGCTACCCAGCGCGATCTCTCGCTCGCTTACTCTCCCGGTGTCGCGGTGCCCGTCAAAGCGATTGCGGAAAATCCGGCGCTCGCATTCGATTACACATCCAAGGGCAATCTCGTTGCCGTTATTTCGAATGGCACGGCGATTTTGGGCCTTGGCAATCTTGGCGCACTTGCCTCAAAGCCTGTGATGGAAGGCAAGGCCGTTTTATTCAAACGCTTCGCCGATGTGGATTCGATCGATCTCGAAGTCGATACCGAAGATCCCGACCAATTCATCAATGCCGTGCGCTATCTCGGCCCGTCTTTTGGCGGCATTAATTTAGAGGATATCAAAGCGCCGGAATGTTTCATCATTGAAGAGCGCTTGCGCGAATTGATGGACATCCCCGTCTTTCATGATGACCAGCATGGCACGGCAATCATCGCCGCCGCGGGCATTATGAATGCGATGCGGCTCACGGGTCGTGAAATGAAATCGACAAAGCTTGTCTGCAATGGCGCAGGGGCTGCGGGCATTGCGTGCCTCGAACTCATCAAGGCGATGGGCTTTGCGCCGGAGAATGTGATTCTCTGCGATACGAAAGGCGTTGTCTATAAAGGTCGCACTGAAGGTATGAACCAATGGAAAAGCGCGCATGCGGTTGAAACCAAAGCGCGTTCCTTGGAAGATGCGATGAAGGGTGCGGATGTCTTCTTCGGATTATCGGCCAAAGGCGCGCTCTCGGCCGAAATGGTCAAAAGCATGGCGCCGAATCCGATCATTTTTGCCATGGCAAATCCCGATCCGGAAATCACACCGGAAGAAGCGCATGCTGTACGCGATGATGTGATCATCGCTACGGGCCGTTCGGATTATCCAAACCAAGTCAATAATGTGCTTGGCTTTCCTTACATTTTCCGCGGTGCGCTTGATTGCCGTGCATCAACCATCAATCTGGAAATGAAAGTCGCGGCCGCTTACGCGCTTGCCGATCTCGCGCGTGAAGATGTACCTGATGATGTCGCCGCCGCCTATCAAGGTGCACGCCCGCGGTTTGGGCGTGATTATATTATTCCTGTGCCCTTCGATCCGCGCCTGATCCACACGATCCCGCCGGCTGTTGCAAAGGCAGCAATGGAAACAGGCGTCGCGAAAAAGCCGATTGAAAATATTGAAGCGTATAAAGCGCAACTCTCCGCGCGACGTGATCCTGTCGCTGGTGCCCTGCAACGAATTTTCGAACGTGTGCGCCGTTATCCGAAACGTGTTGTGTTTGCCGAAGGTGAGGAAGAACAAGTCATCCGCGCGGCGATGTCCTTCGTCAATCAAGGGCTCGGCACTGCTATTCTTGTTGGCCGCGAAGATCGAGTGCGCGAACGCGCCGCAGCAGTTGGCATCGAGCTTGACGGCAAAAATGGCATCGAAATTCACAATGCACGGTTGTCACATCGCAATGCGGCTTACGCGCAAGCGCTTTATGAACGCCTGCAGCGCAAGGGTTATTTGTTCCGTGATTGCCAGCGATTGATCAATAATGACCGCAATTATTTTGGCGCGTCGATGGTGGCGCTTGGTGATGCCGATGCGATGGTGACGGGTGCGACGCGTAATTATTCTGTTGCGCTCAATGATGTGCTCAATGTGATTGATGCCAAGCCGGGTCATAAATTGATGGGCGCATCGATTGTGATCGCGCGCGGGCGTACGGTGATTGTTGCCGATACCGCGATCACCGAAATGCCAACGGCAGAAGAGCTCGCAGATATTACGGTTGAAGCAGCCGGTGTTGCGCGTAGGTTGGGTTATGAGCCGCGCGTCGCATTGCTTGCTTATTCAACTTTTGGTCATCCGCCAGGTGAGCGTTCCGCAAAAGTCATTGATGCGGTGAAACTTCTCGATACGCGTCATTGTGATTTTATCTATGATGGTGAAATGGCAGCTGACGTGGCGCTCAATAAAGATCTTCTCGCGCAATATCCGTTCAGCCGATTGAAAGACACCGCGAATGTGCTTGTGATGCCGGCCTTTCACTCTGCATCGATCTCAACCAAGATGATGCAGACGCTTGGCGGATCAACCGTGATTGGCCCTCTGCTTGTGGGGCTTGATCGATCGGTTCAAATCATGCCGCTTGGCGCAAAAGATTCCGACATTGTGAATATGGCCGCGCTCGCTGCATTCAATGTGGGGGGGTGAGAAACGTCAGAGCGCGTAGCACTCTGGAAAACGATCCTGTGAATCGTTTTCAGTTTCGAACGCGCGGAGCCATAGCGAAGCGCCGGAAGATTAGGTGCACATTTTCGAACGCCCGGAGCCTAGGCGAAAGGCCGGAAGATTGAGGGCTCAGGGCTGCGCGCGGTAAAAAAGTCATAAAAATCATTGACTTTTGCTTGAACTTAGCTAACTTAGCTAATAGAGGTTTCCGCCATGCAATCGGTAAAAATTCACGAAGCCAAAACCCATTTGTCGCGTCTTCTTGCCGCTGTTGAAGCGGGCGAGGAGGTCACGATTACGCGTGGCGATGTGCCGGTCGCTAAACTGGTGCCGTTTCCGAAGCCGGTCAAAAAGCCGCGCGTACCTGGTCGCCTCAAGGACATCATTAAATGGGATGATCAGTTTTTTGATCCTCTCCCGGAGGATGAATTGCGTCTGTGGAACGGGGAAGGTGATTGAAAGCGCTCCTCGATACGCATGCCTTCATATGGTGGCTGAAAGATGATCCAAATCTATCACCATCGGCTCGCCAACGGATCATTGACCCCGAAACCGAAGTCTTTGTAAGCGCCGCGACGGTTTGGGAAATTTCAACCAAAATTAGACTCGGCAAGCTTGATCCCACACCATTTCGCGATGGCATCGAAACCGAAATTCACGCCGAAAACTTTACTGCCATTTCTGTTACGCCCACCCACGCCGAAAAAGCCGGTTATCTCGACCACAAACACAAAGACCCGTTTGATCGCATGTTGATTGCGCAAGCGCTCGTTGAAGGGCTTGTGATCATCTCCAACGAAACACTTTTTGATCAGTTTGGTGTGCCGCGATTGTGGTGAATGCGTTATGAGCGTGGTACCGGAGTCATCCATCCCATAACCGCACCAGTTGGGTCTTCAATGATCGCGATGCGCCCGACCCCCGGAATATCGAATGGTGGCTTATGGATCTTTGCGCCAGCGGCTTCTGCAAGCTTCACGCGTTGATCGACATCATCAACCCAGAGATAAGAAAACCAATGTGGTGGCGCGCCGGGCGGCGCAAAGGCCTTGAGATCGACAATGCCCGCAATGCTTTGGTTATTCGCTTTCGCGATCCAATAATCACCCTCGGGCACAGGCATATTTTCGAAAGTCCAGCCGATGGTTTTTTCAAAGAAATCTTTCGCAGCGAGAACGTCGCCCGTATTTAATTCCATCCAGAGAAAATGTCCCGGGCCCATGATCGCGCTCCCTTTGTTGTGATGATCAATTTACTTGAGGTAAACAAATTCATCTGTCATAAACAAGGGGGGCTTTTGTCATATTGATCAGTCTTGAGCGCGGCGCGATTTGAAGAACATGCGCAGTAACTCCGCAGACTCGGACTCATTCATCCCGCCATAGATTTCCGGTGCGTGATGACATGTGGGTTGCGAAAAGAAACGCGGGCCATACTCAACCGCCCCCCCTTTGGGATCGCTCGCGCCAAAATAAAGGCGACGGATTCTCGCAAAAGAAATGGCTCCCGCACACATCGCGCAAGGTTCAAGCGTCACATAGAGATCGCACTCAATAAGCCGTTCCGATCCGATGAGCCGCGCCGCTTCGCGCAGAGCGAGAATTTCAGCATGGGCGGTGGGATCATGATCGGCGATGGTCCGATTGCCGGCTGTGGCGAGCACCGCACCATCTTTCACAATAACGGCGCCAACGGGCACTTCCCCGCGTTCCGCAGCCTTGCGCGCAGCTTCAAGAGCCAGATCCATCGGCTTTTTGGTTGCTTGGCTCATCGATGCGTCGTCGCCCCTCGCTTCACACTCATTCCTCTGCTATCAGCGCGCCATGAGTGATGACAACAGAAAGAGCGGCGGCGGCAAAGGCCGTCCCCCACGCGGCCCCGGTTTTGGTCGGGACCGCAATGGCCCCTCGCGTGGCGGATCACGTCCAGAAGGGCGCGGTTTCAAAGGAAAAAGACCGGAAGGCCGGAGTTTTTCGGACCGACGCTCCGAAGGTCGCCCGGATCGCCCGTCATCGGGTGAGACCATGATCAAGGGTGCCTTCCGCCCGCGCAAACCGCGCGACGAGTCATCGAGATCCGAGGTGGGCCCGCGTTCAGAACCACGTTCTTTCTCCGATCAGCGCGAAAGAGAAGGCGGCAAGCGACGCTTCTCGCCCACGAAAGGCCCGCGTCGCAGCTTTTCTGATCGTCCAGACTTCGCCAAATCTGGAAGGCCGCCGCGTGAACGACGCGAGGGGGATCGCCCTCAGGGCGACCGTCCCTTCCGTGAACGCCCGCAAGGTGATCGGCCTCAGGGTGATCGTCCTTTCCGCACTCGCCCTTCTGGCGACCGCCCTGTCCGTGAACGTCGTGAAGGGGATAGGCCTCGTGGCCAGCGCCCTCCTCGGGATGGCTCATTCCGCGATCAAGGAAAATTCCGTGGTCGGCCTTCAGGCGGCCGGGATGCAAGGACGAATCGTCCTGGGTCAGCGCCTAAGCCTCGTCCGGGGGATCGCATTGCGAAAGTGATGGCGCGTGCCGGACTTTGCTCGCGTCGTGATGCAGAGGCATGGATACTCGAGGGCCGCGTGGTTGTGAACGGCGAAACGCTTGCATCACCTGCGCGCGATATTGTGCCGAGTGATCGCGTTGAAGTGGATGGCAAGCCTTTGCCTCTACGCGAGCGCACGCGTCTCTTTCTCTATCATAAGCCGCGTGGCCTTGTGACCACAGCGCGTGATCCTGAAGGCCGCCCGACTGTTTTTGCGCAATTGCCAAAAGGCCTGCCGCGTTTGATTTCAGTCGGCCGTCTCGACATCAATACGGAAGGTTTGTTGCTTCTCACCAATGATGGTGGTTTGGCGCGCATCATCGAATTGCCAGAAACGGGATGGTTGCGTCGTTATCGTGTGCGTTGCTTTGGTGAAATCAATCAAGCAACTCTTGATACACTCAGAGACGGTGTCACGATTGACGGCATGCATTATGGTCCGATTGAAGCCACGCTTGATCGCGAGAAGGGCGATAATGTCTGGCTCACTTTGGGCTTACGCGAAGGAAAAAATCGCGAAGTCAAACGCGTGCTAGAACATTTTGGTCTTGCGGTGAATCGTTTGATCCGCGTGTCATTTGGTCCTTTCCAATTGGGTGAATTGGCTGAAGGTGCGGTTGAAGAAGTACGCACCGGCTTTTTGCGGCATCAAATTTCACCTGAAATGGTGACGGCTTCTGGCGTTGATTTTGATGGTCCGGTTTTCAACTATGATGAAGACTTCGAGGATATCGCACCGAAAAAATTTGAACGTCGTGAGGAGCGCTCACGCGATGCGCGCCCACCACGTCGTGAATTTGGTCGTGATGATGCGCGCCCACCACGCCGCGAATTTGATCGTAATGATCGTGACGCTCCGCGCAGTGACCGAAAAGATCGCCCGCCGCGTTTTGAAACAAAAGCGCCTGAAGCGGGTGGAGATGAAAAACCCGCGCGCCCGCCGCGCCCGCATCGTAATGAAGTACAGAAAAAAATCTGGCGTGCGGATGATGTGCAAGAGAAATCAGCAACGCGCTCGACGCCAAAGGCTCCAAGACGCGGCTTTGATCCGAAAAAGGCACGGGCTGAAAATGCCGAACGCGGCCACGAACGCGCGGGTCGTATTCAGTCACGCGGTGGTAAAAGCGTGATGGTTGAAAAACTTAGCCCGAGAACGCGTACCGAGTCAGGACGCACAGATCGCTCACCACAAGGCAAGGGCGCGCCGCGTTCAAAGGGCCCGCGTCCACCACGCTCGCGTTGAACTCATGCGTATCGTTGCCGGTCGCTTCAAGGGACGAGTGCTTGTCACACCTTCGGGAATGGCGACGCGACCGACTTCTGATCGTTTGCGCGAAACACTCTTTAATGTGTTGGCGCATGCCTATGATGATCGTGTCACGGATGCGCGTGTGCTCGATCTTTTTGCAGGATCTGGAGCGCTTGGATTGGAAGCGCTTTCACGCGGTGCGGTGTTCGCGCAATTTGTTGAAGAGGCGCCCGCCGCGCGCGGCGCGATCAAAGACAATATTGATGCGCTCGGTGTCGCCGGAATCACGAAAGTCTATCGTCGTGATGCAACGCATCTCGGGCCTTTGCCGCCTGATGAAGCTTTCTCGCTTGTCTTTTGTGATCCGCCTTATGGCAAAGGCTTGGCGGCGCGTGCGCTTCACAGCGCACTCAAAGGGGGGTGGTTGGCGCCACGCGCATTGATCATTGTCGAAGAAAAGATCGGCGCGAGCGATGTACTGCCACAAGGGGTCACTCTTCTTGAAACGCGAGATTATGGCGAGACGAATTTGACCTTCGCAGAGGCGCCATGACGCAGTTTCTCTTTGAAGGGTCTTATTCGCGATAGTCACAGATAGTGAGGTCCGCCATTCTTCATGGCGTTCAGTTTAGGGAGAGTCCCATGTCCGATAAAATCGCAATGGCAGACGGTCAGAAACATCTGACTGGCGGGTGTTTATGTGGTCATGTGAAGTTTAAAGTCGCGGGTGAAATGCGAGAGGTGGTTGCCTGTCATTGCTCACAATGCCGGAAGCAGACTGGTAATTTTTTCACATCCTCAAATGCAAAAAGCGCTGATGTGAGTTTTGTTGAGACCAAAGGTCTCAAATGGTTCAAGTCTTCAGACCAGGCTGAACGCGGCTTTTGCCAGGATTGTGGTAGCGCACTGTTTTGGCGTCGCTTTGATAGCGACACGATTTCAATCACTGCGGGATCGCTTGATGGAAAAACAGGTCTTCGGATATGCGAACATATCTATGTTGCCGATAAGCCCGATTGGTATGAAATCACCGATGGCATCAAGCAATATCCGATCTGGCGATGAGCGAATTGCGTAAGCGCTGAAAGTTTATGAGTTTGGAATAGAATATTATGGCGCTTCTTCTCGGCATCGATACGGGCGGCACCTATACCGACGCGGTTCTGTTTGACGACAAACAGAGCAAGGTGATCGCCAAAGCGAAGTCTCTGACGACGCGCCATGATCTCGCCATCGGTATTTCAGGTGCCGTCACGCGCGTGATTGATGCCGCTAAAATTGATGCCGCAACGATTGAGCTTGTTTCTCTCTCGACAACGCTCGCAACCAACGCACTTGTTGAAGGTCAGCAACGGCGCATCGGTCTTGTGATGATCGGCTTCTCCGAAACCGATATTCAACGCCAAGGTCTTGCCTCGGCACTTGGCAATGATCCGATGGTGCGCATTGCGGGTGGGCATAATGTGACGGGCGATGAAGCCGCATCGCTTGATCTCACGGCGCTTGATGCATGGCTTGATGGGGCAGGCAAAACTGTCAACGGTTACGCCGTTGCCGGATATTTTTCGACGCGCAATCCGGAGCATGAAATCCGCGTGCGCGATCATATTCGTGCGCTCACGCATTTGCCCGTCACCTGCAGCCATGAACTCACAAGCCAGCTCGACGGCCCGCGCCGCGCGCTCACCTGTGTTTTGAATGCGCGCCTCATTCCGTTGATTGACGGTTTGATCGGCGCGACAGCGCGTTTTCTTGACGAACGAAATATTAAAGCTCCCGTCATGGTCGTGCGCGGGGATGGCGTCTTGATTGCAGCAGATGTCGCGCGTGAACGGCCAATTGAAACCATTCTCTCAGGCCCCGCCGCAACGCTTGTTGGCGCAGCGTTTTTAACAGGGTCGCAAGACGCGCTCGTCTCGGATATTGGCGGCACGACAACCGATATCGCGGTGATGAAGAATGGTGCACCGCGGCTTGATCCGCTCGGCGCACGTGTCGGCCCCTATCAGACCATGGTGCAGGCTGTGGCCATGCGCACAATCGGTTTGGGTGGTGACAGTGAAGTGCGCTTGCATGAAGAAGGCATGCGCGTGACGCTTGAGCTTGGCCCGCGCCGCGCGATGCCGGTGAGCCTTCTCGCTGTCGAGCATCGCGATATGGTGCATGCCGCGCTTGAAAAGCAGATGCGCGCCGAAGTCGCGCGTCCGTCTGATGCGCGCTTCGTCGTGCCGATGCCGGTCTCTGATGCTGCGCGTGCGGGCCTCTCGCCCGCCGAAGCATCTCTGCTCGATAAAATTGATAACAAACCAAAAGCAGTTGAAGATGTCGCGGAAACACGAACGGAAACTGGAGCGCTCAATCGCCTCGTCATCAACGGGCTTGTACTGATCTCGTCACTTACGCCTTCAGACGCCGCGCATGTGCTTGGCCTTCATTCCGGCTGGGATGTCGATGCCGCGCGCCAAGCGGCAACGCTTATGGCGCGCCGTCGTGGTGCAAAAGGCGAGGTCTTGTTCGAGACACCGGAAGCAGTGGCCGAAGCCATCATTGCGCGCCTTGTTCGCCGCTCCGGCGAAGCGCTGATGGATGTCGCCTTGCATGAAGATGGTTTCACGCTCGATCATCCGAGCCGCCATCCGTTGATGATTGCCGCGTTAGAGAAAAAGACGGGCGTCTCCTCGATCCGTTTCGATTTCAATTTGCCGATTGTCGGCGTCGGCGCGTCCGCTCCGACCTACTATCCGATGGTCGGCGATCTCCTCGAATCCGAAGTCGTCCTGCCCGAACATTCCGATGTCGCCAATGCGCTCGGCGCAGTGGTCGGCCATGTGCGCATCACGGGCGAAAGCGTGATCCTGTCACCCGGCCCCGGACGCTTCCGCGTGCATGGGCCGGTCGAGAAGCATGATTTTACCGATCTTGAAGCCGCCGCCGAAGCAGCCATCACTGGCCTCAAAGCCGATCTCGCCAAACGGGCCGAGGCCGCAGGTGCCGACGCCATCGACATCGCGGTTGACCGGAAAGATATTTCCGCTTTCACTGACGGGCAGGAAATCTTCGTCGAAAGCCGCATTATTGCGGTCGCGACGGGCCGCCCGCGCCTCGCTTATTCCTGAAAATTCCTTTGGATCAATCCGCCAAAGGGCCAAGTGGCGGCTCTAGGGTAAAATATGGCAAAGTCCCGCTCAGTTAAGGGGACTATTCATGGCGTTGCATCTAGACGATCCGGCGGTGACCGATCTCGCCCGTTGGCGGAAACTCGCGGAAGCCGTGCTGAAAGGCGCGGATTTCGACGAGACCCTCACCTCGAAAACCGCAGACGGCATTCGTATTGAGCCACTCTACGCGATAGCCGAAGGCCGTGCCCCAGTTGCGGGACGTCCGGCAGGCGCGCCGTGGACGATCATTCAACGCATTGATGATGCCGATGCGACGCGCGCGAACAAGCAAGCGCTGACCGATTTAGAGAATGGCGCAAACGGGCTGACGCTTGTTTTCAAAGACTCGCTTGGCGCGCAGGGTTTCGGCATCGATGCAAAAGCCGAACTCGTCGCCGACCTTCTGAAAGGCGTTTATCTCGATGCCGGAATCGACATCGCGCTTGATTGCGGTCCGCGCGGGCGTAACGACGCGCATGCTTTTGCCGATGCCTGCAAGGCGCTCGGCTTTCCGGCGAACATTGTGCGTGTGCGCTTCGGATTGAATCCGATTGGTACGGGCGCGCGCATCGGCGCATTGCATGGTGATGGCGCGCAAGTTGCCAAAAATGTTTCTGCCGCCGTGAATGATTTGATCGGCCAGGGATTCAAAGGTCCGTTCGTCGCAGCAGATGGCCGCGTCGTACACGCGGCAGGCGGATCAGAAGCACAGGAGCTTGGCTTCGTGCTCGCCTCGGCACTGTTCTATCTTCGTGGGCTTGAAGCCTCCGGCATTGCGGTTGATGACGCGCGCGCGATGATCGAGTTTCGTCTTGCAAGCGATAGCGATCAATTCCTATCGATTGCCAAGCATCGCGCTCTGCGCAAACTCTGGGCAAGCATCGAGACGCAATGTGACCTCACGCCGAAGCCGATTTTCATCACATCTGAAACGGCATCCCGCATGCTCACGACGCGTGATGCATGGGTGAACCTTCTGCGTAACGGCATGGGCTGTTTCGCGGCTGCAATCGGCGGCGCGAATGCGATTTCTGTTTTACCTTTCACTAACGCACTTGGATTGGCCGATGGGTTCGCGCGGCGCTTGGCACGCAATACACAATTGGTGCTCGCGCAAGAATCTCATCTTTCAAGCGTTGCGGATCCCGTCGCAGGCGCAGGGGGTTACGAAGCCTTAACTGATGCTCTTGTTGAAAAGGCATGGTCAGAATTTCAATCGATTGAGCAAGATGGCGGCGTTGTTGGAGCTTTACAAAAAGGCTCCATTCAAGCGCGCGTGAAATCTGTTGCAGCAGAACGTCACGCAGCGATTGAAAATAAAAAAGCAGCAATCCTCGGCGTCACTCTATTCCCTGATGCAAATGAAAAGCAAATTACCGTTCTTGCGCCTATGTTTCCGCAATCGCCGCTACAAAACACACAGTTTGAGCCGTTGACTGCATCGCGTATAGCCGAGCTGTTTGAAGAAAAAATGCCAAAGCCGGGAGCCGCATCATGACCCGTATCCCTGATTTCTCGAATGCATCATTCGTCGCGGCAAATGTTCCATTACAAAGCGGAAGCGCATCCGACTGGATGACGCCCGAAGGCATTGCGGTGAAACCCGTTTACACGGAAGCGGATCGCAAAGGCTTGAGCTTCGTCGATTCCGTTCCGGGCGCGCAGCCTTATCTGCGTGGTCCCTACCCCACCATGTATGTCAATCAACCGTGGACGATTCGCCAATATGCGGGCTTCTCGACGGCTGAAGATTCAAACGCCTTCTATCGCCGCAATCTTGCTGCGGGACAGAAGGGGCTCTCAGTCGCCTTCGATCTCGCAACGCATCGCGGCTATGATTCCGATCATCCGCGCGTCAAAGGCGATGTCGGCATGGCCGGTGTTGCAATCGATTCCATCTATGACATGCGCACGCTGTTCTCCGGCATTCCGCTCGATGAGATGAGCGTGTCGATGACGATGAATGGGGCGGTTCTGCCGGTGCTCGCGCTTTATATTGTCGCTGCCGAAGAACAGGGCGTGGCGCAAGAAAAGCTCTCGGGCACAATCCAGAACGATATCCTCAAAGAATTCATGGTGCGGAATACGTATATTTATCCGCCCGCGCCTTCCATGCGCATCATCTCCGATATCTTCTCCTATACGTCGACGCATATGCCGAAATTCAATTCGATTTCGATTTCCGGCTATCACATGCAAGAAGCAGGCGCGACGCAGGATCTCGAACTTGCTTACACGCTTGCTGATGGTGTCGATTATATCCGCGCCGGTATTGCTGCAGGATTAGACATCGATACGTTTGCGCCGCGTCTCTCGTTCTTCTGGGCCATCGGCATGAATTTCTTCATGGAAGTCGCAAAGCTTCGCGCTGCACGCCTTCTCTGGACAAAGCTTGTGAAGCAGTTCAAGCCTAAGAGCGAGAAGAGCCTGCCTCTGCGCACGCACAGCCAGACATCAGGCTGGTCGCTCACGGCACAGGATGTCTTCAACAATGTCATCCGCACCGAGATTGAAGCGATGGCCGCAACGCAAGGCCATACGCAATCGCTTCACACCAATTCGCTCGACGAAGCCTTGGCATTGCCTACGGATTTCTCGGCGCGTATTGCCCGCAACACGCAGCTTTTCCTGCAAAAGGAAA
The DNA here is from genome assembly GCA_046091665.1 of Hyphomicrobiales bacterium. Classification (GTDB taxonomy): domain Bacteria; phylum Pseudomonadota; class Alphaproteobacteria; order Rhizobiales; family Beijerinckiaceae; genus CAIUPE01. Next base: position 71,784 of record JBJTCD010000122.1, read on the forward strand.
GCGGCAACACACGCATCATCGATCCGTGGGGCGGCTCGCATTATGTCGAGCGCCTGACAGCGGAACTCGCTGAAAAAGCGTGGGCGCATATCGAGGAAGTCGAAGCGCTTGGCGGGATGGCGAAAGCCATTGATGCCGGCATTCCAAAGCGCCGCATTGAAGAAGCGGCTGCGCGTACGCAAGCGCGGATCGACTCCGGCACGCAAGCCGTCATCGGCGTCAACATCTATCGTCCTGAAAATGAGCAGCAGATCGATGTGTTGAAGGTCGATAATTCCGCCGTGCTCGCGCAACAAATTGAAAAGCTGAAACGCCTTCGCGCCGAACGCAATGAAGCCGATACGCAAGCCGCATTGAACGCGCTGGAAGAAGGCGCGCGCGGCAACGCCAATTTGCTTGATCTTGCCATCAAAGCCGGACGTGCAAAAGCAACAGTCGGTGAAATTTCCATGGCACTCGAGAAAGCCTTTGGTCGCCACAAGGCTGTCGCCGATGTTGTGACAGGCGTCTATCGCAAAGAGATCGGCGCGCTGAACGAAGCCTTCGGCCGTGCGCGTGACATGGTCGCGTCCTTCAAGGAAAATGACGGTCGCCTGCCACGCATTCTCGTTGCGAAAATGGGGCAGGATGGACATGATCGCGGCCAGAAAGTGATTGCTTCCGCCTTCTCTGATTTGGGTTTTGATGTCGATGTCGGCGATCTTTTCTCGACGCCGGAAGAAGCGGCCAAAGAAGCAATTGCGAAAAATGTTCATGTCGTCGGTGTGTCAACGCTTGCGGCAGGTCACCTGACTCTCGTCCCCGCGCTGAAGGCCGCGTTGGATCAAGCAGGCCGGTCCGACATCATGATCGTTGTTGGTGGCGTGATTCCCGAACAGGATTTTGAGGCACTGACAAAGGCCGGCGCTGATGCGATCTTCCCTCCAGGTACTGTTGTGTCGGAAGCAGCAATGAATGTGCTTGATCGTTTGAATGAACGTCGTGGCTATCGGCAAACGCGCGTGTAATAAAATTATTGTGTTTCGAGGCTGTGCGCTTCGAACGCTTGCGCTTGGCGCGCATCATCTGGCGGCATTGCGAGCTGCGCCCCGATTGCACGAATGGCCGCCGGCGCTGCCGCGAATGTGCCATGGCGGAAAAAATCGCCCGTATCGGTATTTGAAAGATCGTAAACGCGCACGCCAAGTTTTGCGATTTCGTCGCGTTGCGCTTTGTCATTGAGATCAAGTGCACCCACACGTTGACGATCGCCCGCCAAGACACTCGAAATATTGAGTGCCTTATCATCCGCAGCCGCAAAAATTGAAACGCGCGCAAAAGCGCCCACGCGCGCATATTGTTGCTTGAAGACAGCAAGATCGATATCCGGCGCGGCCAGCATCACTTCACCGAGACGACCGGAGAGATCGCCTCGTCCGCCGATGGCCGATTCACGCAACGCTTCCATTGTCAACCACGTACCCATGGAATGCGCCAAAATGTGAATGCGTCCAACACCGGGCATTGTACCAAGTTCCGAGAGCACCGTTGTCAAATCATCACGCGACGCTGTGGCATTGTCCTTATCAGCACCATAGGCAAAAGTTCGATTTTGCGAGGGCCATGTGAAAAGAACCGGTACTCCTGTAAATCCAGAATCTGTTGCAATCTGCGCGAGGCGGAAACGCGCTTCATCGTAGCCGGTATTGAAGCCATGAACGTAAACAAGAATGTCACGCGCCGTGCCGACGCGACCAGAAATTTGAGCTGAAATTTCGGCACGAAACCGATCATGATCAAGCACGCGCTGACTTAAAAAAGTAAAATGAGAGTTGCGACTTTCCGAACCAAATGTGGGCCGTTCAATTTGTCCCGTCTTATGATTTTTCGGAATATTGATGAGATTCATCAAATAATTTGTCGTTGATGAAAGCTCAGCGGTCACCGAGCCGTCGCCATTCATTTTGCGCGATGTGGCGATAAAAATCGGCATCACATCGCCGGTCTTCGTTTCTGCCGTATCGGCGAACCGCGTCCCAGAAAATCCGCTCACACATCCGCTAAGCATCATGAGTGTAACGCCGATGATACTGAACTTCGTAAGATGTGAGGGCTGAGGGCGCATCATGTTCATTCGGTTGATGGGTGAATTTGGCGAGCGTGCGCCTCTTTCAGGGGTGAATGAGGCGAGATTAGGACCACTTCCTTTAAGCGCCTGTCAAAAGGCTTGTTGGTTTGACGGAGCCGACCGCCATGCCGTTCCAATTGGTTAAGGTCGGCCACGCTTTCGCATTAAATGCGCGCCGCTCTTCTTCGCTCATTCTGAGAAAGCGATGAACAATGCCCGCGAGCATAGCTTGTGAGGCGCGTGTTTCGCCATCATCCGCTTTAAGCGCGATGCCTAAACCCTGCTCAGGCAAAGCCGCACAATAAACGCCTTCTGCACCGGTTTTCATGAATAGACGCGCACCAAAAATTTCCATCGCCACAGTATCAAGCCGCCCAGTGCCCGCCACCATGAAGGGATGGGCCGCTGCCGCTCGCCGAAGCCGTGCCGCAGCTTTCGCACGTTCAGGCGCAAGGCCCGTGCCCGTGCCAAGCTTTGCAAAACCATGAGCGAGATTTTTCAAAGGCATGGCATAGGTTGGTATCGAGCAACCATCGGTGCCCGTCCATTCTTCTCGAACGCGAAAGCCGGTGATCTCTTCGCCGGCGGCACGAATCTCTTTTTGAACGCGATGTTCAGGTTTGATGTAACCCTTCGGATCCTCGTCGAGACCGCAAGCGAGGCAAATGAATCCTGAATGTTTGCCAGAGCAGTTATTATGAAGTGCAGAGGGATTTTGGCCGCTCGCTGCCAAAGCCCGTTCAGCGATCTTATCAGAGGGCCAATGCGCCCCACATTCGAGACATGTCTGATCCCGCCCCGCTTTATTGAGGATTCGTAAGGCGGTTTCCGCGTGCCTTTGTTCGCCGGAATGGGATGAAATGGCGAGTGCCAATTCCTCATCCGTGAGGCCGAAACGGTCTGCGATGCCTGATTCGACCAAAGGCAGCGCTTGGAAGGCCTTTACCGCCGAGCGAGGAAAAACTGGCGTTTCAATATCCCCGAGTTCGAGGACGGTCTTGCCATCGGCATCAATTACGGCAACAGACCCCCGATGTTGGGATTCAACCGCTTGGCCACGATAGACTTCAACAAGAACAGGATGGGTGCTCACAACACATGCTCCACAAGACGAGATGAAGGTGGCAGTCGCATATCGCCGCTTGCGAGACAAGGGAGCAGACTTTTCTCTGGCCTTAGGCTAGAGCGGTGTCATTGAAAGGGGCCCCGAGCGGGTCAAGATACGGCGGAGAACAGGTTCATGCGTATTGCGATGATTGGCGCAGGTTATGTCGGGTTGGTGTCGGGCGCCTGTTTCTCGGATTTTGGCCATGAGGTGATTTGCGTCGACGCCAGTCGCGATCGGATCGACGGATTAAATCGCGGTGAGATGCCGATTTACGAGCCCGGACTTGCCGAGCTCGTTGCAAAAAATACCCGTGAAGGACGTTTGTCATTCACTATGGATTTGCCAGCCGCCGTTTCAAAAGCCGACGCTGTTTTTATCGCGGTCGGCACACCTTCGCGACGGGGCGATGGTCACGCGGACTTATCTTATGTCTATGCTGCGACCCGTCAGATCGCGGAAGCCATTCATCCCGATGCGATTGTGGTCACTAAATCAACCGTGCCTGTAGGGACAGGCGACGAGGTTGAGCGGATCTTGCGTGAGATACGTCCTCAACATTCAATTGAAGTTGTTTCAAATCCTGAGTTTCTTCGTGAGGGGGCCGCCATTGGTGATTTCAAAAGACCTGATCGCATCGTGATCGGCACAGTTAATGAGCGCGCACGTAAAGTGATGACGGAAATTTATCGCCCGCTTTATCTCAACGAACCGCCGCTCGTCTTCACAGATCGTCGCACATCCGAATTGATCAAATATGCCGCGAATGCATTTCTTGCTGTCAAAATCACTTATATCAATGAGATTGCTGATCTCTGCGAAGCGGTTGGTGCCAATGTGCAAGATGTTTCACGCGGGATTGGACTAGATAACCGCATCGGTTCAAAATTTCTTCATCCAGGCCCCGGCTATGGCGGTTCATGTTTTCCGAAAGACACGCAAGCCTTGGTAAAAACCGCGCAAGATGAAGGCGTGGCTTTGCGCATTGTTGAAAGTGTAGTGGCTGTCAATGATCAACGCAAACGTGGCATGGCCCGCCGTGTGATTAACGCGCTCGGTGGTGAAGTGCGCGGGAAGACCATTGCGATTTTAGGCCTCACTTTTAAACCCAATACGGATGATATGCGTGATGCGCCGTCATTGGCCTTGATCACAGCGCTTCAAGATGCAGGTGCCGAAATTCGTGCTTATGATCCGCAAGGTATGGAAGCGGCCGCCGCTATGACATTGAATGTGTCTTTTGCTGACAATGCTTATGCATGCGTTGAGAATGCTGATGCGCTTGTCATTGTGACTGAATGGGATGCATTCAGGGCGCTTGATCTTGAGCGTGTTCGTGCTCTGCTTAGAACGCCCGTCCTTGTTGATTTGCGCAATATTTATCGTCCGGCTGAAATGCGGGCGAAAGGTTTTGAATATATGAGTGTGGGTCGACCGTGAAGTGAGGAGAGCGTTTATCGATCACGGAGTCTATGACTTCGGTCGAAACGCTTTGCAAAATTTTTCATTCGTTTCAAAACGATCACCACCAATCAAATCGATGCAATAGGGCACCGCCGGAAAGATCGCATCAAGACAAGTGCGGATTGCTGAAGGCTTTCCGGGCAGATTGATAATTAAGCTCTTGCCACGAATGCCCGCAGTTTGCCGCGAAAGAATTGCGGTGGGGACTTCTTTCAAACTCGCCATCCGCATCAATTCCCCAAAGCCGGGCATCATTTTTTCGCAGACAGCTTCGGTCGCTTCCGGCGTGACATCGCGCAAAGCGGGCCCCGTGCCGCCCGTGGTCAGGATCAATGAACAGGCTTCACGATCCGCAAGATCGGCAAGAGTTGCCATGATGGTCGGTTTCTCGTCCGGAATGATGACCGACACCGGACGCCAAGGCGAAGCCAAAAGATCTGTTAAAGCGGCAATGATTCCCGGGCCGCCTTTATCTTGATACTCACCGCGACTGGCGCGATCCGAGATCGTGACGATGCCAATCGGAAAAGCAGCGTTCATGGGTGTCATTCCCTTTTAAACCAAATCGCAACCTTGACTCTCTGCGGCCCGACCGCGAAGTGACTTAGTCGTAGCATGTGATAGGCGCAATCGACAGGGATTGGGTGAGGATGGATCGGGACGCGCTCGCGGAACTTTTTGGGCAGATTGCCGTTCGCGCGGGTGCCATCATTCTCCCTCATCGCGCGCGGCTTGATGAAGCGCGCCGAAAGGCCGATGGCAGCCCTGTGACCGATGCCGATGAAGCCTCAGAGCGCTTTATCCTTGGTGCCCTTCGAGAGACCCTGCCCGCTATCCCGGTGATTGCGGAAGAAGAACAAGCGGCTGGGATCGCGCACTCAATCGGCGAAAGATTTATTCTCGTCGATCCGCTCGATGGCACGCGCGAGTTTATTCGCGGCCGTGCGGAATTTGCCGTTAATATCGGTTTGATCGAGGGGGGCGTCCCCGTTGCCGGGGCGATTTATGCGCCGCTTCTGTCAAAACTCTGGATCGGCGGAACGCGGGCATGCGCGCTCACGATTGAGCCCGGAGAAGCGCTTGAGGCTGCTCGCGATCGACGGGTCATTGTCACAAGAGACGCTCCTGACGGGCCGCTTACGGTGGTGGCGAGCCGTTCGCATCCCGATCGCGCGACAGGGGAATTTATCGAATCACTTTCTGTTGCTGAGCGTATTTCTGCTGGCTCCTCGCTGAAGTTCTGTCTTGTCGCGGAAGGGCGGGCGGATCTCTATCCGCGTTTCGGCCCGACGATGGAATGGGATGTTGCGGCCGGCCATGCGATTATTTCCGCTGCGGGTGGTGTCGTGGTTGATGGTGGGGGTCGCCCATTTCGTTACGGGAAAGACAGATTTCAAAGCGGCGCCTTTGTTGCCTTTGGCCGTGAAAGCCTCGCGCATCGTCTCTTTGCGGCATGAATGATTGACGTCAATGTCGCTTTCACCTTGCGACATTCTGACGCTGAGTAATTGATAAACCTCAAGTCATGATTGCCCTAGGGAAATTTCCCGTTAAGTTGCCATGGCGTTAGTGAATGCGTCGCAAAGAATTTCCTTTGATGCTGCGCAGCAACAAAATGCGCGAGGGGGCGCGAAAAAATGTCGGCTGAAAATTACGATGATCATGCCAAGAAAGAGGATCTCAAAGTCCTCCATTCTATGGGTTATGCACAAGAACTCGAAAGATCGATGAGTGCATTTTCAAATTTTGCGATTTC
>JBJTCD010000123.1:0-13571 GCA_046091665.1 Hyphomicrobiales bacterium
ATGGTGCGGCCAAGAGGACTCGAACCTCCACGGGTCTCCCCACTAGCACCTCAAGCTAGCGCGTCTACCAATTCCGCCATGGCCGCGTAGACTAGACCGGCTCGGAGCCGGGCGAGGCGGTTGTCTAACAGATGGATCGGGGGGCGACAAGCGCGGGAAGACAAAAAATCCACCGTGAGTTTTTGCCGCGCTCTAGGCCCCTTTTAGCCGGTCCGTGACCGTAATCGCGACCGTGTCGCCCTTGACGACGACGGCGCCCCGGGCGATCAGACGCCCATTGGCGCGAATATCAACGAGATCATGTTGAATGGGATCGAGAATGATGGCCGCACCGCGTTTTAACCGGATGAATTCACCGATGCGGATTTGCCTTGTCCCTAGAACAACATCGACATCCACTTCCATCGCGTCGATGGGAAGTCCCATGGCCCGCCTCCTCGCTAATTCTAATTTATCATCGGAAATCATGGTTAAAAAATCGTGAAGACACGTAACGAGGCGGCTCCGCTCAATTTTTTTCGTGACGATCATCGCTCTGTCGAATGGCGGGTGAGCCAAGGGCTTGTCGCTTATGAAGACGCGCTCGCGCATATGGAGCGTCGCGCGGAAGAGATTTCAGCGGGAAAAGCTTCAGAAGAAATTTGGCTCATCGAACATCCGCCGCTTTACACGGCAGGCATATCATCCAACCCGCGCGATCTCGTCTCATCTGATTTCCCTGTTTATGAAACAGGGCGTGGCGGACAATATACTTATCACGGGCCCGGCCAACGCGTGGCCTATGCGATGCTTGATCTCACAAAAAGGCGGCAAGATCTTCGCGCCTATGTCGCTTCGCTTGAAGCATGGATCATTGACACGCTCGGCGAATTTTCAATCACAGGCGAAAGACGTGAAGACCGCGTCGGCGTCTGGGTCAAACGCCCCGATAAGGGCGTTGGTTATGAGGATAAAATTGCCGCGATTGGAATTCGCGTTCGTAAATGGGTGAGTTTCCACGGCATCAGCCTCAATGTTGAGCCGGAGCTCAAACATTTTTCCGGCATCGTTCCCTGCGGTATTTCAGAAGCGCTTTATGGCGTCACAAGCCTTGTTGATCTTGGCTTACCTGTCACCATGGATGACGCGGATCACGCCTTGCGCAAAAGTTTTGAAAAAATCTTTGGACCCACACTTACGATTTGAATGTGGATGACGGCGCTTTGAAAAGCGGCGCGCCCGGTTTGCGCCGCGCAATCTGCCCGGTTTCAATTTCTTCACAATAGGCATCAGAGAGCGAAGCCGCACGCGCGGCTTCAACAAGCTTCGCCCGATCTTGCTGAGAGGCTGGGGGTAAGTTGTCCGGCAACATATGCATCACTGCGCGTTTGGACCCCCCCTGCCCGATGATCGGCTGAATGATTTTTGACGCGCCCGAGAAACGGCGATCCAAAAGCGGCATCGCTGCCATCGGCACATCATAAAGCGTACCATGGACCTCACGCAAAGGGTCGCGGCGGATGGTTACGCGCGCGCCGCTCATCACGATCAACCGGTGACGCGGCAGACGCCCATGATCGAGGCACTTCACTTGCGGCGACAAAGAAGACATACGCGCTGGGTCTATCAACTCGTCAAAGGCAAAATAAAGCGGCATGAATTTATTTCCGTTACGTCAACTTATTTGAGTTATGGGAGTGATCCCTTTTGAAATTTGCGCTTTCATCACCCATGACTGATCTCTCCCTTGATACCACGACAAAAGTCGCCGGCTTGATCCGTGCGGGACAAGTCCACCAAGCCATTCCCGAAATCAAAGAGCAAATCTCCCTCGCCCCGCGTGATGATCGCCTCTGGGCCCTTTTAGGCCAAGCGCATTTCCATGTGAACCAGTTTGCTGAGGCTGTAACGGCTTTGCGTGAGGCTTTACGCTTAAAACCCGATCATGCTGCGCATTGCGCTGATCTCGGCATCGCCTTGCGCGCGGATGGCCGCATCGCCGAAGCTGAAGCACTCTTGCGTGAAGCCATCCGCCGTAATGGCACAAATCCGCTCTCTCGCTTTGCACTGGGCAATCTCTTCGTCTCACAAAGACGATATGAGGAAGCGATTGCTGCCTTTGAAAGCATCTTTGCGCACAATCCCAATTTCTTTCCCGCAATTGAAAATCTGGCTTCCCTTTTTGCCGATCTCGGCCGTCTGACGGATGCGCTCAAATTGATTGAAACGGCACTCTCTCGTGCGCCGGAGGATCACCGGCTTTATTCGATGCTCGCGATCGTTCTTGATAAAGGCGGCAATCAAAACGCCGCTCGGGACGTTACCCTCAAAGCCATTGCGCTTGATCCGCCAAAAACACTTGATATGCGGCTCGCTTCTTTCATGTCTTTAACGGGCCGCACGGGGCGCCTTGATCTGCGCGGCAAGGTAATAGATTTATTGAACCCCGCGATTTTGGAGAGCCTGCCAGAAGATCATCCGGATCATTGGAAAAAACTTGATCGCAATGCGCTGCGGCGATTTATTTTTCTATTTCCCTATTATGGCATTCCTGATCGCGCCTTGATGAAAGTTCATTCAACCGTCGGCAATGCGATTGCGGCAAGCTTTCCCGCAGAAAATCTACCGCCGCGATCCAAAAAAGAAAAACTCAAGATCGGCTTTCTCTCTCATAATTTTGGCAATCATCCGATTGGTCATTTGCTCTCCTGCTTTTTTGAATCTCATAGCCATCAGGATCAAGAGGTGTTTCTTTATGCCACACATATATTTGCGCAGGATGCGAGCAGTTATGGTGAAAGATTAAGAAAAGCGGCTGATCATTTTATCGATTGTCGCGGATGGACCGATCAATTTTTCGCTAACAGAATTCATGCTAATGAAATTGATATTCTGATTGATCTTGACGGTTATATGCATGGGGGGCGACCTGAGATACTCGCCACGCGCGTGGCGCCTATTCAAATTCACTGGCTGCAATCTTTGGCGGGATGCCCTGCACCCTATATCGATTATACGATTGTTGATCGCATCCTCGTGCCTGATGAAGAGCGTGATCAAGGCAATGGCCCTTTGATCCGTTTGGCTGACGCGTTTCAATGTGGCGAAATCTTCGATCTTCCGCCCACGCCGCCTTCACGCGCGAGTCAGAATTTGCCAGACGATGCCTTTGTCTTTTGCGCTTTCGGCAATTGGTTGAAAATCGACGAACATGTTTTTGAAGACTGGATGACGATTTTAAAAGCCGTCCCGAAAAGTGTTCTCTGGTTGACCTCCGGGCCTTTACCGACTTCGCTCTTAACGCTGCAAGGCTATGCGGAAGCACAAGGCATTGACGGTTCGCGATTGATCGTAGCGCCGCGAACCGAAGACAAACTTTCTCATATTGATCGTCATCGCTGCGCTGATCTTTATATCGATACTTATACATTCAGCGCCGCCACAAGCGCCACGGACGCGCTCTCGGCAGGTTTGCCCGTGCTCACAAAGCGGGGATCCACCGCCCAATCGCGCCTTGCAGAAAGCTTGATCCGCGCCACAGGCGCTCCCCAACTCATCGTTGAGGATCAAAAAAACCTATGTCGAAACGGCAATCGCGCTTGCAAATAATTCGGATCAATTAAAACAGCATCAAAAGGCGTTACGAGAAGCGTTACCCAATGCGCCGCTTTTTGATGCGCATCGCATGGTGCGTCAATTCGAGATCATCTATAATCACGTGATCGCACGCTATCGCGCAGGGCTTAAGCCTGAACATTTTGATGTGGTGCTTTAGCGCTATCAGAAAACGTCAAGCAAATTCAAGAATGACCGCATCAACGGCAAGGCTATCGCCTTCTTTCGCGTGAATTTTTGAAATCTTGCCGTCACGCTCCGCGCGTAACACATTTTCCATTTTCATCGCCTCGACAATGGCCAAAATCTCACCGACCTTTACTTCTTGTGTTTCTTTAACCGCAATTGATCTCACGAGACCCGGCATCGGACAAAGAAGTGCTTTGCCTGTATCGGCTTTAACACGCTCGGGCATCAAGGCATGAAGTTCGACCTCGCGTTCGGTAAACACGCGAAGCGAAGCTGCAACGCCAGCATGAGAGACATGAATTCCATTAAGCACCGCATGGATTTGCGCCGCCGCCGGTTTGCCATTGATCGTTCCGAAAAAGACAGGCTGACCCGGCTTCCATTCCGATTCAACAGAGAGGATTTTACCATTATGCGGAAGATAGAATTCGAAGACGTGATTGTGATCGGCAATCTCAATAATCAATCGATGCGTCCCTGTTTCAACAACGCGACGCCGATCGAAGCGCACGGGTACGGCGGCTCGCATTTGTCCTGAAATTTTACGTTTGCGTTCATTCAAGCGATGATCGGCAAAGGCCGAAATGGCTGCCAAGTGATCAAGCAATTCGCCTTCCGGCTCGATTGGATGAAAGCCTTCGGGAAATTCCTCAGCAATAAATCCAGTTGAAAGACGACCTTCTTTCCAACGCGGATGCGCCATCAAAGCGGAAAGAAAGGGTATATTGTGGCGGATGCCTTCAATCGCAAAAGCGTCAAGCGCATCAGCCTGTGCGGCAATCGCTTCCAAACGCGTCGGGGCATGGCTCACAAGTTTCGCAATCATCGGATCATAGAAGATCGAAATCTCGCCGCCTTCATAAACACCCGTATCATTGCGGATGGTGATGCCCTTGTCGCTCTGCTCGACTGGCGGACGATAGGTGACAAGGCGACCGGTTGAAGGCAGAAAATTACGTGTCGGATCTTCGGCATAGACGCGGCTTTCCACCGCCCATCCGTTAAGCTTCACATCAGCTTGCGTGAGTGAAAGCTTTTCACCAGCGGCGACCCTAATCATCTGTTCGACAATATCGATACTGGTGATCAATTCTGTGACAGGATGCTCGACTTGCAAACGCGTATTCATTTCAAGAAAGAAGAAACTTCTGTCTTGTCCGGCAACAAATTCAACAGTACCGGCTGAATCATAACCGACCGCTTTCGCAAGCGCGACCGCTTGCTCACCCATTTTTTTACGCGTCGCTTCATCAAGCAAAGGCGATGGCGCTTCTTCAATCACTTTTTGATTGCGGCGTTGAATAGAACATTCTCGCTCACCGAGATAAATCACATTGCCATGCTTATCACCGAGCACTTGAATTTCGATATGACGCGGATTGACAATAAATTTTTCAACGAACACGCGATCATCACCGAAAGACGATGCCGCTTCCGATTTCGCGCGCGCAAAACCTTCCGCCACTTCGCCTGATGAATAAGCGATGCGCATGCCTTTACCACCGCCTCCGGCTGAGGCTTTGATCATCACCGGATAGCCGATTTCATCGGCAATCTTCACCGCATGATCCGGATTTTCAATGACGCCCAAAAATCCAGGCACAGTTGAAACTTTTGCGGCATTGGCGAATTTCTTCGATTCAATCTTATCGCCCATCGCCTCAATCGCTTTGGGATTGGGGCCGATAAAGACGATACCTTCTGCTTTCAACGCGTCGGCAAAAGCCGCGCGCTCCGAGAGAAATCCATAACCGGGATGCACCGCTTCAGCGCCTGTCGCTTTGCACGCGGCGATGATGTTTTCGATCACGAGATAGGATTGAGCAGCGGGCGCAGGCCCGATATGCACGGCCTCATCAGCCATTTCGACATGTAGCGCGTCTTTATCCGCATCGGAGTAAACGGCGACCGTTTTGATCCCCATGCGACGCGCGGTCTTAATGACGCGGCAAGCAATTTCACCGCGATTGGCAATCAGAATCTTCTTGAACATACCCTGCCCCGACCGGCCCCTTTATGTCATTCCGATGACTCTTCTAGGGGGAAATCCGGTGAGGGTAAACTCAACCCAAAGGCGGATGAACCGCGAGCCCAGATTGCATTCCCAGCCCTGCCTGTGAACCAAGCAAGGGCATAATGGAGAGCATGGCCGCGACCTCTCGCTGGCGCGCCCGCCGCGCCCGCGCGCCGGAGAGCATATCGAGCCGCTTTTTGAGGAGTGGGGGCGGATCGACGCATTCCTCGCTCAAAATCGTGAGAAGTGCCCGTGTAGAGGGGGTTGCGCCCGTGCTGTCGAGACCCAAACGGAAGAACAACCATTCGAGATCCCGCTCGGAAATCTGCCCGGTGGGACGCCGCTCCCAAATGAAATAGGTCGCCATTTGTTCGATAAAAAAGGAAATCCACAAAGGGCTCATCTCGCGCACATGGCGCTCAAGCCGCACCAGATCCCCCGCCTCGGTGGCGCTAAGACCTCCGCCTGCCGCCAATAAATCACGCAAGCGCTCGACATCGGCGTCTTCCACCGTCTGTCGTTCAATCAAAAGAGAAATGGTCGATCGAATTCTGCTTTTCGTCATCTTTATCGCTCGGCATCCCCCGCTCTTTGCGGATCACTGAGAGCCTTGCAAAGCGAGGCAAGAAAAAGGTTAATGGGGCCGCGTCTTTCAAAAGTTTGGTTAAAGCTCTCTTTCCAAAATGCACAAAAAGCGTGTTGTCTTCTTCAGCTTTTGATGAAATCTATCTTCGATGACCGTCTCCATCATTATTCCCGCTTGCGACGCTGAATCGACTTTGCCGCGCGCGCTTAAAAGCCTCTTTCGGCAAACGGAACCCGATTGGCAGGCGATTATTGTGTCTGATGATCAACGCGATTATGCGGCGTTTCTTTCCAGCCTTGGCATCAGCGATCCGCGTTTGTCTTTTGCCTCAACGGGACATTATCGCTCCGGTTGCCATAACGCCCGCAATATTGGTTTTGAAATCGTCACCGACGATTATGTCACGCAGCTCGATGCGGATGATGAATTTACGCCGGACCGTCTCGCTACATTAGTGCCTCTTGCTACGCATTATGGCGCTGCAGCCGATAATCTCCTGATGATTGATGAGGTCACGGACTCTAAAATCGCAACTGTGATGGGCGAGATGAAAGAGGTTCGTCATCTTGATCTTCAAAATTTTATGACTCTCAATGCGCCGCTCGTTCCTCTGATCCGCCGCGATCATGTTTTGCCGCGTGTGACGGGCGTTGAATTTTCAGAAGATGTGATTGCCAATATCCAATTGATCGACCGTATCGGCACGTTACCCGTGACCGCGTCATCAAGCTATATCTACCGCATCAACACACAATCGATGGCGAATAAAGAAGGCGCGGTGGAAAAGTTTGAACGCGGTTATTCCGAATATATTGAGCGCTTGGATAAGGGGAACGGTTTCGGATTAAAGACTGAGAACCGTGTGATTGCGCGTGACGGGCTCATTAAAAAGCGCGCACATAATCAGGAATATGCAGAAGCCGCCACCAAAAATCCGAAGCTGACTTTTTCCGAATTTGTCCAACACAGAGAATAATTAAATCCTCATGGTGAGCCGCGATGCGAAGCAGCGCGTGTCGAACCACGTCCTTCGAGACGCGCCTATCGGCGCTCCTCAGGATGAGGGAATAAATAATTCCTCATGGTGAGCCGCGCCGAAGGCACGTGTCGAACCACACAAACAAGTAAGCACTTTGAACAACGTCCTTCGACTCGTTGCTTCGCAACGGCTCAGGATGTGGAGTAATAAAGCGCTACGCTCACTGGATGGCTGGCCTAAACCCGGCCATGACGTTAGCAGTGGTGTAATACATCAAGCTTGAACCGTCGCTCCATCCCATCCACCAATGCGATCGCCTCACGATGTGAATCTTCAAGCCGTGAGCAAAATATACACGCTGCATTCAGCGTCGATTGATCTGCCTCTTCACGAAAATTGGCCTCATCACGCAGGGCGATCATCACGCACGCCAAAGACAGTGTAAAGTTCTGCAACGCATTCTGAAATGTCATCGGATTCGAAAAATCAATTTGCGGCGTTTCCATTTCCGGTCACTCCCAAAAAGAAAAAGACCCCAACGCAAACGCGTTGGAGTCGGGGTGCTAGAAAGGCCACCGTAAGCTGGCCGCGACGCTTTTAGTCTCGCGACCTGAACATAACGCCGCCACCCCGACGTGAAGACACGTCAGGGCAGTTTGATGTCGGCAGATGCACTGCCGCTCACGGGAGGCTTTCTAGTTCCCCGAGTCATGATGTGCATGACCCAAGGGAAGACTATCAGCCCCGCACCAAAACACAAACCCTCACGCGACGCTCGCGATGGGGTGAGGTAAACAGTTCGCGGTGGATACAGCTTTAAGTTGAAGGTTAGTATTTTAGATATTGAGAGGGTGTAGGTATTAGGGTGTAGGATATAGTAATAACCATTCCTCATCCTGAGTCGCATCGCGATAGCGATGCGAGTCGAAGGACATGGTTTATCTGCGTCATCGGCGCGTGGTTCGACACGCGCCTTCGGCGTGGCTCACCATGAGGATATTGTTTTATTCCTCACCCCTCACAACGGGATATTGTCGTGCTTCTTCCAAGGCCGTTCGGCTTTTTTAGTTGCAAGCATCGCCAGTGCGCGCGCAACACGACGGCGGGTTAAATGCGGCATGATCACTTCGTCAATATAACCACGCTCGGCAGCGACGAAGGGAGACAGAAACCGCTCTTCATAATCCTTTGTGCTTTTCGCGATTTTTTCCGGATCATTCATATCGGCGCGGAAAATGATTTCGACCGCGCCTTTCGCGCCCATCACCGCAATTTGCGCGGTGGGCCATGCATAATTCACATCGCCGCCCAAATGTTTTGAGGCCATCACGTCATAAGCACCACCGAAGGCTTTGCGCGTGATTACCGTCACAAGCGGTACACTCGCTTCGCCATAAGCGAACAAAAGCTTCGCACCATGTTTGATCAAGCCGCCGTATTCCTGCGCAGTGCCGGGAAGAAAACCGGGCACATCGACAAAGGTTACAATCGGAATTTCAAACGCGTCACAGAAGCGCACAAAGCGCGCCGCTTTGCGTGATGCATCAGAGTCAAGAACACCTGCAAGCACCATCGGTTGATTGGCAACAATGCCGACCGTGCGCCCTTCCATACGGCCAAAACCGGTGATGATATTTTTGGCGAAGCTTTCTTGGATTTCAAAAAAATCGCCTTCATCCACCGTCTTTGAAATCAGCTCTTTCATATCATAGGGCTTGTTGGGATTTTCCGGCACAAGCGTATCGAGCGAAAGATCCACACGATCCGCTGTATCAAAGCTCGGCCAATGCGGCGCGCCGTCTTTGTTGTTTGCGGGCAGGAAATCAATCAAGCGACGTATTTGCAAAAGCGCTTCGACATCATTGTCCCACGCGCCATCCGCGACTGATGATTTCATTGTGTGAATTTTTGCGCCGCCCAATTCTTCGGCGGTCACAGTTTCGTTCGTCACGGTCTTCACAACATCAGGACCGGTGACAAACATGTAAGACCGATCACGCACCATGAAAATGAAATCGGTCATTGCGGGTGAATAAACATCACCACCCGCGCACGGGCCCAAGATCACAGAGATTTGCGGAATGACGCCAGAGGCAATCACATTGCGGCGGAACACTTCGCCATAGCCGCCGAGGGCTGCGACGCCTTCTTGAATGCGCGCGCCGCCCGCATCAAACAATCCGATGATCGGCGCACGCATTTTCAAAGCGAGATCTTGGATCTTGTTGATCTTCTGCGCGTGCGTTTCCGAAAGTGAGCCACCAAACACGGTGAAATCTTTTGCGAAGACGAAAACCGTACGGCCATTCACAGTGCCCCAACCGGTGACAACACCATCACCCGGGATCTTGGTCTTCTCCATGCCGAAATCGGTCGAGCGATGTTCGACAAACATATCGAATTCTTCGAAGGAGCCTTTATCGAGAAGCAGTTCAATCCGCTCGCGGGCCGTGAGCTTGCCCCGCGCATGCTGTGCATCGATCCGCTTTTGCCCGCCGCCAAGACGCGCCTCCGCGCGCCGCTGATCAAGCTTCTCAAGAATATCCTTCATGCGCCCCTGCCCTGACCTTTCGGTCCCTTAATAACAAAACCGGCGACCCCGTGTTAGCACGGACCCGCCGGAAGCGTGAGTGCGACGAAAGGCGAGATGCCCCGCCTCAAGACTTAGACGTGGAGCGTCACGTCCACATTGTTGCGCGTTGCGTTCGAATAGGGGCACACAATATGGGCCTCATCGACGAGCTTTTTGGCCGTCGCATGATCAAGACCCGGCAGCGAGATGTGCAAATCAACCTTGATCGCGAAACCCGTCGGGATCGGGCCAATGCCGACATCCGCCGAAACCTTGGCATCATCGGCGATTTTCACCCCGGCTTTGCCGGCGACGAACTTCACCGCACCCAGAAAACAGGCCGAATAACCGGCAGCAAAAAGCTGTTCGGGATTTGTGGCCGCACCACCGCCACCGCCCATTTCCTTCGGCACGCTGAGCTTCACATCAATCACATTGTCGGAAGACACCGCACGGCCATCGCGGCCGCCGGTTGCGGAGGCATGCGCCGTATAAACAACATTGGGCTTGTCCATGGGGGAATTCTCCAAAAAAGAAACGACACGGCGAAAAAGCGTGTGCGATTGAAAAAGCACGCCTGAAAATAATTTTCAAGAATTATTGCTGGCGGATCCCCGGCTTATAATTCTGTAAGTTAAAAGCCCGCAAGGATGGTGGCGGCGGCGCGAAATTCACTCTCGCGATGCGCGCGCCGCTCGAGCGCTTCCGCGTCCTGCCCCCAGATTTCCATCTGCACATCTTCATCGACATGCGCAGCATGCCAGATGGAAGTTGGCCCGAATGCACCCTCAGCCAGTGAAAGAGCCAGAAGCACAGAGCCCGTCATCGTTGTGACGACATGCAAAGCGGATAGACGCAAAGGATCAATGATCGCATGAAGATGCGCATGCACTGATGATAAGGTCTCTTCTGGTTGCGCGACATGCACAACGCCGCCTGCAAGCGTGAAACGCCAACCATGCGTGTCTTTCGCCCATGCAAGCACGGGATCCCAATGAAGCGATTGACGCTCGACAAGACGGCGCGGCTCTTGCGCACGATAGCAAAGTAGATCAGAGCCCGCATAACGCGTGCAATCATCCGCCACTTCGCTTCGTCTTTTCGCCACAGCATCAAGCGCAGAATTGACGATGCGCGTGATCGGCATTGTCGCTGGATCAATAAATTCACCGACTTCGCGCCATTCCTCAGCTGCAATTTCTGCAAGCGCGCGTGTGGGTAAAATCAGCGGTGCGCGTGCCGGTGTGCGTGTGGGGCGACCATCGAGATGAATGGCAAACCCATTCTCTTCGGCAACACATGTGACGTCTTTCCAAAATCTTTTCGGCAATGATTTTTTCAAATCACGCCGCGCCATTGCGATGGGATCGATAGGCTCTTGCGGAATTTCAAAAAGAGAACGGTCAGCGCTCATACACGGTCACTCTTCCGGCGCATCGACAATGGGATCATAGCGCTTGGCATCAAGACCCAAGAGATTGAAGCTCTGCAACATATGCGGCGGCAAAGGTGCTGTGACATCCACAGGCTTGCCTGTACGCGGATGCGGAATGACAATGCGCCGCGCCATCAAATGCAAGCGGTTTTGAATGCCGCCCGGCACTTCCCAATTTTCAATATCAAAATATTTCGGATCACCCAAAATCGGATGACCCATATGCGCGGCATGCGCGCGCAATTGATGAGTGCGGCCCGTCACCGGTTTCATAGAAAGCCAAGCAAGTTTTTGCGCAACCGTTTCAACAACGGCGTAGTAAGTCACCGCGTGGCTTGCGCCCTCATCACCATGTTTGGCGACCTGCATTTTCTGATCGCCCTCATCATCTTCGCCTTTCGCGAGATAAGTCGAGATGCGGCCTTGTTTGACGCGCGGCACACCCGCAACAAGCGACCAATATATTTTGCGTGTGTCACGCGAGCGAAAACTTTTCGCCAACGCTGACGCCGCAAATCGCGTCTTCGCGACAACAAGACAACCGGATGTGTCTTTATCAAGTCGATGAACAAGGCGTGGCTTTTGTCCTTGTGCATCACGCAAGGCTTCAAGCATGCCATCAAGATGACGCACCGTGCCGGAACCACCCTGCACCGCCAAGCCGAACGGCTTGTTGAGCACCATCATATCATCATCTTCAAAGAGGATCATCGCGCGGATGGCCGCTGCATCAGCCGCTTCCGCTTTTTCCGAACGCTTCGGCGCTTCACCGTCTGCTGTTTCGATTTTTAACGGCGGAATGCGCACCGCTTGACCAGCCTCTAATCGATCTTTTGTTTCAACGCGCTTGCCATTCACGCGCAATTCGCCCTTGCGCGTAATGCGTTGAATATGACTGAAAGAAAGACCGGGAAAACGATGTTCAAGAAAACGATCAACCCGCATCCCATCTTCATCAGGTGTCACAGTGACGGTGATCACAGAGATCGGCAAAGCGGCGACTTTACGTGCGGGCTTTGATTGCGGCGGCGCTTGCACACGACCTTCCGCAATCGCACGCGCTTTTTCTTTGGCTTGCTTGTCGCGTCTCACGAAAAAACCCTCACGGCCCAAAGGCCCGCAGCCAAGCCCAAAATCGACAACACGACCGAGCCGACAACATAGACCGCAGCCATCATCATTTCGCCGCGCTCGTAAAGAAGCATCGCATCAAGCGAGAAGGCCGAGAATGTTGTGTAACCACCAAGAATACCGGTCGTCACAAAAAGCCGCGCATTTTGTGACCACTCCTCACCCGCTTTGAAGGTGAAGTAACCTGCCGCAAGCCCCATAATCACGGATCCAGAAATATTGATTGCCATAATGCCAAGCGGAAATTCGATATCAACGAGCCGCCCCATCGCCTGATTGACGAGATAGCGCAACGCGGCCCCAAGGCCCCCGCCGAGGAAAACAATGAGAAGAGGGTTCATGATGAGGGCTTTAACAGACAAATGCTTGTTTGAGAACGACACTGGCGAGGCTTATCCCTCACCCGCCCTTTGGGCCAAGTCCGACAGCGGCGCGGAGCGCAGTGTTCATGCGGCTTTGCCAGCCCGGCCCTTGGCCTCGAAACACTTCAACCACATCTGGGTCGAGGCGGAGCTTTATACTGATTTTTGGTGTGTCACTTTTCGGTCGTCCGCGCGCGCGACGGAAAGCATTAAGCACCTCGGCAGGCAGAATTTCAGCGGCAGGGCGCGCCCGCGCGAAATCGGCTTCAGTCCATTCCGGATTGTCCGCATCAGTCAAATTGATCCGCTTATTTGCCATAGCGCGCCATATCCTTCTCATGCGCTCTCTACCTAACATATTGCATATCCAGATTTGCCGATAATTGTTGATCGCTTACTTTCCAACGAATTCAACGAGTCTCATATCCCTCCCCTGCTGGGGAGGGTGTCAAACGCAAAGCGTTTGACGGGTGGGGCAATGTTTGCGGGCTGGCCCCCTCCGGTTGCTTTGCAACCACCTCCCCCTACAGGGGGAGGAAAAAAGCCTATTGCCGCTTTCCTACCCCTCACCCCCGCTCTTTCCTGAGCTTCGCCCAATATTCAAGCCGCTTTTTGATTTCGCGTTCAAAGCCGCGTTCTACGGGTTCATAGAAGTTCTTGCGACCAAGCTTTTCAGGAAAATAATTCTGGCCAGAGAAAGCATCAGGCT
>JBJTCD010000124.1:0-17358 GCA_046091665.1 Hyphomicrobiales bacterium
GTCATGGATCGCTCGCATGGCCGCTCCCCAGGCGTGGATGAGTCCCTGACGGTTTGGTCAAGTCAGATTGCAACACGATCCCTACTACTTAAGGCGGCACGCATGAGCAAGGCTTGCGCATCGCGTTGTTGCGTGGGTTGAAAGATCACGCTGACCGCATCAACCAATCAAAACGTGCGGCGAATATCACGACAGACGACATCATGATCACCTGCGCGGCGATGCTCTCGGTCTTCATTCGCGAGCCAGAATTCCAAGGCCAGACGAAAGACAAACTCGCCACGCTTGAAGCTTCAAAAATCGTCGAGAGCGCCATTCGCGATGCGTTTGATCATTGGCTGGCTGCTGCACCGAGCCAAGCGCTGAAACTGCTCGACTGGGTGGTCGAACGGTCTGATGAGCGGCTCCGCCGCCGCGCGGACAAGGAAATCGCCCGTAAATCGGCCGTACGTAAATTGCGCCTGCCGGGCAAACTCGCTGACTGCTCCTCCGCCGGAACCGCCGGTTCGGAAATCTTCATTGTCGAGGGGGACTCGGCGGGCGGCTCGGCCAAACAAGCGCGCGACCGCGCGACGCAAGCCATTCTCCCTTTGCGGGGCAAGATCCTCAATGTCGCCTCTGCCACGCGCGACAAGCTCCTCGCCAATCAACAACTCTCCGATCTGTTGCAAGCGCTCGGCTGCGGCACCGGAAATCACTATCGCGAAGATGATTTGCGTTATGAGCGCGTGATCATCATGACGGATGCCGATGTTGACGGCGCGCATATCGCCTCACTCCTGATCACCTTCTTTTGGAGGCAAATGCCGAAACTCATTGATAATGGTCATCTTTTTCTTGCCGTGCCGCCGCTCTATCGGCTCTCGCATGGTGGGAAGACCGCCTATGCCCGCGATGACGCGCACAAGGACGAGCTGATGCGAACCGAGTTCAAAGGCAAGTCCAATATCGAGATCGGCCGGTTCAAAGGCTTGGGTGAAATGATGCCGGGCCAGCTCAAGGAAACGACCATGGACCCGCGCCGCCGCACGCTTTTGCGCGTGGTCATTCCGGACGAGGGCAAGGTTGCAGCCGAAAGCGCGGTCGAGCAACTGATGGGCAACCGGCCGGAGGCGCGCTTCGCCTTCATTCAGGAGCGGGCGGCTTTTGCCACCGAGCTTGTTGATCTCTAGGCCCCTTATCCCCGCCGCCATTAACCGCATTAGGGCCAAAGACTTTCAAAGCCCGCCCGAAGCGGCTAAGAGGATCAGATGCATCGGGGCGAGCCCCCCGCTTGGTCCAACCGCCATCTGAAGAGGCAAAGCGATGAAGGTCGTTCACGTTCTGAATGGTCCAAATCTGAACCTGCTCGGCACGCGGGAGCCCTCAACCTATGGCTCGGCGACCCTCAAAGACATTGAAGCGGCGCTTCAGAAAAAAGCCAAAGCCGCCAAAGTCAAACTCGTCTTCCGGCAGACAAACCGCGAGGGCGAGCTTGTCGATTGGATCCAGGAAGCCGGCGCGGCAAAAGCGGGCGTGCTTCTGAATGCAGGCGCGTACACTCATACGTCAATTGCAATTCACGACGCGATCCGCGCAACGGGCGCGACCGTCATCGAAGTTCATTTGAGCAATGTCTTCGCCCGTGAAACCTTCAGACATCATTCTTATATTTCACCTGTTGCGAAAGGTGTGATCTGCGGTTTTGGCGCGGCGAGTTATGAACTCGCCTTTGATGCCCTGATGCCTCATCTCGCCTGATTAAGACTCGTTGAAAGCGGAGCCTAAACGGAATGCGTAAGCCCATGAAAAAAGCGACAAAGAAACAAGCTGTCTCATCGCCTAAAAAGGTGGAGAGCAAAGTGAGCGCACCGAAAGCCCCTTCCCCAATCGACACCGATCTTGTCGAAGTGCTGGCGCGTCTCTTGGGCAAGACGGATCTTTCTGAAATTGAAGTTGAAAAGGGCGATCTCCGGATCAAGGTTGCACGAACACTTGTGGGCACGTCCGTTGCTCACGCGGTTCATGTGCCTCAGCCCGTTGCTTCTGCGCCTGTTCAAGCCACAGCGCCTGCGGCTTCGGCTCCTAAAGCTGATGCACCCCATGCGGGCGCTGTACCTTCACCCATGGTCGGCACCGCTTATCGTCGTCCTTCACCCGATGCGAAAGCCTTTGTTGAAGTCGGTTCAACCGTGAAAGCGGGCGAAAAGATTTTGCTCATCGAAGCGATGAAGACTTTTAACGAAATCGTTGCGCCGCGCGCAGGCACCGTGACCGCCATTCTTGTCGAAGATGGACAGCCGGTTGAATTCGGCGAAACATTGCTTGTCATTGAATAATCGCAACCGAGGACCGCTTTAATGTTTGACAAGGTTCTCATTGCCAATCGTGGCGAGATTGCACTGCGTGTGTTGCGCGCGTGTAAAGAGCTTGGCATTGCCACAGTCGCTGTTCACTCAACGGCTGATGTGAATGCAATGCATGTGAAGCTCGCTGATGAAAGCGTATGCATTGGTCCGCCAACATCGCGCGACTCTTATCTCAACATTCCCTCGTTGCTCGCGGCCTGCGAAATTACGGGCGCTGATGCGATCCATCCGGGTTATGGCTTCCTTTCCGAGAATGCGCGCTTTGCAGAAATTCTTGAAAGTCACGGTATTACATTCATCGGACCTAAATCTGATCACATCAAAATCATGGGTGATAAGATTGAAGCGAAACGCACAGCGAAGCGCCTTGGTATTCCTTGTGTGCCCGGTTCTGATGGTGGTGTGACGGATGAAAAAGAAGCATTAAAGATTGCGAAAAAAATCGGCTTTCCGGTCATCGTGAAAGCCGCTGCTGGTGGTGGCGGACGCGGCATGAAAGTCGCGCGCACGGAAGCCGATCTTGTCGATGCGTTTCATACCGCACGTACAGAAGCAAAAGCCGCTTTCGGTGATGATGCGGTCTATATCGAAAAATTTCTAGAAAAGCCGCGCCATATCGAAATTCAAGTTTTAGGTGATGGGCAAGGCAATGCTGTGCATCTTGGTGAGCGTGATTGCTCGCTGCAAAGGCGTCATCAAAAAGTATGGGAAGAAGGCCCCTCGCCTGCACTCAATGAAAGCATGCGCTCTGAGATTGGCGAAGTCTGCGCGAAAGCGATGCGCGATCTCGGTTATCTCGGTGTGGGAACGATTGAGTTTCTCTATGAAGATGAAAAATTCTATTTCATCGAAATGAACACGCGCATTCAGGTCGAACATCCGGTCACCGAAATGATCACGGGCATCGATCTTGTGAATGAACAAATCCGCATTGCGGCGGGTGCGCCTCTCGGCATCAAACAATCGGACATAAAATTGCAAGGTCATGCGATTGAATGTCGTGTGAACGCGGAGAATCCTGCAACCTTCCGTCCCTCGCCCGGCAAGATCGCTTATTTCCATCCGCCAGGCGGGTTAGGCGTGCGCGTCGATTCAGCTGTCTATCAAGGCTATACGATTCCGCCGCATTATGACTCACTTGTTGGCAAGCTCATTGTTCATGGTCGTACGCGCAACGAATGTTTGATGCGTCTTCGTCGTGCGCTTGATGAATTTGTTGTCGATGGCATCGAAACCACTTTGCCACTCTTTCGTACGCTTGTGCGCAATTCAGATATTCAAAACGGCCTATATGACATCCATTGGCTCGAGCATTTTTTAAATGCAGGCGGTATGGATGGAACACCTGAGGCATAAAGCCCTATGAGCCGCCGGTCGCTTTCGCCCGACGGCATCACTCCCGAATTGATGCTTCGCGCCTATTCGATTGGCGTGTTTCCGATGGCCGAGAGCGCGCAAGATCCGTGGCTTCATTGGATTGAACCGCGACAACGCGGCATCATTCCGCTTGATCGGCTTCATATTTCGCGGGGCCTAGCAAAAGTGATCAGCGCTGATCAGTTCGAAATTCGCATCAACGCTGATTTCAATGCCATGGTTGAAGCATGTGCGAATGCACGCGAGACAACGTGGATCAGTCATCGCTTGCGTTCGCTTTATGGCTCACTGCATGAAATGGGTTTTGCGCATAGTGTTGAAACCTATTTCGACAATGAACTTGTTGGTGGCCTCTTCGGGATCACGCTCGGTGGTGCGTTTTTTGGCGAGAGCATGTTTCATAAGAAAACCGATGCTTCAAAAGTCGCGCTCGCTCATCTCGTCGCGCGTTTGATCAAGGGCGGTTTCCGGCTTCTTGATACGCAATTCATCACACCTCATTTGGCAAGCCTTGGCGCGATTGAAATTGATCGCGCGGCCTATCTCTCTCATCTCGATCAGGCGTTGACGAGCGAGGCAGATTTCTTTGCTTTTGATGAAAGCCATGCGCATCGGGGCAGCGAGATCATAAGGATCCTCACCGATACCAAAACAAAATCGATGATCTAATTTGTTTTCTTCGCGGGTTTTGCCGGTACGAGTTGTGTCGGCTGTGCACCTGATGCGGGGGCTTGTGTTGCTGAAGGTGGTGGCGGTGATTTCGGCGTGATCTCGGTTGATTCCGGAATGACAACCGTGCCGCCTTTACAGCCAATCAACCACACATCATAAATCGGATGTTCAACGCCATTGAGGCCCGGTGACGATGCAAAAATCCAACCGCCAAAAAGTCGCTTTGTTTCACCGCCAACGGTGATCTCATCCACTTCAATAAAGGCCGTTGTGTTTTGTGGCTCCGTGATGGGACGCGTGTAACAGACACGCGGCGTCACCAGAAACGCGCCATATTCCACGGTCTCATCGATACCAACTTCAAAGGACAGAATACGGCCTGTGATCTTGTCGAGGCCCGAGAATATCGCAATCGGATTTTTGATTTTATCAGCGAGCGCATATGACGGCGCGCCGATGAAGAGCAGCGCCAAGACCCATACACTCATACCCAACCGCGCCATAACTTTACCCATTCCCGATGCCTTCCACGCCCGAATAGTCTTAGAGCGCCCTGCGCTCTAGCACAGCAAGGGGGACAGGAAAAAGGCAAAAGCAACAAAGCCCTATTTTCTCTGAGCCGTATAGGATTTGATTTCGGTGAATGAAGACCCGGCCAAGCGGTCTATCCGGCGTTTGATCTCCGAGCGGCGGTCATTCAACTGATAGACCGAACGCGCCAGCGCGACAAAAGTCTCGTCAAAGACCTTCTCATTCTCGGCCATACGAAGCTGGTCCTCTATCTCCCAGAGTTCCGCGTTGATGGCACGCAATTCCGCATCGAGCCCCATCACGGCATCATTTCGATCAACAATGGCCTGCCACGCCTGATCAAGCGCGGCACGCTGCCGCTTGGCTTCCGCCTTGACCGCTTTTTGAGGGGCACGTTCCGCTTTAAGATCAAGAATACCGCGACGATCCGCAAGTTCGCCAATCGAAACCGGCATCAGAGGCCGCTGAGGATCAACAAGAGCTTCTTGCGTTACAGATGAGGGGGCAACTTCGCGAACTGCGTGCTCCTTATTTCGCAACGCATCACAAAGCACACCCATCGCCACAGCCCATTCACCGGATTTTTATTGCCGATAGAGTGTAACTGAAGGATACCAAACTGTATCGCTCTCGCGCGCTAACCAACGCCAATCCGGTTCGCGCCGTAGCAAAAGCGAGGTGGGACGCCCTAAAGCGCCAGCGACATGAAGGATCGATGTATCAACCGTAACAATGTGATCAAGCGACATCATGACGGCTGCCGAATCCAGAAAGGCTTGCCCTCCTTCATCAAACTCGTCGCCTAACAAAATAAGGTGATCACGGAAAGAAACTGTCTCGACTTCTTGTAGACCTTTACCCTTCTGCAAAACCACAAGCGCGACATTGGGAAGATCAGCAAGCGGCGCAAAAACTTCAAGCGGAGCCGAGCGTCCTTTCTCCGCAGGCGAATCCGGATTGCCGGCCCATGCGATCCCGATTAGTCTTTTGTCCTTTGGCAAACTCTTACGCCATTTTTCAACGCGCGCGGTATCGGCTTTAATATAGGGAATGTTTTCAGCATAACGCGCAGGATCAATATTCAAAGCGCGCGGAATATGAAGCAAAGGTGTCCAGCCACCAACGCCACCCACACTGCCCGGCTCGTCACTCGGTTTTAAAGTGATCGGCAAATCCATCGTCTTCAATAAATCAAATAGAATTCGATGGGTAACGAATGTCACTTCGACATCTTTCTCAATAAGAAAACGAAGATAACGTGCGAAGTGAATCGTATCGCCAAGACCCTGCTCATCCATAACAAGAAGTTTTTTAGGAACGGCCCCCCCGTCCATCGCGGAACATCTCTTCGCGTGCCATCAGCATTTTTGACGGTCACGGTTGGTTGCGCTGCCATCAATTTGAAGCGGATATCAAAGGCATCCCACGCTTCGACCCATTGCTCACGCCGAAAATAAACAAGTGCCAAGCGTGCAGCCGCCTCAGTATGGCTTGGATCAATCGCGCGGATGAACCGCAAAAGCAGCAAAGCTTCACTCAAACGACCATGAAGGATTTCATGTTCAGCCAAGGCAAAGAGATGATTGAGTTCTTGTTCGCTGGGGGCGCGTAGCATCGGCGTTCCAGATGTTTGTAGATGAACGAGAGCATTCATGACCGACCTCCTTCACGGAAAGCCAGAACTCTTACGCAACACCAGTCACAAACTCTTGAAACCGATCACTCAAATTTTATGAAAATACGTGTAAAGCCATTAAGCTTCCGGAGACCATGGCGTGTAATCGCCGGTCACGCGTGGCCTTTGGCCAGCCGCGAGAATGGACCCTTGTGGGCGCCACGCATCAGGCGTGCCCGTGCGGTTTTGTAGATGCGGTAATTCCCAAGGGCGGGCCTTGTAATGCTCGTCTGGGGGCGGCACATCAAGCTTATGATGGATCCAGCCATACCAGCCGGGCGGAATGCGCGAGGCTTCCGCCTCACCAAAATAAATCACCCAACGGCGCAAAATGCCCAAAGCCGGATCTTTAACGCCACCTTTGGTTTGATAATAGCGGTTGCCGAACTCGTCCGAACCGACAAATTCCCCGTTTTTCCATGTGTGGAAAAGCGTGCCGATCGTGGCACCGTTCCACCAAGTGAAAATAAGGGTCAGTAAACGGATCATAGCGATTTATCCTCGGGAAATCCCTTAAAAAACGCGCCGGACTATGCCGAGGGAGACGCGATTTGTCCAGTCGTCCCTCCCGCCACCGACATGCCTCCTTCGCCTAAGGTGTGCTTTGCCCGAAGCCCGAGCCTCTGCTAGAACCGCCCCCATCAAAAAATGCTTCTGAGGGCCATCCTAAAAAGGCCTAGGACGCGCGGATGGAAGAGGATCGGATAATGGCAAAAATCAAGGTCGCAAACCCTGTGGTCGAGCTCGATGGTGACGAGATGACGAGGATCATCTGGCACTATATTCGCGACAAGCTCATCCATCCCTATCTTGATGTGGATTTGCATTATTACGATCTCTCGGTCGAAAACCGCGATGCGACAAATGACCAAGTGACAATCGACTCTGCCAACGCGATCAAGAAATATGGCGTGGGTGTCAAATGCGCGACGATCACGCCTGATGAAGCACGCGTTAAAGAATTCAATCTCAAGGAAATGTGGAAGTCACCGAATGGCACCATCCGTAATATTTTGGGTGGCGTGATTTTCCGCGAGCCGATCATTTGCAAAAACGTGCCGCGTCTTGTGCCGCATTGGACACAGCCCATCGTCGTCGGGCGTCATGCGTTTGGCGATCAATATCGCGCGACCGATTTCAAAGTGCCGGGCAAAGGCCGCATGACCATCAAATTCGAAGGCGATGATGGCACGGTGATCGAGAAAGAAGTGTTCAAATTTCCGAGCGCTGGTGTCGCGATGTCGATGTATAATCTTGATGACTCGATCCGTGATTTCGCCCGCGCATCATTAAATTACGGATTGCAACGCAAATATCCCGTCTATCTCTCAACAAAGAATACAATTCTCAAAGCCTATGACGGCCGCTTCAAAGATATTTTCCAAGAGATCTATGATGCGGAATTCAAGAGCCAGTTCCAGACACTCGGCATCGCGTATGAACACCGTTTGATTGACGATATGGTCGCATCCGCCTTGAAATGGTCTGGCGGTTATGTCTGGGCGTGTAAGAATTACGATGGCGATGTGCAGTCGGATATTTTCGCGCAAGGCTTTGGTTCATTGGGTCTCATGACATCGGTCTTGATGACGCCTGATGGACAAACGGTTGAAGCGGAAGCCGCCCATGGTACGGTGACGCGCCACTATCGCGAACATCAAAAGGGCAAAGAAACCTCGACCAATTCGATCGCGTCGATTTTTGCCTGGACGCGTGGCCTCGCCCATCGTGCGAAGCTTGATAGTAATGACGCGCTCGCGCGTTTCGCAAACACGCTCGAGCATATTTGTGTTGAAACCGTTGAAACCGGTTTCATGACAAAAGATCTGGCCTTGCTTGTCGGCGCAGATCAGAAATGGCTTTCAACAACAGGTTTCCTCGACAAGGTCGATGAAAATCTCAAAAAAGCGATGTCAGCCTAAGTCGTCATCACTGAAAAAGAAAAAGCCCCGCATTGCGGGGCTTTTTTTATTATAAAATTAGATATCAAAACTCACCCTGCACTCCGCAACAGAGATGCAATCGCTTGAAGCGCGTGATCGGCTTTTGATCCATCCGGACCACCGGCTTGCGCCATATCGGGCCGTCCACCGCCGCCTTTGCCACCAAGTGCTTCGGAACCTACACGCACAAGCTCAACCGCGTTGAAGCGCGCAGTGAGATCACTTGTGACCGCCACAACAAGACCCGCTTTGCCGTCTTCACCCACATTGACGAGAGCAATAATAGCTGAACCCATCTGGGCCTTCGCTTCATCCGCAAGACCTTTGAGATCTTTCATCTCAACGCCATCAACGCGGCGACCTAAAAACTTGATTCCATTAATCTCAGTGACATCAGATGCACCAGATGAACCGCCACCACCCATCGCAAGCTTCTTGCGCGCATCCGCAAGATCGCGCTCAAATTTTTTGCGCTCTTCAATGATCGCAGAGACACGATCCGCCGCATCTTGCGGAGAGGCTTTGAGAAGCGAGGCGATCTCTTTGAGTTTTTTCGCTTCAGAAGCGAGATGACGGCGCGCCGCATCACCCGTCATTGCTTCAAGCCGACGCGTGCCTGCAGCAACGCCTGACTCCGATACAATGCTAATCAAGCCGATATCGCCTGTGCGGATCACATGCGTGCCGCCACAAAGCTCAACCGAATAGGCTTTGTTTGCGCCAGGCTCCGTGCCCATCGAAACGACGCGCACCTCGTCACCATATTTTTCACCGAACAATGCGCGCGCGCCGCTTTCAATCGCTTCTTCAACGCCCATTAAGCGTGTAACAACAGGCTCATTCTGAAGAACGACGCGATTGGCAATGTCTTCGATGCGTGCAAGTTCTTCATCCGATATTGCTTTTGTATGAGAAAAATCGAAGCGCAAACGCTCGGGTGCAACGAGTGATCCTTTTTGCGCGACATGATCGCCGAGCACTTGACGCAAAGCTTCGTGCAACAAATGCGTGGCCGAATGATTGGCGCGAACGGCACTGCGACGTGTGTGATCAACCATCAATTCAAGCGCGGCGCCAATCGTCGCTTCGCCCGCCTCAACCGTGACCGCATGAACAAAGAGATCGCCCAATTTCTTTTGCGTATCGGTTACACGCAAAGAAAGGCCTCCGCCACTCATCACGCCGGCATCACCGACTTGACCACCGCTTTCGCCATAAAACGGCGTTTGGTTCAATACAACAAAACCTGTTTGTCCTTTTGAGAGCTTCTCGACGACCTGACCATTTGAAACAAGCGCACGGATTACGCCCTCGGCTTGCTCTGTATCATAGCCCAAAAACTCGGTTGCACCGACCTTCTCTTTAACAGCAAACCAGACTGTATCGGTGGCGGCTTCGCCCGAACCCGCCCATGCCGCACGGGCTTTCTCGCGTTGGCGCTCCATCGCCGCATTGAACGCATCGGTATCCACAGCGATGCCGCGCGGACGCAACGCATCTTGAGTTAAATCAAGCGGGAAACCATAAGTGTCATAAAGCGTGAAGGCAGTCTCACCTGAAAGCTTGCCACCTGATGAGAGAGATTTTGTTTCGTCATCAAGCATCGCCAAACCACGCTCAAGCGTTTTGCGGAAACGTGTTTCTTCCAACCGAAGTGTTTCTTCAATGAGCGCTTCAGCGCGACCAAGTTCGGGATAAGCAAGCCCCATCTCACGCACGAGTGAGGGAACGAGGCGATACATCAAAGGCTCTTTCGCGCCGAGCAATTGCAGATGGCGCATCGCGCGACGCATGATGCGACGAAGCACATAGCCGCGTCCTTCATTTGAAGGCAACACACCATCGGCAATCAAGAAGGATGTTGCGCGCAAGTGATCGGCAACCACGCGATGGCTTGCTTGCCCTTTCGGATCAACGGCGGTGGCTTCAGCGACCGCGCGGATCAACGCGCGCATTGTGTCGGTTTCGTAATTGTCATGTGTGCCTTGAAGAAGCGCGGAGATGCGCTCTAGACCCATGCCCGTATCAATCGAAGGTTTCGGCAGATTGACGCGCTCAGAAGGCGTCACCTGCTCGAACTGCATGAAGACGAGATTCCAGATCTCGATAAAACGGTCACCATCGGCATCGGCTGATCCCGGAGGGCCACCCGGAATCTTATCCCCATGATCGAAGAAAATTTCAGAGCAAGGACCGCAAGGCCCTGTGTCACCCATCGCCCAGAAATTATCCGAAGTCGGAATGCGGATGATTTTTGACTCAGGAAGGCCCGCGATCTTTTTCCAAAGGCCGAAGGCTTCGTCATCTTCGTGGTATACCGTAACCATCAAACGCGATTTATCAATCGCGTAATCTTTGGTGATCAAATTCCAAGCAAGCTCAATCGCGCGCTCTTTGAAATAATCGCCGAACGAAAAATTGCCGAGCATTTCAAAAAAAGTATGATGGCGCGCAGTATAGCCAACATTATCAAGATCATTATGCTTGCCCCCTGCGCGCACGCATTTTTGCGAGGTCGCTGCGCGAGAATAAGGACGTTTCTCGACACCGGTAAAAACATTCTTGAATTGCACCATGCCTGCATTGGTAAACATCAATGTCGGATCATTGCGCGGGACAAGCGGGCTAGAGGCCACAATCTCGTGACCATTGCGCTGGAAATAATCGAGAAAGGTCGACCGAATGTCGTTTACACTGCTCATCTATGCGTCTTCCACTTGTCAGCATGGGGGAAATCCGCAAAGCCGGACCCCTTTCGGATCACGCTTTTAGTGGCGTCTGCCGAGACTGTCGAGACGAGCTGGCCTGAACTCCCCCATTCCGCTCGAATTCTTTTCACGGATACGAGATAACACGCAAAAAATACGCGGGGTGCGCTCCCTCCGAGCCCCCGCGTATTTATAAATCAAGCGCTCTGATCAAGGATCAGATCAGGCTTATTCCTCGCCCTCATCAAGGTCTTCCGCTGTCGGAGAGACCGCTTCGAGGATTTGCTCGGCCAAAATGCCGGAATTCTGGCGCAGCTGGCTTTCAATCTTATTGGCCACTTCCGGATTGGCCTTAAGATAGGCCTTCGCGTTTTCACGGCCCTGGCCGAGACGCTGGCTGTCATAGGAGAACCAGGCGCCCGATTTTTCAACAATACCAGCTTTGACACCCAAATCGATGAGTTCGCCCGTCTTTGAGACGCCTTCGCCATACATGATGTCGAATTCGACCTGTTTGAAGGGCGGCGCCACCTTGTTCTTGACGACCTTCACACGCGTTGTGTTGCCGATTACTTCTTCCTTTTCCTTGATCGAACCGACACGGCGGATATCAAGGCGGACGGACGCATAGAATTTCAGCGCGTTGCCACCCGTGGTGGTTTCCGGCGAGCCATACATCACACCGATCTTCATACGGATCTGGTTGATGAAGATGACCATGCAATTCGAACGCGAGATCGAGGCGGTGAGCTTGCGAAGCGCCTGGCTCATCAAGCGGGCCTGAAGACCGGGCTGTACATCGCCCATCTCGCCTTCGATTTCAGCGCGCGGCACGAGGGCTGCGACCGAGTCAACGACCAACACATCAACCGCGCCTGAACGCACAAGCGTGTCGCAGATTTCAAGAGCTTGTTCACCCGTGTCAGGCTGCGAGATCAGAAGATCTTCGAGATTAACACCAAGCTTGCGGGCATAAACGGGATCGAGCGCATGTTCGGCGTCGATAAAGGCACAGACACCACCGCGCTTTTGCGCTTCCGCAACCGTGTGCAGCGCGAGCGTTGTCTTCCCTGATGATTCAGGGCCGTAGATTTCAACGACACGACCACGCGGCAAACCGCCAACGCCGAGCGCGATATCAAGGCTCAACGAACCCGTCGGAATGGTTTCAATTTCAACCGGCTTGTCGGACTTGCCGAGCCGCATGATAGAGCCCTTCCCAAAGGCCCGTTCGATTTGGGAGAGAGCGGCGTCGAGCGCCTTTGACTTATCCATTGATTGTCCTTCAACGACCCGAAGTGCAGCTTGCGACATGGCGTATGATCCTTATGGCAGAGGCGATTCCGAGTCTCAATGACACGGCATAAGATTTTTGATCACGTTTTGTTCCAAAGCTCAAGTTCTTTTTTTGTTCTCCTCTCAAAAAGCACGTGATTATGGTGAAAGTATTGTTAATTCAGAGGTTTAGCCGAGAGAGTCCTTAACCGTCTCGGTCAGCTGTTTGAGCGAAAAGGGTTTAGGCAGGAAGCCAAATTCCTCGCCTTCGGGGAGATTCTTGCGAAAAGCCTCCTCGGCATAGCCCGAGACAAAAATGAACCGGGCGGTGATCCCGCGTGCCCTCGCCTCACCAAGTAATGTGGGCCCATCCATTTCCGGCATCACGACGTCCGAGACGATGAGATCGACCGCTTCCGTCTCAAGGAGCGCTAAGGCTTCAACACCGGTCGCGGCTTCGAGCACCCGATAGCCGCGTTGTGTTAGCGCACGGGCGCCAAAGGCGCGCACCGCATCCTCATCTTCAACGAGAAGGATCGTGCCTTGACCACTAAGATCGGCGCTCGGTTTTGCAGGACCCGCCGCGTCGGCTTTGACCACGCGCTCGCCTATTTCGGGAATATGACGGGGCAGAAGAATGCGGAACCGTGTGCCCTCACCCGGCTTTGACTCACAAAGGATAAAGCCGCCCGATTGTTTGACGAAGCCATAGACCATGGATAGGCCAAGACCTGTGCCCTTGCCCACTTCCTTCGTGGTGAAGAAGGGTTGGAAAATCTTGTCCAAGACTTCGGGCGCAATACCGGTGCCGGTGTCAGTGATTTCGATCATCACGTAATCGGCGGACGGTATCGTCGTATCACCCAATTCGCTTGAAGCCGCGGCAGCGATATTTGCGGTGCGAATTGAAAGCTCACCCCCTTGCGGCATCGCATCCCGCGCATTCATCGCAAGATTGATGATCACTTGTTCAAACTGAGTCCGGTCGGCTTTGACGAGCCAGAGATCGCGATCATGTTTAACGTCGAGATTAATCCGGAACCCAATCAAGCGCTTCAACAGACGCGAAAGATCGGGAAGAATTTCAGTGAAATGGAAAACAACCGGCAGCAAAGTCTGGCGGCGCGAGAAGGCCAAGAGATGACCGACAAGTCCGGCCGCGCGGTTCACATTATGTTTGATCTCCATAATGTCCTGGAAGGCCGGGTCGGTCGGACGGTGATTAGCAAGAAGCAAATCGGCATATCCCAGAATGCCTTGCAGCACATTGTTGAAGTCATGCGCGACCCCGCCCGCGAGTTCGCCAACCGCTTGCATCTTCTGCGCCTGGGCAAATTGCGCCTCAAGCGCGCGCTGTTCTGTCGTATCAAGAAGGTGAATGATCGCGGCATCATCGCCGGGCGCATCGGCATGAAGACGCGTCACAAAAAGACGCGCGGAGCTGCCCTCTGAGGCGAGCCTCAAATCAACCGGCGCCTCGTCGCTTTTCTGGGTTGCGGAAAGATCAATCAAAGACGCAAAACGATCCTGATCTTCGGAGGCAATGATGGAGGAGAAAACCGAACCCACTTTGCCAAGACCTGAAGGCATGATGCGGGCGAAGGCCGAATTGGTTCGAACGATCTTACCTTCGCTGTTGATCATCGCGATGCCAAAGGGCGAGGCGTTAAAGAGTTTCGAGAAGCGATATTCATCGCTCACCGACTCTTCACGCGTAATCGCGCCGATCCTTCGATCAATCACCAAGGTCCGGCTTGGCAGCGCCCGACCTGACGCATCAAAACGGATCTGATGCAAGAGCCGAACGGGAATGAGACCGCCCGTAACACTTTGCAATTCGGTTTCGATCACATCGATCCGTTTCTCATTCGCCAGACCCGTTTCATGCAAGAGCCGCGCGCGATCTGAAGGCGCCATCACATCCTCAAGCACCAAACCACCCGATCCAATTTCCGCGAGATCCCGCCCGATCCATGAAGCGAGCGTCGCATTCATATAATCGATCACGCCTTCGCGATTGAGCGAGAAAAAGCCTGCGGGCGCATGATCCAAAAATTCAATCGCGTGTTGCAATTCGCGGAAGACAGTTTCTTGCCGTTCACGCTCCCGCGTCACATCCGACACACGCCAAATCTGACGCCGCTCACCATCGCGCAAGGAAATCGGAGCCGTGCGAATGCGGAACCATGCAGGCGCTTCGCCCTTCATCGTGCGATCAAGCCTAATCTCCTCATCAGCCTCTAATCCGCGTCGCGCCGCCTCCGCCAGGCGAAACATCGCCTGCGCCGCTTCCGGCGCATGACCGAACAAACCTTCTGGAGACAATGCGGTTGCTCGAGACTGCGAGCCGGTTAAATCAAGATAGGCGCGATTGGCAAAAATGACCCGACCCGCGACATCAATCGCGGCGCAGCCTTCATCAAGCGCATCCATCAGTCCGGGCGAGAGGGGGTCAGACTCAGGCGTTCCGCCGAGCGTAATAAAACCAAAGGCCAGCCCAACCAGGCTTAAGACGCCCAGAGCCGCAAGGGTCGCGACAAGGCCAATAAGCACCAACCCGACATGATCCTCGGTTGCCGCCAAGGCCACGGCGCCAAAGCCGATAAGGGTGAGGCTGAGCACAACAAGAAGCGGCGACAGAGCCCGACGGCCCGCACGCGACGCATCCCTCTCGTCAACCCACTCACTCATTCTCTTCCCCGCATGGACGAATAACGCACCCTCTGCCCACGTTTGAGTCGCATCACATAACCGATGATCTCGGCGACTGGCTTATACAAATCAAGCGGAATATGGTTCACCGAATTCGACGACAT
Source organism: Hyphomicrobiales bacterium (assembly GCA_046091665.1). Lineage (GTDB taxonomy): Bacteria > Pseudomonadota > Alphaproteobacteria > Rhizobiales > Beijerinckiaceae > CAIUPE01. The sequence goes on from JBJTCD010000124.1 coordinate 15,346, forward strand.
CGACCATTCGAGAAGGGGCTTTGACACAACATTTCGAGTTTTCATTTCTGAAGCCTCGTTAATTGTGGTAAATAAAATCTTAACAAAGAATCGGGTTTGCCCCGATCCGGCCCTTTTTTCACCGCCAAATTGAACTGAACCGGTGGCACTCGGGTCGACACAATCAACAAGAAGGTCTGGTGGATGAATTCGCTTCTCGGGATGACTATCCCGCAACCCTATATTTATGTTCTGGCTCTGGCCGGGATCCTCGTCCTTTTGGCCGTGTTTGCTTATGTGCTTGGCAAGATCGTGCGATCGGGCGGAGGATATGACGGGAGTGGCCGCGGACGCCTGCCTCGCCTCGGCATTGTCGATACATTCAGTGTCGACCGGCAACGTCAGCTCATGATTGTAAGACGCGATAATGTCGAACATCTTGTCCTCATCGGCGGCAATTCGGACCTCGTCATCGAAACCAACATCACGCGCGCAAATGCAGCTCCGCAAAGAGACGCGACAAATGCGGTCAGATTGGCACCCACAATCGGAGCGGCTCCTGTGGTTAACGCCGACATGGCTTCTGTGACCAATCCGTTCCCGAAAGCGCCCCCTCCGCCTTTCTCGGTTGCGAAACAACAAATCGCGCGCCAGAAAAGCGACAATGCGGATATCAAGCCGGCGAACTTTGCCGAAATCGCTGGACATTTCGAAAGATCCGCTGTGACCAATCCGATGCCGAAAGCGCCCTCTCCGACTTTCTCGGTTGCGACAGAACAAATCGCGCGCCAGAAAAGCGAAAATGCGGATATCAAGCCGGCGGACTTTGCCGAGATCGCAAGACATTTCGAAAGATCCGCCGAACCACGAGCGAGCGACGCCACTCTTCCGGACGTATCGATCTTTCCCTCACAAAACATCGGCAATCCTGCTTCTCCTTACGAAAATGAGCCGACGCTCACAGCTTCGCATGAAGCTTTTACGGCATCAGCGGATGAACAGGATCCCCATCAGTCACAGAATGAAGAAGATCCCCTTTCGGCACCTATCATTCCGTTAAGAAATAAAATGTCGCCGACGGAAGGTTTGCGTCGACTTCTCGGCCGCAACGGCGAACCCTCATAGGCTTTGAACAAAATCGCATGGTCAGGCCTTGATTGACAAAACCGGGCGCGGACATTGCGGATGAATACGATCGTCAAAAAGCATCAGAAGACCGAAGCACCTGTTTTTAATAGATATTCCGATTTCGTTTTGCAAAAAATGAATTTGATGATCATACGATATTGCTGTTTTGGAATTCATCGGCATCCGCATTCATAGCGGTTCGAAAGAGTGAACCAAGGGCATTAAGTCCTGAACGATGACCCATCAAACAAGCGCGATCAAATTGCCTGATTTTGGAACGAAGTCTTCCATGAGCGCGAGATAGATAGCGGTTCACTTGAATGTCGAGAGATCCAGCAACCGCTTTCATGCCTTTATGATTTCGCGAGACAGACTTCGACAAGCTGTAATACTCATATTCGGCATGCCGCAACCGGCTGATATCGAGAAGTGCTTCGGCAATGCCACGAGCAAGACCAAAATATTTAGGGTCACATAGAGAACCTAGAATTTGTCGGGCCAATGATTTAACAGCTTCGTCATAGGCGGCATCGCTTCCGAAAGATCTCGATAGACCGTGACGCAACGCATTTTGAGACGAGCGTCTTTTGCCCTTTATGGTCTTTGGTCCCGTTCTCATGTGATGATCCCGTTCAGCAATCGTGAAATCATGCCTCGATGAGCTGAGCTTCCCCGGTCGACGCGCTGATTTCTTTGGGCTCGATCTCGGCAAGACGACGCAGGCGCTCGGCAACGATCAGACGACGTTTTTCATAGCTTTGAACATAGCGTTCGAACTGGTCACGCTTTGCCTCGATCGTCTGCTCGAGAATGAGAATATCCCGACCGAGCATTTGGCAGGCATGAGTGTCGACATCGAATTGCTTGAGATCAAACTCGTCAAGATTTTGTTTGATTGTCTTTATC